>NZ_JBIALR010000014.1:0-210444 GCF_042873675.1 Kitasatospora sp. NPDC004614
GGGGGGGGGGGGGGGGGGGGGGGGGGGGGGGGGGGGGGGGGGGGGGGCGGGGGGGGGGGGGGGGGGGGGGGGGGGGGGGGGGGGGGGGGGGGGGGGCCCCCCCCCCCCCCCCCCCGCCTTTGGGCGTTCTCTCCCGGCGGGCGTTTTCCCGGCGCCGCGTCAAGTGTCTTGGGGCGCAAGGAATGCCCTTTAGCGCGTGGGGCGGGTGGTCCGCAAGTACCCCCATCCCGATTGAGCTATTTTCCGATGATCTGTTCTACCGTGCTGCCTCGATTCCCGGGCGTGGACCGCAGTTGAGGTGGCATGCTGCTCAGCGTCAGGGGGTTGGTACCAATTACCGCACTGTTGCCAGTAGTAGGGCCGGAGGTCGATGTGTCCGCCAGCGTGAATCCGACGGTTCGCCGCCGCAGGCTCGGCGCCGAGCTCCGGCGGCTGCGCGAGCTCAGGGGGATGACCGCCGAGGAGGTGGCCGGCCGCCTGATGGTCTCCCAGTCGAAGATCAGCCGACTGGAGAACGGCCGCCGATCGATCAGCCCGCGCGATGTGCGCGACCTGTGCGAGGTCTACGAGGTCGAGGACGAGCGGGTCCGCAACGGGCTGATGGAGATGGCCAAGGAGTCGCGCCAGCGCGGTTGGTGGCACGAGTTCGGGGACATCCCCTACAGCGTGTACATCGGACTGGAGGCGGAGGCCTCGTCGATCCGGGCTTACGAATCCTCCTTCGTGCCGGGGCTGTTGCAGACCCGGGAGTACGCGGAGGCGGTGGTGGCCGGCACCCAGCCGGACACCGATCCGGCGGCGATCCACCGCCGGGTGGAGGTGCGGCTCAAGCGCCAGCTCCGGATACACGGTGACGACCAGCTCGGCAGCCTGTGGGTGGTGGTAGACGAGGCGGTGCTGCGCCGCCAGGTCGGCGGGCCGCGGGTGATGGCCGAGCAGCTGTTCCAGCTGGTCGAGCTCGGCGAACGACCGAACATCAACCTGCAGGTCATACCGTTCAAGCACGGTGCCCACCCCGGGATGACCGGGACATTCTCCCTGATGGAGTTCCCCGAGTCAGCGGATTCCACAGTCGTCTACTTCGAAGGAGTGACGGCCGATCTCTACTTGGAGAAGGAAGCCGACGTACGCCGCTATACCAATCTCTACGACCACCTGCGAGCCGCGGCGATGAGTGTCACGGAAAGCCGGTCGATGATCACCGATTTGGCAGAGGAGTTCATGAAATGAGCAAGGCCATCGAGACCCTGACCTGGCGCAAGAGCAGCTACAGCGGCGGCAACGGCGCGTGCGTCGAGATCGCCGTCCCGACTTCTGCCTCTGTCGCGGTCCGGGACTCCAAGGACCCGCACGGCGCGCAGCTGCACTTCTCCAACGAGAGCTGGGCGGCTTTCGCGGCGGCTGCCGGCACCGGCGCCTTCGGCGAGGTCTGATCCACGGCTCCCTGCACAACTCCCGGTGCCCGTCGCTCCCCCGCGGCGGGCACCGTCGTACCGAGGAGCGTCAACTGCCGACGGGGTAGCGGGTGTTCCAGCCCTCGGTGCCGTGCAGCGCGGGGCCGTGCAGCAGTTCCAGCACCAGGTCGTCGGCGAGTTCCAGGATCGTGCCGCGGCCCTCGAGTTCGGCCAGCAGCTCGGGCGGCAGCGCGGTCTCGCCGTGCAGGGCGCCCAGCAGGTTGCCGCAGATGGAGCCGGTGGAGTCGCTGTCGCCCGAGTGGTTGACGGCCAGCAGCAGGCCGCTGCGGACGTCCTCGGCGACCAGGGCGCAGTACAGGCCGATGGCGAGCGACTCCTCGGCGGTCCAGCCCTCGCCGAGCTGCTCGACCCGTTCGGCGGACGGCACGCCGGCCCGGACGGCGTCCAGCGCGGCCCGCAGCGCGGCGGTGGTCTCCTCGTGGCCCGGCCGCTCGGACAGCAGCGCCAGGGCGAGGTGGACGCCCTCCTCCAGGGTGCCGCCGCGGGCCACCGCGTGGACGATCACCGCGAAGGCCCCGGCGGACAGGTAGCCGGTGGGGTGGCCGTGGGTCAGCACCGAGCACTCGACGGCGAGTTGGAACACCAGGGCCGGGTCCCAGGCGGTGAGCAGCCCGAACGGGGCGGCGCGCATCACGGTGCCGCAGCCCTTGGAGTTCGGGTTGCGCGGCTCCTCGACGGTGGCCGGCGGCCCGTCCCCGGTACCGGCCAGACCGGACAGGCAGGCGTTGCCGGGGGCCCGGCGTTCGTACAGCCACTCCTCGCGGCCCAGCCAGCCGAGGTCCTTGCGGCGCTCGTCCGGGCCCCAGTCCTGCTGGGTGGCGTACCAGCGCAGGTAGGCGCGGTGCACGTCGGACGGCGGGTGCCAGGCTCCGGTGTCGCGGCCTATGTGGGCGCGGATCAGGCCGTCGACGGTGAACAGGCTCATCTGGGTGTCGTCGGTGACGGCGCCGCGCCGCCCGTAGGCGGGGACATAGCCGGTGACGCCCGCCTCGCCGTGGGTGGCGCGGATCTGCCCCAGCCGTTCGAACTCGATGCCGGCGCCGAGGGCGTCGCCGATCGCGCCACCGAGCAGACAGCCCCGCACCCGGCTGCGGAAGTCCTGCTGCTGGGCGCGTGACCACAGGGGCATCACGGGTGGGGGCCTTTCGGTCGGCGGGCGTCGGACAGCAGACGCACTGTATTCGAAGGCCCGGCCGAAACCGCCGGGCTCCACCGAACATCCATCCGCCCGACAGGCACTAGTGCCGCGGCAGGCAACTTTTGCCCGTCAAGGAGCGGCCCGAGGCGCCCGGCTGGGCGTGCCGCCGAAGCGCCCTCGTACTGGGTGTACTTGGGTGCTTTGGCGGTGCGTCCAGGCGGGATGCATCGGGCCGCGACGGGGCAAAGGTTGCCTGTTGCGGCACTAGTCCAACACGGGCAGCAGCCGCGGCAGGTGGCCGTCCGAGGCGAGGGCCGCCGCGCGGCGTTCGGCGGGCACCTGGCCGTAGTCGGTGGTGCGCTGCCGGGCGGGGCGGCCGGCCAGGGCGGCGATCGCCTCCAGGTCGCGGACCGACTTGTAGGAGCCCCAACCGGAGCCCGCCATCCGGGAGATGGTCTCCTCCATCAGCGTGCCGCCCAGGTCGTTGGCGCCGCTGCGGAGCATCTCGGCGGCGCCCTCCGCGCCGAGCTTCACCCAGCTGGTCTGGATGTTGGGGATGTGCGGGTGCAGCAGCAGCCGGGCCATCGCGGTCACCGCCCGGTTGTCGCGCGCGGTCGGACCGGGCCGGGCGATGCCCGCCAGGTACACGGGGGCGTTGGTGTGCACGAACGGCAGCGTGACGAACTCGGTGAACCCGCCGGTGCGCTGCTGGACTTCGGCCAGCAGCCGCAGGTGGCCCAGCCAGTGCTTGGGGGTGTCGACGTGCCCGTACATCATGGTGGACGAGGAGCGCAGGCCCAGTTCGTGCGCGGTGCTGACGACCTCCACCCAGGTCGCGGCGGGCAGCTTGCCCTTGGTGAGCACCCAGCGCACCTCGTCGTCGAGGATCTCCGCGGCGGTGCCGGGGATGGAGTCCAGGCCGGCCTCCTTCGCGGCGGCCAGCCAGTCGCGGATCGAAAGCCCGGTGCGAGTGGCGCCGTTGACCACCTCCATCGGCGAGAACGCGTGCACGTGGATGCCCGGCACCCGCTGCTTCACGGCCCGGGCGATGTCGAAGTAGGCGGTGCCCGGCAGGTCCGGGTGGATGCCGCCCTGCATGCACACCTCGGTCGCGCCCACCTCCCAGGCCTGCTCGGCCCGTTCGGCGACCTGGTCCAGCGACAGGGTGTACGCGTCGGCGTCGGTGCGGCGCTGCGCGAACGCGCAGAACCGGCAGCCGGTGTAGCAGACGTTGGTGAAGTTGATGTTCCGGGTGACGCAGTACGTCACCTCCTCGCCGACCGTGTCGCGGCGCAGCTCGTCGGCGATCCGGCACAGCGCGTCCAGCGCGTCCCCGTCGGCCTGGAACAGCGCGAGGGCCTGGTCGTCCGTCAGCTTCGTCGGGTCGTCGGCGGCGGTGGACAGTGCGGCGCGGACGTCGGCGGGCAGGCGGCTCGGGGCGGGGACGGCGACCTGTTCGCGCAGCGACTCCCAGTCGCCGTAGACCTCGTCGAAGTCGGAGCGGCGGTCGCCGGTGCGGCCCTCGGTGTCGACGGTGCGGAACAGGTCGGTTCGGCCGCCGCCGGTCATCGGCTCGTCGGGCTCCTGCCAGGGCAGGCCGGCGGGGCGGCGGCCCTCGACGGCCAGGCCGGTGGCCGGGTCGGCGAGCGCCCGCACGTGCGGCAGCAGCCGGGGGTCGAGCCAGGGCTCGCCGCGCTTCAGGTACTCGGGGTAGATCGTCAACCGCTCGCGCAGCAGGTACCCGGACTCGGCGGTCCGTTCGGCCAACTCTTCGATGTGCGGCCAGGGACGCTCCGGGTTGACGTGGTCGGGCGTCAGCGGCGAAATGCCGCCCCAGTCGTCGATGCCCGCGCCGATCAGCAGCGCGAACTCGGCGTCCACCAGGTTCGGCGGCGCCTGGATCCGGGCGGCCGGGCCGAGGACCAGCCGGGCCACCGCCACCGCGGCCGCCAGCTCGGACAGTTCGGCGTCCGGCATGGCCCGCATCGCGGTGTCCGGCTTGGCCCGGAAGTTCTGCACGATCACTTCCTGCACGCCCTGGTAGGCGCGGGACACCTTGCGGATCGCCAGCAGCGACTCGGCCCGCTCCTCGAAGGTCTCGCCGATGCCGATCAGCACCCCGGTGGTGAACGGCACGGCGCTGCGCCCGGCGTCCTCCAGCACCCGCAGCCGCACCGCCGGCTCCTTGTCCGGGGAGCCGTGGTGCGGGCCGCCGGGCTCCGACCAGAGGCGGGTGGCGGTGGTCTCCAGCATCATGCCCATCGACGGGGCGACCGGCTTGAGGCGCTGGAAGTCCGTCCAGGACAGCACGCCCGGGTTCAGGTGCGGCAGCAGCCCGGTCTCCTCCAGCACCCGCACCGCCATCGCCCGCACGTACGCCAGGGTGTCGTCGTAGCCGTGCGCGTCCAGCCACTCGCGGGCCTCGGGCCACCGGGTCTCGGGGCGGTCGCCGAGCGTGAACAGGGCTTCCTTGCAGCCGAGTTCGGCACCCCGGCGGGCGATCTCCAGCACCTCGTCCGGGGACAGGTACAGCCCGTGGCCGTCCTTGCGGAGCTTGCCGGGCACGGTGGCGAAGGTGCAGTAGTGGCAGCGGTCCCGGCACAGCCTGGTCAGCGGGATGAACACCTTGCGCGAGTACGTGATGACGCCCGGACGGCCCGCCTGCTCCAGCCCGGCGTCCCGGATCCGCGCCGCGGCCCCGCACAGCTCCGCCAGGTCCGCGCCGCGCGCCTGGAGCAGCACCGCCGCCTCCGCGGCGTCCAGCGCCACCCCGTCACGGGCCCGGCGCAGCGCACGCCGCATCGCGGTCGGGGTGGGCGAGGAAGGGGCGGGCAGCGGGGGCTGGTGGCTCATGGGCCCGACCCTACGCGAGGCGTACACCTCCGGATGGACACGACCCTGACGGCGTCTCAGGGTCGCAATACTCCGGATACAACGCGAGACGTAGCGCGATCTGCTGCCGCCGGGCGACGCGTCGAGGGGTGCCGCGGGGCTTCAATGGACAGTGACAGCAGACGAGCTCTGGAGGGGGCCGCAGTGAACCAGGAAGCCACCGCAGTAGAGGACATGACGGCGGTTCGGGCGGGCAGGCGCCGCACCGCCGTCCGGATCGGCGTGCCGGCGGCGATCGCCACCGTCGTCGCCATCGGCATGGGCCTGGTGCCCGCACTGGCCAGCGACGAGTCGCCGAACCTGCCGGCCATCAGCGCCCAGGACCTGATCGCCAAGGCCATCTCCGCGAACACCGACACCTTCAGCGGCACCGTCCGGGTCAACGCCGACCTGGGCCTGCCCACCGCGCTGACCGACCTCGCCTCCGGCTCCGGCCCGCTCGGCGAGATGGCCCGCGGCGCCGGCGCCAAGACCGGCAGTGCCGACCCGCAGATGAAGGCCGTCGAACTGCTCGGCGGCTCGCACACCCTGTCCGTCTCCTCGGACGGCCCGGACCGCCAGCGGCTCACCCTGTCCGGCCAGAAGTCCGGCTACGAGCTGGTCCACAACGGCGACCAGGTGTGGGCGTACGACCGCAGCTCCCAGCAGGCCCTGCACCTCACCGGCACGGGCACCGACGGCCACCGGCCCGACGGCAAGGAGGGCATCGGCTCCATCACCCCGCAGGACGTCGCCAAGCAGCTCCTCGAGCACTCCTCCGCCACCACCTCGGTGACGGTCGACGGCACCGAGCGGGTCGCCGGGCACGCCGCGTACAAGCTCAGCATCAAGCCCAAGCAGGCCGGCTCCACCGTCGCCGAGATCCGCGTCTCGATCGACGCCGACAAGGGCATGCCGCTGGCCGTGCAGCTGCGCACCGTGGACGGCGCCACCGCGTTCGACGTGCGCTTCGGCACCCTGTCCTACGACAAGCCCGACGCCAAGACCTTCCAGTTCAGCGTCCCCAAGGGCGCCAAGGTGATCGAGCAGTCCGCGAAGGACCACACCGCCAACCCGATGCCGTCCATCCCCGGCCTGCCCTCGCTGCCCACCGGCGGCGGCACGGACGGCGCCAAGGACGGCGCCAAGGGCGGCGTCATCGGCGAGGGCTGGACGGCCATCGCCCACGGCGACGCCGGCGCGGACGCCGCCAAGGGCATCGCCAAGTTCGCCGGCCGCGAGGTCAAGGGCGGCACCCTGGTGTCCACCCGCATCGTCAACGCCCTGGTCACCAAGGACGGCAAGGTCTACATGGGAGCCGTCACCCCGGAGACCCTGGAGCAGGCCGCGGCCTCCGGCAAGTAACCACCACACACGACCACGCGGGGCCCCGGGACCGCCCGGGGCCCCGCGTCGTCAGTTGGCGACCGTCTCCGCCGGCACCGGCACCGCGACCTGCCGCCGCTCCGACCGCACCCGGCGCAGCGCGTCCACGCTCAGCACCACCAGCGCCACCCACACCAGCCCGAAACCCGCCCAGCGGGCCGGTGACATCGACTCGTGGAAGACCGTCACCCCGATCAGGAACTGGAACACCGGCGCCAGGTACTGCAACAGGCCCAGCGTGGTCAGCGGCACCCGCAGCGCCGCCGCCCCGAAGCACATCAGCGGCACCGCCGTAATGACCCCGCTGGCCACCAGCAGCGCGGTGTGACCCCAGCCGTAGTGCGTCAGACTGCCCTCACCGCGCACGCCCAGGTACACCAGGAACCCCAGCGCGAACGGGAACATCACCGCGCTCTCCACCGCCAGGCTCTCCGCACCGCCCAGCGCGACCTTCTTCTTCAGCAGACCGTACGTGGCGAACGACAGCGCCAACGTCAGCGCGATCCACGGCAGCCGCCCGTACGCCACCGTCAGCACCGCCACCGCCGCCACACCGACCCCGACCGCCGCCCACTGCGCGGTACGCAGGCGCTCGCGCAGCACCAGGACGCCGAACGCGATCGTCACCAGCGGATTGATGAAGTACCCGAGGCTGGTCTCCACCACATGCCCGGCGTTCACGGCCCAGATGTACACGCCCCAGTTCACCGAGACGGTCGCCGCCGCCACCGCCAGCAGCGCCAGCCTGCGCGGCTGACGCAACAGCGGGCGTATCCACCCCCAGCGCCGGCGTATCAGCAGCATCACCACCACCGCGACCAGCGACCACACCATCCGGTTCGCCAGGATGTCCGCCGCCCCGGCCGGCTCCAGCAACGGCCAGAACAGCGGGAACAGCCCCCACATCCCGTACGCCGCAAAGCCGTTCCAGAGCCCGACCCTGGCCTCCCGCGCACTCTCCGCCATGGCCTGCCCTTCACCCGCGCACGAAACGTCCTACGAAAGGTAGCGGCACGCGGGTGAAGGTGTCATCCCCAAACGGAACTTTTGCTGCTGACAGCTTCCGGGCTAGGCGGTCACCGTCCAGGTGCTGGACCCAGCCAGCAAACCAGCCAGCTCCCCACGCCCCTTCTGCTCCTCCGCAAGCGCCAGCTGGTCGGCCATCTGCGTGTCGTAAACAGCCCGCTTCACATCCCGCAGCACACCGATCGGCGTGTTGTGCAGCAGGTCCGTCTCGGTCAGCCGGGTGAGCGCGAACGCCGTCGCGGGACTGCTGGCGTGCGCGTCGTGCACAAGCGCCTCACCCTCGCTCCGCGGAGCGATCCGCAGCTCCCCGTCCGCGCCCCGCACCACGTGCCGGTCCGCGCCGACCAGGACCGGCTGCCCGTGCTCCAGCCGGATGAGCGCCTCGTCCCGGGTGCCGGGCTCCTTGAGGATCTCGAACGCGCCGTCGTTGAAGATGTTGCAGTTCTGGTAGATCTCCACCAGCGCGGTGCCCTCGTGCTGCGCCGCGGCCCGCAGCACGGACTGCAGGTGCTGCCGGTCGGAGTCGATCGTCCGGGCCACGAACGAAGCCTCGGCGCCGATCGCCAGCGACAGCGGGTTGAACGGTGCGTCCAGCGAACCCATCGGGGTGGACTTGGTGATCTTCCCGACCTCGCTGGTCGGCGAGTACTGGCCCTTGGTCAGTCCGTAGATCCGGTTGTTGAACAGCAGGATCTTCAGATTGACGTTCCGGCGCAGCGCGTGGATCAGGTGGTTGCCGCCGATCGACAGCGCGTCGCCGTCACCCGTCACCACCCACACCGACAGGTCGGGGCGGGAGGCGGCCAGGCCGGTGGCGATCGCCGGGGCGCGGCCGTGGATCGAGTGCATGCCGTACGTGTTCATGTAGTACGGGAAGCGGGACGAGCAGCCGATGCCGGAGACGAAGACGGTGTTCTCCCGGCGGATGCCGAGCTCCGGCATGAAGGACTGGACGGCGGCCAGGATCGCGTAGTCGCCGCAGCCGGGGCACCAGCGCACTTCCTGGTCGGTCTTGAAGTCCTTCGCGGTCTGCGGGCCGTCAGCCTTGGGGACGAGCCGCAGGGCGGGGAAGTCGGTCATCGGGTCGTCGCCTCCGCGTCGAGCGTGCCGATCGCCGCGTGCAGCACGTCGGCGAGTTGGGCGGCCTTGAACGGCAGGCCGCGCACCTGGTTGTAGGACTGCGCGTCGACGAGGTACTTCGCGCGCAGCAGCAGGGCGAGCTGCCCGAGGTTCATCTCGGGGACGATCACCCGCTCGTACCGGCTCAGCACCGTGCCGAGGTTGGCCGGGAACGGGTTGAGGTGGCGCAGGTGGGCCTGGGCGACCTGGCCGCCGTCGGCCCGGACCCGGCGCACCGCGGCGGTGATCGGGCCGTAGGTGGAGCCCCAGCCGAGCACCAGGACCCGGGCCTCGCCGCTCGGGTCGTCGACCTCGATGTCGGGCACCTCGATGCCGTCGATCTTGGCCTGCCGGGTGCGGACCATGAAGTCGTGGTTGGCGGGGTCGTAGGAGATGTTGCCGGTGCCGTCCTGCTTCTCGATGCCGCCGATCCGGTGCTCGAGGCCGGGGGTGCCGGGCACCGCCCACGGGCGGGCGAGGGTGTGCGGGTCGCGCTGGTAGGGGCGGAAGGTGCCGTCGGGGCCGTTCGGCTCGGTGGCGAACTCGACGCGCAGGTCCGGGAGTTCGTCGACGTCCGGGATCTTCCACGGCTCGGAGCCGTTGGCCAGGTAGCCGTCGGAGAGCAGGAACACCGGGGTGCGGTAGGTGAGCGCGATCCGGGCCGCGTCGAGCGCGGCGTCGAAGCACTCGGCGGGCGTCGCGGGGGCGACGATCGGCACCGGGGCCTCGCCGTTGCGGCCGAACATCGCCTGCAGCAGGTCCGCCTGCTCGGTCTTGGTCGGCAGGCCGGTGGACGGGCCGCCGCGCTGGATGTCGACCACCAGCAGTGGCAGTTCCAGCGACACCGCCAGGCCGATGGTCTCCGACTTCAGCGCCACGCCCGGACCGGACGTGGTGGTGACGCCCAGCGCGCCGCCGAACGCCGCGCCGAGCGCCGCGCCGATACCGGCGATCTCGTCCTCGGCCTGGAACGTCCGCACGCCGAAGTTCTTGTGCTTCGACAGCTCGTGCAGGATGTCCGAGGCCGGGGTGATCGGGTACGAGCCGAGGAACACCGGCAGCCCGGACCGCTCCCCCGCCGCGACCAGGCCGTACGACAGCGCCAGGTTCCCGGAGATGTTGCGGTACGTGCCGGCCGGCAGCTTGGCCGGCGGGATCTCGTAGGAGACCGCGAAGTCCTCGGTGGTCTCGCCGAAGTTCCAACCCGCCCGGAACGCCGCCACGTTGGCCTCGGCGATCTGCGGCTTCTTCGCGAACTTCTGCCGCAGGAACAGCTCGGTGCCGTGGGTCGGCCGGTGGTACATCCACGACAGCAGGCCCAGCGCGAACATGTTCTTCGCCCGCTCGGCGTCCTTGCGGGCCAGCCCGCTGTCCTTCAGCGCCTCCAGCGTCAGCGTGGTCAGCGGCACCGGGTGCAGCCGGAACGACTCCAGCGAACCGTCCGCCAGCGGGTCCTTGTCGTACCCGACCTTCGCCAGCGCGCGCTTGGTGAACTCGTCGGTGTTGACGATGATCTCGGCGCCGGCCGGCAGGTCCGGCAGGTTCGCCTTCAGCGCCGCCGGGTTCATCGCCACCAGCACGTCCGGGGCGTCGCCCGGCGTCAGGATGTCGTGGTCGGCGAAGTGCAGCTGGAAGCTCGACACACCCGGCAGGGTGCCTGCGGGGGCCCGGATCTCGGCCGGGAAGTTCGGCAGCGTGGACAGGTCGTTGCCGAACGCCGCCGTCTCCGAGGTGAACCGGTCGCCGGTGAGCTGCATACCGTCGCCCGAGTCACCGGCGAACCGGATGATCACCCGGTCCAACCGCCGGATCGGCTTGGCCGGCCGCCCGGACCGGGCCGAGGCCGGACCCGACCGGCGCTCGCCGCCCGGGCCGTCCACTGCCTCTGACTGATCGACCTGACTGGTCACTGCCGCGGACCTCCTCGAAGGGGAGCCAGCAGCGGGCGTGAGCCGTGTGCCCCGTCCGCCTGGCGCACCAAGGGAATCCTAAGCGGGCAGAGCACCGCTGGAAGGGAACTCGCGAAGACCGCCACGCGGGTCCGCAAGCCGGTCAGGACTCCAGATACGCCAGCACCGCGAGAACCCGCCGGTGATCCTCCTGGCTCGGTCCCAAACGCAACTTCTGGAAGATGTTCGACACATGCTTCTCGACAGCCCCGTCGGACACCACCAGTTGCTTGGCGATCGCCGCGTTGGTCCGGCCCTCCGCCATCAGCCCCAGCACCTCACGCTCACGAGGCGTCAGATTCGCCAGCGTGTCCACCTGCCGGCTGCGGCTCAACAACTGCTGCACCACCTCCGGGTCCAGCGCCGTGCCGCCCTCCGCGACCCGGGTCACCGCGTCCGCGAACTCCCGCACCTCCGCGACCCGGTCCTTCAGCAGGTACCCCACCCCGCGGGTCGAACCCGCCAGCAGCTCACCCGCGTACTGCTCCTCCACGTGCTGCGACAGCACCAGCACCCCCAACTGCGGGTACCGCTTGCGCAACTCCACGCACGCCCGCACCCCCTCGTCGGTGTGCGTCGGCGGCATCCTCACATCCGCCACCACCACATCCGGCAACGAGCCCTCCCCGTGTAGGCCGTCCACCGCCCGCAACAGCGCTTCCCCGTCACCGACCCCCGCCACGACCTCCATCCCCCGGTCCGTCAGCAACCGCGTCAGCCCCTCCCGGAGCAGCACGGAATCCTCGGCGATCACCACACGCAACATAGCCCGAACCCTAGCGCGCAGGGGCGCGGGGAACCGCGCGAAGGGGAACGCACCCGATCGCAGGATCGCGGCACGGACGGCGACTTGCACGTGAGAGCGCCCAACCGGACGGTCACATGGTGCGAATCGCCACCGTGTCGCAGAGCTCCTGCAGCGCCGCCTTCGCCGGGCAGTCCGGCAGCGGGTCGAGCAGCGCCCGCGCCTCCTCGGCGTAGCGCAGCGTCTCGCGGCGGGCCCGCTCCAGCGCGGGGTGCCGACGCAGCAGGCGCAGCGCTTCCGCGTGGGCGTCGTCGTCGGACGCCAGATCGGTGTCGAGGAGCTCCCGCAGCCGGACGTCCTCGGGGTCGGCCGGGTCGACGGGCATCTGACGCAGCAGCAGGACCGGCAGCGTGGGGACGCCCTCGCGCAGGTCGGTGCCGGGGGTCTTGCCGGACTCGTGGCCGTCGCTGGCGATGTCGAGGACGTCGTCGGCGAGCTGGAACGCGGTGCCGATGCGCTCGCCGTACTGGGTGAGCAGGTCGACGATCCACGGTTCGGCACCGGCCATCATCGCGCCGAAGCGGCAGGAGACGGCGATCAGCGAGCCGGTCTTGCCGGAGAGGACGTCCAGGTAGTGCTGCAGCGGGTCGTCCTCGGCGCGGGGCCCGACGGTCTCCAGGATCTGGCCGGTGACCAGCCGTTCGAACGCGTCGGCCTGGACCCGGACGGCCTCGGGGCCGAGGTCGGAGAGCACCTGGGAGGCGCGGGAGAACAGGAAGTCGCCGGTGAGGATGGCGACCGAGTTGTCCCAGCGGCTGTTGGCGCTGGGGGCGCCGCGCCGCACGGGGGCCTCGTCCATCACGTCGTCGTGGTACAGCGTCGCGAGGTGGGTCAGTTCGACCACCACCGCGGACGGCACCACCCCGCGCGCGGCGGGGTCGCCGAACTGGGCGGCGAGCATCACCAGCAGCGGCCTGAACCGCTTCCCCCCTGCCTCGATGAGGTGGCTGGCGGTCACCGTGATGAAGGGCACGTCGCACTTGACGGCCTCGATCAGGGCGGCCTCCACGGCCTCCATCCCGGCCTGGACGTCACGGGTCAGATCGCGGTCCTGCACGCTCAGCCCGAAGGGCCCCACGACGGTCACGCTGACCACTCCTGTCCCTGGTCGATCCAGCGGGCCGGTCCCTCAGCGCCGCCGATGCACATACAAGGCAGCGTATCCGGTCCCGAGTGGATCACTGCACGGGCATGGACCTTCCGCCCCTGGTGGCGGGGCCGGGGGACGGGGGCCGCAGGTCAGCGGGGGATGATCCGGGTGAGGTCCAGCTCGAAGTCGGACGGCAGGCCGAACTCCCTGTTGCCCCCTGCCACAGACAACGACCGGGCCCCCACCAGGTAGTGCGGGCGGGGGCCGGATCGTGCTGAAGAACGTCAGCGGATGAAGACGGACGCCTTCGAGGCCAGGTCGAGGAAGTACTGCGGGAGCAGGCCCAGGCCGAGCGTCACCAGGACGCCGAAGGCGATGGTGGTGGCGGTGAGGGCGCTGGGGACGGCGACGGCGGGGCCGGCGGGCTGGGGGTCGGAGAAGAACATCAGGACGATGACGCGGATGTAGAAGAAGGCGGCGATCGCGGAGGACAGCACACCGACGATCACCAGGGGGGTGGCGCCGCCGGCGGCCGCGGCCTGGAAGACCGCGAACTTGCCGGTGAAGCCGGAGGTGAGCGGGATGCCCGCGAAGGCCAGCAGGAACAGCGCGAAGACCGCGGCGAGCAGCGGTGAGCGGCGGCCGAGGCCGGCCCAGTTGGAGAGGTGGGTGGCTTCGCCCTTGGAGTCGCGCACCAGGGTGACGACGGCGAACGCGCCGAGGGTGACGAAGGAGTAGGCGAGCAGGTAGAAGAGGACGGCGGCGACGCCGCGCCGGTCGGTGGCGATCAGGCCGGTGAGGATGAAGCCGGCGTGCGCGACCGAGGAGTAGGCGAGGAGGCGCTTCACGTCCTGCTGGGTGACGGCGAGGATCGAGCCGACCACCATGGTGAGGATGGCGACGCCCCACATGACGGGCCGCCAGTCCCAGCGGATGCCGGGGAAGGCGACGTAGAACAGCCGCAGCATGGCGCCGAACGCGGCGGTCTTGGTGGCGGCGGCCATGAACCCGCTGACGGGGGTGGGCGCGCCCTGGTAGACGTCCGGCGTCCAGGAGTGGAACGGCACCGCGCCGACCTTGAACAGCAGGCCGACGGCGAGCATGGCCAGGCCGACCAGCAGCAGCGCGTCGTTCTGGGTGGTGACGGCGAGCGCGGGGGTGACGGGGGCGGTGCCGGCGACGACATCGGCGATGTCGCCGAGCCGGACGCTGCCCGCGTAGCCGTACAGCAGGGCGGTGCCGAACAGGAAGAACGCGGAGGCGAACGCGCCGAGCAGGAAGTACTTGACGGCGGCCTCCTGCGAGAGCAGGCGGCGGCGCCGGGCGATCGCGCACATCAAGTACAGCGGCAGGGACAGCACTTCGAGCGCCACGAACATGGTCAGCAGGTCGTTGGCGGCGGGGAAGAGCAGCATGCCGCCGACCGCGAACAGGGTGAGCGGGTAGATCTCGGTGGTCCGCAGGCCCTCGCGGGTGGCCTCGCGTTCCTGTTCGCCGCCGGGGACGGCGGCGGCCTGCGCGGTGAACGCGTCGATCCGGTGGCCGTTGATGCGCGGCTCCAGCCGGCCCTCGGCGTAGGTGAGGACGGCGAGGACGGCGGTCAGCAGGATGACGCCCTGCAGGAACAGCGCGGGCCCGTCGATGGCGACCGAGCCCATCGCGAGCAGCCCGGCCTTGGTGGAGGCGTGGCCCTGGGCGGCGAGCACCACCACGGCGACGAACGCGCCGACCAGGCCGGTCAGCGAGATGCCGAGTTGGCTGGAGGCGCGCAGCCGTCGCGGCAGGAACGCCTCGGCCAGGATGCCGATCAGGGCGGCGCCGAACACCACCAGCATCGGCGAGAGTTGGCCGTACTCGATGTGCGGGGCGGGGATGCTCGGACTGTTGCCGCCGGCGGCGGCCAGCGCGTGGGTGGCGATCACTTCTGCTCACCTCCGTTGGTGGCGGCGACCGGGTGGGCGGGCGCGGGGTCGGTCCGGTGGACCTGGCCAAGGGTGTCGTTCACGGCCGGGTTCACCATCTTGGTGAGCGGCTGCGGGTAGACGCCAAGCAGCAGGGTGAGGGCCACCAGCGGGGCTACGACGGCGAGTTCACGGGCCTTCAGGTCGGGCATGCCCTGCACGGAGGCCTTCACCGGGCCGGTCATGGTGCGCTGGTACAGCATCAGCGCGTACAGCGCGGCCAGCACGATGCCGAAGGTGGCGATGATGCCGATCACCGGGTAGCGGGTGAACGTGCCGACCAGGACCAGGAATTCGCTGACGAACGGGGCCATGCCGGGCAGCGACAGGGTGGCGAGTCCGCCGATCAGGAAGGTGCCGGCCAGCACGGGGGCGACCTTCTGCACGCCGCCGTAGTCGGCGATCAGGCGCGAGCCGCGGCGGGAAATCAGGAAGCCCGCGACCAGCATCCACGCGGCGGTGGAGATGCCGTGGTTGACCATGTAGAGGGTGGCGCCGGACTGGCCCTGGCTGGTCATCGCGAAGATGCCCATGATGATGAACCCGAAGTGCGAGATGGACGCGTAGGCGACCAGCCGCTTCATGTCCTTCTGTCCGATGGCGACCAGCGCGCCGTAGACGATGCCGATCAGCGACAGCACCAGGATCGCCGGGGCGAAGGTCTTGGACGCGTCCGGGAACAGGCCGAGGCAGAACCGGAGCATCGCGAAGGTGCCGACCTTGTCGACAACTGCCGTGATCAGCACGGCGGTTCCGGCGGTGGACTCCCCCATCGCGTTCGGCAGCCAGGTGTGCAGCGGCCACATCGGGGCCTTCACCGCGAAGGCGAAGAAGAAGCCGAGGAACAGCGCGCGCTGCGCGGTCGGGTCGATCACCAGCTTGCCGGAGGAGATCGCGTCGGTCAGCGCGGGCAGGCTGAACGTCGCGTGCCCCTGGTCGGCGGCCACCACGTACAGGCCGATCACGGCGGCCAGCATGACCAGTCCGCCGAGCAGGTTGTACAGCAGGAACTTCACTGCGGCGTAGGAGCGCTGGCGGTCCGAGTCGGGTCCGCCGGCCCGGTCGCCGAAGCCGCCGATCAGGAAGTACATCGGGATCAGCATGGCTTCGAAGAACACGTAGAACACGAACACGTCGGTGGCCAGGAAGGACACCAGCACCATCGCCTCGACGGCGAGGATCAGGGCGAAGAAGCCCTGGGTGCGGCGCTTGGACTCGAACGAGCCCTCCGGAGCGGCGGGGTCGGCGTCGTGCCAGCCGGCCAGCATCACCAGCGGCACCAGCACCGCGGTGAGCAGTGCCAGCACGGCGCCGATGCCGTCCACGCCGAGCGAGAAGCTGATCCCGAAGGACCGGATCCAGCTGTAGGACTCGGTCAACTGGTAACGGGGGCCGCCGGGTTCGAAGGCGACGGCGACCGCGACGGCCAGCCCCAGGGTGACCGCCGAGACGGCGAGCGCGACGGCCTTGGTGGTGCGCCGCCGGGCCTCGCCGGTGCCGGCCGGGAGGGCAGCGGTGAGCACTGCTCCGGCGGCCGGGACGGCACAGGTGGCGGAGAGGAGGTAGCTCATCAGACCGACCTCATCAGGAGAGTGGAGGCGACCAGCACCAGCGTGCCGCCGAACATGGAGAGCGCGTACGTCCGGACGTATCCGGTCTGGATCCGGCGCAGCCGCCCGGACAGCCCGCCGATGGCGGCGGCCAGGCCGTTGACGAAGCCGTCCAGGCCCCTGCTGTCGAACCAGACCAGGGTGGCGGCGAGCGCCGAGCCGGGCCGGACCAGGACGGCGTGGTTGAAGTCGTCCTGCAGCAGGTCGCGGCGGGCGGCCCGGGTGAGCAGCGAGCCGACCGGTGCCTGCACCGGGACGGGGCTGCGGCCGTACATCGCATAGGCCAGGCCGGCGCCGGCCAGCATGCAGACGGTGGCGATCACGCTGACGGTCACCGAGTTGATCGGGGAGTGGCCCTCCTCGTGGCCGGTGACCGGCGTCAGGAAGTTCACGAAGGAGCTGCCGAGGGTGAAGAGCCCGCCCGCGAACACCGAGCCGAAGGCCAGCAGGACCATCGGAACGGTCATGCTCTTCGGCGACTCGTGCGGGTGCGGCGGGTTGCCGTTCTCGTCCGGCTGCCAGCGCTTCTCACCGAAGAAGGTGAGCAGCACCACCCGGGTCATGTAGAACGCGGTGATCGCGGCACCGGTCAGCGCGCACACACCGAGGATCCAGCCCTCGGTGCCGCCCTTGGCGAACGCCGCGTCGATGATCTGGTCCTTCGACCAGAAGCCCGACAGGAACGGGAAGCCGATGATCGCCGCGTAGCCGGCCATGAACGTCCAGAAGGTGACCGGCATGTACTTGCGCAGGCCGCCGTAGTGACGCATGTTCACCTCGTCGTTCATGCCGTGCATGACCGATCCGGCGCCGAGGAACAGTCCGGCCTTGAAGAAGCCGTGGGTGACCAGGTGCATGATCGCGAAGGCATAGCCGATCGGGCCGAGGCCGGCCGCCATGATCATGTAGCCGATCTGCGACATGGTCGAGCCGGCCAGCGCCTTCTTGATGTCGTCCTTCGCGCAACCGACGATCGCACCGAACAGCAGCGTCACCGCGCCGACCACCACGACGACGGTCTGCGCGTCGGGGGCCAGGTCGAAGATCGCCGCGGAGCGGACGATCAGGTAGACGCCGGCGGTCACCATGGTGGCCGCGTGGATCAGCGCGGAGACCGGGGTCGGGCCCTCCATCGCGTCGCCCAGCCAGGACTGCAGCGGCACCTGCGCGGACTTGCCGCAGGCGGCGAGCAGCAGCATCAGCGCGATCGCGGTGAGCTTGCCCTGGCTCGCGTCGCCGGCCGCGCCGAACACCGGGCCGAAGGCGAACGAGCCGAACTCCGCGAACATCAGCATGATCGCGATGGACAGGCCCATGTCGCCGACCCGGTTGACGATGAACGCCTTCTTGGCGGCCGTCGCGGCGCTCGGCTTGTGCTGCCAGAACCCGATCAGCAGGTAGGACGCGAGGCCCACGCCCTCCCAACCGACGTACAGCAGCAGGTAGTTGCCGGCCAGCACCAGGAGCAGCATGGCGGCCACGAACAGGTTCAGGTAGCCGAAGAACCGGCGGCGGCGCTCGTCGTGCGCCATGTAGCCCACCGAGTACAGGTGGATCAGGGTGCCGACGCCGGTGATCAACAGCACGAAGACGATGGACAGTTGGTCGAGCTGGAAGGAGATGTCGGCCTGGAAGCCGTCCACCGGGATCCAGGTGTACAGCCGCTCGATGACGGCCCGGTGCGCGGTGTCACGGCCGAGCATGTCCGCGAACAGGGTGAGGCCGAAGGCGAAGGACAGCGCCGCGAGAGCGGTCGCGATCCAGTGCCCGAAACGGTCCAGGGCCCGTCCGCCGAGCAGCAGCAGGGCAGCGCCGGCCAGCGGCGCCGCGACCAGCAGCGGAATGAGAGAGTTCACTGAAGGGCCCTCCGCCTACAGCTTCATCAGGTTGCTGTCGTCGACCGAAGCGGAGTGCCTGGTCCGGAAGATGGAGACGATGATGGCGAGGCCGACCACGACCTCGGCCGCCGCGACCACCATGGTGAAGAACGCGAGGATCTGGCCGTCCAGGTTGCCGTGCAGCCGGGAGAACGTGACCAGCGCCAGGTTCGAGGCGTTCAGCATCAGCTCCACGCACATGAACAGCACGATCGCGTTGCGCCGGATCAGCACGCCGGAGGCGCCGATGGTGAACAGCAGCGCGGCCAGGTACAGGTAGTTGACCGGGTTCACTCCGCCTCCTCCTTGCTCGGGGTCGGCACGGTCTCCAGCGCCTGGCGGGGCCCGGTGACCTTCGGACGGGCGGAGGACGGCCGGCCGAGCCAGTCGGCGGTGCTCTCCTCCAGCTCGGCCATCCGCCGCAGCATCTCCTGGCTGACGTCGCGGATCTGGCCGCGCTCGCGCAGGGTGCTCATCACCGAGTCCTCGGCGACGGTGCCGTCGGGCAGCAGCGCCGGGATGTCCACCGCGTTGTGCCGGGCGTACACGCCGGGGGCGGGCATCGGCGGCACCTGGATGTTGTCCTTGACGCGCTGCGCCGCGAGTTGACGCTGCGTCAGGCGGTCGCGGACCTTCTCGCGGTGGGTCAGCACCATCGCGCCGACCGCCGCGGTGATCAGCAGCGCGCCGGTCACTTCGAACGCCCAGACGTACTTGGTGAAGATCAGCTTCGCCAGGCCCTGCACGTTGCCCTCGGCGTTCGCCTCGGACAGGCCGGTGAAGTGCGACAGCTTGGCGTTCGCCAGACCGGCGATCAGCAGCACGCCGAAGCCCACGCCGCAGAGCACCGCGGCGATCCGCTGGCCCTTGAGCTGCTCCTTCAGCGAGTCCGCCGAGGAGACGCCGACCAGCATCACCACGAACAGGAACAGCATCATGATCGCGCCGGTGTAGACCACGATCTGCACCACACCCAGGAACACCGCGCCCTGCGCCAGGTAACAGACCGCCAGCGACAGCATGGTGGCGGCCAGGCAGAGCGCCGAGTGCACCGCCTTCTTCATCAGCAGCATGCCGAGCGCCCCGCCGACCGCGATCACGGCCAGCACCCAGAACTGCACGGCCTCGCCGGTGGAGGTCATGACTGCGCCTCCTTGTCGTGCGCGTGCTTCTCCTGCTGCACAGTGCCCGGCGCGGCGCCGGTGATCTCGCCCCGGTAGTAGGCGCCCTCGTCGGCGCCCGGGAAGTACGCGTGCGGCGAGTCGACCATGCCCTCGGTCAGCCCGACCAGCAGCTGCTCCTTGGTGAAGATCAGGTCCTGCCGGCTGTCGTCGGCCAGTTCGTACTCGTTGGTCATGGTGAGCGCCCGGGTCGGGCAGGCCTCGATGCACAGCCCGCACAGGATGCAGCGGGCGTAGTTGATCTGGTAGACCGCGCCGTACCGCTCGCCGGGCGAGTACCGCTCGTCGTCATGGTTGTCGGCGCCCTCGACGTAGATCGCGTCGGCCGGGCAGGCCCAGGCGCACAGCTCGCAGCCGACGCACTTCTCCAGGCCGTCCGGGTGCCGGTTCAGCTGGTGGCGGCCGTGGAAACGCGGAGCGGTGGGCTTCTTGTACTCCGGATACTGCTCGGTGAGCCGCTTCTTGAACATGGCCTTGAAGGTCACGCCGAAGCCGGCGGCCGGCCCGAGGACCGACTTTTCCGAAGATTCGTCAGACATGGCGGGGCTCAGCTCCCTTCGGAATGGTCGGCCCCGTTGAGGGCGTCCTGGAGTTGCGGGGTCCGGCGACGGCGGCGCGGGACGGGCGGCAGTTGCTGACCGGGCAGCGGCGGCACCGGGTAGCCGCCGGCCATCGGGTCGAACGCCGCGGGCGGGGCGGCGGCCGGCGGCTCCGCGGGCTTCTTCCGGATCACGTCCGCCACCAGCGCGATCAGCAGGATCGCCGCCAGCGGGGCGCCCACGTACAGCAGCACCTTGGTGAAGTCGTAGCCCTCGTTGCGCAGCGCCCGCACCGCGGACACCATCACCAGCCACACCAGCGAGACCGGGATGAGCACCTTCCAGCCGAGCTTCATGAACTGGTCGTAGCGCAGCCGGGGCAGCGTGCCGCGCAGCCAGATGAAGAAGAACAGCAGCAGCTGGATCTTCAGCACGATCCACAGCATCGGCCACCAGCCGTGGTTGGCACCCGCCCAGAACGTCGAGATCGGCCACGGGGCCCGCCAGCCGCCGAGGAACAGCGTCGAGGCGACCGCCGAGACGGTGACCATGTTGACGTACTCGGCCAGCATGAACATCGCGAACTTCAGCGAGGAGTACTCGGTGTTGAAACCGCCGACCAGCTCGCCCTCGGCCTCCGGGAGGTCGAACGGGGCCCGGTTGGTCTCGCCGACCATCGCAATGATGTAGACGATGAACGACACCGGCAGCAGCACCGCGAACCAGGTCGGCTGCTGCGAGGAGACGATCTCCGAGGTCGACATCGAGCCCGAGTAGATGAACACCGCCGCGAACGACAGGCCCATCGCGATCTCGTAGCTGATCATCTGGGCGGACGAGCGGATACCGCCGAGCAGCGGGTACGTCGAACCGGACGACCAGCCCGCCAGCACGATGCCGTAGATGCCCACCGAGGCGGTGGCCAGGATGTACAGCAGCGCGATCGGCAGGTCGGTGAGCTGCAGCGGGGTCCGGGTACCGAAGATCGACACCTCGTTGCCCGCCGGGCCGAACGGGATCACCGCGAACGCCATGAACGCGGGGATCGCCGCGACGATCGGCGCCAGGATGTAGACCGCCTTGTCGGCGCCCTTCACCACCAGGTCTTCCTTCAGCGCCAGCTTCACACCGTCGGCCAGTGACTGCAGCAGACCCCACGGGCCGTGCCGGTTCGGGCCGATCCGCAGCTGCATCCAGGCGACGACCTTGCGCTCCCAGACGATCGCGATCAGCACCGTCAGCACCAGGAAGGCGAAGCAGAACACCGCCTTCAGCAGCACCAGCCACCACGGGTCGCGGCCGAAGTAGCCCAAAGTGTCGTACGCAGCAGCGAGGTCCGTCATGATTCCTCCGCCGGGGCGATGGTGACCAGGTGGCCGAGCGTGGTGCCGAGCGTGCGGTGCACGCCGCCGCCGGGCGTCGAGTTGAGCGGCAGCCAGACCGTGCGGTCCGGCATCGCCCCGGTGACCTCCAGCGGCAGGGTCAGCGACCCGGCCGGGCCGGAGATCCGCAGCAGCGCGCCGGTGGCGCCGATCTCGGCGGCGGTGGCGGCGGACAGCCGGGCCACCACGGGGTGCCGGGTGCCGGCCAGGTGCTCGTCGCCGTCCTGCAGCGAGCCGTTGTCGAGCAGCATCCGGTGCCCGGCCAGCACGGCCTGCCCGGTGACGGGGCGGGGCAGCGCGGCGGGGTGCGCGGCGGGCTCGGCGGGGCGGTCGCCCTGCCAGGGGGCGAAGCGGTCCAGCTCCAGCCGGGCCGCCCGGACGTCGGGCAGGCCGATCGGCCGCTCCAGCGCGTCCGCGACCATCGACAGCACCCGGACGTCGGCGTGCAGGTGGCGTCCCATCAGCTGGTCGGGCTTGATGGCCGGCTCGAACATCCGGACCCGGCCCTCCCAGTCCAGGAAGGTGCCGGCCTTCTCGGCGACGGCCGCGACCGGCAGCACCACGTCGGCGTGCGCCGTCACGGCGGACGGGCGCAGCTCCAGCGAGAGCACGAACTCAACGCTCTCCAGGGCCTGTTCGGCGAGCACCGGGTCCGGCAGGTCGTCCAGGCCGACGCCGCCGATCACCAGCGCGTCCAGCTCGCCGGCCGCGGCGGCGGCCAGGATCCGGCCGGTGTCGCGGCCGGGCGCGGCGGGCAGTTCGTCGACGCCCCAGTGGGTGGCGGCCTCGGCGCGGGCGGCGGGCACCTCGACGGACCGGCCGCCGGGCAGCAGCCCGGGCAGCACGCCCGCCTCGACCGCGCCGCGCTCGCCGGCCCGGCGCGGCACCCAGGCGAGCTTCGCCCCGGTGGTCTGCGCCAGGCGCAGCGCGGCGGTCAGGCCGCCGGCGGTCTGGGCGAGCCGTTCGCCGACCAGGATCACCGCGCCCGGGGAGCGCAGCGCGTCGGCGCAGCGTCCCGCGTCGTCGGCGAGCACCTCGTCGCCCGCGAGCGCGCCGAGCCATTCGGCCTCGGTGCCGGGGGCGGCGGGCAGCAGCGCGCCGTGCAGCTTGGCGAGGCCCCGGGTGGCGTGCGAGGCGATCGAGAACACCCGCAGTCCGGTGGCCCGGTTGGCCTTGCGCAGCCGCAGGAAGACGATCGGCGCCTCTTCCTCCGCTTCGAGTCCGGCCAGCAGCACGGCCGGTGCGGCCTCCAGCTCGCGGTACGTCACCCCGCCGCCGTCCACATCCGTCCCGTGCCCGGCGACGACCGCGGCCAGGAACTCGGCCTCCTCGGCGCTGTGCGGGCGGGAACGGAAGTCGACGTCGTTGGTGCCGAGCGCCAGGCGGGCGAACTTGGCCCAGCCGTAGGCGTCCTCGACGGTGACCCGGCCGCCGGCCAGCGCCGCGGCCCGCTTGCCGCGCAGCCCCTCGGCGGCCTCGGCGAGCGCCTCCGACCAGGACACCGCGACGAGTTCGCCGTCACGGCGCACCATCGGCGAGGTGAAACGGTCCCGCTGCTGGGCGTAGCGGAACGCGAACCGGCCCTTGTCGCAGTTCCACTCCTCGTTGACCTCCGGCTCGTTGCCGGCCAGGCGCCGCAGCACCTTGCCGCGCCGGTGGTCGGTGCGCTGCCCGCAGCCCGCCGAGCAGTGCTCGCACACGGACGGGGAGGACACCAGGTCGAACGGGCGGGAGCGGAACCGGTAGGCGGCGGAGGTGAGCGCGCCGACCGGGCAGATCTGGATGGTGTTGCCGGAGAAGTACGAGTCCAGCGGCTGGTCGACGCCGGTGCCGACCTGCTGGAGCGCGCCGCGCTCGACCAGGTCGATGAACGGGTCACCGGCGATCTGCTGCGAAAACCGGGTGCAGCGCGCGCACAGCACGCACCGCTCGCGGTCCAGCAGCACCTGGGTGGAGAGCGGGATCGGCTTCTCGTACGTCCGCTTGACGCCCTCGAACCGGGACTCCGCGTCGCCGTTGGTCATCGCCTGGTTCTGCAGCGGGCACTCGCCGCCCTTGTCGCAGACCGGGCAGTCCAGCGGGTGGTTGATCAGCAGCAGTTCCATCACGCCGCGCTGCGCCTTCTCGGCGACCGGCGAGGACAGCTGGGTGCGCACCACCATGCCCTCGGCGACCGGGATGGTGCAGGAGGCGACCGGCTTGCGCTGCCCCTCGACCTCCACGATGCACTGGCGGCACGCCCCGGCGGGGTCGAGCAGCGGGTGGTCGCAGAAGCGCGGGATCTGGGTGCCGATCTGCTCGGCGGCGCGGATCACCAACGTGCCCTTGGGGACGCTGACTTCGACGCCGTCGATGGTGAGCGTGACCAGCTCGGTCTGGGTGGACGAAGGCTCCGTGACCGTCACGCGTGCACCTCCCTCTCGGTGGCGGACTCGTGGACGGAGGCCCGGTCGGCCCAGACGGTGGAGGCCGCCGGGTCGAACGGGCAGCGGTGCTCGTTGATGTGCTGCTCGTACTCGGCGCGGAAGTGCTGGAGCGAGGAGACGATCGGGCTGGCGGCGCCGTCGCCCAGCGCGCAGAAGGACTTGCCGTTGATGTTGTCGGCGATGTCCAGCAGCTTCTCCAGGTCGCCGGGCACGCCCTGGCCGGCCTCGATCCGCTTCAGCAGCTGGACCAGCCAGTAGGTGCCCTCCCGGCAGGGGGTGCACTTGCCGCAGGACTCGTGGGCGTAGAACTCGGTCCACCGGGTGACGGCCCGCACCACGCAGGTGGTCTCGTCGAACACCTGGAGGGCCTTGGTGCCGAGCATCGAGCCGGCCGCGCCGACGCCCTCGTAGTCGAGCGGGACGTCGAGGTGCTCGTCGGTGAACATCGGGGTGGACGAGCCGCCCGGCGTCCAGAACTTGAGCCGGTGCCCGGTCCGGACGCCGCCGGACATGTCCAGCAGCTGGCGCAGCGTGATGCCCAGCGGGGCCTCGTACTGGCCGGGGTTGGTGACGTGCCCGGACAGCGAGTACAGCGTGAAGCCGGGCGACTTCTCGGTGCCCAGCGACTTGAACCACTCCTTGCCGCGGGCCAGGATCGGCGGCACCGAGGCGATCGACTCGACGTTGTTGACCACCGTCGGGCAGGCGTACAGGCCGGCGATCGCCGGGAACGGCGGGCGCAGCCGGGGCTGGCCGCGGCGGCCCTCCAGCGAGTCCAGCAGTGCGGTCTCCTCGCCGCAGATGTACGCGCCGGCGCCCGCGTGGACGGTGATGTCGAGGTCGTTGCCCTCGCCGAGGGCGTCCTTGCCGAGGAACCCGGCCGCGTACGCCTCGGCGACGGCGGCCTGCAGGCGGCGCAGCACCGGGACGACCTCGCCGCGCAGGTAGATGAAGGCGTGGTTGCAGCGGATCGCGTAGGAGGCGATCGCCATGCCCTCGATCAGCGAGTGCGGGTTGGCGAACATCAGCGGGATGTCCTTGCAGGTGCCCGGCTCGGACTCGTCGGCGTTGACCACCAGGTAGTGCGGCTTGCCGTCGTTCTGCGGGATGAACTGCCACTTCATGCCGGTGGGGAAGCCGGCGCCGCCGCGGCCGCGCAGGCCGGAGTCCTTGACCAGGGCGATCACGTCGTCGGGGGCCATCGCCAGGGCGGCCCGCAGGCCGTCGTAGCCGCCGTGCCGGCGGTAGGTTTCGAGCGTCCAGGGGCGGTGGTCGTCCCAGGACGCGGAGAGGACTGGGGAGAGCAGCTTCTCGGCCGGCTCGGCGGAGGTCATCACGCTTCCGTCCCTTCTTGCCGGGGGGAGACCACCTTGGCGCCCGGGGTGCCGGGCAGTGCCTCGCCCTTGGCCAGCCGCAGGCCGGCCAGCGAGGGCGCGCCGCCGGCCCCGGACTCGTCGACCGCGCCCTCGCGTTCGTCGGCGAAACCGGCCAGGATCCGGGAGGTCTCCTTGAACGAGCAGAGCTTCGCGCCGCGGGTCGGCCGGACCTCTTCGCCCGCGCGCAGCCGGTCCACCAACTCCCGTGCGGATTCCGGTGTCTGGTTGTCGAAGAACTCCCAGTTCACCATCACCACGGGCGCGTAGTCGCAGGCCGCGTTGCACTCGATCCGCTCGATCGAGATCGCGCCGTCCTCGGTGGTGCGGTTGTTCTCGATCTCCAGGTGCTGCTTCAGCTCGTCGAAGATCTGGTCGCCGCCGAGCACCGCGCACAGCGTGTTGGTGCACACCCCGACGTGGTACTCGCCGGCCGGGCGGCGCCGGTACATGGTGTAGAAGGTCGCGACCGCGGTGACCTCGGCGGTGGTGAGGTCCAACTGCTCGGCGCAGAACCGGATTCCGGTCGCCGAGACGAAGCCCTCCTCGGCCTGCACCAGGTGCAGCAGCGGCAGCAGCGCGGAGCGGGAGTGCGGGTAGCGGGCGATCAGTTCGGCGGCGTCGGCGGCCAGTCGCTGCTCGACCTCCGGCGGGTAGGGCTTGGCCGGCAGCGCCGGCAGGCCGAGTTCTGTGCTGCTCACCGGTCCACGCCTCCCATCACCGGGTCGATCCCGGCCACTGCCACGATCACGTCGGCCACCTGGCCGCCCTCGCACATCGCCGCCATCGTCTGCAGGTTGGTGAACGACGGGTCGCGGAAGTGCACCCGGTAGGGCCGGGTGCCGCCGTCGCTGACCACGTGCACGCCGAGCTCGCCCTTGGGCGACTCGACGGCCGCGTACGCCTGCCCGACCGGCACCTTGAAGCCCTCTGTCACCAGCTTGAAGTGGTGGATCAGCGCCTCCATCGAGGTGCCCATGATCTTCCGGATGTGGTCCAGCGAGTTGCCCATGCCGTCGGGGCCGACGGCGAGTTGGGCGGGCCAGGCGATCTTCTTGTCGGCGACCATCACCGGTCCGGGCTTCAGCCGGTCCAGGCACTGCTCGACGATCCGCAGCGACTGCTTCATCTCCTCCAGGCGGATCACGAACCGCCCGTAGGAGTCGCAGCTGTCGGCCGTCGCGACATCGAACTCGTAGTTCTCGTACCCGCAGTACGGGTCGGTCTTGCGCAGGTCGTGCGGCAGCCCGGTGGAGCGCAGGATCGGGCCGGTGGCGCCGAGCGCCAGGCAGCCGGGCAGGTCGAGGAAGCCGACGTCGACCAGGCGGGCCTTGAACACCGGGTTGTCGGTGGCGAGTTTGTCGTACTCGTGCATCCGGGAGCGGAGCAGCTTGACGCCCTCGCGGATCTTGTCGACCGCGCCGGGCGGCAGGTCCTGCGCCAGCCCGCCCGGGCGGACGTAGGCGTGGTTCATCCGCAGGCCGGTGACCAGCTCGAAGATGTCCAGGATGGTCTCGCGGTCGCGGAAGCCGTAGATCATCAGGGTGGTGGAGCCGATCTCCATGCCACCGGTGGCGAGGGCCACCAGGTGCGAGGAGATCCGGTTCAGCTCCATCATCAACACCCGGATCACGGACGCCCGTTCGGGAATGTCGGCGGTGATCCCGAGGAGCTTCTCCACGGCCAGGCAGTAGGCGGTCTCGTTGTACAGCGAAGTGAGGTAGTCCATCCGCGTCACGAACGTGGTGCCCTGCACCCAGTTGCGGAACTCCATGTTCTTCTCGATGCCGGTGTGCAGGTACCCGATGCCGCAGCGGGCCTCGGTGACCGTCTCGCCGTCGATCTCCAGGATCAACCGCAGCACGCCGTGGGTGGACGGGTGCTGCGGGCCCATGTTGACGATGATCCGCTCGTCGTCGGCGCCCGCGACGGCCTCGGCGACCTCGCCCCAGTCGCCACCGGTGACGGTGAACACCCGTCCTTCGGTGGTCTCCCTGGAGCCCGCTTCGTATTGTGTGCTGCTCATCAGGTGTACGACCTCCGCTGGTCGGGCGCCGGGATCTGGGCGCCCTTGTACTCGACGGGAATGCCTCCGAGCGGGTAGTCCTTGCGCTGCGGGTGCCCCAGCCAGTCGTCCGGCATCATGATCCGGGTGAGCGCCGGGTGGCCCTCGAAGACCAGGCCGAAGAAGTCGTAGGTCTCCCGCTCGTGCCAGTCGTTGGTCGGGTAGACGCTCACCACGGACGGGATCCGCGGGTCCGCGTCCGGCGCGGTCACCTCGATCCGGATCAGCCGGCCGTGGGTGATCGAACGCAGGTGGTAGACCGCGTGCAGCTCCCGGCCCACCTCGCTCGGGTAGTGCACGCCGCTGACGCCCAGGCACAGTTCGAACCGCAGCGCCGGGTCGTCGCGCAGGATCCGCACCGCCTTCAGCAGGTGCTCGCGGGCGACGTGGAAGGTCAGCTCGCCGCGGTCCACGACGGTCTTCTCGATCACGTCGTCGACGTCGAGGCCCTGCTCCTCCAGCGCGCCCTCGAACTCGTCCGCCACCTCGTCGAAGTAGCCGCCGTACGGCCGCTCGCTCGGGCCGGGCAGCACGATCGCGGCGTTCAGTCCACCGAAACCCGAGGTGTCGCCGGTACCGTGCGCACCGAACATCCCCTGCCGGGTGCCGACCACCTCGACCGGAATCTCCCGCCGCGTCGCCGGAACCTCGGCCTGCTCGCCGTTCTCCTGCTCGCTCATCGCAGCAGCCCCCGCATCTCACTGGTCGGGGTGGCCTGCAGCGCGAGGCGCTCGGCCTCCTCCTCGGCCCGGCGGCGGTTCACGCCGAGCTTCTCGTGCTGGATCTTGTCGTGCAGCTTGAGGATCGCGTCCAGCAGCATCTCCGGACGGGGCGGACAGCCCGGCAGGTAGATGTCCACGGGCACGATGTGGTCGACGCCCTGGACGATCGCGTAGTTGTTGAACATGCCGCCGGAGGAGGCGCACACGCCCATCGAGATGACCCACTTGGGATTCGGCATCTGGTCGTACACCTGGCGCAGCACCGGAGCCATCTTCTGACTCACCCGGCCGGCCACGATCATCAGGTCGGCCTGCCGCGGCGACCCGCGGAACACCTCCATGCCGAACCGGGCCAGGTCGTAACGGCCCGCCCCCGTGGTCATCATCTCGATCGCGCAGCAGGCGAGCCCGAAGGTGGCCGGGAAGACCGAAGCCTTCCGCACCCAACCCGCGGCGGCCTCCACGCTGGTGAGCAGAAAGCCGCTCGGCAGCTTCTCCTCGATACCCATCAGTTCCCTCTCAATGCCTTCGAGTCCGGTGGCTTGTCCGCCCGTTCACAAACACGGGGTCGGGGGTCAGTCCCACTCCAGGCCGCCGCGGCGCCACACATAGGCGTAGGCGACGAACACGGTGGCGATGAACAGGAGCATCTCGACCAGCCCGAAGATCCCCAGGGCGTCGAAGCTGACCGCCCACGGGTAGAGGAAGACGATCTCGATGTCGAAGACGATGAACAGCATCGCCGTCAGGTAGTACTTGATCGGGAACCGACCGCCGCCCACGGGCTGCGGGGTCGGTTCGATGCCGCACTCGTACGCCTCCAACTTGGCCCGGTTGTAGCGCTTCGGGCCGGTGAGCGAGGCCATCACCACGGAGCCGACCGCGAACGCCGCGGCAATGGCACCGAGTACGAGGATCGGCGCGTAGGCATTCATAGCCCCCGCTCCCTCCGTCCAGTCGTCCTTGACTGCAGATCGGAACCACCAGGTCACCAGCGGTGAACCGATGATCCACTTCGTGAGATCCGGCTCCATGTGAGGCAGTTCACAAAGCCAGGTTGGAGCGCATCCTATGCCTGTCTGCTTGTGATCTGCGACACGCAGTTCCCGACGATCTTTGTGATCTTCGCCACCCGACGAACCGCACAGACCGGCACAGGGCACCACTGTTCGACCCAGAGCAGGCAATTGGCCACATACAGTCGCAACTCAACGCGAAACAACCGCTGTTCGGCCACGGCCTATATCAATTCTGCGGCGGAACAAGCAAATTTCTGCATGATCACGTTTACGTGATAAAGCCCCTCACCCACCCGATGGACCCCGACCCCCACCCGCTTGACCCTTCGTTCACAAGCCCCCGGGACCGCCCGCCCGACGGCACCCGCGGCCCCGCCTCCACGGCACGCAAAAGGCGGCGAACAGACGCTTCCGTCCGCCCGCCGCCCCTCGGCACCGCGACTCCCCGCTAGGCGCCCGCTCCTCGTTCCTCGGCAGCCCGCAGGTTGCCCGCCTCGTGGAAGCCGCCGTCCTCGGGCCAGATGACCTCCACCCCCGCGAAGCCGCAGAGCGCGATCAGGTCCGGCCGAGGCTTCGACGGAACCAGCAGGGCCCAGCTCGGGATCGGCTCGAAGTGACGCCCGTAGTCGAACAGTTGGCCAACGGCCATCCTGACCGCTTCGCGAGTGACCGTGCCCTTGGCCTCGACGAGGCGGTTGGCCGTCTTGTCGAAGAGGTCCGTGATGATCGGCTTGAGCTCGCCGGCAGGCTCGATCCGCTGCCGGACCACAACGTGCCCGGCGGCGCGGAGGTGATCCGCGTAGTCCCGGACGAGCTTGGCCTCACGGCGCTCGGCCTCGTACGGCTCACGGTGCGGCTCGACGTAGGTTCGCTCGACGTACTGCTGCTCGATCTCCACTTCCCGCACGAGGAGTTCGGGCTCGGGCGTGTGCGGAAGCTGCACGCCGCTGGGCGGTGCGGCCTTCACCGGCTGCAAGCGGAACATGATCACACTGCGCACGGGGCCGTCGTTCGTCTCGGGCGCGTCCGTCAGGTACCACGGGTCGTCCGTGGGGAGCTCGAACTGCCCGATGTACCTGGTCACCCCCGACGACACGCCCTGGAAGAGGTGGAGATCCCTTCCGTCCTTGCGGTGGTTCAGGATCGCGAGGTTGCCCTGGGTCATCTTCTGGTCGCCCACCTGGCCTTCCCCCGCGTAGTGGTAGCAGCCGTCCGCGCCCCACCCGTCGAAGTAGCCGTGGCGGTGCCCCTTCACCGGGTCGGTGAAGAGCAGGACGACCGGCGCGACGCGCGACGGCCCGATCCCGCCCTGCCTGCGACCGCCGTACTCGGCATGAATGTCCACCCGCTTGAGCTCGCGCCCGATCTCGATGTTCCAGTCACTCACTGGATCCCCCTGGATTTAGGTGAAAATCTAACCCTATAAAAGTACCCGATCGCCCCGAGCATCCGCCAGACCTTTTCGCCCGTCGTCCCTGGCTCCGGGTGGACCCGCCGCTGGCGGCAACGAAAAGGACGCCCGCCGCATCAAGTGCGGCGAGCGTCCTTCAGGCGATCGATACTTCCGGCGGGCCCTGTTGAGGGCGCTGCGTCCTCAGGCCCGGGGGGCGACCTTTGCGAGGCCGTTGATGATGCGGTCGGCGGCGTCGCCGCCGGTGGGGTCGGTGAGGTTGGCCAGGAGCTTGAGGACGAACTTCATCAGGACCGGGTGGGTGAGGCCGCGCTCGGCGGCGATGCGCATGACGCGGTCGTTGCCGATCATCTTCACGAACGCGCGGCCGAGGGTGTAGTAGCCGCCGTAGGTGTCCTTGAGGATCTGCGGGTAGCGGGCCAGGGCCCGCTCGCGGCCCTCGGGGGTGATGCGGGCCATGGCCTGGACGATGACGCCGGCGGCGAGCTGGCCGGATTCCATCGCATAGGCGATGCCCTCGCCGTTGAACGGGTTGACCATGCCACCGGCGTCGCCGACCAGCAGCAGGCCCCGGGTGTAGTGCGGCTGGCGGTTGAAGGCCATCGGCAGGGCGGCGCCGCGGATCGGCTCGGTCATGTTCTCCGGCGTGTAGCCCCACTCCTCGGGCATGCCGGCGCACCAGCTCTTCAGCACCTCGCGCCAGTTCAGGTCACCGAACGCCGGCGAGGAGTTGAGGATGCCGAGGCCGACGTTGGAGGTGCCGTCGCCCATGCCGAAGATCCAGCCGTAGCCGGGCAGCAGCTTCTTCTGCCCGCCGCGGGTGTCCCACAGCTCCAGCCAGGATTCCAGGTAGTCGTCGTCGTGCCGGGGCGAGGTGAAGTACGTCCGGTAGGCGACGCCCATCGGCCGGGACTCGATCCGGTGCAGGCCCATGGCCAGCGACAGCCGGGTGGAGTTGCCGTCGGCGGCGACCACCAGCGGGGCGTGGAAGGCGACTTCGCGCTTCTCCGGCCCGAGCTTGGCGGTGACGCCGGTGATCCGGCCGGTGCGGTCCTGGATGGGGCCGCTGACGTTGCAGTTCTCGTACAGCCGGGCGCCGGCCTTCTGCGCCTGACGGGCCAGCAGTTCGTCGAAGTCGGCGCGCTTGCGGACCAGTCCGTAGTCGGGGAACGAGGCCAGCTCCGGCCAGTCCAGCTCCAGCCGGACGCCGCCGCCGATGATCCGCAGGCCCTTGTTGGGCAGCCAGCCGTTCTCGGTGGACACGTCGATGCCCATGTCCACCAGCTGCTTGACGGCGCGCGGCGTCAGGCCGTCGCCGCACACCTTCTCGCGCGGGAACTGGGTCTTCTCCAGCAGTAGTACGTCCAGGCCCGCCTGGGCCAGCCAGTACGCGGTGGTGGAGCCGGCCGGACCGGCCCCGACCACGATGACGTCGGCGGTGGACTCCACGGCGGTCTCGGTCATTCGGCTCTCTCCTGAGCGCGTCGGGGTCACGGGGGTCGGGTCCGGACCCTCCGTCGTCGGAAACGGCCCGGAGTGCCGAACCCTCGCAGTCTACGGGGCCTTGAAGCCGCGGTGGAGGGCCACGATGCCGCCGGTCAGGTTGCGCCAGGCCACCTTCGTCCAGCCGGCCTGCTGCAACTCGGCGGCCAGCGAAGGCTGGTCGGGCCAGGACCGGATCGACTCGGCGAGGTAGACGTACGCCTCCGGGTTCGAGGACACCTTGGTGGCCACCGGCGGCAGCGCCCGCATCAGGTACTCGGTGTACACGGTGCGGAACGGCGTCCAGGTCGGCGTGGAGAACTCGCAGATCACCACCTTGCCACCGGGCTTGGTGACCCGGAGCATCTCGCGCATCGCGCCCTGGTGGTCCTGCACGTTGCGCAGCGCGAAGGAGATCGTCACCGCGTCGAACGACTCGTCCGCGAACGGCAGCCGGGTCGCGTCGCCGGCGGTCAGCGCCAGTTCGGGGTGCCGGCTCTTGCCCTCGGTCAGCATCCCGATCGAGAAGTCGCACGGCACGACGTCCGCGCCGGCCTCCAGGAACGGCAGCGAGGACGTCCCGGTGCCCGCACCGAGGTCCAGGATGCGCTGGCCCGCGACGGCCCCCACCGCGTCGGCCACCGCGCGGCGCCACAGCCGGGCCTGGCCCAGCGAGAGCACGTCGTTGGTGCGGTCGTACTTGGCCGCGACGTCGTCGAACATGGCGGCGACATCGTGCGGCTGCTTGTCCAGATGGGCTCGGGTCACGCCCCCATTCTTAACCCAGCCCCCCGGACGACCGTCACCAGGGCTCACCGCAGCGCGCGGCGGCCCCCCTTGCGGCGCCGACGCGACCGCTTCCCGTGCGTCAGCGCGGGCATCCCCTCCGCCGCGAACGCCACCGTGATCCCGGCCGCCCCCGCCTGCCCGTCCGCCGGGTACGCCCGCCTCAGCCGCCGGATCCGCAACACGCACACCAGGCACAGCAGCACCGCCACCGGCACACTCGTCTGCGCCAGCCCGACACCCACCGGCTGCGGATACCGCTTCCCGCACACCCGCACCGCACCCGCGTCGTCCGCCGCCCGCTCCAGACAGATCGGATCGCCGACCTTCGCGCCCTCCGGCAGCCACAGGTCCGCGGCCGTCAGCTTCCGCCCGTCCGCGAGATAGCTCACCTGGCTGTACGTCCCGCTGCCACCCGGCAGTTGGGTCACCGTGCCCTCGACCCGCACCGGATGCGCATTGATCCGGTCCGCCTGGTCCGCCTGCCGCCACCCCAGCAGACACATCGTGACGGCCACTACGGCACTCAGCACCGCCCCCACGTACCACCCCCGGCCGGACCTGGTCCGCGAATAATCGGAGGTGGCGGGTCGCATGCGTCCTGTTCCTGACTCGGCGAAGTACTGAATCGGGATCGTAGCCGCTGGTAGGCCGTCAGGTCACGATGCGTCAGGATTTGGGGTCAACGACCAGGGGCTCGGGGAACGGCGAGGGCGAGTCCGCGGAGGATCGACAGGGCGCGAAGAGGTCCCGTCGTTTCTGGTCCCCGCCTTTGACCCGCCGCAGCCACGGCCCCCCGCTGTCTCCGACCACCCGCAGCCCGGCCCCGCCGTTCCCCGGGCCCCTGAAACGCTTCACCGCCTGCGATAGAGCAGCCGCCCGCCGAGGACCGTCGCCAAGCAGCTCGCCCCCGCTTCCAACTCCTCGAGCGTCCGGGCGTCGAACACCGCGAAGTCCGCCGGCCCGCCGACCGTCAACGGCCGATGCGCCGCCGCCGCGAGAGGCCGACCGTCCAACGGCGAGAGCGGCCCCGGCGCGCCATCACCCGCCACCACGTGGAACCCGGACCGCGCCACCGCGATCCGCACCGACGCCCGGTCGAACGGGCCCGTCACGGCCGTCGCGCCGAACCCGAGCATCCGCTGGAGGCCCCGACGGGCGCTCCCGCCCCACCGTTCCTCGCTCAACTCGCCGGACGGCAGCAGCGGCTGGTCCCCCAACTCCTCGCGCGGGTCCGGGTGGTAGGCGCTCTCCAGCAGCCACCGCCCGTGCCGGTTGACCAGCCCGGGCACCAGCACGCCGTCCCACTCACGTACCCGCGCCGAGGAATCAGCCAGCTCGGCGAACGGCCCGATCGCGGCGACGGTCGTCCCGTCGACCAGCACCGCCCCGTCCACAATCAACGGGGCGGCAGGGTCGGCCACGACCTCACGGGCGCGATGGAGCGTCAGCACGGGACAGTGGTCAGTTCGTGGCCAGGATGGTCAGTTCGGGGTGCGCGGTGCCGCCCTCGATCGCGGTGGAGGCGATGTGCGAGGCGACTCGCGGGTCCACCGGGTCGTTGGCGGGGTCGTCCAGGACGCGCAGGTGCTGGTACGTGGTGGAGCGCTGGGCGGGGACGCGGCCGGCCGTGCGGATCAGGTGGATCAGCTCGTGCAGGTTGGAGCGGTGCTTGGCGCCGGCCGCGGAGACCACATTCTCCTCGAGCATGACCGAGCCGAGGTCGTCCGCGCCGTAGTGCAGCGACAGCTGGCCGGCTTCCTTGCCGGTGGTCAGCCAGGAGCCCTGGATGTGGGCGACGTTGTCGAGGAACAGGCGGGCGATGGCGATCATCCGCAGGTACTCGAACACCGTGGCCTGGGTGGAGCCCTTCAGGTGGTTGTTCTGCGGCTGGTAGGTGTAGGGGATGAAGGCCCGGAAGCCGCCGGTGCGGTCCTGCACGTCGCGGATCATCCGCAGGTGCTCGATCCGCTCGGCGTTGGTCTCGCCGGTGCCCATCAGCATGGTGGAGGTGGATTCGACGCCGAGGCGGTGCGCGGTCTCCATGATTTCCAGCCAGCGCTCGCCGGACTCCTTCAGCGGGGCGATCGCCTTGCGCGGCCGCTCCGGCAGCAGCTCGGCGCCGGCGCCCGCGAACGAGTCCAGGCCGGCGGCGTGGATCCGGGTGATCGCCTCTTCGATGGAGACGCCGGAGATCTTCGCCATGTGCTCGACCTCGGAGGCGCCCAGCGAGTGGATCACCAGCTCGGGGAAGCGCTCCTTGATCGCGGAGAAGTTCCGCTCGTAGTACTCGACTCCGTAGTCGGGGTGGTGCCCGCCCTGGAACATGATCTGGGTGCCGCCGAGCTCGACGGTCTCCGCGCAGCGGCGCAGGATCTCCTCGAGGTCCCGCGACCAGCCCTTGTCGCTCTTCGGCGGGACGTAGAACGCGCAGAACTTGCACGCCGTCACGCAGACGTTGGTGTAGTTGATGTTCCGCTCGATGATGTACGTGGCGATGTGCTCCACGCCCGCGTACCGCCGCCGGCGCACCGCGTCGGCTGCCGCGCCGAGCGCGTGCAGCGGGGCCGAACGGTACAGCTCCAGCGCCTCTTCGGCGGTGATCCGGCCGCCCTCGGCCGCACGGTCCAGAACGGCCTGCAGCTGGGCGGCGGAAAGGTTCTGCTCGGACACCTGGCGGGCCTGCTTTCATCGTCGGAGGGGCGTCCCGCCCAGACTACGCCAGGGCATTTCCGCCCCTGCTCAGCCCTACTGCTGCTTCAGCAAGTCCCCTTCCGGGTCGGTGCCGAGCTGCGCCCCGGTGACCGACACGTGCAGGCCCGCACCGTTGTCCAGGACGGTGTACGTCTGCGTCTCGGACACCACGCCGCACCCGGACTGCGGACCGTCCAGCCGTTCCCGCAGGGTGATCGTCCGGGCGTCGGCCGACACCAGGGTCAGCACGCCGCGGCAGACGGTGCTGCTGAACGCCGAGGCGTTGCTGGTCCGTCCGACGTCCTCGCCGACCTTCCCGGCGGTGAAGGTGGCCGTGAACGTGGACGGCAGCGCGACCACCTTGGTGGTGATGGTGCCCTTCCAGGTGCCGAGGAACGCGCCGGGAAGCGCTTTCCCGCTGCTTGCCGGACCGGAACTGCCGCCGGACGGGCTGCTACCGGCCGCGCCCGACGGAGGAACCGGCGCGGCAGGAGACTGCGTGGCGCCCGGCGTCCCGGACTGCCAGGGCAGGTTCCCGGTCGCGGCCAGCCCGCCGTACAGCGCGCCCAGCAGCACCACCCCGGCCGCCACCGCCATCCACACCCGGCTCCGCCGCCCGCGTTCCAGCTGTTCCGTCACCGCGCCCGGGGCGACCCGTGCCGCTCCGCCGTCCAGCGCGGTGGGCACCCGGTCCACGACGGCGGGCGTCGCCGGGCCGGCGACGCCAGGCGCACTGTCGGCCTCCAGGTCGAGCAGCTCGACGGCGGCGCGGCCGACCGCGGCGGCCAGTGGGCCGGGCAGCCAGGTCTCGGGGCCGACGGCGGCGGCGCCGGGGGCGAGCCGGGCGCGCAGTTCGGCGGGGGTGGGGCGGCGGTCCGGGTCCTTGGCCAGGCACTCCGTCACGATCTCGCGCAGCTCACCGTCCAGGCCGCGCAGTTCCGGTTCCTCGTGGAGCACCCGGTAGAGCAGGACGGCGGCGCTGACGCCCTCGCCGAACGGGGCGGTGCCGGTGGCGGCGAAGGCGAGCAGGGCGCCCAGCGAGAAGAGGTCGCCGGCCGGTCCGACCGGCGAACCGGCGGCCTGCTCGGGCGACATGAAGCCGGGCGAGCCGACCACGTACCCGCTGTGGGTGAGCGAGGCGGCGGCGTCCAGCGCCCGGGCCACCCCGAAGTCGATCAGCCGGGGGCCGTCCAGGGTGAGCAGCACGTTGGACGGTTTGACGTCCCGGTGTACCAGGCCGAGCGTGTGCACCTGGTCCAGGGCCTCGGCCAGCCAGGCGCCGAGGGCGTGCACGGAGGGGGCGGGCAGCGGTCCGCCGGTGTGCACGGCGGCGCCGAGCGAGGGGCCGGCGATGTAGCCGGTGGCCACCCAGGGGCGGGGGCCTTCGGTGTCGGCGTCCAGGACGGGCGCGGTCCACCGGCCGCCGACCTTGCGGGCGGCGGACACCTCCTGGCGGAACCTGGCCCGGAACTCCGGGTCGTCGGCGAGTTCGGGGCGGACGGCCTTGACGGCGACGGTCCGCCCGCCCGCCGTCCGGCCCAGGTAGACCCGCCCCATGCCGCCGGCGCCGAGCCGCCGCAGCAGCCGGTAGTCGCCGATCGTCGACGGGTCGTCAGCCGTCAGCAGCTCCATGACCGTTCCCCCTCCGGCACCGGCCGCCGCCCCTCGACCGCCCGCGACACCCACCAGGACCGGTCCGATCATCCCAAAATGATCGGAGGTCCGGTGCATCAATTCTCAGGCAGGAACGGCCGCTTCGGCCCCGGCCGGCTCCAGCAGCCGGATCTCCACGTCCGGCGCGAAGCCGCTGTCGTGCGCGACCCGGCGGGCGAACTCGGCCAGACCGGCCAACTGGCGCTCGCCCAGCGAGAAGTCCAGCGCCTCGCTGAAGTACCGCTCCAGCAGCGGCGCGTCGAACTCCTCCCAGCGGGCGGCCTGTTCGGCGACCTTGGCGGCCTCGGTCAGCGAGAGGTCGCGGGACTCCAGGAACGCCCGGTGCACGGCGGCGGTCAGCTCCGGGTTCCGCTCGACGTACTCGCGGCGGGCGGCCCAGACCGCGAACACGAAGGGCAGGCCGGTCCACTCCTTCCACATCGCGCCGAGGTCGTGCACGGCCAGCCCCTGCCGGGGGGCCTGCTCCAGCGAGGCGCGCAGCGCGGGGTCGCCGATCAGCACGGCGGCGTCGGCCTCGGCGAGCATCGCGTCCAGGTCGGGCGGGCAGCTGAAGTACTCGGGGCGCACCCCTTCGCGCTCCTCCAGCAGCAGCCGGGCCAGCCGGACGGAGGTGCGGCTGGTCGAGCCGAGCGCGACCTTGCGGCCACCCAGTTGGTCCAGCGGGACCTTGCTGACGATCACGCAGGACATCACCGGGCCGTCGCTGCCCACCGCGATGTCGGGGAGGACCACCAGCCGGTCGGCGTTGCGCAGGTACTCCACGCAGGTGATCGGGCCGAGGTCGAGTTCGCCGGCCACCAGCCGGTCGCTCAGCTTCTCCGGGGTGTCCTTGGTGAGGTCGAGGTCGAGCAGGTTCCCCGTGCGCGCCAGCCCCCAGTAGAGGGGAAGACAGTTGAGGAACTGAATGTGTCCGACCCGCGGCCTGACCGCGGCCGCCGGCCGTTCGGCTTCCCGACTGCTCACCGTGTACTCCCTTGCCGTTGGTGCTCTCCGGGCAGCGTATGCCTGCCGCTCCGGGGGGCTCGCACCCGGTGCCCGACACACCGTTCGGGGGCGCTCCGACATGCTCTCCGACACGCTCTCCGACACCTCCGTCGGCCCCTGGTCGGGGCCGCCACCGCGTGCTACCGTTCACACCAGTTGCAGTTTGATTCCCCTTGCAGTACTTGGAGCCTGCGGAGCATGTAACCGCAGGCTTTTTGTAATTTTTCAGCAGCATCAGGCATCAATTGAGCATTGATTGAGCACTGTGCGAAAAAACTCCGGGCTCGTCCGGAGGCAGGGCGATCAGCGCAGCGGACCCGGGCGCCACAAGGTGTGGTGTCCACTACGTCCCTTGCAAGGAGAACGGTATGGCGACCGGAACCGTCAAGTGGTTCAACGCCGAGAAGGGCTTCGGCTTCATCGCCCAGGAGGGCGGCGGCCCCGACGTCTTCGTCCACTACTCCGCCATCAACGCGAGCGGATTCCGCTCGCTGGAGGAGAACCAGGCGGTCAGCTTCGACGTCACCCAGGGCCCGAAGGGCCCGCAGGCCGAGAACGTCGTCGCTATCTGACATCTCTGCACTTCTGATCGCTCACGGCCCCTCGGGTCCGTATGAGTTGAAGTCCCCAAGGGGGCCCGCCCATCGGCGGGCCCCCTGCCTTTTCCGCCCGAATTTCCCCTCCCGACACATTCCGTCCGCATTCCGGACGCATTTCCGATAAACCTCCGACCCCACCGCCGAAGCGGCCCCGGCCCCACCACCGAAGCGGCCCCGACCCCGCTATCCGGGCGGCGGCCCGACGGGGGGATCATCGAGGCATGCACCGCCTCCGATCCGCCCACCGCACCCTCGACCGCACGCTGCGCCGGATCGGTATCGACACCTATCTCCTGCTGCTGCTCGGCACCGTCCTGCTGGCCACCGTGCTGCCCGCCCGGGGCGCCGCCGCGAGTGCCGTCACCGGCGGTGTGCACCTCGCCGTCGGCCTGCTGTTCTTCCTGTACGGCGCCCGGCTCTCCCCGCAGGAGGCGCTGGCCGGTGCCCGGCACTGGCGGCTGCACCTGCTGATCCTCGGCTGCACCTTCGTGCTGTTCCCGCTGCTCGGCGAGGCCACCCGGCTGCTGCCCGACGCGGTGCTGCCGCCGGAGCTGTTCACCGGCGTCCTGTTCCTCACCCTGCTGCCGTCCACCGTGCAGTCCTCGATCGCGTTCACCTCGATCGCCGGCGGCAACGTGGCCGCCGCGATCTGCGCCGCGACCTTCTCCAGCCTGCTGGGCATCGTGCTGACCCCGCTGCTCGCCGCCTGGCTGCTCTCCGGCGCGTCCGGCGTCTCGGTGGACGGCGGCCAGGTGCTGGACGTGGTGCTGCAGTTGCTGGTCCCCTTCGCCGCCGGTCAGCTGCTGCGCCGCTGGGTCGGGCCGTGGATCGCCCGGCACCGGCTGGTGACCCAGTTGGTGGACCGGGGTTCGATCCTGCTGATCGTCTACAGCGCGTTCGGCGAGGGCGTCCGCGAGGGCATCTGGGGCCGGGTCACGGTCGGGCAGTTGCTGGCTCTCGTGGTGCTGTCCTCGGTGCTGCTGGCCACCGTCCTCGGCTTCACCCACGTGGCCTCCCGGCGGCTCGGCTTCTCCCGCCCGGACCGGATCACCATCCAGTTCTGCGGCTCCAAGAAGTCCCTGGCCAACGGCCTGCCGCTGGCCACCATCCTGTTCCCGGCGGGCGCGGTCGGGCTGACGGTGCTGCCGCTGATGCTGTTCCACCAGATCCAGCTGATGGTCTGCACCGTCCTCGCCCAGCGCTGGGCGAGGAATGCCCCTGACGGGGCATCAGCTACTACGCTGCCCGGGTGACCTCACTGCCGGACACCCCGCAGGCCCGGGTCGGCTCCGCCGAGCGCGACGCCACCACCGAACGCCTCCAGCAGGCGTACGCCGAAGAACGGATCACCCACGAGGAGATGGAGCAGCGCCTGCAGCAGGCGCTCACCGCCACCACCCGGGCCGAACTCGACCTGGTCACCGCCGATCTGCCCGCGGACCGGCCGGCCGGGGACGACACCGCCACCATCGCCACCGGCGGCGGCCGGATCGTCCGCCGCGGCGCCTGGCGGGTGCCCCGCGTCCTGAAGGTCGCCTCCCCGTTCGGCAAGGTCCGGCTCGACCTGTCGCACGCGATCATCGATCACCCGGTGGTCGACATCGAGCTCGGCCTGGGCTTCGGCCGCGCCACCATCACCGTCCCGCACAACGCCACCGTCGACGTGTCCGGCGTCCAGGGCGGCTGGAAGGACGTCCGCTACCGGCCACCCCGGCACGCCGTCCCGGGCGGCCCGCTCATCCGGATCACCGGCACCCCCGGCTTCGGCCGCCTGCGCGTCCGGCACGCCCGCGGCCGCTGACCTGCGCGGCCGGCCGCTCCGAAGCCGGCCGTTCAGAGCCAGCCGCGTTGCGCCGCCTTGATGCCCGCCTCGAACCGGCTGGCCGCGCTCAGCCGCTCCATGATCGACGCCATGTGCCGGCCGACGGTGCGCGAGGAGATGCCCAGCCGCTGCCCGGCGGTGTCGTCGGTGAGCCCGGTGCCGAGCAGCCGCAGCAACTCCCGCTCGGTGGGGGTGAGTCCGGTGGCGGGGTCGTCGGGGGTGGCGGCGCCGAGCGGGACGGCGGTGTTCCAGGCCTGCTCGCAGAGGTCCGCCAGGGCGCGCAGGATGCCGGGCTCGGTGACGTGCAGCGCGCCCTTGCGGTTGTCGTCCGGGTCGATCGGGACGAGCGCCTCCCGCCGGTCCACCAGCACGATCCGCTGCGGGATGACGGGTGCGGTGCGGACCTCGCCGCCGCGGCTGAGCAACCAGTGCGCGTATCCGGACACGTGCGGCTGGCTGCGGGTGGAGTCCTGATAGAGCGTCCGGACGGCCACCCCGCGGTCGAGCACCTCGGCATCGGCGGGCCGGGACGCGTCGAGGTCCTCCGCGAACTGCTGGCCCGGCTGGCTGCTCAGCACCTCGACGGCGGCGGCGCGCCCCATCCGCTCCAGCCGACGGTGGATGGCGTCCATGCCGGTGAGCCGCTCGCCGTGCGCGGCGTGGTGCTCGGCGCGGTCGGCGACCATGCGGGTGACGGCGGCCCGGGAGGCGGCCAGCGCGGCCTGCCGGGAGGCGAGTTCGGCCTCCTGCCGGGCCAGCATGTCGGCCAGGCCGATCGACGGGTCGACCGCGCGCATCCGGCCCGGCTGCTCGGCGGAGGCGCGAACCAGCATCAGCGCGCCGAGCTCGTCCAGGCTGTCGTGGACGTCTCCGGGTGCCAGGCCGCAACGCACCGCCACGTCGGTCACCGAATCGGCCGGGTGGTCGAGCATGGCCTGATAGACCCGACCGGCACGGGCCGACAGTCCGAGTGCTTCCAGCATGAGTACCCCCTCCAGGTGGCGGATGTGCAAGCCTCGTGAGCTCCCCCACACGAAGCGTCACGGAATCCTCTCAGCACAGAGAATCGCTCACAAGATCGAATATGTGGCATTGCTGGGCTCTCGCACCGGATGCCGGAAGGATCCTGCGTGTGCGGCACATCACCGTTGCGGCCGATATGGCCGCATTGCGGGGAGATTATTGACATGGACATGTTGCCGTGTCCGAAGTCGGACAGGCGGATTGGGGACGGCCCGGAAGCCTTCTCGACGGGTGGCCGGGCGACGAGAGTAGTCATTGCCGCCAGGGAGAACCGGCCGGGCGGCGAACCGGAGAGCGCGTCAACCGCGGGACGCCTCCACGGGAACGACCAACCCCTTTGCCGAAACCGACAGTTGAGGAAGAAACCGATGCTTCGCAACCACTTCGCCAAGGCCGCCGCGGTCCTGCTCGCCCTGGGCGCCCTGATCACCGCCCCCGCCGCCGTGGCCGCCGCCGAATCCGCCCCGACCACCCGCACCACCGTCGCCGACGGCCCGATCGACGGCAGCCTCGGCTGGGGCGGCAACATCGTCAGCGGCGACAGCCTCGGCTGGGGCGGCAACATCGCCCAGGGCGACAGCCTCGGCTGGGGCAGCTGACCCGATGGAAATCGTCTACGCCAGCCTGCATCGCAGAAGCACCACCGACCCGGTCCCGCCCAACGAGGTGGGCGAGGTCCTCGGCATCCTGTGGGCGCACGCCCGCCCCGAGGAGAACCTCGAGCACGTGAGCGCCCGCAGCGAGCGCGACCGCCTCGACCTGCTGCTCTACCTGCTCACCCCCCGGCCCGGCGCCGGCACGCCACCACCCGTGGCCGCCGCCCACAGCCTGCTCGTCCGCAGCCACCAGGCTTCCCCCGTGCTGCGCCGACGCTTCCAGGCGCCGACCTCGGATCCCGCTCCGACCGAGCACTGAACTCCCGTACCAGGCAAGCCCGTTCGCACAACCGACCGCTGACCCTGCAGGACAGCCGTCCGCCCGCGCACGTCGCCCCTCGGGGGCATCGCCCGTCAACCGTTCGATGCCACAAGGAGATCCGTCATGCCCGTCGCCACGTCCAAGCTCGCCCGCGTCGCCCTGGCCACCGCCATCGCCGTCTCGGGGTCGGTCGCCGCCACCGCTGTCACCCTCGCCACCGCCACCACCGCCCGGGCCGCCTCGGCCGTGGACGGCCCGATCACCCGCGGCGAGATCATCCAGCGCGCCCAGTACTGGTACGGCAAGTCGATCCCCTACAACCAGGGCGGCGCGTACCCCGACTCCAGCGGCCGCAACTACCGCACCGACTGCTCGGGTTACGTCTCGATGGCCTGGCACCTCGGCACCAGCCTGAACACCCAGACTCTGCCAGGCGTGGCCACCGAGATCGGCCGCGATCAGCTCAAGCCGGGCGACGTCCTCAACAGCTACTACGACCACGTGCTGCTGTTCGAGAAATGGGACGACGCCGCGCACACCAGGTTCTCCTACTACTCCTTCGGCGACACCCCGGTGACGCACGTGACCGGCCAGTCGATCACCGCCGGCACCATCGACGGGCACCCGAACAGCGACTACAAGGCACTGCGCTACAAGAAGGTCGTCGACGGCGGCGCCGGCACCGAAGCGGGCGCCGGCCGCACCCGGTACGCCGACTTCGACGGCGACGGCAAGGCCGACTACCTCGTCGTCGAGGACTCCGGTGCGATCCGGGCCTTCCTCAACAAGGGCGGCGACGGCCGCGGCGGCTGGCAGGACCTCGGCACCGTCGCCACCGGTGTGACCAGCGACAAGTCCCTGGTCCGGTTCGCGGACTTCGACGGCGACGGCCACGCCGACTACCTCGTCATCCAGCCGGGCGGCGCCGTCCGGGCCTTCCTCAACAAGGGCGGCGACGGGCGCGGCGGCTGGCAGGACCTCGGCCAGGTCGCCACCGGCACCACCTCCGACGCCGACCAGGTCCGCTTCGCCGACTTCGACGGCGACGGCCGCGCCGACTACGTCACCATCGCCGACAACGGCGCCGTAGCCGTGTTCAAGAACAACGGCGGCGACGGCCGCGGCGGCTGGCAGAACCTCGGCCAGGTCGCCACCGGCGCCACCTCCGACCGCTCCCGGGTCCGGTTCGCCGACTTCGACGGCGACGGCCGCGCCGACTACAACGTCATCAACCCGGACGGCTCGGTCACCAGCTACACCAACAAGGGCGGCGACGGCCGCGGCGGCTGGGCCACACGCGCCAAGATCGCCACCGGTACGACCACCGACCAGAACACCGTCCACTTCGCCGACGTCACCGGCGACGGCCACGCCGACTACCTCGTCGTCAACGGCCCCACCACCGCCTTCGCCTACAACGGCGGCGACGACGCCGGCGGCTGGATCAACCTCGGCCAGATCGCCACCGGCGTCTGACCCGGCAGCACCACAGCCGCCGGACCTCGCCACTTCCGGGCGCCGACGCCCGCCCCGCCCGGGCACTGAACTCCCGCGCCGGGCACCGACGTTCGCGCATCCATTGGCAGCATCCGCAGCTCCCCCGTGCCGCGCCGACGCTTCCTGGCGCGGCACGGACACCCGCCCCGACCGAGCACTGAACTCCCGTACCAGGCAAGCCCGTTCGCACAACCGACCGCTGGCCCTGCAGGACAGCCGTCCGCCCGAGCACGCCGCCCCATCGGGGGCGCAGCCCATCAATCACCCATCGCCACAAGGAGATTCGCCATGTCCGCAAACGCGTCCAAGCTCGCCCGCCTCGCCCTGGCCGCCGCCGTCTCGCTCTCCGGCGCGGTCGCCACCACCGCCGCCACGGCCGTCTTCGGCGCCACCTCGGCGCACGCCGCGACCACGTCCTCGGTGGACGGTCCGATCACCCGCAGCGAGATCATCCAGCGCGCCCAGTACTGGCTGGGCAAGTCGATCCCCTACAACCAAGGCGGCTCGTACGGCGACTCCTCCGGCCGCAGCTACCGCACCGACTGCTCGGGTTACGTCTCGATGGCTTGGCACCTGGGTTCCAGCCTGAGCACCCAGACCCTGCCGGGCGTCGCCACCGAGATCTCGCGCAGCGACCTCAAGCCGGGCGACATCCTCAACAGCTTCTACGACCACGTGCTGCTGTTCGAGAAATGGGACGACGCCGCGCACACCACCTTCTCCTACTACTCCTTCGGGTCCACCCCGGTGAAGCACGTCACCGGGCAGTCGATCAACGCCGCCACCTTCGACTCGCACCCGAACGGTGACTACAAGGCGCTGCGCTACAAGAAGGTCATCAACGGCAGCGCCGGGACCGAGTCGGGCGGCGCGGGCCGGGCCCGGTTCGCCGACTTCGACGGCGACGGCAAGGCCGACTACATCGTGGTCGAGGACTCCGGCGCGATCCGGGTCTTCCTCAACAAGGGCGGCGACGGCCACGGCGGCTGGCAGGACCTCGGCCAGGTCGCCTCCGGCCTGACCAACGACAAGTCCCGCGTCCGGTTCGCCGACTTCGACGGCGACGGCAAGGCCGACTACATCGTCATCCAGCCGAACGGCGCCGTCGGCGTGTTCAAGAACAACGGCGGCGACGGCCGCGGCGGCTGGCAGGACCTCGGCCAGGTCGCCACCGGCCTCACCACCGACCCCGACCAGGTCCGGTTCGCGGACTTCGACGGCGACGGCAAGGCCGACTACGTCATGACCCAGGCCGACGGCTCGGTGGGCGTCTTCCGCAACACCAACGGCGCCGGCGGCTGGCAGGACCTCGGCAAGGTCGCGGGCGGCGTCACCTCCGACCGCTCCCGGGTCCGCTGGGCCGACATCAACGGCGACGGCCGGGCCGACTACAACATCATCAACCCGGACGGCTCGATCACCAGCTACACCAACAACGGCGGCGACACCGGCGGCGGCTGGACCCTGCGCGCCAAGATCGCATCCGGCCTGACCACCAACCAGAATGTCGTCCACTTCGCCGACGTCACGGGCGACGGCAGCGCCGACTACCTGGTCGTCAACGGCCCCACCAACGCCTTCGCCTACAACGGCGGCGACGACACCGGCGGCGGCTGGATCGACCTCGGCCAGATCGCCGCCGGCGTCTGACCCCCGCAGCACCGCATCGCCGCAGCGCCGGCCCGCCGTCCCCGCCCGGGGAGCGGCCGGCCGGCGCCGCCCTCCGACCGCACCCGTACGAGCCGAAGGACATCGCTGTGAAGCGCCCCACCTCCCTCGCCCTGGCCGCCGCAATCGCCGTGGGCGTCCTCTCCGCGACCGCCACCCCCTCCTCCGCCGCCACCGTTCCGCCCACCCCGGCCCCGCTGCGCGTCATGCCGCTCGGCGACTCCATCACCGCGGGCGTCGGCAGCACCTCCGGCGCCGGCTACCGGCTGCCGCTCTACAACACGCTGTCCGGACAGTCCCGCTACCGCTTCGACCTGGTCGGCTCCTGGTCCGGCGGCGCGGTCGGCGACCCGGACAACGACGGCCACAGCGGCGCCCTGATCGACGAGATCACCCAGAACATCGACAGCTGGCTGGCCGGCGCCCAGCCCGACGTGGTCCTGCTGCACCTCGGCATCAACGACCTCGACCGCGGCGACCGGACCCACGCCCCCGACCGGCTCGCCGCCCTGGTCGACCGGATCGCCGCCGACCGGCCCACCGCGACCGTGCTGGTCCAGGGCCTCATCCCGACCACCGGCCAGCTGGAGAGCGCCGCCCAGACCTTCAACGCCGCCGTCCAGGCCCAGCTCCAGAGCCGCGCCGACGCCGGCCGCAAGGTCCGGTACCTCACGCCGCCCGCGCTCACCACCGCCGAGATGAACGACCGTCTGCACCCCAACGACAAGGGCTACGCGCGGATGGCCCAGGTCTTCACCGCCGGCCTCGACCAGGCGTTCACCGAGGGCCTGGCCGTCCGCCCCGCCGCCCCGCGGGCCGGCACCGAGGCGGGCGGCGCGGGCCGGGCCCGGTTCGCCGACTTCGACGGCGACGGCAAGGCCGACTACATCGTGGTCGAGGACTCCGGCGCCGTCCGGGTCTTCCTCAACAAGGGCGGCGACGGCCACGGCGGCTGGCAGGACCTCGGCCAGGTCGCCTCCGGCCTCACCAACGACAAGTCCCGCGTCCGGTTCGCCGACTTCGACGGCGACGGCAAGGCCGACTACATCGTCATCCAGCCGGGCGGCGCGGTGAACGTCTTCCTCAACAAGGGCGGCGACGGCCGCGGCGGCTGGCAGGACTACGGCCAGGTCGCCAGCGGCACCACCAGCAACCCCGACCAGGTCCGGTTCGCCGACTTCGACGGCGACGGCCGCGCCGACTACGTGACCATCGGCGACGACGGCGCCGTCAACGTCTTCCTCAACCGCGGCGGCGACGGCCACGGCGGCTGGAACGTCCAGGGCAAGGTCGCCGGCGGCGTCACCACCGACCGCTCCCGGGTCCGCCTCGCCGACGTCACCGGCGACGGCCGCGCCGACTACAACGTCATCAATCCGGACGGCTCCATCACCAGCTACACCAACAACGGCGGCGACACCCACGGCGGCTGGACCCTCCGCCCCAAGATCGCCGCCGGCCTCACCACCGACCAGAACACCGTCCACCTCGCCGACATCACCGGCGACGCCCGCGCCGACTACCTCATCGTCAACGGCCCCACCCGCGCCTTCGCCAACAACGGCGGCGACGACACCGGAGGCGGCTGGACCGACCTCGGTCAGATCGCCACCGGCGTCTGACCCCCACCCAGCAGAACGGCCCGCACCCCCGGAAAGGGGTGCGGGCCGTCGGGCGGTCAGAAGTCCGAGGTGTCCAGCCGGAGTCCGAACGGTTCCGGCAGTTCGACCGGCTCCCCGAAGGGCAGCGGCCCGATCGCCCGGGTGTACCCGAGCGGGCCCGGCTCTGAGAACAGCGTGCAGGCCCGGTCCCGGCGGTCGATCAGCAGATAGAGCGGAGCCCCGTACTCGGCGTACCGCCGCCGCTTCACCACCCGGTCGGTGTCGCCGTTGGAGTCGGACGTCACCTCGACCACCAGCAGGGTCTGGTCGGGAAGCAGTGCGCCGCTGCCCTTGGCCAACGGGGTGGGTACGACGGCCACGTCCGGGATGAACCAGTTGCTGGACCCTGGAAGATCGAGATCGCCCGCGCCCATCACACAGTCGAGCGCGTGGACCTTGTCGTTCAGTTGGCGGCGCACATGACTGGCGATCGCCTCGTGGTCCCACCCCGGTGCCATCGGCTCGATTACCCCCTCAATGATCTGGACGCGTTCACCGGCGTGATGCTGGATCGCGTACTTCAGGGCCTGTTCCGGATCGACCGAGTTGTACGGCAGTTCGCTGGGCAGAGCACTCATCGACCCCTCCTTCGTCGGCTCCACGCTACCGATCGTCCCTGCTCGTCCCAAAGGAATCTCACCCCAACGAGCGACGGCCCGCACCCCCAGGAGGGGTGCGGGCCGTCGGGCAGGGTGTGTGTCAGGCGGCGGCCGGAACCGCGGCGGGACGGTCCTCGGTGAGGAGGTCGCCGGTGGGGCGGTTGTAGGCGGTGAGGTCGAGGGTCTTCTCACGGGCCGAGACCAGGATCGGGACGACGACCTGACCGGCCACGTTGGTGGCGGTGCGCATCATGTCGAGGATCGGGTCGATGGCCAGCAGCAGGCCGACGCCCTCCAGCGGGAGGCCCAGGGTGGAGAGGGTCAGGGTGAGCATCACGATCGCGCCGGTGAGGCCGGCGGTGGCCGCGGAGCCGATCACCGAGACGAAGGCGATCAGCAGGTAGTCCTTGATGCCGAGGTCGATGCCGTACACCTGGGCGACGAAGATCGCGGCGAGCGACGGGTAGATCGCAGCGCAGCCGTCCATCTTGGTGGTCGCGCCGAACGGCGCGGCGAACGACGCGTACTCGGACGGGACGCCGAGGCGCTCGGTGACGCGGCGGGTGACCGGCAGGGTGCCGACGGAGGAGCGGGAGACGAAGGCCAGCTGGATCGCGGGCCAGGCGCCCTTGAAGAAGTTCAGCGGGTTGAGACCGGCGACGAAGCGCAGCAGCAGCGAGTAGACGCCGAACATGACGATCGCGCAGCCGACGTAGACGTCGATGGTCAGGGTGGAGAAGGGCTTGAGCAGGTCCCAGCCGTAGACGGCGACGGACTTGCCGATCAGGCCGAGGGTGCCGAGCGGGGCGAGCCGGATGACCCACCACAGGGCGGTCTGGACGAGTTCGAGGATCGCCTCGGAGAGCTTGCGGACCGGCTCGGCCTTGTCGCCGAGCTTGAGCAGGGCCGCGCCGACGACCACGCCGAGGAAGACGATCTGAAGGACGTTCACCTTCAGGAAGGCGTCGGCGATGTTGGTCGGGATGATGCCGGTCAGGAAGTCGACCCAGCTGCCGCCCTTCTCCACGCCCTTGACGCCGGCGGTGGAGAGGTTGGCGCCCTTGCCGGGGTCGGTGAGCAGGCCGAGGCCGAGGCCGACGGCAACCGCGATCAGCGAGGTGGCGAGGAACCAGAACAGCGTGCGGACGGCTAGCCGGGCGGCGTTGGTGACGTTCCGCAGGTTGGCGACCGAGACGATGATCGCGGTGAAGACCAGCGGCGGGACGGCCAGCTTGAGCAGCTGGACGAAGGTCTTGCCGATGGTGTCGAGGGTGGTCTTCAGCCAGGACACGTCGCCGGACCGGGCGATCCAGCCGAGCAGCAGGCCGAGGACGAGGCCGCCGACGATCTGGACCCAGAACGGGGTGCGTCGGATGCGTCCCAGCAGGGTGGGCGCGGGCACGGGCGCGGTGGACATGGGTGTGCGACTCCGGTGAGGTGCGGGGGTGGGGTGAGGGGCGGAGGCGGCGGCACGCCGGACGCGGGCCGGGTGGGGAGACCCGGGAGCCGACAGCGGAGCTGTCAGCGCGTCAGGAGCGGCGTGCCGCCCGCATACAGCCGCCGGAGCGACAGCGGCACGGGCCGTCCACGGCACCGGGCAGACGCGGGCAGCGGGACATGAGCGGGATGCTCGTCCCGGTCTGGCGCGCGGCGTCTGCGGTGGTCATGCCCCGTAGATTAGCAACAAACCTTTGAGATGTTCAAAGTACTTGTTTGAGATCGTTCTCGAACCACCCTTCACTGACGGATCATCAGCTCGAACGGCCCACGGCCTGCAGCTTTGACGCCCCTCTGGTTATACGTATAACTTGAGGCTTCACCGAGACCTCGCCAGAAGGACGCCCATGGGCTACGCCGCACTGCTCCGCGCCCCGCACGTCACCCGGCTGCTGGTCGGCACCCTGATCGGACGACTCCCCGCCGGCATGACCGCACTGGTGATCGCCCTCGCCCTGCGCGAGGCCGGCACCCCGTACAGCCGGATCGGCCTGGCCACCGCCGCGTACGCGATCGCCGCCGCGATCGGCGGCCCCGTCCTCGGCCGGATCGTCGACCTCACCGGCCAGCCCCGCGTCCTGCTCGCCTCCGCCACCCTGGCCGGCGGCGGCTACGCGCTGCTCGCGCTCGCCCCGGGCTCCCCCGTCGCCGCCCCGCTCGGCGCCGCGATCGCCGGCCTGTGCATGCCGCCGCTGGAACCCTGCCTGCGCTCCCTCTGGCCCGACGTCGTCGAGGAGAAGCAGCTCGACACCGCGTACGCCTTCGACTCCGCCTCCCAGCAGATCCTGTACGTCGCCGGACCGCTGGCCGTCGCCGGACTGGCCGCCGCGTTCTCGCCGTCCACAGCCCTGTGGACGGCCGCCGCGCTCGGCCTGCTCGGCTCGCTGGTGGTCGCCACCACCGCCCCCGCCCGCCACTGGCAGGCCCCGCCGCGCGCCGAATCCGCCGGACTGCTCGGCCCGCTGCGCTCCCCCGGCCTGGTCCTCCTGCTGCTCGGCCTGGCCGGCACCGGCTGGGCGGTCGGCGCGCAGAACGTGCTGTTCATCGCCTACGCCGAACGCCACCCGGGCGGCCTGCCCGGCGGCGCCGGCACCCTGCTGGCACTGGCCGCACTGGCCGGCCTGCTCGGCGCGCTCGGCTACGGCGCCACCGCCTGGAAGGCCGACACCGCCACCCGCACCTGGATACTCGCGCTCGGCATGGCCCTCGGCTACCTGCCGCTGCTGCTCCTGCCCGGCCCGCTGCCGATGGCCGCGCTCGCGTTCCTCTCCGGCCTCGGCCTGGCCCCGCTGCTGGCCGCCGCGTTCATCCTGGTCGCCGAACTCGCCCCGGCCGGCACCGTCACCGAGGCGTTCGCCTGGCTGGTCACCCTGTTCGCCACCGGCAACGCGGCCGGCTACGCCGTCTCCGGCGCACTGGTCGACACCTCCCTGCACGCCGTCGCCCTCTGCGCCGTCGCCGGCTCCGCCCTCGGCGGCCTGCTGCTCCTCACCACCCGCCACCGGCTGCGCCCCGCCCAGGTCGCGCTGGCCGCCTGAAACCGCTCGCCCGCACCGCCCGCGGCCTGCTTGGATGCGCCGCATGACGAACTTCCAGCTGCCCGCGGGCTACACGGTCTCCACCGATCCGGCGCTCCTCGACCGGGAGTCGGTGCACCAATGGCTCTCCGAGGACGCCTACTGGGCCCTCGGCCGGCCCCGCGAGAAGCAGGACCGGGCGATCGACCACTCCCTCAACTTCGGCCTGTACGAGGAGACTTCCGGCGCCCAGGTGGGCTACGCCCGGGTGGTCACCGACCGGGCCACCTTCGCCTGGCTGTGCGACGTGTACATCGCCCCGCCGGCCCGCGGCCTGGGCCTGGGCACCGCGCTGACCGCCGCCGTCCGCGACGAGCTGGCCGCACTCGGACTGCGCCGCCTGATGCTGGCCACCCGGGACGCGCACGAGGTGTACGCCAAGGTCGGGTTCAACCCGCTCGCGCTACCGGAGAAGTGGATGGTGCTCGGCGAGCAGTAGCCGCTCAGGCCGGCGCCGTGGACCGCCGCACCACCAGCGTGGTCGCCAACGGGTCGGCCGGTGACGGCAGTTCACCGCCCAGCAGGGCCACCAGGGTGGCCAGGCCGGTCCGGCCGAGCTGTTCCCCCGGCAGATCGACGGTGGTCAGCGGCGGGCTGAGCAGCTCCGCCACCGGAATGTTGTCCATGCCGACCACCGACAGGTCGCCGGGGATCCGCAGCCCCAGCTCGTTCGCCGCCTGGTACAGCCCGGACGCCACCACGTCGTCGTCGCACACCACGGCGCGCGGCCGGTCCGGCCCGGCCAGCAGCTCCCGGGCCGCCCGCGCCGCCTCCCGGTTGCCCTCGTTCAGGCTGACCGCCCGCTCCTGCACGTCCAGCTCCGCGGCCGCCGCCGCGAACGCCGCCTGCCGGACCCGGAAGGTGTACGCCGAGTGCACCGAACGCAGGTAGCCGATCCGCCGGTGCCCCAGCGCCGCCAGGTGGTCGACGGCGGCCCGCATGCCCGCGGTCAGGTCCAGTTCGACGGTGGGGCGGCCGGGGTTGGCCGCCGGGTCGGCGTCCAGGAACACCGCCGCCGTGTCGGCGGGCAGCCCACCGAGCTGCTTGTCGTCCGGGGAGCAGATCAGCATGCCGTCGAAGCGGCCCGCGGCCGCGGCCTCGGCGAGCGTCGCCGCGTCCCAGCCGCTGGAGACCACCACCGAAAGACCGTGCCGGGCCGCCTCCTCGTGCACGCCCGTCAGCACCCGGCCGAAGAACGGGCCGAGCAGGTTCGGCACCGTCAGCAGCACCATGCCGCTGCGGCCCAACCGCAACTGCCGGCCGGCCGCCTGCGGGCGATAGCCCAGCTCCCGGGCGGCATCGGTGATCCGCTGGCGGGTGGCGTCCGAGACCCGGTGCCCGGCGCTGCCGGAGAACACCAGCGAGACCGTCGCCTGCGACACCCCCGCCAGCCGGGCCACGTCCCGCCCGGTCGGCCGCCGCCGCGCCCCCTCGCCGGACCCGGAGTCCGACACGCCGGTCAGCCGGCCTGCGCCTGCCGGGCGGCAGCGGCCCGGGCCGCGTCGTCCGCCTCGTCCTCGGCGGCGTCCCGGACGACGGAGCGGGCCTTGCGGTTGTCGATCCGGTTCGCGATCTGCGCCGACATCTCGTCCCGCTGCTTGCTCAGCACCACGTAGCTGATCGCCGAGGACGCCACCATCGCCAGCGCGAACAGCAGGATCAGCCCGAGGTCACCTACCACCGGAATCACCCCGAAATGGGCCAGCAGCAACGCGACCAGCAGGCAGGCCAGAAAGATGCTCGCCCGCAGCGAGGTGTAGCGGAGCGTCGCGTTGATCTTGCTGCTCACCGGGGATCGTCCTTCACTGCCGGGTCGCGCCGCAGGGCACGAGGGGGTAATGGCCCTCCCAGTGAAGCACGACCTCACATCTTTCAAGCGCAGAGGGGAGCCCCGCCAGGGCCTGAGGCCCGCCGCAGTCACGACCCCCCGCTGTCCCCGACCACTCGCAGCTCGGCCTCGCCGTTCCCCGAGCCCCTGAATGTCCGCCCTGCAAGCGCCAGACAGCACCCCACCGCCACCACACACAGCACCCCCGCCGCGTACCAAGTCGCGTCGTAGTTCCCGAAGCTGTCCCGAGCCAACCCGGCCAGCCCGGCAACAATCGCCGCCCCCACCTGGTGCGCCGCCAGCACCCACCCGAAAACGATCGGCGCATCCGCCCCGAAGTGCCGCCGGCACAGCGCGACGGTCGGCGGCACGGTCGCCACCCAGTCCAGCCCGTAAAAAACGACGAAGGCGAGAATCGGCGGCCGCAGGCTCTCCCCGAACAGCGACGGCAGCAGCACCAGCGAGAGACCCCGCAGACCGTAATAGGCGATCAGCAGCCGCGTGGAGTCGAACCGGTCCGTGAACCACCCGCTCGCGATCGTCCCGACCACGTCGAAGACCCCGATCAGCGCCAGCAGCGAGGCCCCGGTGGTGACGGGCATGCCGTGGTCGTGGGCGGCGGGGATGAAGTGGGTGCCGACCAGACCGGCGGTGGTCGCACCGCATATCGCGAAGGAGGCGGCGAGCAGCCAGAACGCCCGGCTGCGGGTGGCCCCGCGCAGCACTCGCAGGGAGCGGGCGATCGCCGAGCCGTCGACCACCGGCGGCGCGGGGGCCTCGGTGGCCCCGTACGGCAGCAGCCCGAGGTCCGCGGGGCGTTCGCGCATCAGGATCAGTACGGGGACGGCGACGGCCGTGGCGGCGAGCGAAACGACCACCACCGCCGTCCGCCAGCCCTGGTGTTCGACGAGCGCGGCGAGCACCGGCATGAAGATCAGGTTGCCTGCCGCGCCGGCGGCGGTCAGCACGCCGGTCACCAATCCCTGCCGCGCCTGGAACCACCGTCCGGAAATCGTGGTGGCGAACGCGCCGGCCATCGAGCCGCTGCCGAGTCCGACCAGGACGCCCCAGCAGAGGATCAGCTGCCAGGAGGCGGTCATCAGGACGGTGAGTCCGGCGCCGACGGAAATGGTGAGCAGTGCGCAGACCACCACCAGCCGGACGCCGAAGCGGTCCATCAGGGCGGCGGCGAACGGGGCGGTGAGGCCGTAAAGGGTGAGGTTGACGGAGACGGCGCTGGAGATGGTGGCGTGCGACCAGCCGAACTCGTTGTGCAGGGCGTCCATCATCAGGCCTGGCGCGGAGCGGAATCCGGCGGAGCCGACCAGGACGACCAGCGAGACGGCTGCGACGATCCAGGCGTAGTGCAGGCGCGGGGCGGGCCGTGGCGGGGCCGGGTCGGCGACGGGCGTGGTGGTGAGTTCGTTCACCCGCCGAGTCTGCGGTTCCCGGCCCCGCCCGCACGACGGGGTTTGCTGCCATCTCCCATCGAGATCCGGACGCCGTCCGGGCGGCCGCGACGTCAGTGCCCGCCGGCGACCGGCCCGCCGTCGGGGACCCTGCGCAGGCCGCGGATGGGCGCGCTGAGCAGCAGGGCGGTGGCGGTCAGTACGGTGACGATGCCGCCGACCACCAGGACGTGCTGCGCGCCGAAGGTCTCCATCGCGGGTCCGGCGAGCGCGGAGCCGAGCGGGAACATGCAGACGGAGCCGGCCACTTCGTACGCGTGGATGCGGTTGAGCACCTCGCCGGGCACCTGGGTCTGCACGCTGGTGGCCCACATGACGCCCCAGAAGCTGATGCCGATGCCGGAGACCGTCATCGCCGCGCCGAGCACCGGCCAGGGCAGGTCGAAGGCGAGCGCGAACTGCTGGAGCGGGAAGGCCAGGAGGGCGAACGCACCGGCGGCGAGCGGACGGACGGGCTTGACCCGGATCGCGATCAGTCCGCCGATCACGGTGCCGGCGCCGAACATGCCGTTCAGGATGCCGAACACGGTGCCGCCGTGCGCGGGCACCACCAGCGAGCCGAGCAGCGGGGTGAGCGGACCCCAGGAGAGCACTGTGAAGATCATCCAGATCACGATGACGCCCCACATCCAGCTGCGGGAGCGAAACTCGTGCCAGCCCTCGACCAGGTTCTTCCACAGGCTGTCGCCGGGCGGCGGCGCGGGGACGGGGCCGAGCCGCAGCACCAGCAGCGAGCTGGCGCTGATCGCGTACATCACGCCGGCGATGACCATCACCCAGCCGGTGGAGGCGGCGGCCAGCAGGCCGGCCAGCGGCGGGCCGGCGAGGACGGTGAGCGCCTCGGAGATCCGCAGGATGCCGTTGGCGCCCTGCACGTCGCGGGCCACCAGCGGGACGGTGGAGGCGGCGCCCGGCTGGAACATCGCGGCGGCGGTGCCGGCCAGCGCGAGCAGCAGGTAGAGCTGCCAGAGCTGGTCGACGCCGCGGAAGAACAGCAGCGCGAGCAGCACCCGGGTGGTGAGGTTGAGCAGGTCGGCGAAGATCATCAGCCGGCGGGCGGTGAAGCGGTCCGCGAGGACGCCGCCGATCAGGACCAGGCCGGCGAACGGGGCGAGCAGGAAGGCCATCGCGTAGCCGACCGTGGAGGCCGAGTGCCCGCTGGTCAGCAGTCCGGTGGTGACGGCCACGGGGAGCATCGCGTCGCTCAGCAGGCCGGCCGAGCGGGCGGTGAAGTAGAGCCGGAAATTGCCCGACCAGATGGCGGGTTCGGCGGGGGTACTGACGCGCGCGGTGGAGGCAGTATCGAGTTCTGGTGCGGTCACGACCCACAGTTTTGGTGTAGACCACCACCGTTTGCCAGTGCTTTTGGATCACGATGCGGCGTCCGACCCGCAACTGACCGGACGACAGCCCGCCGTGCGCGCCCCGAGCACGGCACCGCGGGCTGTCGTCCGGGTCTGCGTCCGGGCCCTGAAGCCGTGACGCCGGGCGTCCCGATTTCGCCGAGGTTCCGGGCGGATGCGGCCAACGACCCCCTGAGTGTCGGCACCGCCCGGGCTCCCTCGGCGTCCCCTCGCAACGGAACGCCGCACCCAAGAGTGATCAGTCGGATACGTCACGTCAATGGGTTGTCCGAAATTCAGATGGATCACCCGGAGCGCGGACAGCGCACGCGTGGCGCGCCCGGACCCGCCGACGGGCGTTCAGCGCGCCGAAGCAACCGGCTGCGCCGCCCGTTCGCACACCGCCGCCACCGGGCCGATCTCGCACCACACCCGCTTGCCGGAGCCGTCCGGGTACCAGCCCCAGCGCTCGCACAGCAGCTCCACCAGCTCCAGGCCGCGCCCGTTGGTGGCCTCCGCGTCGGCCCCGGCGTGCCGGGGGGCGGGGGCGGCGCAGCTGGCGTCCGCGACCTCCACCCGGACCCCCGGCGGGGCGTCCGGACCGGCCGGCATCAGCAGGCGCAGCACCGCCGGACAACCGGTGTGCACCACCGCGTTGGTGACCAGTTCGGAGACCACCAGCACCAGCGTCTCGGCAACCGGCGAGTCCGGGTCGAGACCGCCGGCCTCCAACCGGGCCCGTACCCAGCGCCGGGCTCGTGAGACCTCCGCCGGGTCCGCCTGGACCGCCAGCTGTACCTGAAGTACCTGCACCGTTCCACCACCCGCACTCGGTATTCGGCCCGCTTGATCCCGCCGGTCCGGTCGGCCGTGCCTCGTGGAGGCCGCCGATCCGCACTGCCCATGGCATCGACACGAATACGCCCCAGAATGATTCCGGGACCGGGTCGCAGCAAGAGCTTCGGGCATATTCCAGCGTTCGGGGGATGTCTCGGTGCATACTGTCCCGCTCACCCTGCCGGGGTTCGCACGACCGGTCGGCGGCACCGCCACCGCGGGTACTCCCGACCGTACTCCCCACGCCCCGTCATCACCGGGCCGCCACGAGCGAACCACCCTTCCCACAAATGTCCAGCGGGCGCTCGAACGGCGCCCGCCGAGCATTCGTCAGGCGAACACCACGGTCCGGGTGCCGTTCAGCAGCACCCGCCGCTCGCTGTGCCACTTCACCGCGCGGGCCAGCGCCTGGCACTCGACGTCCCGGCCGAGCGCCACCAGCTGCTCCGGCGTCACGTCGTGGGTGACCCGGGCGACCTCCTGCTCGATGATCGGGCCCTCGTCCAGGTCGGCGGTGACGTAGTGCGCGGTCGCGCCGATCAGCTTCACACCGCGGGCGTGCGCCTGGTGGTAGGGCCGGGCACCCTTGAAGCTCGGCAGGAACGAGTGGTGGATGTTGATCACCCGGCCGGACAACTCTTTGCACAGCCCGTCCGACAGCACCTGCATGTAGCGGGCCAGCACCACCAGTTCGACCCGCTCCTGCTCGACCAGGTCCAGCAGCTGCTGCTCGGCCTGCTCCTTGGTGTCCTTGGTGACCGGCAGGTGGTGGAACGGGACGCCGTAGGACTCGGTCAGCTCGCGGAAGTCGGTGTGGTTGGACACCACCCCGACGATGTCCACCGGCAGCGCCCCGATCCGGGTGCGGAACAGCAGGTCGTTCAGGCAGTGGCCGAACTTCGAGACCATCAGCAGCACCCGCATCCGCTCCGCGGACTCGTGGATCTGCCAGTCCATCCGGAACGAGGCGCCGACCGCCGCGAACGACGCCCGCAGCTTCTCCGCCGTCACCGGCTGCTCGGCCGAGAAGTGCACCCGCATGAAGAACAGCCCGGTACCGGCGTCGCCGAACTGCTGGCTGTCGATGATGTTGCAGCCCGTCATGAACAGATAGCTGGAGACCGCGTGCACGATGCCCTGCTTGTCGGGACAGGACAGCGTCAGAACGTACTGGGAGTGGGCGGTCTCTTCCATGTCGCGGGGTCCCGTTTCTCGGCTCTGGTGCGGACGGATCGCCCAGCCTGGCACAAATCCGCCCGCCTTGCGGCCACCGCCCGCCACCCGAGACTGCGCGCCACCCCCACCGCTCAGCGGTGCGCGGTCAGTTGCCGCAGCTCGGCCGGCGTGGACGGCGGCAGGTCGGGGTCCGTACCGTCGTTGACGGCCAGCAGGTGGTGCGCCTCACGCGCCGCCCGCACCGCCTCCGGCCAGTCCGGGTGCCCGAGGTAGACGGCCGCCGGGGCGTACTCGCCGACCTGGCTCACGATCCGCAGCACCCGCAGCACCGCCGCGTCCACCGCGACCGCCTCCGCGGAGTCCCGGAACACCGAGCCGACGTACTTCTCCGCCGCCTTCCACCGGTCCAGCCAGCTGTCCTCGACCAGCCGGTACACCGCGTCGTGGAGATCCCCGTAGTCGCCCTGCCCCTCCAGCCAGGCCATCCGCTGGAAGCCGGGGTCGGAAAGCATGTGCAACGCCGAACGGATCCGGGCGCGCCAGCGCCACCAGGGCACGTCAGTCAGGGGCATGACGCCCATCGTGCTGGAGCGGCCGCCCGTTCGAGAAGAGTTTCGGGCAGAACGGTACGGAGAATCCACGCTGTCGGACACGGGAGATGATCGTACGTTCCCCGGCCGGTCGCCCTCCACACGCGACGTCATCACACCCGCGAACCCCGTGTTCCTCCCCCGTTGACGGACCGTTCACATCACGTCCCTCTCGCCGTGCGCAGCCCCCACCACGCTGGACGCGCCGAACCTGCGCAAAGAAGCACGGGTCAGTCCCCGCAGCATCTCCAGGGAGGAACAGAGCACCATGACGCGGAACGGAACCCCCCGCCCGAGACCCGCCGTCAGCGGCCGCCACCACCGCACCACCGCCGCCCTCGCCGCCGGCCTGGCGCTGCCCGCCCTGCTCTCCACCACGGCCTGCGGCGGCCCCGCCGCCGCCGACGCCACCGGCCGGGACGTCACCGTGATGACCTTCGCCCCGTCCGGCACCGGCGCCGCCGACCGCCCCGGCATGACGGCCCTCGCCGAAGCCATCGGCCGCGACCTCAACGCGCACGGCGGCCTGAACGGCCGCAAGGTCACCGTCCTCACCTGCAACGAGCACGACACCACCGACGGCGCCACCGCCTGCGCCAACCAGGCCGTCGGCGCACACGCCGTCGCCGTGGTCGGCTCCGCCAGCCAGTACGGCAGCAACTTCATCCCCGTCCTGGAAGCCGCCGGCATCCCCTTCATCGGCGGATACGGCCTCTCCACCCCCGAGTTCAGCAGCCCGCTGTCCTACCCCGTCAACGGCGGCACCCCCGCCCTCGTCGCCGGCAGCGGACGCCAACTGATCGACGCCGGCTGCAAGCAGATCGCCCTGATCCGCCCCGACACCCGGGCCGGCGACGCCCTGGTCAGCTACCTCAACACCGCCGTCAAGCAGACCAGCATCAAGGTCACCGACATCAAAGCCCCCGAGAAGTCCCCCGACTACGCCCCCTACGCCCGGCGGGCCATCGGCGACGACCGCCCCGGCAACTGCGTACTCTCCGCACTCGGCGCCGAACCCACCGGCAACCTGCTCGACCCCTACCGCCGCGCCAACCCCAAGAACACCCAACTCGCCTCGGTCATCGGCTCCTTCCAGCAGTCCGTGGTCGACTCCACCGGCGGCGACAGCGGCCCGCTCCGCGGCGCGTACGCCACCGGCTGGTTCCCCGCCGAGAGCTCCCCCGTCTGGGACAACCTGCGCGCCACCGCCCGCACCTACGGCAACGGCACCACCATCGACGTCACCGACCCCGGCGTCCAGACCACCTGGGTCGCCTACACCGTCCTCCGCCAGGCCGCCGGCCGCATCGACCCCACCCGGCCACTCACCGCGAAGGCCCTGCAGACCGTCCTCGACAGCGGTGACCCCATCGACACCGCCGGCACCACCCCACCCCTCGGCTGGGGCGTCACCAACATGCTCCCCACCGCCGACTCCCCCCGCCTGGTGAACACCTCCGTCACCTTCCAGCAGGTCCAGAACGGCCGCCTGGTCGAACAGCACCAGGGCTTCACCAACGTCCGCAACATCCTCGCGGGGTGAATAGCGGGCGAAACCAGGGAGAGCACAACCAGGGGCGCGGGGAACTGCGCGAAGCGGAAGGACCCGACCGCAAGATCGCAACGCAGGACAATGACCTGCACTTGATCGCGACCTTGCGGACGTGATGTGCGCTTGTCGCGCAGTTCTCCCCCAGCCCTAGGGGGCTGGGAGGTGCCCCCACGCGCCCCTGGTTTCCCTCGCCCTACAGCTCCGTCGCGCCCTTCTCCGCCAGCCCCGTCTTCGACGCGATCGCGCCCCACAGCTTCGAGGCCTGCTCCTTCGCCGTCGTGGCGGAGCCACTCGCGGTGTTGCCGTTGCGGTAGTGGTCGTTGTCCTTCGCCTTGCCCCCGTCGCAGCCCGCGACCATGTCCCCGGCCCACAGGGCGTATTCGGAGTCGGCGGTGGAGGACGCCTGCCAGGCCTTCTGCAGCTGCTCGACCAGCTTGCCGCCGTCGGTGAGCTGGTCCACCTTCAGGTCGCCGAGCTTCTTCAGCAGGTCCTGCCGCTGCGCGGCGGCCGCGGTCAGCGCGGCCTGCGCGTCCGGCAGACCCTGGCACTTGCCAACGGCGGAAACCGCGTTGACCACCGAGGTGCGGCTCGCGCTCGCGGTGCCGAGCAGGTCGGACATCGCCTGCGCCTGCGCCTTGGTCTCGGGGCCGACGGCGCCGTCCGCGCCGCCGCCACCGGCCTGCGCGGACGGTGACTGGCTGCTCGAACTCTTGGTCTTGGCCTGGCTCTTCTTGGTGTCGTCGCCGCCACCACTGGCGAACACACCGATCAGCACCGCGATCACCGCGACACCGGCCACGCCCGCACCGATCAGCACCTTGGTGTTGGGCTTGCGGCCACCGCCGTTCGCCGGCCCGCCGTTCGCCGATCCACCGTTCGCCGATCCACCAAACCCGGCCTCCGGCGCGGCCTGGTACGCCTGCTGCTGCGGCGGGACCGCCCCGTACGCACCCCCGTAGCTCGGCTGCGCGGGAGCGGGCGCGGGCGCCGCGTACTGCTGCTGCCCGCCGAACGTCCCGCCGGCGTAGCCCTGTTGCGGGAATCCGATCTGCGTCGGCGCGTTCGACGCGGCCGCCACGGACGGGTCGCCCGCCGGGTAGGGCGGCAGGTACTGGGTGGCCCCGACGTCCCCCTGCGGGGCGACCGGCGCGGCCTGCTGCGGCGCGCCCCAGTACTCGGGGCTGCCGCTCTGCCCCAGCGGCGGGGCGGACTGCTGCTGCGGAACGGGGTTCTGCGGCTGGGCGTACGGGGACTGCGAGGCGGCCTGCACCGGGGTACCGGTGCCCTGACCGTCCGTGGCGGGTTCCGGCCGGAACAGGTCGTCCAGATTGAAGTCGCCGGAGTTCGGATACGAGCGGCGCTGGCTCAACGCGATTACCTCACCTGTGCACGGCACCGGGATCCCGGGCCTTTCGGTTGCCCCGCCGGGTTGCTGACGACGGACCACAACTGCGAGGCCACGCTACCGGTTCACCGGCACAGGTGACTACGTGGGCTGTTGTTCTGTGCTATTGCTTCACGAAGCCCGATCGTCCCCACCTGTACCGGCCGACCCCGCCCCACCTGCTGCGCGGCCACCCCACCTGCTACGCGGCCTCCCCATCCATCCGGGCGTGGAACTCGCGTACCGCCCGGTGGCTCCGGTACGGCTCCAGCCGGCTGCGGAAGTCGTCCAGGTACTCCACGCCCCGGTTCGAGCGCAGCCCGCTGAGCAGCCGGACCGCCTCGGTGCCGGTCTCGCAGGCGCGTTCGAGGTCGCGCTGCTGGAGTTGGGCGGTGGCGAGCAGCACCAGGTCGACGGCGCGCCGGCGGACCCGGTGCGCGGGGTGCAGTTCGAGCGCGGTGCGGGCGTAGTGCTCGGCCCGCTCGCCCTGCTGGAGGTCCCGGTGACAGTGCGCCAACTCGTCGGCCAGGTAGGCCTCGTCGAAGTGCACGATCCAGTCCGGGTCGTCGGCGGGGTTGCGGCGTTCCATCGAGGCGAGCGCCTTCGCGGCGACCGCCTCGCAGGCGTACGCGTCGCCGAGCAGGGCGTGGCCGCGGGCCTCGGCGGCGTAGAACATGGCCATCGCGGTGGGGGTGGCCACCGTGCGGGCGCCTTCCTGGGCGGCGCGGGCGAGTTGGGCGATCTCCCGGGGGTTGCCGAGGGTCGCAGCGAGGTGGCTCATCGAGGCCGCCAGCACGTAGCCGCCGTAGCCGCGGTCGTCGGCGGCCTGGGCGAGGCGCAGCGCCTGGATGTAGTAGCGCTGGGCGAGGCCGGACTGGCCGGTGTCGACCGCCATGTAGCCGGCCAGCTCCGTCAGCCGGGCGACGGCGCCGAAGAGTTGACGGCCCGTCTCGTCCCGGTAGGAGCCGCCGAGGAAGCCGGAGACCACGCTGTTGAGGTAGTGCACCACGACGGGGCGGACGTGGCCGCTGCCGAAGCGGTGGTCGAGGTCGACCAGCATCTGGGTGGTGGCGCGGATCGCCGCCACGTCGGCGAGGCCGACCCGGGTGCCGCCGGTCCGCGCGACCACCGGGTCGGGCGGGGTGATCAGCCAGTCCCGGCTGGGTTCGACCAGGGCGGACGCGGCGACGGTGGTGCCGGCCAGGAAGTCGCGCTTGCCGACGTCGCTGCGCCACAGTTCGCAGATCTGCTCCAGCGCGGTGGCCAGGCTGGGCGCGAACTGGAGTCCGACGGCGGAGCTGAGGCTCTTGCCGTCGGCCATGCCGATCTCGTCCACGGTGACACCGCGGCCGAGTTTGCGGCCGAGGGCCTCGGCGATGACGGCGGGCGCCTGCCCGCGTGGTTGTTGCCCGCGCAGCCAGCGGGCGACGGACGTTTTGTCGTATCGCAGGTCGAGCCCGTGCTCGGCTCCGCAGAGGTTGACCCGGCGGGCCAGGCCCGCGTTGGAGCAGCCTGCCTCCTGGATCAGCTGCTGCAGACGTTCGTTCGGCTCTCGTGCGACGAGCGGTCTCGCGGCCATGGGATTTTTCCGCCTCCCCAACGCCGTCCGGACCCGACCGGAGGGCGACGACTGTGCAACACCATGCGGAATACCCACGGTGACGTACCCACTCCCCACGCGCCCTGCTGAATGCCCCTGTGCGCCCCCACTGCGCCCGTTACCGCCCCTGTCGCGCCGGGGGGTTCCGACCAGGATCACCGTCCCGGGTGACAACGTCCGCCCCGTTCGAATCGTTCGGCGGCGGCCCGTAACCCTCACTCACGGACGGTAGTTGTGCTCCACGTGGACAACGCCTCCCAATCCCCCGAACCCGACTCGCCGTCGCTACTGGCCGAAGCCGTCCGCTGTGCCGAGGTCCGCCACTGGGAGGTGGTCCCCGGGGCGTGGCTGGTCGATGACGACGGTTTCACCCGCTGCTCCTGCGGCGATCCGCGCTGTGCGCTCCCCGGCGCACACCCCGTCGGCGCCGACTGGGGGCTGCTGGCCAGCGTCGGGTCCGCGGTGGTCCGCGGGTGGTGGGCGGAGCACCCTGAAGCATCGATTCTGCTGCCCACCGGGAGGGCGTTCGACGTGCTGGACGTGCCGGAGGTGGCGGGCTGCCTCGCCCTGGCCCGGATGGAGCGGATGGGGCTGCCGCTCGGCCCGGTGGTCTCGGTGCCGGCCGCGGCGGGGCGGCGCGGGCGGCGGCTGCACTTCCTGGTGATGCCCGGCGCGGTCGCCAAACTGCCGGAGCTGCTGCGGCAGATCGGCTGCACCTCGGGCGGGCTGGACCTGGTGGCGCGCGGCGAGGGCGATTGGATGGTGGCCCCGCCGTCCCGGTTCTCCGGCCGCGGCGGGACGGCGATCTGGGCCCGGCCGCCGACGGCACAGAACCGGTGGCTGCCGGACGTGGTGGATCTGGTCAGCCCGCTGGCGTACGCCTGCCGGCGCGACCCCTCGGCCCCGCGCCCCGCGCAGCGGGAGGCCGCCGCGGTGCACTGAGCGACCGCGCGCCACGCCTCCGACCGCTCGGAACGCGATCTTCCGGAAACAAGTCGTCATACCCGCAGGTCAGCGGGACAAGCCAACCGATCGGGTGACAGCGCTCAAGGATTGGCGGCGTCGACCGAGGGGATCATTCTCAGCGTCGGCACGGGGTCGAAAAAACGGAAGGAGCGGGCGGGCCGAGAGCGTGGGGGACTGCCGGGAGGGCGTTCGGTCGGGGAAGCCGAGTGCGGCAGCAGGAGGGGCTGGAGGGGATCAGGGAGGGACCGGAGGGGATCAGGGAGGGAGTCGGGGGAGGGAGGCGCGGCGGGGCCCGGTGCGGGGACACCGGGCCCCGAAGCGTGTGCCCCGAAGCGCGGGCCCCGCGTGTTCCGAGGCCCCGGGGCCTGCCCGGCCCAGCAGCGTCTCCCGCTACGGCTGCGCGACGAACACGTGCGCCGCGATCTCCTTGCCCAGTTCGGCCGCGCCGTCACCGGTGCCGACCAGCACGCCGCCGGCCGCCGGGGCGACCCGCACCGTCGCACCGGGGCGGACGCCCGCGCGGCGCAGGGTGCGCATCAGTTCGCCGTCGGTCTGGATCGGCTCGCCGATCCGCCGCACCACCACGTCCGCGCCGTCCTTGCCGGCCACCGACTCCAGCGTCACCAGCCCGGCGTCGAAGCCCTCGCCCTCGGCCTTGGTGTCGCCGAGCTCGTCCAGGCCCGGGATCGGGTTGCCGTACGGGGACTGGGTGGGGTGGCCGAGCATGGCGAGCACCTTGCGCTCGACCGTCTCGCTCATCACGTGCTCCCAGCGGCAGGCCTCCTCGTGGACCTGCTCCCACTCCAGGCCGATCACGTCCACCAGCAGGCACTCGGCGATGCGGTGCTTGCGCATCACCCGCACCGCCAGCCGGCGGCCCTCCACGGTGAGTTCGAGGTGCCGGTCCTCGGCGACCTGGAGCAGGCCGTCGCGTTCCATCCGGCCCACCGTCTGGCTCACCGTCGGGCCGGACTGCTCCAGCCGCTCGGCGATCCGGGCGCGCATCGGGGTGATGCCTTCCTCCTCCAGCTCCAGGATGGTGCGGAGGTACATCTCAGTGGTGTCGATCAGCCCTGACATCGCCCCTGGCTCCGTTCTTCGGTGTCCTCACCGCCAATTCTGACGTACGAAGGTGACAACCCGGTGCGCTCCGTCGTTGTGCCCGGCTGCCGGACGCCCTGCGCGACGGTTGACAGCCGGGCGCGGCAGGGGCCACCGTGCACGCCGTAGCTGTCCCCATGCGGTCCGGGCCCCCGGACCGCCCGCGCGCTCGGACGGAGCACGAGATGACCGAACTGGTCGGCCGTTACCTGGATGCCGCCGTGGCCCACCTGGAGCGGATCCGCGCCGAGGAGGGCGAGAACATCGACGCCGCCGCCGAGCTGCTGGCCGAGGCCGTCGAGCACGGGCGCCGGATCTTCGCCTTCGGTGCTGGGCACTCCTCGCTGGCCGCCCAGGACGTGGTCTACCGGGCCGGCGGCCTGGTGGTGATGAATCTGCTCAACGTGCCCGGCATGACCGGCGTGAACGTGATGCCCGCACACCTCGGCAGCGCGCTGGAGCGGGTCTCCGGGCTGGCCACCACCACCCTCGACCTCACGCCCGCCCGCAGCGGCGACCTGCTGTTCCTGATCTCGCTGTCCGGCCGCCAGGTGATGCCGGTCGAACTCGCCCGGCACGCCCGCGACCGCGGCATGAGGGTGATCGGCGTGACCTCGCTGGCGTATCCGGCCGCGGTGAGCTCCAACCACCCGTCCGGCACGTACCTCAAGGACAACTGCGACCTGGTGCTGGACAGCAAGATCGCCCCCGGCGACGGCGAACTCGACCACCCCGGCGCGGGCGCCCCGTTCGGTTCGGTCTCCACCATCGTCACCAGCGCGCTGATGCAGTCCGTGATGGCCTCCGCCACCGCCAAGCTCGCCGACCGCGGCATCACCCCGCCGCTGTTCCGCTCCGGCAACGTGGACGGCGGCACCGAGTGGAACAACAAGGTGATCGCCGACAACGCGGACCGCATCTTCTACGCCTGGTGACCGCCGGGCGCCCTCCGCTGACCTCCCGCTGACCGCCCCGCGCCCCCGGCGCAACCCCGCGCATTCGGCCAACTCCGGTGCCGGTCGCGTAAGTTCGACCGGCGCTGGGAAGGACTCCCGAGACCGGTGAGACGGCGCTGCGGGGGCAAAAATGGCAACTGGAGCGGGGCGTTCGATCGGCTTCGTACGGGAGCAGGACCTGCTGCCGCGGCTGTTCTGGGCCGCCGACGGCGCGTCCCTGCAAGGTCAGGCCCGGGCGGTGGCGCTGTCCCGCTGGGAGTTGCTGCTGCTGGTCGGCGCGGCCTTCGCCGGCTCCGCCGACGGCCCGCTGTACGCCTGGCTGGCCGCCGTCGCCTACCTCGGCGCGCTGTTCATCGCCGTCACCGTCGCCTGGCAGAACCCGCAGCGGCTCTGGTACGACGGCCGGGCGATCGCCGAATCGGTCAAGACCCTGGTGTGGAAGTACGCGGTGCGCGCCGACTCCTACCGGCCGCCGCCCCGCAAGCTCCCCGACGCCGAACGCCTGTACGGCATGCAACTCACCGACATTCTCGGCGAGTTCGACACCGAACGGCTCACCCCGGGGCTCGCCGAGGAACTGCGCAGCTGGCGCGCCCCGGCCCGGCACCCGCAGATCACCGAGACCATGGAACGGCTGCGCGACCAGCCGCTGCCGGTCCGCCGCGAGATCTACCTGCGTGAACGGGTGCACAGCCAGCGCGAGTGGTACCAGGCCAAGGCCATCCAGTGCCGCAACGCCACCCGCCGGGTCGGCCGGCTCGCCATCGTCCTGCCCGCCGCCGGCCTGGTCCTCGCCGTCCTGCGCGCCCTCGGCGAATTCACCTTCGACGCGCTCGGCGCGATCTCCGCCGTCGCCGCCTCCATCTCGGCCTGGGCCCAGCTGCGCCAGTACCGTCCGCAGGCTGCCGCCTACACCCTCGCCGCCGCCGAACTCTCCAAGGTCGAAGCCCAGTTGGCGGCCGTCGACCTGTCCGCCCCGGACGCCGAGGAGAACTGGGCGCGACTCGCCCGGGACGCCGAGGACGCCATCTCCCGGGAACACACCACCTGGCAGGCGCGCCGCGAGGTGCGCAGCCTGGACATCCCCAGCTGACCTGGAGGCGCCGCGTGGCCACCCGCAGGATCGACACACCGGACGGGGGCATCCTCGCGGTCGAGATGTCCGGAGACCCCACCGGCAGGCCGGTGTTCCTGCTCCACGGCACCCCCGGCAGCCGGGTCGGCCCCGCCCCGCGCAGCGCCGTCCTGGCCCGGATGCGGGTCCGGCTGATCTCCTTCGACCGCCCCGGCTACGGCGAGTCCACCCGGCTGCCCGGCCGCCGGGTCCGCGCCGCCGCCGAGGACGTCACCACCATCGCCGACGCCCTCGGCCTCGACCGCTTCGCCGTCGTCGGCCGCTCCGGCGGCGGCCCGCACGCGCTCGCCTGCGCCGCCCTGCTCCCCGACCGGGTGGTCCGGGCCGCCACCCAGGTCTCCCTCGCCCCCCGCGACGCGGACGGCCTCGACTGGTTCGACGGCATGACCCCGTCCAACGAACGCGCCTACCGCCAGGCCGAGTTGGGCCAGCCCCGGATCGCCGGCCCGTTCCAGGTCCGCTCCCAGGTGATCCGCCGCGACCCCGCCCAGCTCATCCGCAACCTGGTCCCCGAACTCACCCCGCCCGACCGCACCGTGGTCGCCGACATCGGCATCCGCCGCATGCTCCAGTCCACCTACCGCCAGGCCTTCCGCTACGGCGCCGACGGCTGGATCGACGACGTCCTCGCCTTCATCGCCAACTGGGGCTTCGCCGTCGACACCATCCGCGTCCCGGTCCGCATCTGGCACGGCGCGGACGACAAGTTCTCGCCGGTCGGCCACTCCTCCTGGCTCGCCGACCACATCCCGGGCGCACAGCTCTACATGGAACCGGGCGCGGGGCACTTCGGTGCCCTGAAGGAGATGACGGACGCGATCCGCTGGGCGGCGAGCAGCTGAGACCGGGGGCGGGTGCGACGCCGGAGGCGCGGGAAACTGCGCGAAGCGGAAGGCACCCAACCGCAAGATCGCGACGCAGGACAATGACCTGCACCTGATCGCGACCTTGCGGACGGGCCTTGCGCTTGTCGCGTAGTTCTCCCCCGGCCCTGGCGGGCCGGGAGGTACCCCACGCGCCCCTGTTTTCGCACCCGTCTGCCTTCTCCTTACAGCGGCTGCGGCTCCAGGTCTCTGTTGCTGCGCTGCCAGCTGCGCGCAGCGACCACGGACGGGTGTTCCTCGCCGAAGAGTTCGACCAGCGCGGCGACCGCCTGCATCCGCAGGCTCTCCGCCTCGCTGCGCCGCCCGGCCGCGCGGAGGGTGACGGCGAGGTTGGCCTGGCAGACCAGCGTGTCGGGGTGAGTGGCCCCGTAGCGGGTGGCGAGGCCGTCGTACGCACTGCGGCCGAGCTGTTCGGCCTCGTCGAGGTCCCGGTTCTCGGCGAGCGAGTTGGCGAGGTTGATGACGGCGTTGAGGGTGAACGGGTGGTCGGCGCCGAGCACCCGGGTCAGTCCGTCGACCGCGGAGCGGCCGTGCTGGATGGCGCCGTCGGTGTCGCCGGATCCTCGCAGGTAGATGCCGAGGTTGTTCTCGCAGGCGAACGTGAAGGGGTGTTCGTCGCCGAACAGTCGCCGGTGTCCCTCGTAGGCGTCGGTGGCGATGTCGCGGGCGGTCTCCTTGTCCCCGGCGGCGCTGAAGTCCGCAGCAAGGTTGAGCCGACAGGCCAGCGAATCGGCGAAGTCCGGCCCGTAGAGGGCGATGTAGCGCTCGTAGGTACGGACGGTGAGTTCCCTGGCCTCGGAGTACTGGCCGGCCCGGCGCAGCGAGACGGCGAGCGACTTGGCGTTGCGGAGCTCCTCGGGCAGGCCGGAGGCGTCGACGTCGGTGAAGGCCTCGGTGACTTCCCGCAGGAGGTCCACGGAGCCCTTGTAGTCGCCCATCTCGCGCAGGTCCCGTGCGAGGTGGGACTTGGATCCGAGGGTGTAGGGGTGGTGCGGGCCGAGGACGGCGGAGCGGCGTTCGACGGTGTCCTGGTCGAGGTCGCGGGCGGCGACGCTGTTGCCGACCAGGCGGTGGTCGATGGCGAGGTTGTTGGCGACGGAGAGCGTGCGCGGGTCGTCCTCGCCGAACAGTTCGATGAACTGGTTGTAGGTGTCCTGGTCGAGGGTGAGGGCTTCCTGGAAGCGGTTCAGGTACCGCAGGTCGGCGGCCATCGAATTGGCGGTCATCAGGGCGTACGGGTGGTGTTCGCCGAGGAGTTCGCGCTGGCCGGCCAGGGTCGCCTGGTTGAGCGCCAGGGACTCGTTGTAGGAGCCCTTCGAGCGCAGCACGTTGGCGACCTGGAAGCGCAGGCTGAAGATCTGGCGCCGCCACAGGCGCTGTTCGACGGGGTCGGCCTCGGCTTCGGCCCGCACCGTCCAGGCGGCGTCGAGCTGCCGGCCGAGTTGCAGTGCCTGGTCGAGGTCGACGCGCTTCCACAGGTAGCGGACCCGGTCGATGAGCAGTTCGCGCACCTCCCGCTCGTCGCAGTCCTGGGCGCGGGAGGGCCCGAGGTGCGGCCAGATGGCTTCCAGCGTGGGCCAGTTGGCCGGATCGTCGGTGTCGCCGCGGGGAGGTCGGGCGTTGACCAGGATGCGATGCACCTGGTGCATGGCGAGGTTGCGTTCGTTCTCGTCCATTCCGCTGCGGACGACGGCCTGGACCAGCCGGTGGACCTGGAAGGAGTCGGACCCGGCGTCGGTCTTGGCGAGGGCGTAGCGGCTGACGGCGCGCAGCACCTTGCCGAGCAGGAAGGTGTCGGTGAGTTCCTCGTCGTAGGGGACCAGGGCGAGCCGCATCTGCTCGGAGAAGAAGAACTGCTTGAGCGAGATCGGCTCGGGCGCGAAGAAGGCGCACAGTTCCAGCAGCCGGACGGCGGCGGGGGACTGCTCGCGCAGCCGGGCGATGGAGACGTTCCAGGTGAGGCCTACGGGGGTGGGGTAGTCGACGGGGGTCTCGCCGGCGGCGAGCACCTTGGTGGCCTCGGCCTTGAGCTGGTTGACGTAGGTGTCGACGGGGGTGCGGGTGGTCTCCAGCCAGGCGGCGGCGACCTCGACGGCGAGCGGGAGGTCTCCGACGGCCTCGGCGACCCGGTCGGCGTCGGCGCGGCTCAGGCCGCGGACCCGGCGGGTGAGGTGGTCGATGGACTCGGTGCGGTCGAACACGTCGACGCTGAGCACGCCGGCCTGCCCGGACCAGCCCTGGTTGCGGGAGGTGACCAGGATGTGGCCGGGGCCGTCGGGGAAGAACCGCCGGATCTCGCCGGGCTCGTCGGCGTTGTCGAAGATCAGCAGCCACTTGGAGGTCGGGATGCCCTGCCGGAGCGCGTCGCGGGCGGCCTGGGCGGCTTCGCTGACGTTGTCGCCGACCCGCAGGCCGAGGCGTCCGGCGAGGTCGGCGAGGTCGGCGACGACGTTCTCGCTCTGCTCGGCGTCGATCCACCACACCAGGTCGTAGTACGACATGTACCGGTGCGCGTACTCCAGCGCGACCTGGGTCTTGCCGACGCCGCCGAGGCCGTACAGGGTCTGCGGCGGTGGCAGCACCGCTGTGGTGCCGCCGGCGAGTTGGGCGCGCAGGTCGTCCAGGACCTTGACCCGGCCGGTGAAGGAGTGGTTGCGCTGCGGCACCTCCCAGTGGGTGGGCTTGGTGCCGGGGAAGCGCGGCGCGCCGGTGCTGCGCTCGGGCAGGTCCGTCTCGGTGCGGCCGAGTGCGCGCAGCAGCGCCGTGGCGGCCGCGGTCTCGTCACGCCCGATCAGATCGACCGGGTTGCGGCTGTTGTAGGGCGCGTTGAGGCGCACGTCGGAGACCCGGACGGGGATGAGCTGGCGGCGGGCGCCGGCCGGGTCGGCGAGCACGGTCCGGTCCCACAGCGCCTGGGCCTGCGGGGACTGCAGGTAGGCGGCGGACAGCAGGGCGACGGTGCGGTACGCGGAGTCGATGCCGCGGCCGGTGGCCTCGCGCGGGTTGGCGCCGGCGCCGAGGTCGCGGGGCACGACGCGGTAGCCGGCGTCGGTGAGCAGCGCGGAGATCCAGTCCGCCCAGGCGCGGTCCTCGGGCACGTAGCTGAGGTACAGGTCGGCGGGGGCGGTGGGGCGGCGGCGGGCGAAGCCGTCGAGGTGGCGCAGCCGCAGGTCCTCGGGCATCGGCGGGAGTCCGGCGACCCGGCCCTGGGTGATCTCCCGGGTGAGTCGTTCGTTGGCGGCGAGCATGGATCCGGGCAGGCCGGGCTGGTCGCCGAACGGGGCGAGGATCTCCTCGTACGCGTAGAACGGCCGGTAGGGGATCTCGACGCCGGCCCAGTAGCGGGCCAGGTCGGGTTCGCCGAAGCCGGCGGGCAGTCCGCCGAACTTGATCCGGGCGAGCGCCCGGCCGGCGTCGGCCTTCTCCTTCTCGCCCTCGTCGATGCGCATCGGGACGGGCAGGATGCGGATGTCGCGGTCGCCGTAGCGGTCCTCGATGACCCGGGCGATCCGGGAGGCTCCGTCGATGGACTGGTCGCTGAGGGTGAAGCAGACCACCAGGTCGTCGGGCATCTCGACGGTGCAGATGTCGGCGGTGTCGGTGAGGCCGGTGCGGCTGTCGATCAGCACGTAGTCGTAGCGGCGCTTCATGTCGGCGCGCAGCGACTGGATGAACCGCCGGCCCTGGTAGCGCTCGTAGAGCAGGTCCCAGTCGAGGCGGGTGACGGAGTAGTCGCGGTTCTGCTGGCCGGCCGGGACGAGGTCGATCCGGCCGCCGCCGGGGAAGTGCGGCCAGGCGAGGGAGAGCGCGTGCGGGTGGATCCGGGCGAAGTCCTCGATCCAGTCGGGGTCGCGGTCGACCGGGCGCCGGGCCTCTTCGATGTAGTCGGCGAACAGGTCCATGATGCCGGTGGTGGCGGCGACGATCTCGGGGTTGAGGAACGGCCGGAAGAACTGGCTCAGCCCGGGGGCTTCCAGGTCCCAGTCGACGACCAGCACCCGGTAGCCGTTGGCGGCCATGATCCAGGCGGTGTTGGCCAGCGCCATGGTGCGGCCGGTGCCGCCCTTGTACGAGTAGAAGGTGACGATCCGTCCGTGACGGTTCTCCACGGTGGCGTCGCGACGGCGCGCCTGGATCTGCGGGCCCTTCGCCGGCCTCTCGGTCATGACGTTCCCTCCCCCGGGCCCTTGGTGCCCGTCGTGTTCCCGCACGCCGTACCGCCGAACGGAGTTCCGACCGTCCGGCGTCCTGCTGTCACCCGCTCCCAGCTCCTAGGGTCCGATGCTGGGTCTGCGGTCCGTGGGGCCGTCGTCCGGCCGGTCGCGGTGGTGCTGTTCATGGGCGGTGCAGGCGCGCATGACGGCGCGTTCCATCTCGCCGCGGAACTCCTCGAGGCTGCCGGGGGCGCCGGCCGCGGCGTCGTCGCGCAGGCTGGGCTTCTGCAGCGCCCCACGGCTGACGGCCAGCACGCTGTCGCCGATGTCGTTGAGCATCCGTTCGTGGTCGCGACTCTGCTGGTCCTCGCGGTTCCAGGGTTCGATGATGGCCACCGAGCCGAGGTTGCGCCGGTCCAGCCGGCGCACCGCCTCGACCCGCTGCACGTCCAGGAACGCCCACCGGTCGACCAGCAGCACGCACGGCGCGGACGGGCGTTCGCCGGTCAGCAGTTGCTCCGACTCCTCCTCGAACTCCCGTACGGTGGGCTGGAATCCCATGTTCCGGGCGACGTCCGCGGCGTCCTGCGCGAGCGGCCGGCTGGAGTCCGGCCGGAACGGCTGCCAGTCGGTGCGCAGCTCGCCGTACCAGGCGCCGCTGCGCTGCGGCGGCAACTCCGGTTGGTTGTAGGAGAACACCGAGATCCGCACCTTGTCGGCGACGTCCGGCTGGTCGAACGCGGACGGCTGGGACTCGAAGTCGAAGACCTGGCCGGCCGGGATGACGGTCTGCTCGGCGACGTCGACGATCCGCTGGGCGAGCCGCCACACCGCCTGGTGGTACTGCGAGCTGAACGCGGCGATCTTCATCAGCGCGTACAGGCCCTCGGCGGCGTAGTCGTCGCCGAAACTGTCGTGGTTGAACTGCAGTTCGCCGGCCACCCGGGGCAGCGGGTAGTGGTCCATCGGCACCCACAGCGCCGGCACTATCCCGGTCATCCGCTCGGCCGTCGGGCGGCGCTGGTACACCGACCGGCGGGTGAACAGGTGCCATTCCCGGCCGCACGCCTCGGACTTGAAGTAGCGCGGTGAGTACAGCGGCACGAACACCCGGCAGCTGGAGAGCTCCCGCGACAGCCGCTCGGCCCACTTCTGCCCCTGGTGCATGGACCGGTCCATGAACCCGATCGGATGCCCCGCCGGCAGGTCGGTGATCTGCAGTATCGCCTCGCACAGGTCCTGGTAGAGCTTCGCCACCCAGAGGTTCGGATCCGCGGCACCTCTGGAGTTCACCCGCGGGGTGTGCGCGTAGCTGAGGAAGAAGTACGGCCTCGGTGCTTCCTTCCCCCGGCCCGCTGGGCTGTTCACACGCGCCTCCCCCGAGCCCGCCTGACACCTGTTCCCCGAAAGGGACTCAAGTGTAGGAACGGCTGCCGCCGGAATGGAATAGGGCCTTGATCTGACTGAGGCTCAACTACATCTGTTCGGAAACCATTTGGCGGCCAGATCGACCGCCTCGCGAATCGGCAGCAGCACGCTGTCGGCCCGTCCGACCCGGCTGCGCCGCAGGCTCGCCAGATCCTGGCCGAGCATCTCGCCCATCTTCTCGAAGTGCGTGTCATCCAGCCGGGTGGCGGTGAACGCTTCGACCTTCCGCTCCGCCGCGGCGGTGCGCCGGACGCAGGTGTACACCTGCTCGGGCCGGTCCGGCTGCCAGTACTCCAGCAGGTGAAGACAGGTGCAGTGCCGCATGGGGGCCCCCAGCATCAGGCTGCGTGCCCCGTTGCGGTACAGCCACCCGACGGGCGACTCGTCGCCGAGGTGGCAGGAGAGCGCGTGGACCGCGGTCAGTTCCTCGGCGGCCGGGCCGAGCGCGGCGAAGGAGGTCTGCGGGTGCGCGCTGCGCCGCGCGCCGGGCCAGCGCCTGACCACCTCGGCGAGGTGGCCCATGGTCGGTGAGGCAGGAGTCCGGTCACGGTCCCAGGCGGGCATCTGCCGGTGGTATTTCTCCAGTTGGGTGGGCGTCAGCCCCGCGGTCGCGGCCCGGTAGTACGGGGAGGTGCGGGAGTTCTCGGGTGTAGCGGTGTACACGACCAGCGTGCCGCGCACCCCCAGCGCCTCGACGAGCGCCTTCGCTACCCCTATCGCGCCCTCCACCACCGGCCCGATCGCCCGCAGCGAGGCCTGCACCAGCAGGACTTCGCCGTCCCGTACACCCAAGGCCCTTAGCTGATCGACGAGTTCGCCGATCCCCCAGGGGCGCTCCGGCTCGGCACCCGGTGCCACGTCCGGACGGACCGCCGCGTCGGTCACCGCCGCCCTACCGCGCCCTGCCAGGCCGCCAGGTTCGCCGCGACGGCCTCCTTCGCGGCCTGCTCGGTGGACGCCCCGACCGGCACCTCCAGCGCGGGGGCGAGCGCCGTACGCATCCCGGCGGCGAACCGCTGCCCGAGCGGGGTGAGCGAGCCGGACCCGGCCAACGTCTCGATCGCGTCGGCGGTGTGCGCCCGCCAGGTGGCCAGTTGCAGTCGGGCCGCAGTGGCGGCGTCGCCCCGGATGCCGTCGAAGGCCCGCACCCGGCTCGCCCAGTACGCGGCGACCGCGAGGTGCGCGTAGGTGCCCTGCAGCAGCCCCTCCAGCGGCCGCGGGTCGGGCCGCCACGGCGCGTGGTAGAGCCGCTCGTCCTCCCGGTCGTACAGGTCGTGGAAGTCGAGCACCGCGCCGAGCTTGACGTGCTGGAACTCGTGGGCGAGCAGCAGCGCCAGCACCGGCGCGGTGGTCGGCCGGGCGATCCCGACCGCCCCGTACGCCTGCCGGGCGGCGGCGCTGATGTCGCGTCCGTCCGTGCCGCGGGCGAGCGGGGTGACGGTGCTCAGCCCGGCCGCGAGGCCGGCCGCGTACTCGGGCAGGTCCCGGCCGAGCAGCTCCCACGCCTCCCGCAACGCGCCTGTCCAGTCGAGGAGTTCGGCGTCGGGCAGGCGGTCGGCAACCGCCCATTGGTGGCTGTCGCGCTGCGGGTCGGTGTCCTCCAGTGCGACCGTCCAGCCCGGCAGGGCGACCCGGCGGACGGGCTGCCACAGGTGATCGCCGGGCCGGTCCCACCGGACGGTGTGCTCGCCGCAGGACAGCCCGTCGGCGTCCCCACGCAGCACCGCCTCGGTCCGGCCGTCCATCCGCAGCCGGCCGAGCGTCGGCAGGTGCAGCCAACCCGCCCGGACCGGCAGTACCAGTTCGAACTCCGCCCGCCCGCGGGCCGCAGCCGCCGCCGCCAGCTCGGCCAGTCCGCCCACGTCCCCGCGCGGGTCGCCCTGCAGGCAGCGCACCGCCCAGGCCCGGGCGTACGGATGGGCGAGCACCGCGTCGAGTGCCCCCGAAGCAGTCCGGTCGGCCTCCACCAGCAGTTGCCACGCGGGGCTGCTCCCGGGGCCGCCGACGGCAGCCACCAGCCTTCGGCAGAGCCCCAGTTGGGCCCGGCCGAGGGCAGCGACGGCTTCCGGCCCGCCGAGCCCGTGAGCCAGTTCCTCCAGGTGCCGGTCGGTCAGCGACGGCCCGGCCTCGGCGGGCACGGCGACCGGGGCCGAGACCCGGTCGCGGATGGTGGTGATGAGTTTCAAGAGGTCCCCGCAGTACACCGACGGGTGGTCGAAGCCCCCGCCGGTTCGGTATCGGTGGGCGTACAGGCCGCCGCCGCAGCTCCGGACCACCGGGCAGGCGCGGCACTCGGCCGCGAGGCCCGCAAGGCCGGACTGCCGCTCCAGCATCCCGGGATGCCGGGCGACCTCGTCCAGGCTGTGCGCGAACACGTCGAAGCCCGTGGCGGGCGCGCCGTCGTAGGCGGTCTTGAGGCTGTCGGCCTGCTCCAGCGTCCCGTCGGTCTCGACGACCACCAGGTCGGCCGGGTCCAGCCCGAGCGACTCGGTGAGGCTGGAGCGCCCCCGCAGCGTGCGGTGCACCGAGTCGAAGATCCGCACCGGCACCGGCCGGCCCCGCTCGGTCCAGTGGCGGTGGATCGCGAGCAGCCAGTCCGCGTAGGGCGTCGGCCCCGCCCCCTCGGGCCGGGTCGGCGGGTGGTCCCAAGTGGCGTGCGGCAGCAGGAAGTCGATGCGCGGCGGCTGCTCGGCGACCAGCGCCTCGTACACCGCGACCGGGTCGTTGGCAACGTCGATCGTGCACAGCAGCCCGGCATACAGGTGACGGAACTCCGGCTCGCGCAGCAGCGACAGCGCGGCCAGTACCTTGGCGTGGCTGGAGCGGCCGTCCGGGAAACGCCGGTGGCGGTCGTTGGCGAGGCGGTCGCCGTCCAACGAGATGCCGACCTTGATCCCCTGCTCGGCGAACAGCTCGCAGAACCGGCGGCTCAGCAGCACCCCGTTGGTGTGGATCCGCAGGTCCAGCGCGCACCACTCGGGCAGCGCGGCCCGCAGCAGTTCGGCGGCCCGCCGCAACCTGGCCGGGCCCGCGAGCAGCGGCTCCCCGCCGTGCAGCACCACGTGCACAGCGGGGAGCCGGTGGGTCCTGGCGTGCTCGCCGATCCGTCCGGCGGTACGCTCCAGCACCTCGTCCGTGACCGCCCTGCTCTTGCGGATCCAACTCGTGTCCCGATGTTCGTACACGTAACAATGGTCACAGGCAAGATCACACCGGCTGTGAACTTTGAGGACGAACTGACTGAAAGGCGCCGTTCCGGACATTACAGGCGAACCGATTCGACAGTTCCGCCCGGTCAGATGGAGGACTGGAACGCGGCCACCGCCACCTGGCGGGTGGTGGCGGCCGGAATCACCCGCTGGATCTGCGCGTTGAGATCCTCGACATCCAGGGCAGCGAGATCCGCCAGGGTGGCGTGCTCGAAAGCCGCCTGAGGCTCGGACAGGTTTTCGGCGATTGCAGTGGTCATCGGCGTTGCCTTTTCACTGAGGCGTGCGGACGGGGAATCGCCGCAGCCGGAATTCCAGTGTCGCGAGTCACTGCGGCCTGACACCGAGGCACAGCATAGCCTCCGACGAGCCCGGCGACCTCCCGTCGAAAACCCACCCATCACACCCTCATCGCTTGCGCCGCACCGAAGTTGACTGCGCATCAGCCATTCATGGAGAACCCGTTCGGCGGTACCGCTGTTCGACCGAGCGTGCTAGCGACAGCCGAACTGGTGGCCCCAGCGGCCCCGTGTCAGCCCTCCCCCTCCAGGCGATCCAGCGCGGCCCGGGCCTCGACCGTGTACGGGTGGCCGGTACCGATCAGGCCCTCCAGTTCGGGGAGCAGTTCCCGCAGCTGCCGCAGCCCGGCCGACCGGTCGCCCGCCAGCGCCGTCCAATAGGCGTGATCGGCGCGGGCGGCCAGGAATTCCGGGTGCTCCGGCGGCAGCCACCGGCTGAGGTCGGCGAGCAGCTCCCGCAGCAGGGCGACCGCGGCAGCCGGGTCGCCCAGTTCGCCGGTCGCGGTGGCCAACCGCCGGCGGTGACCGTACAGGGACGAATGACGCGGCCCGAACACTTCGGTCAGGCGCGGGATCATCGGCGCGATCCGCCGTACGGTCTCGCCCGGATCGCCGGTCACGACCGCGCTCCAGTGGCCGATCTCGGCCTCGGTGGTCAGGGTCAGCAGCTCGTCCGGGCCCAGCACCCGCCGCAGGTCCGGCAGCAGAGCCTCCCACAGCGCCAGCGACTCGGCCGGATGTCCGGTGATCCCGGTGTGGGAGGCGATGTTGGCACGCGTGCGCAGGGTCTCCCGGTGCTCCTCGCCGAGCACCCGGACCTGGCGTGGCAGCAGATCGCGGTACGTCTCAAGGGCATCCACCGGCTCCCCGGACTCGGACAGCCAGAAGCCGCGCTGGTGCCTGGAGTACAGGCAGTCGGGGTGGTCGGCGCCGAGCAGCCGCTCCTGCTCGGGCAGCAACGCACCGTAGGCGGCCGCGGCGGCCGCCCGGTCGCCCGACCGACCGGTCCAGTGCGCGACGGCGGCCCGCAGTGTCAGAGTGCGCGGGTGGCTGTCGCCGAGCCGGGCCGCGCACTCCACCAACAGCTCCCTGGTCAGCCGCAGCGCGGTCTGCGGGGAGCCCGCCTCGCCGATCCAGCGGGCCAGGTCGTGACGGCCGCCGAGCACCACCGGGTGGTCGGGACCGAGGGCGCCCAGGAGCTCCTCCAGCACCTGTTCGCCGCGCTCCACCGCCTGCTTCCACTGCTGGGCCGCGACCAGCTCGGCCAGCGCGCGGTCGGCGGACGCGAGCGCGCCGATCGCCACGTCCTCGACCGGACCGCCGGTCGCGGCGACGGGTGCGAAGTGCCGGAACAGCGGCGTGTCGGAGCCCGCGAAGGCGGTCGCGCCGGGTGGCAGCGCCAGTGTGCCGGCCGTGTCGGCCCGCAGCGCCGGCGTGTACCGGCCGGTCTGTCCCCCGTCCCGCAGCAGGTCGGTGACCAGGGCGGCGGTGCCGAGCGCGGCCCTGGTGGGCAGTGTCTCCAGCAGCAGCTCGCGCAGGCCGGGCCGGAAGTCGTAGCGCTCCGGGTGCCCGGGCCCGTGGTCGCGTCGCAGCAGCCCGCCGAGCAGCACCTCGGCCAGCTGCGCGGGGCTGCTCCGGCCGCGCAGCACCGCGCGCTGCACGAGCCGCATCACCGGCAGCGTGAGGGGGCGGACCGCCGCCAGGTGCGCGGCCAGCCGGAACGCCTCCGGCGAGGCCGCCGAGCGGAACCCGGCCAGCCGGGAACGCATGTCGGGTGCGGAGCCGGTGGCGGGGGCGGGCCGGGCCGCCGCAGGCCCGGGGACTTCGGCGACCCTGGCGGCCAGGTCGCCCCCGTCCGTCAGGAAGGACGTCCAGCCCGCGACGGCGCCGGGGCTCAGTTCCAGCACCGGCACCGGGAGCCCGTCGAACGGAGCGAGGTCGGACGGCAGCAGCGGGTCGATCACCCGCCAGGACGCGTTGGGCCCGCCCGGTGCGCCCGCCCGCAGCACCTTGGCCTCGGTACGCAGTCCGGCGCCCGACCACAGCCGCTGCGGCAGCGGCTGGAGGACGGCGGTCGGGCAGCTCCGGGCCCAGCCCGCCAGCATCCGATCCATGCCGCCGCCGCGCCAGTGCTCGCCAACGGTGTCCGACAGGACCACGACCAGGCCGCGGCCGCCCGGCGGACGGACCGCGGTCGGCGGCACGGCGGGCGCGTCGGGCGCGAACGGGCGGGCCCGCAACCGGGGGCCGTGCGGGTGCCGGGTGTCCAACCCGTAGCTGCGCAGCCGCCGGAACACGCCGGCCCGGACCAGTACCGCCCGCAGTTCGCCGGCGAGTTCGCGCCACAGCTGCATGGAGAGGCCGTCGTCGACGACCAGGACGATTTCGTGGCGGCGTTCCGGGCGCGGGCGCATCACCGGGTCGAGCAGCCCGGTCTCGGCGGCCAGGTCGGCGGTGGCACGCTCGTCCAGGTCGCTGTCGTGGTGGGAGGGCGCGAACCGGCGCAGCGGCCGCAGTGCCCGGGTCAGCGCGGAGTGGCCGGGCAGCGCCCGGCCGTCGGGCACCAGCACCGGCAGCGCGGCGGTGCCGTCGGCGACACCGCCGACAGCCGTGTACACGTCGGTGCCGCGGTACGGCGCGGGCGGCGCGAGACACGTGTCGGCGCCGGTGGCTGCGGTCGGCGCGGCGCCGGAGGGTGCGGACGCGCCGCCCGGGCCGACGGGCGGCCCGGACGACGGCAGGCGGTCGGCGAGCCAGACGGCCTCGGCCAGTTCCCGGGCCGTCAGCTCGGTTCCGGCGGCGGCCAGGGCCTGTTGCAGCAGTTCCAGTGGCCGCGCGCCGGTCACTGCGGCTGTCCGGCGTCGATCGAGCGCAGCACCTCGTCGAGCAGGCGGTCGTCCGGGCCGGTCCCGGCCAAGAGGTGGACGGCGTTCAGCAGCTGGTCGGTGGCGAGGACGGCCTGGCCGGTGTCGCGGCGGGCCAGGAATCGTTCGATCAGGGCGTCGGCGTGCGGGCCGCCGTCGCCGAGGTGGGCGCGGACGATCTCGCGGAGCTGGTCGCCGGTGGGCGGCTTGAGGTCGAGGCGGAGGCAGCGGCGCAGGAAGGCGGGCGGGAAGTCACGTTCGCCGTTGCTGGTGAGGACGACGATCGGGAACTCGGCGCAGCCGACCAGTCCGTGCCGGACGATATGACGTTCGCGGTCGCCCTCGACCATCACCGCCACCTCCGGGCGGCGTTCGCCGAGCCGGGCCAGTTCCGGGATCCGGAACTCGCCCTCCTCGAAGACCACCAGCAGGTCGTTGGGCAGGTCGATGTCGCCCTTGTCGAGTTCGTCGACCAGCAGGACCCGGGGCCGGTCGGGCCGGCTGGTGGCCAGCGCCGTACCGAGCGGGCCGAGTTGGAGGTAGTCGCCGATGTCCGACTCGGCGCCGGGTGCGGCCGCGCCGCCGAGCCCGGCGTCCCGCAGCCGTCCGACCGCGTCGTACCGGTAGAGGCCGTCGGCGAGCACGGTACGGCTGTTGACGTCCCAGCGCAGTGGTTCGCCGAGGCCCAGCTCGTGGGCGAGGGAGTAGGCCAGCGACGACTTGCCGGTGCCGGGCGGGCCGGTGACCAGCAGGGGGCGGCGCAGGTGCAGGGCGGCGTTGACGATCCGCACGTCGTCGGGGGCGATCCGGTAGGTGCGGGCGCGCCGTTCGAAACCCCGCGAGGGGAAGCGCCGCCACGGCGGCGGTTCGGGCATGGCCGTGATGGAGCGCGGCTCTCCGTCGCCCCGGTACAGCTGCCAGTTGCTCGATCCATCGGTCACTGCGGTGCATCCTTCTGTGAGGCCGGTCGCGGGTCGGTGGGATCAGGAGGGATCGGCGAGGGTCAGCGCCGCGGGGATGCCGTCCGGGCCGTCGTAGACCAGTGCCAGGTGCCTGCCCAGTGCGTCATCGGCCTGCCGGACCCTGGTCTGGTACACCACCCGGGGCAGTTGGGCGGGAGTCAATCCGTCGGCCAGGTCACGCAGCCGGGCCCCGCTGTCGCGGCCGGCGGTGGGCCGGGCCCACACCACCCCGGGGACTCCGACCGCCATGGCGATCGCCCGCAGCACGCCGGTGTCGGCCGGCGGACAGCACAGCGTCACTCCGCCGACCGGCCGGGGCCGGCCCCGTTCCTGCACCACCGGTTCGCGGCGTTCCTGAGCCAGCACCTGGGCGCTGTGCCGGGTCTGCCAGCGGTAGCGAAGCTCCGGGAGGTACTCGGGGCGGCGCAGTTCGGGGCAGCGCAGGACCACCAGGAAGTCCTCGCCGAGCACTCCGGGGAACAGCGGGTCCGGCCGGTACACCCACTGGTCCACCTCGATGTCGAGCTCGTCCTGGGGGACGAAGAACTCGACCCGGGGCAGCACGCCGGCCTGGCTTTCCCGGGCGGTCCTGGCCAGCAGGCCGGCCAGCTGCTCCAGGAGCTCCTCGCGGCGGGCGGGGACGTCCTGGGCGCTGCGGTGGAGGACCGTCCCGTCGGTGCCGACGGCTTCGAGGGTCCAGCCGAACAGTCCGGTGCGGCCGGAGCGCCACAGTTGCACCTGCACCAGCGGTGCGCCGTCGCCGTCCTGTTCGCGGGCGGCGGCGGCCTCCGCGGCCTGGGCCCGGTGCTCGGCGAGTCCGGCGGCCACGCCGAGCCGCTCGGCCACCGCGTCGGACCAGGCCCGCAGCGCGGCCGCGACGGTCGGATCGGTGTCCTGCGCGGCGAACTCGATGGTGCGCAGCAGGGCCGGCACCTTGCCGTGGCGGGGCCGGTGGCCCTCCAGGAAGCTCACCAGCGCGGGCCAGTCGGCGTCCGCAGGAACGGGCAGCAGCGGTACGGCCCGGGCGGCCACCCCGCGCGGGTGGTCCGGGCCGTGTGCGAGCAGGGCGAGCAGTTCGCGGTGTTCGGCGGCGGTGAGCAGTTCGTCGGGTGCGGTGAACACGGCCTCGGTCTGGAGGGCAAGGCGCTGTTCGGGGGTGGTGGCGAGGTCGGCGAGCAGCGCCAGCAGGGTGGTGGTCCCGTGGTCGGCGGTGAGCGCGGTGTGGGCGAACCACTCGGGCGGGGCGTCGTCGGGGGGCGGGGCGGCGCCGAGTTCGCGGGCCAGTCGCCAGGCGGGTCCGGCCCGGCGGGCGGCGTCGGGCAGGGTGCGGCGGACGGCGTCGACCAGGTTCGGCCAGGCCTCGGCCGACGTCTCCCCATCCGGCCCGGTCCGGTCGGCGGCGAGGTGCGGGAAGTGTGCGGTGATCACTCCGGTGGGGATGGCGAAGGCCCGGCGGTCGCGGCGTCCCACCACCAGGCCGACCATCCGGCGCTGTTCGCGGTCCCACAGCGGGGAGCCGCTGTACCCCTCGACCAGTCCCTGCGCGGAGCCCGGGGTGTCGAGCACCAGCCAGTGCTCGGTGACGCCCTGGACGGTCACGGCAGCGACGGTGCTGGCATTGCCGCTGCCGAACCAGGCGAACGCGGACGGCCCGATCCGGTGGTGGCCGAGCGCTACGGGCCGGGCCTGCTCGGGCAGTGGACCGACCAGGGTCAGCAGGGCCAGGTCCGCGGCCCATTCCCGGTCGCTGTCCCGGACCGGCCGGTCCGTTCCGTGGCCGGGTGGCAGCCACTGTTCGAGCACGGCCCGCCAGTGCCGTCCGGGGGCGAGGTTGGGCAGCGCGAACACCAGACCGTCGACGGCCCCGTCCCGTTCGCCGGGTCTGCTCCGCTCGTGCGAGTCCCGGCCGAGGGCCAGGTTGACGACGTGTGCGCAGGTCAGTACCCGGCCGTCGGGCAGCAGCAGGCCGCCGCCGTGGGCTCGCGGGTCGCCCTCCCGGTGGACTGCGACGTGGGCGGCTTTGGCCGCCGCATCGGGGTCCTCCCCCGAAAGCGAACCGGGTTGCCACCGGGAGTCCGGCGTGTGTCCCAAAGCAGTCCCCCAACCGCTCAGTCTCAGTCGGCTTCGGTGTCGGCCCGGGCCGGGACGCCGGCCTCCCGGCCGACCTGCCAGGTGGCCCGGACGGTGAGCACCGCTTGGGCGCCCGCCGCGACGATGCCCAGGCGCAGGTCCTTGGAGAGTTTGACGCCGAACTCGACCTCGACCTCGTCGGGCGGACGGACGGCGGAACGCACCGCCCCGTGCACCAGGTCGAGGACGCCGCCGAGCGGCTGGAGAGCCTCCCGAAGCGCTTCGCCGGTGGTCCGGGCGGCGTCCCGGGCCCGGCCGACCGCCACCAGTTCACCGCTGCCGTCGGGCAGGTCCAGGTCACCGGAAGCGCGGTCGGGCGCCTGTAGTTCGGAGACCTCCAGCAACACGGACGTGCCGTCGGCGAGCATCACGTCGGTGAATCCCGTCATGCCCGTCACTCTCGCACCGCTCGGAGGGCGGTGTCTGCCTCAACGTGCCATCGGAGCAACGCTTTTCGGCCAAACTTGGCGGCCAACGACAGACCGGGACGGAGGAGTTGAACGCCCGCGCGGGAACCGGGCCGGGCGCACCGTCCAGCAGCAGTCGGTGCGGGACAGGAAGCAGCTCGTGAGGGGCCTCAGGGGCAGAGCCGCTCCACCCGCCACCCGCCGCCCCCCGCGCCCCCGGGGCCCTCGGCGACGAAGCGGAGGCGGTCGTGGAGGCGGTTCTCGCGGCCCTGCCAGAACTCGACGGTGCGCGGGACGACCCGGTAGCCGCCCCAGAACGGCGGGACGGGGACGCCCTCGCCCTCGGGGTAGCGGGCCGCGAGGTCGGCGTAGCGCCGCTCCAGCACCTCGCGGCCGGCCACCGGGCTGGACTGTTCGCTGGCCCAGGCGCCGAGCTGGGAGCCGTGCGGGCGGGTCCGGAAGTAGGCGGCGGTCTCGTCCCGGCCGACCTTCTCCACCCGGCCGCCGATCACCACCTGGCGCGCCAGTCCGATCCAGGGGAAGAGCAGCGAGGCGTTCGGGTTGGCGGCCAGGTCGGTGCCCTTGCGGGAGCCGTAGTTGGTGAAGAACACGAAGCCGCGCGGGTCGTAGCCCTTGAGCAGCACGGTGCGCGAGGACGGCAGGCCGTCGGCGTCGGCGGTGGAGACCACCATCGCGTTGGGTTCGACCACGCCCGCCTCGACGGCCTCGTGGAACCAGCGGGCGAACTGCCGGAACGGGTCCTCGGCCAACTGGTCCTCGGCCAGGCCCTCGTGCTGGTAATGCTTGCGCATCACGGTCAGGTCCGGCACGGGCCGCTCCCCGGCCGGCGTGGACAGGGCGTTCGGGTGACTGTGGCGTTCCGCGGTAGGCACGCCAACATCATCCCGTACGACAAGCGCCGAGCGCCGCTACGTCCGCGCAAACACCCGGAGTCAGGGTGCGCGGCCGCCACCGCCCGGTGAATCGTCCGGATTTCGGCCAGAGTGTCCCGGAAAATCCGCCGACAACGCGCGGGGCGGCAGGGGTTCGAGCGGCGCGTGGGGGAAACATCACCGTCGTGGTGTATGGCGCAATGCACTCCGTGCCTGCCACTCTGACACCGAGTGCCAACCACCATCGGTACCGGCGTGCCGCCCCACCACGGCCGTGCGTCGTGTCGGATCACTGAAGGAGCCGTTCTACATGTCGGACTTCGTACCCGGCCTTGAGGGTGTCGTCGCCTTCGAGAGCGAGATCGCCGAACCCGACCGCGAGGGCGGCGCGCTCCGCTACCGCGGGGTGGACATCGAGGACCTGGTCGGCCAGGTCTCCTTCGGTCACGTCTGGGGCCTGCTGGTGGACGGCCGGTTCGCCCCCGGGCTGCCGGCGGCCGAGCCGTTCCCGATCCCGGTTCACTCCGGCGACATCCGGGTCGACGTGCAGTCGGCGCTCGCCATGCTCGCCCCGGTCTGGGGCCTCAAGCCGCTGCTGGACATCTCCGCCGAGCAGGCCCGCGACGACCTCGCCCGGGCCGCCGTGATGGCGCTGTCCTACGTCGCCCAGTCCGCCCGCGGCCAGGGCCTGCCGATGGTGCCGCAGCGCGAGATCGACAAGGCCGAGACCATCGTCGAGCGGTTCATGATCCGCTGGCGCGGCGAGCCGGACCCGAAGCACGTCAAGGCCGTCGACGCCTACTGGACGTCCGCCGCCGAGCACGGCATGAACGCCTCCACCTTCACCGCCCGGGTGATCGCCTCCACCGGTGCCGACGTCGCCGCGGCGCTGTCCGGCGCGGTCGGCGCGATGTCCGGCCCGCTGCACGGCGGCGCGCCGTCCCGGGTGCTCGGCATGATCGAGGAGATCGAGCGCACCGGCGACGCGGCCGGCTACGTGAAGAAGGCCCTCGACAAGGGCGAGCGCCTGATGGGCTTCGGCCACCGCGTCTACCGCGCCGAGGACCCGCGCGCCCGAGTGCTGCGCCGCACCGCCAAGGAGCTCGGCGCGCCGCGCTTCGAGATCGCCGAGGCGCTGGAGAAGGCCGCGCTGGAGGAGCTGCACAACCGCCGTCCCGACCGCGTGCTGGCCACCAACGTCGAGTTCTGGGCCGCCATCATGCTGGACTTCGCCGAGGTCCCGGCGCACATGTTCACCTCGATGTTCACCTGCGCCCGCACCGCCGGCTGGTCCGCGCACATCCTGGAGCAGAAGCGCACCGGCCGGCTGGTCCGCCCGGCCGCCCGCTACATCGGCCCCGGCTCCCGCACGCCGCAGGAGATCGAGGGCTGGGACCAGATCGCCCGCTGACACCCGATCAGGTGAACACCTGACGGACCGTCAGCATCCGTGACGGCACCCCCGGGCGCGCGCACCACCCCTGACCAGGGGCGGCGCGCGCCCCGGTGAGCGCTGTCCGGTGCCACGAAGATCGCGTCTCAGCCGCCGGACGGCCGTACAGCCGGGCAATTCGGGGCGATAGGGTGCGGGTGTGGCTCAGATTCAGATCCCCGCCGACAATCTGCCCAACGACGGCCGCTTCGGCTGCGGCCCCTCCAAGGTGCGCCCCGAGGCCTTGAGTGCCCTCGCCGCCACCGGAACCTCCCTGCTGGGCACCTCCCACCGTCAGGCCCCGGTCAAGAACATCGTGAAGCGCGTCCGCCAGGGCGTCGCCGAACTGTTCTCGCTGCCCGAGGGCTACGAGGTCGTGCTCGGCAACGGTGGCTCCACCGCGTTCTGGGACATCGCCGCGTTCGGCCTGGTGCGCGAGAAGTCGCAGCACCTGAACTTCGGCGAGTTCTCCTCCAAGTTCGCCTCCTCCGTGAAGGCCGCCCCGTGGCTGGCCGAACCGACCGTCATCAAGACCGAGCCGGGCACCCACCCGCTGCCGGTCGCCGAGGCGGGGGTGGACGTCTACGCGCTCACCCACAACGAGACCTCCACCGGTGTCGCCATGCCGATCCGCCGCCCCGAGGGCGCGGACGCCGGCTCGCTGGTGCTGGTCGACGCCACCTCCGGCGCCGGCGGCCTGCCCGTCGACATCCGCGAGACGGACGTCTACTACTTCGCCCCGCAGAAGTCCTTCGCCTCCGAGGGCGGCCTGTGGCTGGCCACCTTCTCCCCGGCCGCCCTGGAGCGCGCCGCGGAGATCGCCGGCTCCGGCCGGTACATCCCGCCGTTCTTCGACCTGCCGACCGCGATCGACAACTCCTCGAAGGACCAGACGTACAACACCCCGGCCCTCTCCACCCTCTTCCTGCTGGCCGACCAGCTGGAGTGGATGAACGGCCAGGGCGGCCTGGACTGGGCGGTGTCCCGCACCGCCGAGTCGTCCTCGATCCTGTACGCGTGGGCCGAGAAGTCCCCCTACGCGCAGCCCTTCGTCGCCAAGGCGGAGGAGCGCTCGCAGGTCGTCGGCACCATCGACTTCGACGAGTCGGTGGACGCCGCCGCGGTCGCCAAGGCACTGCGTGCCAACGGCATCGTGGACACCGAGCCGTACCGCAAGCTCGGCCGCAACCAGCTGCGCATCGCGATGTTCCCGGCGATCGACCCGGCGGACGTCGAGAAGCTCACCGGCGCGATCGACTACGTGGTCGAGCACCTGAACGACTGACACCCCGTCGCCCTCGAAGGCCCTGGTCCGCGGACCAGGGCCTTCGTTCATGCCGCGTTGGGCCGAACTGGCCGAGGAAGCGGCCGGCGAACGGGTCGGCGCCATTGAACTCAGCGACCATCGGGGCGAACGGGCCGTCCGGCGAGGGCAACCGGCCCACGCCGCCGCCGCTGCCCAGCGGCAGCAGGATCATCGGGTGGCCGAGCGGGCGGTAGGCCCCGGTCGGCGGCTCGTCGCGCAGCTGCGCGGAGATGTTCTCCGCCACCACCTCGGCGTGCTGCATGGCGAAGCCCGCCATGTCGGCCTCCGGCAGGTCGGCCAGGTCACCGATCGCGTACGCCGGGTGTACCCATGGAAGCCCCTGCGTCGCGGCAGGCCCCACGGCCGGGCCCGCGTCGCGCCCCCCTGCGGATCGACCGCCCGCGAACCGGCCCCAACGCCGGAACGGCCTGGGGGGGCTACTTCTGCACGAGGGCGCTGATGATCACTACGGCGAGCAGCAGGACGAACGCGCCGGTGACGATCCGCATACGGGTCTTCGGGTCCACGCTTCGAGACTAGTCGGTCGCCCGACCTACCCGGGCTCCGGCCCCTGCTTCGCGGGCAGGGCACCGCCGCGATACTCGCGCTGGCGGAAGACCGTCGGGGCGACGCCGACGCGGCGGGTGAACAGGCGGGTGAAGTACGCCGGGTCCTGGTAGCCGACCCGGCGGGCCACCGCGGAGACGGGCAGTTCGCTGGCCGCCAGCAGGTGCTTGGCCTCGTTCAGGCGGACGGTGAGCAGGTACTCCTTCGGGCTGGTCGCGCCCTGCGCGCGCACCGCGCGGCGCAGCTCCTCCACGCCCATGCCGACCCGCCGGGCGTGCTCGGCCACCGACAGCGGCAGGCAGGCGTCCCGGCGCAGCACCTCCATCACCGGGGCGCCCTCCGGGCCCAGGTCGGCCCGGTGCCGGTGCAGCTCCACCAGCAGCTCGTGGACCGCCGCCGACGCCTCCGGGCCGGCCGTCGGCCCGCCCCGGCGGCAGACCGCCGCGATCCGGGCGATCACCCGCAGCGCGGTCTCCGCGGAATCCAGCGGCACCACCTCGGCCTCCGGCAGCAGGCCCAGCTCGGCGTACCCGGCGGTGCCCGCGCCGGTGAAGTCCACGAAGGACTCCGCCCAGCCGTCCGCGTCCGGCCCGTAGTGGTGCGGCACCCCCGGCCGCAGCCACAGCACCGCGGGCGCCACCACCGGCAGCCGCCGGCCGCCCGGCAGCGCGTACCAGCCGCGCCCCGAACCGACCACCACCGCCACCCAGTGGTCCAGCACCCGCGGCCCGACCACCGGCAGCCGCCCGCGCTGCAGGCCCACGCCCAGGCACGCCAGGCCGGTGCCCAACTGCGCCGGCCCCGGCGTCAGGTAGTGCCACCAGCGCTCCATCGTCCTCCGTCCGCGGATTTCCTCCCGGACAAGTCCAACACGCCGCCGGGCTTTGTCCATGGTCCGGGCCGGTGCGTTCCAGCAGGCTAGGAGGCATGCTCACCTACGACTCGACCGGCTTCCGCCTCGACGGCCGCCCGCTGCGCATCCTCTCCGGCGCGATGCACTACTTCCGCACCCGCCCCGAGCAGTGGCCCGCCCGCCTCGCCGCGCTGCGCGCGATGGGGCTGAACACCGTCGAGACGTACGTGCCGTGGAACCTGCACGAACCCTCCCCCGGCCGCTTCGAGCGCCTGGACGAACTCGGCGCGTTCCTCGACGAGGCGCACCGCCAGGGCCTGTGGACGATCGTCCGGCCCGGCCCCTACATCTGCGCCGAGTGGGACAACGGCGGCCTGCCCGGCTGGCTGACCGCCAAGGTCGGGCGCCGCGCCCGCACCAGCGACCCGGAGTACCTGGCCGCCGTCGACGCGTTCTTCGACGTCCTGCTGCCGCAGGTCGTCGAACGCCAGTGGGGGCGGCCCGGCGGCACCGTGCTGATGGTCCAGGTCGAGAACGAGTACGGCTCGTTCGGCAGCGACCACATGTACCTCGACCACCTGGCCCGCGGCCTGCGCGAACGCGGCATCTCCGTCCCGCTGTTCACCTCCGACGGCCCCGAGGACCACATGCTCGGCGGCGGCACCGTCCCCGGCATCCTGGCCACCGTCAACTTCGGCTCCGACCCGGAGACCGCGTTCGAGACGCTGCGCCGCCACCGCCCCCAGGACCCGCCGTTCTGCATGGAGTTCTGGAACGGCTGGTTCGACCACTGGGCCAAGCCCCACCACACCCGCGACGCCGCCGACGCCGCCGACTCGCTGCGCCGCATCCTCGCCGCCGGCGGCTCCGTCAACCTGTACATGGCCCACGGCGGCACCAACTTCGGCACCACCGCCGGCGCCAACCACGAGGACGCGCCGTTCAACTCCACCGACTGGACGCACTCCCCGTACCAGCCGACCACCACCTCCTACGACTACGACGCCGCCCTCGACGAACGCGGCCTGCCCAGCCCCAAGTTCCACGCCTTCCAGCAGGTCATCGCCGACTTCGCCGCCGAAAACCCGTCACTGGTGCACTACTTGGACGACCGGGTCGCCGAACTGCCGCCCGCTGTACCGGTGTTGGCTGCTCGCGAGGTCGCGCTCAACGAGATCGCCGAACTGCCGTTCGGGGACGCCGTCGCCTCGCCCGTACCGCCGCTGTTCGAAGACCTCGGGCTGGAACACGGCCTGATCCGCTACACCACGACGGTGCCCACGATCAGCTCCGACCAGCCGGTCACCGTCGAGAACCTGCGCGACCGGGCCGCCCTCCACATCAACGGCAAGCACGCCGCCACGCTCGAACGCGGCGTCACCCCACCGGACGTCACCGCCACGGGCGGCGACCAACTCACCCTGCTCGTCGAATCGCTCGGCCGGGTCAACTACGGCCCCCAGGTCGGCGAAACAAAGGGCATCACCGGCGTCCGCCACGAACGCCAGTACCTGCACGGCTGGCACGCACAGCCCCTCGCCCTCGACCCCCTCCCCACCGCCGGCTACACCCCCGGCGAGCCCGCCCCCGAGACGCTCGCCCGCGGCACCTTCGACCTCGCCACCACCGGCGACACCTTCCTCGCCGTCCCCGACGGCGACCACGGCTACCTGTGGATCAACGGCTTCCTCCTCGGCCGCTACGACCGCCGCGGCCCCCAGGTCACCCTCTACTGCCCCCAGCCCCTGCTCCACGAGGGCACCAACACGCTCACCCTGCTGGAACTGGGACAGGCGGCGCCCAAGCGCATCGAGCTTCGCGAGGCCCCGGAACTGGGCTAGAAGCGCGAAACCAGGGGCGCGGGGAACTGCGCGAGGCGGAAGACCCCAACCGCAAGATCGCGACGCAGGACAATGACCTGCACTTGATCGCGAGCTTGCGGACGGGCCTTGCGCTTGTCGCGCAGTTCCGCCCCCTCGCTTCGCTGGGGGTACCCCCAGCGCCCCTGATCGGTCGCCCGCCAGCTCGCGCAAGTCTCCCCGCGCCTCTAACCCCGCAGCCGCCAGCTCTCGACCTCGGTGTACCTCGCGGGCCCGAACCCCGTCTCGCTGCGCATCAGGTGGACCCGCCCGGCCTCCCACTCCGCCCCCCGGAAGTGATTGATCGCGTCTGCCATCGCCCGCATCCCGCCCGCCCTGAAACGGCTGCGGGCGAGAGTGAGGTGCGGGTGGAACGGATGGTCGTCCGTGACGTCGAGCGCGTCGCGGACCGCGTCCGCGAGTCGTCGCAGGGCAGCCGTCCCGCCCTGAACGCCGCACCAGAGCACCCGGTCCCCGAAGGTCCCACCGCCGGCCAGCCGCAGGCGGTGGCGGGGGTGCTCAGCCGCGACGACCGCCAACTTCTGGCACAGCGAAGGCACTTCGTCCGCCGGAACGTCCCCCAGGAAGGCCAGGGTGAGGTGCCACCCGGCCGTCTCGCTCCAGCGCAGCCGGTCCGCCCCGGGAAGCTCTCGAAGAGCAGATGTCGCGTCGACGAGTTCCTGGATGGCGCGGGCCGGCGGGTTCACGGCGACGAAGAGCCTCATTCCGCCATCGTGCCCTACCGCCCGACGGCCGCCACCGGATAGAAAGGAGGCCATGCGCATCCGCACCGGAGGTCCCGACTCCGCTCCCGCTCTGCTCTCCCTCATCGATGGCGCGGTCGCCTGGCTGACCGCGCAGGGCCGTACCGGGCAGTGGGGGTCGGTGCCGTGGTCGCAGCGTCCGGAGTCGGTGGCGCGGGCCGAGCAGGCGTGCCGCGAGCAGTTGGTGCGGGTCGCCGAGCGGGCCGCGGGCGGGGGCGACGCGCTGGGCATCAGCGTCCTCTCGGAGGATGCGCCGTCGTACGCGCCGCCGGTGCCGGAGCGGGAGTTGTACGTGCGCTGGCTGGTCACCGACCGCGTGCACAGTGGTTCCGGCATCGGTTCCGCGCTGATTGCGGACGCGCTGCGGGAGGCCCGGGGCCGCGGCATCGACCTGCTGCGGGTGGACTGCTACGCGGGCGGCGACGGCCGGCTGGTCGAGCAGTACGAGCGGCTCGGGTTCACCCGGACCGCCACGTTCACCCTCGACCAGCCGGCCGGCCCGTGGCCGGGCCAGGTGCTGGAACAGCGCGTCCCGCGCGACTAGCAGGCAGTCGCCAGGTCGCTCTTCTGCACCACCGAGAACACCCGCCCGCGGGTCCGCACCGGGTGCAGGTCGAACCTGAGCCGCAGGCCGCTGATCCGGCCGAGCACCAGGGCGACCACGCCGGCGGCCGCGGCGGAGACCAGGCCGCAGGCGAGCAGGCCGAGGCGGGGGCCGTACTCGGCGGTGATCCAGCCGACCAGCGGGGCGCCGATCGGGGTGCCGCCGGTGAAGACCAGGACCAGCAGGCCCATGACCCGGCCGCGCATCTCGGGGTCGGTGCCGAGCTGGAGCGCCGAGTTGACCGAGGTGTTGAAGGTCAGGCCGAAGATGCCGATCAGGGTGAGCAGCAGCGCGAACGTCCAGTAGCCGGGCGCGAACGCGGCCATGATCTCCAGTGCGCCGAACGCCAGCGCCGCGAAGACCAGGCGGCGCAGCCGGGGCGCGCCGCGCCGTGCGGCGAGCAGTGCGCCGGCCAGCGAGCCGACCGCCATCGCGGTGTTGAGCAGGCCGTACGCGCCCGCGCCGACGTGGAAGGTGTCGCGGGCGAAGCCGGAGAGCAGGGTCGGGAAGTTGAACCCGAAGGTGCCGATGAAGCCGGCCAGCACCATCGGCCACAGCAGTTCGGGGCGTTCCCGGACGTAGCGCAGTCCTTCGCGGAGCTGTCCGCGTTCGCGGGCGATCCGCTCGACGGGGCGCAGTTCGCTGCTGCGCATGGCGAGCAGGCCGCCGATGACCGCGGCGAAGGACAGCGCGTTGACGGCGAACGCCCAGCCGCTGCCGACCGCGGCGATCAGCGCACCGGCCACGGCGGGGCCGACCAGCCGGGCGGTCTGGAAGTTGGCGGCGTTCAGGCTGACGGCGTTGGCGAGGTCGCGCGGGGGCACCATCTCGCTGACGAAGGCCTGCCGGGTCGGGTTGTCGACCACCGTGACCAGGCCGAGCAGCAGCGCGAACAGGTAGACCACGACGGGCGTGACGGTGCCGGTGATGGTGAGCAGGGCGAGGCCGGCGGCGAGCAGGCCCATCGCGCCCTGGGTGGCGATCAGCAGGCGGCGCTTGGGCAGCCGGTCGGCGAGGACGCCGCCCCACAGGCCGAGCAGCAGCATGGGCAGGAACTGCATGGCGGTGGTGATGCCGACCGCGAAGGGGCTGCCGGTGAGGCTGAGGACCAGCCAGTCCTGGGCGATGCGCTGCATCCAGGTGCCGGTGTTCGAGACGACCTGACCGGCGAAGTAGTACCGGTAGTTGCGGATGCGCAGGGACGAGAACATCCCTCCCGGGCGGGTGAACCGGCCCGGCGAAGCGGCGGGGATCTCCGCCGCGGTGCGTTCCTCGGGGTCGTCGTCGCCGCTGCCCGGCAGGCCCGTGGGGGCGGGTGCCTGGCTCTGCGCGGCGGGGGCGCCGGTGGGCGCGGGTTCGTTTGCGGCCGTCTCGTCGGCGAACGGTTCGTCGGTGCGCTGCCCGGCGGGGCGGGCACTGATGCGTCGGGGGTCGGTTCGGAGGTCGGTGCGGATGGTCGCGGTGCGGATCGCGGCGGCGCGGGCGGCCGGCGGTGTCACAGTTGTCTCCCCTCGACGCGCCGCGGCCGTTTCGACGGCCGCGGCGCGGTGTGTGGCACTGGTGGTTGTTGCGGTGATGCGGTTAGCCCCTTCGTTTGCCCTGAGGCGGTCCGAGTCGGTCTGAAAACGCTTACAGGTGGGCCAGTTTGTAGAGCACGGGCGCGGCATCTCTCAGCCGCTCCCACTCCTCCTCGTCGAGGCCGTGGGCGAGCTCCGCCAGCCAGGCGTTGCGCCGCCTGCGGGACTCGTTGAGGATCTGCTCTGCCTGTTCGGTACTGCTGACCACCACCTGCCGGCGGTCCTCGGGGTGCGGCTCGCGCCGCACCAGGCCCTTCTCCTCCAGCATCGCGATGATCCTGGTCATGGAGGGCGGCTGGACGTGCTCCTTGCGCGCCAGCTCACCGGGCGTCGCTTTGCCACAGCGGGCAAGCGTGCCGAGCACCCCCATTTCGGTGGGGCTCAGCGACTCCTCGACCCGTTGGTGTCGCAACCGTCGGGCCAAACGCATCGCGGACGACCTCAGCTGGCTGATCGCCACCAGGTCGTCCTCGGACATCTCGGGCATGTCCTTAGCCTACGTCATTACCAAAGCTAAAGAAAATTGGATTTCGATCAACCCTGCCCGAGGCCCGGCAGACTCAGTCCGCGCTGAGCTGGAAGCCCAGCCGACCGAAGCGCAGGCGGTCGCCGGGGCGGACGACGGTGCCGCCGGCCAGGCGGCGGTCGTTGACGAAGGTGCCGTTGCTGGAGCCGAGGTCGTAGAGCACCCAGTCGCCGCCCTCGAAGCGCAGCTCGGCGTGCCGGCGGGAGACCGTCGCGTCGCCGAGGCGCAGGCCGGAGCCGGTCATCCGGCCGATCAGCAGGCGGCCGACGGCCGGGGCGGGGAGCTGGAGCCGGGTGAGCTGCTCGGCCTGCCAGGTCTGCCGCAGCCGGACGTTGAGCGAGGAGACCTTGGCGACGGTGCGCAGCAGCAGCCGGGAGACCGGGCCGTAGGTGCGCAGATCGCCGACCACCTCGGCGAGTTCGGCGCGACTGCGGGCGGTGAGGACCAGTTCCATCCGGCGGATGAAGGTGTCGTGGGAGAGCCGACCGCTGCCGACGCCGTCCCGCAGCACTTCCAGCGCGCTGTCCCGCTCGCCCTGCGAGGGGCGGGCCAGCTCGGTGCCGAACTCCTGAGCGCTCATGGCGCGATTGTCGGCCGGGTGGGGCGCGGCTGTCCAGCGTGCGGCGCACCCCTGATCTGCGCAGTCCTCAACTGCGCCCCCACCGTGCGCCATTCGGCGAAATCCCCGTCAACTCGCCGGCCCGGCAACGAAGCCCTGGCAGGATCCGGTGCAGCACGATCCGCCGCACGAGGGAGCGCCGACATGGCCGTGATCGCCGTGACCGGGCACATGGACCTCACCCCGACCACCACCCGCGCGGTGCGCGCCGCCCTCGACGCGCTCCTCGCGCCTTACCCCGCTGGAGAGTTGACGGGGCTGTCGTGCCTCGCCCCGGGCGCGGACACGCTGTTCGCGGACGCCGTACTGGCCCGCGGCGGCCGCCTGGTCGCCGTGCTGCCGAGCCCGTCCTACCCCGGCCCGCAACCCGCGGCCGCCGCAGCCGACTTCGCCCGGCTGCGCGCCGCCGCCGATCGGGTGCTGGTGCTACCCGCGGCCGTGCTCGACGACGCCGCCTACGTCGCCGCCAACACCGAACTGCTCGCGCTTACAGACGAGTTGGTCGCGGTCTGGGACGGCGGGCCGGGCAACGGCCCGGGCGGGACGGCCGACATGGTCGCCACCGCCCGGGCCGCCGGGGTGCCGGTGTACGTGCTCTGGCCGGCCGGGTCGGCCCGCACCGGAAGTTGAACTGCCTTACGGCTCCAACCGGTTCGGCCCGCACCGGAAGTTGAACTGCCTTACGGCTCCAGCCGGTTCGGCCCACGGAACAGGAAGACCGCGTCCCGGATCGAGGACAGCCCGAGGGCCAGCATCAGCACCCGGCCGAGGCCCAGGCCGAAGCCGCCGTGCGGGGGCATCCCGTAGCGGAAGCAGTCCAGGTAGCGGCCGAGCGGGCCTTCGGGGCTCGCGTCCATGCCCTTCTCCCGCGCCTGCGCGACGAGTTGGCCGTGCCGGTGCTCGCGCTGGGCGCCGGTGGTGATCTCCACGCCCTTCCACAGCAGGTCGTAGGACTCGGTGACGGTCGGGTCGTCGGCGGGCCGGTGGTGGTAGAACGGCCGCACCGAGGCCGGGAATCGGGTGACGAACACGAACTCGTGCCCGCTCTCCTCGGCCACCAGCGCGCTGAGCAGCCGCTCGCCCTCCGGGTCGAGGTCCTCCCGCACGCCCTCCTGGTCCCAGCCGGCGGCCCGGAGCTTCGCCGTGGCCTCGGCCATCGTCAGCCGGGGGAAGGGGAGTTCGGGCACCACGACGCGGGTGTCCCCGTGCTGCTCGATCTGTTCGCCGTGCCGTTCGGCGACCCGGGCCAGCACCCGGTGCAGCATCCGCTCCTGGAAGGACATCACGTCCTCGACGCTGTCGATCCAGGCCAACTCGACGTCCACGCCGGTGAATTCGGTGGCGTGCCGGGAGGTGAACGAAGGCTCCGCACGGAACACCGGGCCGATCTCGAAGACCCGGTCGATACCACTGGCGATCGCCATCTGCTTGTAGAACTGCGGCGACTGCGCGAGGTACGCCGTCCGGTCGAAGTACCCGACCTTGAACACCTCGGCACCCGACTCGGAGGCCGTGCCCATCAGTTTCGGCGTGTGCAGCTCGGTGAAGCCCTCCTCGGCGGCGACCTCCCGCATCGCCTGCTCGACGGTGGTCTGCACCTCGAACACCAGCCGCCGCTCGGGGCGCCGCAAGTCCAGGAAACGCCAGTTCAGGCGCTGTTCCGGGCCGGTCTCCGCGGTGATCGGCAGGCCCGGTTCGGCGGCCGATACCACCTCGATCCGCTCCGGCAGGATCTCCAGCCCGCCGAGCTTCACCACCGGGTTGGCGACCACCTTGCCGGTGATCTCCACCGCCGACTCCGGCGTCAACCCCCGCAGGATCTCGTCGAGTTGGTCTCCGTCACCCCCGCGCCGGTGGGTCACCTGCACCATGCCGGTGTGGTCCCGCACCACCACGAACTGCATCCTGCTCTGCAGTCGCAGCGTGTTCACCCACCCCTTGACCGTCACTGTCCCGTCCAGTGCGGACGGCAGCTCGCCGACGAGGGTACGTACCATGATCAGCAACTCCCTGGGTTGCGGGCGCGTTGTTCGCGCCACGAAGAGAGCGGTAAACAGCCGCCCTAGGACGCGCCCACACTAGCGGCCCGCCCACCTGCGGAGCTTCCGGTTTTCCGCACCGCCGACGCCAGAGCGACCTAGAATGGCCCGACTCGGCTGAATCCAGGGGGAGTTGAAGGCCGAACGGCGATACGCGCAGCTGGGGAGGTCGTCCGATGGGCGAGGACGCGTGGGACCGGCCGATGGTGCGGCCGCAGACCCTGGAAGGGCTGATCGACCTGGTCGGCTCCCGGATCGAGGTGGCGGCACTGCCCCGGGCGCAGACGACCGTCCGGCAGCTGGTGGTGCACGACCCGCTCGACCGGCCGATCGGCCGGGGCGACCTGGTGGTCGCCGCCGGCCTCGACTCGCACAGCACCGAGGCCGAGGACCTGCTGCGCACGGCCGGAGCGGCCGGCGCGGCGGGCGTGGTGCTGCGCGAGGCCCGCCACCTCGACCGCAAGCAGGAGCTGCGGGCGCTCGCCGAACAGGCCGGTACGGCACTGCTGTTCCGCGCCGCGTGGATGAACTGGCCGCGGCTGATCGGCACCCTGGAAGCCGCCGCCGCGATCGGCCCCGTCCCCGACAGCGCCAACGTGCCGCTCGGCGACCTCGGCGGACTGGCCCGCCTGATCGCCGTCCAGGTACAGGGCGCCGTGACCATCGAGGACCCGGACTCCCGGGTCCTCGCGCACTACGCGGAGAGCGCCGCCCTCGACCCGATCCGGATCCTCACCATCTCCACCGGCCAGGTCCCCGAGGAACGCCGCCGGGCGATGACCGAGGACGGCTTCTTCAAAGAACTCTGGTCCACCGAACAGGTGTTGCACCGCCGCGCCGCCGGCGACATCCCGGAACGGATGGCGGTGGCGGTCCAGGCCGGCGGCGAACGCCTCGGCTCGATCTGGGTCGCCGCACTGAACGGACACACCCTCCAGGACAGCGCCGTCGAAGCCCTGCGGGTCGCCGCCCGACTGGCCGCCGCCCACCTGTTGCACCACCACTCCCGGCACCACGGCCGCAGCGAACTGCTCACCGAAGCCACCCGCGCCGTCCTGGACGGCCGGGGCTCCGGCACCCTGCTCGCCCGGCACAGCGGCCTGCCCGCCGACACCCACTGCGCCGTCCTCGCCGTCGGCGTCACCGGCCCCCTCGACGACGACCTGCGGGTCCGGCTCGCCCGGCACGCCGGCTGGCACCCCACCGGCCCCGGCCGCAGCTCCCTGCTGCTCCCCGGCGAACGCGGCGTGCTGATCCTGCTGGCCGGCCTCGCCGCCGACCTGCCCACCGCCGAACTCCAGGTCGCCGACTACGGCCGCCGGCTGACCGCCGACCTGTCCGCCCACCTGAAGACCCGCGTCCTGGTCGGCCTCGGCCCGGTCCAGGACCGCCTCGACCACGCCTCCCGCTCCCGCGAATCCGCCGAACTCGCCCTCAGCGGGCTGCTGTTCGGCCGGGGCGAGCTCAACAGCGCCACCGTCGACCAGGTCGCCGACGCGGTCGCCCTGCGACACATCGTCGAAGCCCTGCGCGACCTGCCGCTCCCCGTCCGCACCTCGGTCTCCCGGCTGGTCGAGCACGCCGAGCAGAAGGGCGACCGCACCCCACTGGACGCCCTGCGCGCCTACCTCGACCACTCACGCGAACTCGGCCGCGCCGCCGACACCCTGGGCGTGGCCCGCACCACCTTCGCCAACCGGTTCCACAACAAGGTCCTGAAGATCTCCGGCCTGGACGTCTCCAACTCCGACGCCCGCCTGCTCGCCCACCTCCAACTCCGGCTGCTGGACCACCCCACCACGCCCTGACACCACATCGGGCCGGCGAACCGGTGCCCGGACACCACTCCGCCCTCCGCCCGCCCGCCGCCCGTCCGCCCGCGCACCCCCGGCCCGCCCGAACCGCCGCCCCGCACCGGCCTCACCCGAACGGGCGCCTCCGGCGGTGCACGCGCCCTGCCGCACCCGCCGAAACCCGGCGCGGCGGGCACAGACACCAAGGCACCCCGAACCGCACGCTGGAGCCACGGCCCGGAACCACGACCGGGCCCGGCCCCCCTTCCTGCCGACCTCGCGCGGAGCGTGCCCCATGACCGACCACCAGCCCCTGATCGGCGCCGAACGCCGTGAACTCGTCCTCCGCGCGGCCGTCCAGCACGGCCTGCTCGACCCGGAGGACGCCCCGCTCGCCGCCTTCCTCGACCTCGACGCCGTCACCGAGACCGTCGCCGCCCTGCACGCCGCGTTCCCCGCCCGGCTCGACGTGCTGCACGCCTTCGCCGCCAAGGCCAACCCGCTCGGACCGGTACTGCGCCGACTCCGCGGCCTCGGCATGGGCTGCGAGGTCGCCAGCCCCGGCGAATTCGCACAGGCCCTGGCGGCCGGCTTCGCGCCGGACCGGATCGTACTCGACTCCCCCGCCAAGACCCGCCGCGAGCTGACCCTCGCGCTCGACCTCGGCGTCGCCGTCAACATCGACAACTGGCAGGAACTCACCCGCGTCGACGACCTGCTCGCCCGCCGCCCCACCACCTCCCGGATCGGCGTCCGGGTCAACCCGCAGGTCGGCGGCGGCAGCATCGCGGCGATGAGCACCGCGACCGCCACTTCCAAGTTCGGCATCCCGCTCGCCGACCCCGGCAACGCGGAACGCCTGATCGACGCCTTCCGCGCCCGCCCCTGGCTGACCTGGCTGCACTGCCACATCGGCTCGCAGGGCATCGGCCTCTCCCTGATGGCCGCCGGCGTCGGCGCGACCGTCGACTTCGCCGAACGCGTCAACCGCGAGCTCGGCCGCCGCCAGATCACCGGCATCGACCTCGGCGGCGGCCTCCCCGTCAACTTCACCGACGACCGGATCACCCCCGGCTGGGACACCTACGTCGACGAGCTGCGCCGGCACGCCCCCGCGCTCTTCGACGGCGGCTACCGGCTCGTCACCGAATTCGGCCGCTCCGTGCTCGCCAAGGCCGGCTTCACCGCCTCCTACATCGAATACACCAAGCAGGCCGGCGGCCGCGCCATCGCCGTCGGCCATGCCGGCGCCCAGGTCGCCACCCGCACCGTCTTCATGCCCGACAGCTGGCCCCTGCGCCTCACCGCCCACACCCCGTCCGGCGCCGCCAAGCACGGCGAGACCGTCCCGCAGGACATCGCCGGCCCCTGCTGCTTCGCCGGCGACCTGGTCGCCCGCAACCGCCCCCTCCCCCTCCTCGAACCCGGCGACCTGGTCTGCCTCCTCGACACCGGCGCCTACTACGCCTCCCACCACTTCAGCTACAACTCACTCCCCGAACCCCCCGTGTACGGCGCCCGCACCGACGCCTCGGGCACCATCCACTTCGAAACCCTCCGCCCCGCCCAAACCATCGACGACCTGGTCACCCGCACCACCGCCTGACCGGTCCGCATCCAGGAGGTCGAACTCCCCGCTGGCAATAGCGTCGGCAAGTTCTGTCCGCCTGGCCCGCTTCACGGCCTCCAGTAGCGCCGCATTGACCGTGGCGACCTTGGTGGTCGTTCCGAAGAGCTGCTGCGCCTCCGCGAGAAGGGCGTCGTCGAGGTCGATGACCGTGCGCGTCATGGATCGTCCCTCCGCCGGACCGTCCACACCACGATAGAGAGATCCTCCTCGTCCCCACACCGAGAACGACAACGGCCCTCCCCCGCAAGATTCGCGGGGAAGGGCCGTCGTACGACCTGAGGTCAGAGCAGGCCGAGGGCCGGCATCAGGTAGTAGAACGCGAAGACCGCGGCAACCGCGTACATCGGGATCGGGACGGTGCGGGCCCGGCCGGCGACCACGCGGAGGAGGCAGAAGGCGATGAAGCCGAAGCCGATGCCGTTGGTGATCGAGTAGGTGAACGGCATCATCGCGATGGTGAGGAAGGCCGGCATCGCGATGGTGTAGTCGGTCCAGTCGATGTCCTTGATCGAGTTCGCCAGGATCAGGAAACCGACGGTGACCAGCGCGGGCGTGGCGGCCTGGGCGGGGACCATGGTCGCCAGCGGGGTGAGGAAGAGCGCGATCATGAAGAGCGCGCCGGTGACGACGGACGCGAAGCCGGTGCGGGCGCCCTCGCCGACGCCGGCGGTGGACTCGACGAAGCAGGTGTTCGCGGAGGACGAGGTCGCGCCACCGGCGGCGGTCGCGATGCCGTCGATCATCAGGACCTTGTTGATGCCGGGCAGGTCGCCCTTCTCGTCGAGCAGGTGGGCCTCGTCGGCGACGCCGAGGATGGTGCCCATCGCATCGAAGAAGCAGCTCATCAGCACGGTGAAGACGAACAGGATGCCGGTCAGCACGCCGACCTTGGAGAAGCCGCCGAACAGGCTGACCTGGCCGACCAGACCGAAGTCGGGGGTGGCGACGGGGTTGCCGGGCCAGGCCGGGACGGTGAGGCCCCAGTGCTCGGGGGCGAGGTTCGCGAACTGCTGGATGATCACCGCGGCGGCGGTCATCACGGCGATCGAGATCAGGATCGCGCCGGGAACCTTGCGCACGACCAGCGCCATGGTGAGCAGCAGGCCGATGATGAAGATCAGGACCGGCCAGCCGTGCAGGTGGCCGCCGACGCCGAGCTGCAGCGGGACGGTGGTGTGGGCGGCGTCCGGGATGCGGGAGACGAAGCCGGAGTCGACCAGGCCGACCAGCGCGATGAACAGGCCGATGCCGATGGCGATGGCCTTGCGCAGCCCGAGCGGGACGGCGTTCATGACGCGCTCGCGCAGGCCGGTGGCGACCAGCAGCATGATCGCGATACCGGCCAGCACCACCATGCCCATGGCGTCGGGCCAGGTCATCTTGGGGGCGAGCTGGAGCGCCACGATGGTGTTGACGCCCAGGCCCGCGGCGAGACCGATCGGAACGTTGCCGATGACGCCCATCAGCAGGGTGGTCAGACCGGCGGTGAGCGCGGTCGCGGTGACCAGCTGGGCGCTGTTGAGGTGGGTGCCGTTCATGTCCGTGGCCGAGGCCAGGATGATCGGGTTGAGCACCAGGATGTACGCCATGGTGAAGAACGTGGCGACACCACCGCGGATCTCGCGGGGCAGCGTGGAGCCGCGCTCGGAGATTCTGAAGTAACGATCCAGCGCGCCGGACGAGGGCTGCGGCGCAGGCTGGGCGGGCTCGGGCGACGCGGTGGTCGACTGGGCCTGAGACATTCGGGCGTCCTCGATCGGGTGAGGCAAGGGTGGGGGGAGTTTCAGTATGGCGATCCCCGTCGTGGACGCGCCATCTTCGCGCGTAGAGCGAGGCCCTTACGATCCCCCCGCAACCCTCTTGCGATCAGCATCGGTCGAATACGAAACAGCGGCGCACCCGCCGGACCCCGCCGCCCGCCCTGGCCCGCCCCGTAGGCTAGGCGCATGCCCAAGACCGCGCTGCGCTCCGCTCCCCCGCCGCTCGAGGCGAACGACGTCGCCATTGTCGGCGCCGGCACGGTGCTGTGGTTCGTCGGTTTCGTGGTGCTGCTGCCGTTCCAGGGCTGGCTGTCCGACCACGACCACGGCAGCTGGCCGTGGATCTGCCTGTCCGGCGGCCTGCTCGGCCTGATCGGCCTGAAGTACTGCCGGGCCCGCCGGGACGCGATCCGCCGCGCCCGTGCCGCCGAGGCGGCGGAGAACTCCGACCAGAAGGTGTGACGCTCCACTCGTCCGGCACGAAACGGCCGAGGCACGGCGCAGCGCCCAAATCGCCCACCTAGAGTCGGTGCCATGACGCACCCAGCGGAAGGCACCGCCCCTGCGAGCCCCGGCGCGCACCCCTCCGGCGCGGGCGGGTCGTACCGACCCGGCCTGACGGCGGCCGAGGTGGCGGAGCGGGTCGCCCGCGGGCAGGTCAACGACGTGCCGGCGCGTTCCAGCCGCTCGGTGCGGGAGATCGTCCGGGCCAATGTGTTCACCCGGTTCAACGCGATCATCGGCGTGATGTTCGGCATCATCCTGGTGGTCGGCCCGATCCAGGACGGCCTGTTCGGCCTGGTCATCGTCGCCAACACGGCGATCGGCATCGTGCAGGAGCTGCGCGCCAAGAAGACCCTGGACAGCCTGGCACTGATCGGCGAGGCCCGCCCGCAGGTGCGTCGCGAAGGCGCGGCCGTCCAGGTCGCCACCAGCGAGATCGTGCTGGACGACACCGTGCTGCTCGGCGTCGGCGACAAGGTCGTGGTGGACGGCACGGTCACCGAGGCGGACGGCCTGGAGATCGACGAGTCGCTGCTGACCGGCGAGCCGGACCCAGTGCACAAGCACCCGGGCGACCACGTGATGTCGGGCTCGTTCGTGGTGGCCGGCGCGGGCGCGTTCACCGCGACCAAGGTCGGCCGGGAGGCGTACGCCGCCAAGCTCGCCGAGGAAGCCAGCAAGTTCACGCTGGTCAAGTCGGAGCTGCGCACCGGCATCGACCAGATCCTGCGGATCATCACGTACCTGCTGATCCCGACCGCGCTGGGCCTGATCATCAGCCAGCTCGCGGTGCAGCGCCACGACTGGCAGGAGGCCGTCCGCCGGATGGTGGCCGGCATCGTGCCGATGGTCCCGGAGGGCCTGGTGCTGCTGACCTCGGTGGCCTTCGCGATCGGCGTGATCCGGCTGGGCCGCAAGCAGTGCCTGGTGCAGGAGCTGCCCGCGATCGAGGGCCTGGCCCGGGTCGACACGGTCTGCCTGGACAAGACCGGCACCCTCACCGAGGGCGGCATGGACCTGATCGACCTGCGCCCGATCGGCGCCGCCGACAAGGCCCGGATCGCCGAGGCGCTCGGCGCGATCGGCGCGGCCGACACCCGCCCGAACCCGAGCATGCGGGCCGTCATCGACGCGTACGGGCCGCCGGAGGAGGGCCGCTGGCGGCTGCTGGAGGCGATCCCGTTCTCCTCGGCCCGCAAGTGGAGCGGCGTGCAGCTGCTGGAGCCGGGCGGCACCGAGGGCAGCTGGCTGCTGGGCGCCCCCGACGTGCTGCTGCCGACCGGGCATCCGGCGCTGGCCGAGGTCGACGAGCTCGGCGCGAAGGGCCTGCGGGTGCTGCTGCTGGGCCGCAGCCCGCTGCCGCTGGACGACCCCGACCCGGCAGCCCAGCTGGAGCCGCTCGCCCTGCTGGTGCTCCAGCAGCGGGTGCGCGAGGACGCCGCGGACACCCTGCGCTACTTCCGCTCGCAGGACGTCCGGGCGAAGGTGATCTCCGGCGACAGCGCGGTCTCGGTCGGCGCGGTCGCCGCCCACCTGGGCCTGCCCGGCGCGGAGACCGCGACGGACGCCCGCAAGCTGCCCACCGACCCCGAGCAGCTGGCCGAGGTCGCCGAGCGCACCGCGGTGTTCGGCCGGGTCACCCCGCAGCAGAAGCGGGCGCTGGTCGGCGCGTTGCAGTCGAAGGGCCACACGGTCGCGATGACCGGCGACGGCGTGAACGACGTGCTGGCGCTGAAGGACGCCGACATCGGCGTGGCGATGGGCACCGGCTCGGACGCGACCCGGGCGGTCGCGCAGATCGTGCTGCTGGACGACCGGTTCGCCACCCTGCCGTCGGTGGTCGCCGAGGGCCGCCGGGTGATCGGCAACATCGAGCGGGTGGCCGGGCTGTTCCTGGTGAAGACCGTCTACTCGGTGCTGCTGGCACTGCTGGTGGTGTTCACCCAGGTCCCGTACCCGTTCCTGCCCCGGCACTCGACGGTGCTGTCCTCGCTGACCATCGGCATCCCGGCGTTCTTCCTGGCCCTGGCCCCGAACAACGAGCGGGCCCGGACCGGGTTCGTGCGACGGGTGCTGCGGCTGGCGATCCCGGGCGGCATCATCTGCGGCACCGCCACGTTCGTCGCCTACGCGCTGGCCCGCGCCGACCACGCCACCGAGCTGAAGGCGGACACCTCGGTCGCCACCCTGACGCTGTTCATCTCCGCGATCTGGGTGCTGGCGATCGTCGCCCGCCCCTACACCTGGTGGCGGCTGCTGCTGATCGGCGCCATGTCCGGCGCGTTCGCGCTGGTGCTGGTAGTGCCGTGGCTGTCCGACTTCTTCCAGCTCCAGCTGGTCGGCTGGCGCGACCCCCTGATCGGCGTCGCGATCGCGGCGGTCGCCGGGTGTCTGCTGGAGATCACCTCGCGGGTGTTCGTCGAGAAGAACGTCGAGAAGAAGGAGGAGGCCCACGCGGCGTAGGCCTCCTCCCGGGGCGTCACTCGTAGTCGCGGGCCGCCAGCAGCTCGTACGCCCGGTCGGGCTCGGTGAGCGCGGCCAGGATCTCGAACCGGCGGTGCCACTGCTGGACGGACCAGGCGAGGCCGGCGGCCAGGCCCTCGGGCGTCGAGGCGTGCAGCAGTCCGGGCACCGGCGGCACCTCGAACTCGTCGTTCTCGTCGGCCTCGTCCGCGTCCTCGGGGTCGTAGGGCAGCTCGGGGGCGGTGGCGGCGGTGTCCCAGCGCCAGTCCACCCGGGCGTCCTCGCCGTCGGGGCCGACGACCAGCAGTTCCTCGTGCTCCTCGTACACGGCGGGGCAGCCGGGGAGCAGTTCGCGGACCACGGCGGGGGTGCGGTGCAGGGTGCCCTCGGAGAGCACCCGGCCGCCGGCCACCTCGCTGGCGAGCGAGACGTGCAGCCGCTCGGCGAGCGCGGGGGCGAGCGCGGGGTGGACGGGCAGCACCGGGTGGTCGTGCAGCAGCTCGACCAGGTCGGGGGCGTCGGCGACGACCGCGGCGGTGGCGTCGACGATCACCGTGCGGTCGTCCCGGCGGCCGGTGCCGCCGTCCAGCGGGGCCAGTGCCCGCACCACGTCCAGGCCCTCCACCCGCTCGGCCGGGAGGGCCGCCAACGCGCTGTAGACGCCGTGCAGTTGGCGGTGGGTGATGTCGGACAGCGGGTCGGTGAGGCGGTCGATCAGTTCCTCGGGGCCGTGCGGTTCGGCGAGCAGCGCGGCCAGCGTGGTGCGCACCCCGAGGGCGTGCAGGAACTGCGGGTCCAGGCTCGTCCGGGCCTCGTCGTACAGGCCGCGCAGCAGCGGGTCGGCGCCGGCCGCGCGCAGGCCGGCGGGCTCCCGGCCGTCCAGCACGGGGTGGTCGCGCAGCCACCAGGCGGTGTACGACGGCAGGTCGGTGTAGGTGCCGTCGGGCAGCAGGGTGCGCACCGGCGTGACGACGGCGTCCCGGTACGGGGGGCGGGCGAGCAGCGCGAGCGCCTCGGGCCAGGCGTCGTCGGCGACCAGGTCGAGGTCGCGGACGGCGAGCAGTTCGGCGGCGACCGGCGGGACACCCAACTCGCCCGCGTCGTCGGCGTGCAGGGCCTCCAGGGCGTCCTCGCACCAGTCGGCGAGGCCGTCGGGGGCCTCGTCGATCAGGCCGGTGGGGGCGCCGCCGGCCGCGCGGTCGGCGGGGGCGGTGGGGTCGAGGCGCTCCAGGTCGTCGGGGTCGAGCACGACGTCCTCGGCGCGCACCAGGGTGAACGTGGTGAGCACACCGGCCGCGGCCAGCACCTCCGGGCCCCAGCGCTCCAGCAGGTCCTCGTCCACGAACGCGGCGTCGTCCTCGCCCGCCAGGTTCGCCAACGGGCTTTCGGGAAGCAGCAGTTCGCCCGCCCGGGCGAGTTCGCCCTCGTCGTCGGGCAGCGCCAGCCGGGCCAGCCACGGGTACTCGCCGGGGGCCGGCGCGGCGGCCTTCACCACGGCCAACACGGCGTCCGCGAGGTCCACCGCGGCGTCGTAGTCGTCCTCGCCGAGCTCCAGCGAACGAGCAACGGCCGCGCGCAGTTCGGGGGTCTCCAGCAGGCCGCCGGGGGTGGCGGTGGCGGCGCCGAGCTTGGCCAGCAGCGGGTGCGCGGCCTCGGGGTGGGCGAGGCGCAGGTCGAGCAGGTCCAGGGCCTCGGCCAGCGACTCGGGGTAGCCCTCGAAGCCGGCCCAGTCGGCGGCGTCGGACGGCAGCAGGACCCGGCGCGGGCCGGTCACCGTACGGCCGTCGGCCAGTGGGACGGGCAGCGCGCCGAGCGCCTCCGGGTCGGCGCCGGCCAGTGCCGCGTACAGGCTCCGCCACCAGGCCGGATCCCGCTCCAGGCCGCCCAGCTGGTCGACCACCTCGGCCAGCGGCACCCGGCGCACCCCCAACGTGCGCAGCTCGGTGCGGCGCTCCAGGCCGGCCGGCAGCAGGCCGGGGAAGATCGGGGCGAGCGCCTCCACCACCGAGTGGTCGGCGCCCTCCAGCACCAGCGCGTCGCGCGGACGCAGCGCCGGGGTGCCCTCCTCGGTGCCGCGCGGGTGCGGCAGGAACGGCGTGCCGGGCAGGCGGTCCAGGATCGCGGTGCGCAGCGCGTTGTCGAGCGCGCTCCCGCCGAGCGGGGACGGCACCAGGTCCAGCGAGTGCGCGTCGGCGCCGCGGGCCCGCAGCAGCTCGACGAAGGCCTCGGCGGCGCGCTCGACCAGGAAGTCGGTCAGCGGGCCGGGCGCGACGTGCCGGCGGGTCGGGTCGAGCGGGAACGAGGCGATCAGCAGCGCGGGCACCCCGAGCGGCTCGTCGCTCGGCGTCGGGGCGTGCACCACGGCCGCGGTATCGGGCCGCTGCGGCCGGCCCTGCCCGTCCACCGGGACGGCCCAGGTCAGCGTCCACTGCGGCCGGGCCCGCTCCTCGGTGGTGCGGTCGGCCAGCAGCTCCGCCGAGGCCGTCCCGGACGCGCTGACGATCTGCCAGCCGGTGCTCCGCTCCCCGTCGGTGACGGTGACGACCGGCAGCTGCTCGGGCCGCGGCGCCCGCTCACCGCGGGTCAGCGTCCGCACGCCCTCGGCGGTCTCCACCACCACCTCGGCCAGGCCCGGCAGGGTCAGCAGCAGCGCGTCGTCGATCGCCGCCAGCAGCCGGCCCGTCAGGTCCTCGGCGGCACTGTCGCGCAGCGGCAGCACCACCACCGTGTCATAGCCCTCCGGGGCCTGCCCCTGCGCCGGGAACGGCAGCCGCAACAGCGGCACGTGCCCTTCCCGCCGCGTCAACTCCTCGGCCAGCTCCGGCCGTTGCGCGACCAGCGCCCGCGCCTCGACGAGCGACCAGCGCACCCCACCGGAGTGGCTCAGCACCGCCGGCTCGTCACTGACGGCCAGCACCGCGGAGAACCCCACGCCGAACCGCCCGACCACCGGCCGCTCGTCCCCACGCTTCGCGGACGCCCGCAGCGTGGACAACGACTCCACCGCCTCCGCGTCCAGCGGCGCCCCCGTGTTGGCCGCCGCCAGCACCCCGTCCCGCAACGTCAGCCGAAGCCGCCCGGCCACCCCCGCACGGGCCGCCGCATCGGCGGCGTTCTGCGCCAGCTCGACGACCAGCCGATCCCGGTACCCCCCGAGCGCCAGCTCCTCCTCGGCGTTCGCATCCTCCCGGAATCTCGCCGGCGCAGCCGTCCACGCAGCCACCACGGTGTGCCGCAGCCGAGCCGTGTCGAACACATCCGGCCCCTCGGGTGCCGCCGCGCTGCCGATGATCCGAGACTCCACGTGCCGAGCCGCCCTTCGCGTGGTCTGCGTAACGACTCGGCATTCTGCCAGGGGCCAACGACGGCAAGAGCCACAAGCAGGGAGCGCAACCAGGGGCGCGGGGAACTGCGCGAAGCGGAAGGCACCCCACCGCAAGATCGCGACGCAGGACAATGACCTGCACTTGATCGCGACCTTGCGGACGTGGTGAGCGCTTGTCGCGCAGTTCCCCGCCCCTGTTCTCGCGCCCGCTACGAGTGCCCGAGCTCCTCAGCGGGAGCGTCCGGCTCGACGGAGCCCGAGTCGCGGTCCGCGTGGATGTGCAGCGGCTCGACCACCGTCTCGTCGAGGATCAGCTCGGACGGCACCGGCGGAGCCGGCAGCACCGCGGCCTCGGAGTGCGCGCCGCAGCCGTACGCGAGCGAGACGACCTGGCCGTCGGCAGGACTGAACTCGTTGCCGCAGACGCCGAACGCCTGCCCGAGCGAGCCGCCGATCGGCACCAGGAAGCCGCAGGTGCTGCAGGAGGCGGGTGCGGACTGCGCCATCGGCGTCTGAGGTCCGTACGCGGTCTCCCAGCGTTCGGCGGCCTGGTGCAGGCCCCTCCGGGAGAGCACGCGGGGGCGGCCGAAGCCCAGCTCGTCGGCCACGGCACCGATCTCGGCGCGGGCCGGCGGCGGCTGGATCCCGGCCTCGGTGATCACCAGGTCGTCCTCGGCGGCTTCGACCAGCACCGAGTTCGGGGCGGGCTCGTCCTCGCCGGTCCAGCCGGGCTCCAGGCGCAGGTCGTCCGCGCCGGTGGGCAGCAGGTCGCCGGGGCCGAGGTCGCCGGGCAGCAGGCGCTCGCTCCACGGCACCCACTGGGGGGCGAGGACGGCGTCGGGGCCGGGCAGCAGTGCGATCTCGTCGAGCGTGACGTTCTTGGCGCGCGGGGCGCGGGCCACGGTCACCGCCCAGTGCCAGCCCCGGTAGGCGGGGTCGAGGCACTCGAAGGTGTGGGTGACCAGGCGCTCGGCGTCGGCGTTGGCCTTCACGTGGGAGCCGACGACGGACTCTCCGACGCTCTCCACGGCTGCCTGGCGGGCGAGCTCGACGGCCTCGGCACAGAGCCGGTCAGGGGTACGGCTTCGCATCGCAGCACTCACGGCGTCGGTTCTCTCCCAGTCCTGTCATCCTGCGGTCTGTCCCGAGACGGCCCCCGCACAGGGCGGGCTCGCGCCGGTTGCCGCTGCCACGTCACCAGAGCAACCCCCGCTGACGCGGGACCGATCTATTCTGCTCGACCGGGGACCGCTCCGTGGCCGGGCCGCGCCGCCCCGGTCGGCCACCCCCTGCGCAGGCCGGGCAGGCGCGTAGTGCAGGCTACCCGCCGGTCGGCGGTGGAGCACAGTCCGGGGCCGCGGGGACGGGCGCGCCGCGCCCGTGGCAATCACTCGTACGGCGTGCGTTTGTCGGGCAGGATGGGCTTGTGGCGGAGGAGAACCCGCCGCAGCACGGACTGCGCCCCGGGCAGGACGAGAGCCGGCCGGAGCCGTCGAACGCGCCGCGGCAGCATCCCGTAGCCCCCGGCGAGCCGGAGGCGGACGAGCCACGCCCGACCGCGCGCCAGGAGGACGCGAAGGAACCTCCGACGGTGAAGCCGCGCGGGGTGTGGGCGCGGGGCGCGTCGGCGGCGGGGGCGCGCACGGGGCGGGTGGTGCACGGCACGGGGCGGCGGATCCGGCGGGCGACGTCGGCGGAGGGCGCGGGCGAGTCGGGCCTGGCGAAGCTGATCGAGCTGCACGCGCTGAATTCGTTCGGCGACATGCTGATCACGGTGGCGTTGGCGTCGACCATCTTCTTCTCGGTGCCGACCGGCGAGGCCCGCGGCCGGGTGGCGCTCTACCTGGTGATCACGATGGCGCCGTTCGCGGTGCTGGCCCCGGTGATCGGCCCGCTGCTGGACCGGTTGCCGAACGGCCGGCGTTCCGCGATGGCGATGGCGATGCTGGCCCGGGCGGTACTGGCCTGGGTGATGGCGGGTCTGGTACCCGGCGGCGGGCTGGCGCTGTATCCGACGGCGCTGGGTGTGCTGGTGGCGTCGAAGGCGTACGGGGTGGTGCGCAGCGTGGTGGTGCCGCGGCTGTTGCCGGCCCAGTTGTCGTTGGTGAAGGCGAACTCGCGGGTCACGCTGGCGGGTCTGGTGGCGACGCTGGTGGCGGGCGGGGTGGGCGGGCTGCTGCACCTGATCGGGCCGGACTGGCCGCTCCGCGGGGCGTTCGTGGTGTTCGTGATCGGCACCCTGATGGCGTTTCACCTGCCGCACCAGGTGGATTCGGCGAAGGGCGAGCAGCGGGCGGAGTTGCTCGCGGAGCCGTCCGAGGCGCGTCCGAAGGGGGTGCTGCGGGCGGTCGGGCCGTCGGTGATCATGGCGCTGCGCGGGGTGGCGGGGCTGCGCTGGCTGGTCGGGTTCCTGGTGATGTTCCTGGCGTTCCTGATCCGCAAGAACCCGCCGGGCGGGCTGCCGGAGACGGTGGCGCTGGGCGCGGTCGCGGCGGCGGCGGGTCTGGGCAACGCGCTGGGTTCGGTGCTGGGTTCGTGGCTGCGCACCCGCGGTTCCGAGTTGACGGTGACGGTGATGCTGGCGCTGGCGACGCTGGCGGCGGGTGCGGCGGCGCTCTGGTACGGCATCGTGACGGTGACGGTGGTGGCGGCGGCGGCGGGCATGGCGGCGTCGCTGGCGAAGCTGGCGCTGGACGCGCTGATCCAGCGTGATGTGCCGGAGGCGGTGCGCACGTCGGCGTTCGCCCGCTCGGAGACGGCGCTTCAGCTGAGCTGGGTGGTGGGCGGCGTGGTGGGCATCTCGCTGCCGTTGAACGCGGAGCTGGGTCTGTGGCTGGCGGCGGGGGTGACGGCGGCGATGCTGCTGTGGACGTTCCGGTCGCTGCTGCGGATCGGGCCGCGCCGGTCGGCGGCCCGTCCGCGCGTGGCGTAACCTCGCGCGACTCGGCCACCCCGCTGTTACGTGATCACGGAAGGCGAGTAGCCTCTTGCGCATGAGCCTCAGCACCAGCGTCACCGCCGGACTCGCAGCCGCCACCGTCGTCGGTGCCGGCCTCGTCGGTTTCGGCGTCTACCAGGCCGTGGACAACGGCAAGCCGCCCAAGAACGAGGCCACGCTGGTCGTCGGCACCTCGTCGGTCCGGGCGGAGCCGACCTGCTACAACGGCGGCAAGGCGATCTCCGACGCCGAGCTCGCCAAGTGTGCCCAGCAGGCCTCGAAGGACTCCGAGCAGAAGAAGCTCACCAACCTGGACGTGCGCGCGAGCGACCGCGTCGGCGTGGGCGTGCCGAAGGACCTGGCGGACAAGGGCTGGTACGCGTTCACCGGCTCGGGCCAGAACCGCGCCCCGATCATCACCGACGCCAGCGGCCGGACCTACTCGGGTTCGGTGTCGGCCTCCGGTCTGATGACCAGCGACGAGACGACCATGGTGACGGTCGCCGCGGTCGACAAGGACACCAACGAGTACTACGCGGTGTGGTTCTTCAACATGAACAACCAGAAGAGCTGAATCTCCGGTCGATGACCGCTGAGCGTCCCGACGAGCAGTCCGGCCCCGCCGCCGGACTGCTCGTCGTTGTTGCCGTGCCCGCGGAGGCCGAGGCGGTCCGCCGGGGTCTGGGCGAGGGCGCGCCGGTCGAGGTGCTGGCGGCGGGCGTCGGCCCGGCCGCCGCGGCGGCCGGTACGGCGGTGGCGCTGGCCCGCGGCCGGTTCCGGCTGGTGCTGTCGGCGGGCATCGCGGGCGGTTTCGCGCCCGCCGCGCCGACCGGGTCGCTGGTGGTGGCGGACGCCTTGGTGGCGGCCGATCTGGGTGCCGAGACGCCGGACGGCTTCGCCGACGTCACCGAGCTGGGCTTCGGCACGGTGCGGCACGCGGTTCCGGGCGGTGTGGTGGAGCTGGTCGCGGCGGCCACCGGCGGTGCGGTCGGCGAGGTGCTGACGGTCTCCACGGTGACGGGTTCGGCGGCGCGCGCCGAGCAGCTGAGGGCGCGTCATCCGCGGGCGCTGGCCGAGGCCATGGAGGGGTTCGGGGTGGCCGAGGCGGCCGCCCGTTTCGGGCTCGCGGCGGGGGAGCTGCGGGCCGTGTCCAACGCCGTCGGGCCGCGCGACCGCGCGGCGTGGCGGATCGGTGAGGCGCTGGCGGCCCTGGAGCGGGCCTTCGCGGCGCTGCCGGTGTCCCGTCTGCTCCAGGAGGTCTGACCCCATGGCCGAGCCGCTGAGTGTCGCCTACTCGCCCTGCCCGAACGACACCTTCGTCTTCCACGCCTGGGCGCACGGCCAGGTCGCCGGCGCGGACGCCCCCGAGGTGCGGTTCGCGGACATCGACATCACCAACGGGCTGGCCGAGCGCGGCGAACTGGACGTCCTGAAGATCTCCTACGGCCAGCTGCCGTGGGTGCTGGACGAGTACGCGCTGCTGCCGTGCGGCGGGGCGCTCGGCCGCGGCTGCGGGCCGCTGGTGCTGACCGCCGGGCCCATCGACGCGGCCGGGCTGGCCGGGCGGCGGGTGGCGGTGCCGAGCGAGCGTTCGACCGCGTATCTGCTGTTCCGGCTGTGGGCGGCCGAGGCGGTGCCGGGCGGGTTCGGCGAGATCGTGGTGCTGCCGTTCCACGAGATCATGCCGGCCGTCCGGGACGGCCGGGTGGACGCCGGGCTGGTGATCCACGAGGCCCGGTTCACGTACCAGCAGTACGGCCTGCACTGCCTGGCCGACATGGGCGAGGCGTGGGAGGCGGCGACCGGGCTGCCGATCCCGCTGGGCGCGATCGTGGCCCGGCGCTCGCTGGGCGCCGAGCGGCTGCGCGAACTCGCCGCCACCGTGCGCTCCTCGGTCCGGCAGGCCTGGGCGGACCCGGCGGCCTCCCGGGAGTACGTGCTGGCGCACGCCCAGGAGATGGACCCGGCCGTCGCCGAGCAGCACATCGGCCTGTACGTCAACGAGTTCACCGCCGACCTCGGCGAGGACGGCTACGCGGCGGTGCGCGGCCTGCTCACCCGGGCCGCCGAACAGGGACTCGTCCCCGCCGTCGACCCGGGCGCGCTGGCGTTCCCCTGAGCCCGCGTCACACGTCGAACTGGTCGGCGATCGCGCGCAATACCATGGCGATCTTCTGGCCCTCCGGCTTGCTGGGGTAGCGGCCGCGCTGCAGGCCGGGCAGGACGCTGTCCAGCTTGGTGATCAGGTCCTGCACGATCGGGGCCATGTCGTCGGCGCTCTTGCGGTTGGCCACGGCCAGCGACGGCAGCGCGTCCAGCAGCGTCACACTCATCGCCTGGTCGCCGCGGTGCCCCGCGGCGATGCCGAACTCGACGCGCTGCCCCGGCCTCAGGGTGGTGACGCCCGCGGGCAGCGCCTTGGTGTGGACGAAGACCTCGCCGCCGTCGTCGCGCGACAGGAAGCCGTAGCCCTTCGTCTCGTTGAACCACTTGACCTGGCCGGTGGGCATCTCGAAAAGTCCTCGGTGTCGGGTGCGAGCGACCTCGTCGGGTCGCGGATGGATGTGCGGCTCGGCTGCCGGAACTGGCGGCCGGTGCCACTCAGTGCGGCAATGATCCCTCAGCGTGCGCCTCAGCGGCGACGGGATTCCGGACCGGGGTGCGGCCGTGCCTCGCGCCTGTCGCGCCCTCCATCGGTCCACACCCCCCATCGGTTCCGGGCGGGTTACTCGTGGACCAGCCGCTGGTCCGCCCGCGCGATGGCTGCATACCCGGCCCCGACGAGGGTCGAAACTCTTCGCGCGCACCGAGTTGCGCGCAGTGACGCCGGGCCGGTCAGGAGGGGTTGGCCAGGTGCTCGCCGAGCCAGCCGAGCGAGGCCGGGAGCATCCGCGACCAGGTGTTGAAATTGTGCCCGCCGGTGTCCAGCGTGATCGCGCTGACGGTGGTCGCGGTGCCCTTGGCGGCGGCCCGGAACCGCTCCGTCTCGGAGAAGTAGTCGCCGTCGCCCTCGCGGCTGCCGCCGACCAGCAGCGCGGTGCCCGGCGCGGGCAGGTGCGCGAGGCGCCAGTTCAGGTCGGCCTCCTCGCGGCGCTGCTGGTCGCCGCCGAACAGGTCGCCGGTGGTCGGGTCGTCGGCGGCCTTGTAGTAGCCGGACAGCGACACCGCCGCGGAGAACACCTCCGGGTGACGCATCGCCAGCTTCAGCGCGCAGTACCCGCCGGTGGAGTTGCCGATCACGCCCAGGCTGCCCGGGCCCTCCGCGATCCGGTACGACGATCGCAGCGCGGCCGGCACGTCGGCGCTGAAGTAGCGGTCGGACTGCGGGCCGCCCGGCACGTCCTCGCACTCGGTGTCGCGGGGCATCGCCGGGGACGGGCGCATCAGCACCAGGACCGTCGGCTTGGCCTTGCCCTCGGTGCTGAGCTTCAGCTGCACCGCCGGGTAGTTCAGCTTGGTGATCAGGTTCTTGGCGTCGCCGGGGAAGCCGGTGATGGCGATCGCCGCCGGGAAGTGCTTGTCCCGGAAGGCGGGCTGGAAGTACTGCGGCGGCAGGTACACGTAGCCCTCGGTGGACAGGCCGGTGGCCGCGCCGGGCAGCCGGACCTTCTCCAGCCGCCCGACCTGCGCCGGGTCGCGGCCCATCGCGCCGGTGTCGCGGACGTTCTCCGAGCTGATCTTCTCCACACCCTTGGTGCGGCCCAGCATCTGGTTCTGGATGGTCACCGGGCCGTCTTCGTTGGTGCCCAGCAGGTCGGCCCAGCTGCTGTAGAAGGCGAAGTAGTTGTTGGCCACCAGACCCAGGGTGCACATCACGGCAAGCTGGGTGCCGATGATGGTGCCCAGCCGGCCCAGCACCGCCTGCCAGCTCTTTTTGGCCAGTCGGGGCCACAACCAGACGGTGCCCGCGATCATCAGTGCGGAGAAAAGTGCCGACAGCGCAAGCACCTTGTGACTGGTAAGACCCATGACCGCGCGCGACCTCGCTCCCCGCCGTTTTCCCCCGGAGGATCAGAATGCCTGAGAGTTTCCTGGGAACCCTGAGCGTTCAGGTGGAGCGCGAACCGTCACGCCCCCGCCGATCGGCGGGGGCGTACGTGGGAAACTGGCACAAAAGACCGCACGAAGGAGTGCAGAAGTGACCCGTCAGTCCCGCGACGCCGGCGACACCCTGGTCCGCGTCGGCGGAGTGGTGTTCGTCCTCGGCACGCTCGCCGTCATCGCCACCTTCGTGCCGTACGTCCTGGACCTGCCGCGCCTGCCGTCCATCGCCTGGGGCCTGTCCATGATGATGCCGTTCGGGCTGCTGGTGACGCTGGTCGGGCTGTTCGTCACCGCCCGCACCGAGTCCCGCCGCCGGCGCGCCGCCCGGGAGGCCGCCGCCGCGCGCTGACCGGCCCGTCAGGCCAGGTGCGCGGACAGCCAGCCGGGGAACTCGGTGAGGTCGCCCAGCACCACGTCCGCGCCCGCCGCGGCCAGTTCGGCGGCGCTGTACGGGCCGGTGGCCACGCCCACCGCGACGGCCTCGGCGGCCCGGGCGCCCCGGATGTCGCCCAGGTGGTCGCCGACGTAGACGTTCGCGCCGTGCGCGCGCAGCGCCTCGCCCTTGCCCTCCGCCCACAGGTCGCCGAGCAGCACGTCCACCTCCAGCCCCATGCCGTCCAGGTGCCGGCGCGCGTTCGGCTCCCACTTGCCGGTGATCACCAGCACCCGGCCGCCGACCGCCCGCACCGCCGCGACCGCCGCCAGCGCCCCGGGCAGCTCCAGCGCCACGGGCACCGCGTGCTCCACGTACAGCTCCCGGTAGCGGGCGACCATCGCGTCCAGCTGCTCCGCCGGGAACCAGTGCGCCAGCTCCTGCGCCAGCGGCGGACCCAGCCGGCTCGCCGCCAGCTGGGAGTCGATGAAGGTGCCGGTCTCGGCAGAGAGCACGTCGTAGGTGTCCTTGATGCCCGGGCGGGTGTCGAGGAGTGTCATGTCGAGGTCGAAGCCGACGGTGAGAGCCATGCGCTCCAGCGTAACCAGCCGCCGTTTCCGGCCGGAAAAACCGGATGTACAGCTACATTGCGGACATACTGCCGAGCTCCCCACCGGAGGTCCCTGGTGCCGCCCGTCTCCCGCCGCGCCGCCCTCGCCGGGCTCGGCGCCGCCCTGCTCACCGGCTGCGGCCCGCACGCCCTGCCCGCCGGGCCGCCGCCGCAGACCGCCACCGGCTCCGCGCCGCCCTCACCCACGCCCAGCCCGACGCCCAGTGTCACCGTCAACGGCGCGGACGGGGCGGTCGCCGTCCCCGGCGGGGCGACCCGGGTGATCGCCCTCGACACCGCCGAACTGGACTCCGCGATCACCCTCGGTATCCCGCCCGTCGGCGCCGCCAAGGCCCCGCTCGACCCCGGCCTGCCCGACTACTGGCCGCCCTCCTGGCTGGCCAGGATCACCGTGGTCGGCGACATCGGCGACCCGCCCGTCCCGGCGGCCATTGCCCAGCTGCGCCCGCAGCTGATCCTCTCCAACCGCACCCGCGACGCCGCCCACCTCGACACCCTGCGCGGCCTCGCCCCGACCGTGCTCACGCAGACCACCGGCGCGCCCTGGAAGGAGAACTTCCAGCTGCACGCCGCCGCCCTCTACCGCCACGAACAGGCCGCCGCCGTGGTCGCCGCCTACGCCCGCCACCTCGACCAGGCCACCCGGGCGCTCGCCTCCGCCGGCCTCACCGGGCAGCGCGTCAGCCTGGTCCGATTCGTCGAGGACTCCCCCACCGTCCGCCTGTACGCCCGGCAGAACTTCCCCGGCAGCGTCCTCACCGACCTCGGACTGCCCCGGCCCGACCCGCAGAACACCGACCAGTTCGCCGTCGAGACCGCCCCCGACCAGCTCTCCGCCGCCGACGGCGACCTGCTGTTCTACTCCGGCTACGGCCACCCCGACCGCAACGGACTGGGCGCCGCCCTCGCCTCCCCCGCCTGGCAGTCCCTCGGCGCCGTCCGCGCACACCGGGCCTTCCCGGTGAACGACCAGCTCTGGTTCCAGGGCATCGGCTACACCGGTGCGCACTTCCTGATCGCCGAACTGCTCCACCTGCTCGGCGCGAGCTGAGACGCCTGCCGGCCGATACGACAGTCGGACCCCGAACGGATCACCGCGCGGGCACCTCGCTGCTAGGCCTTGCGGCGGCGCAGCGTCACCGCCAGCAGGAACAGCGCCGTCAGTACCGCCGCCGCCCGCAGGACGTCCGGGGCGGCTGCCCAGGTGGCGTGGCCGGCGTCGGTGCCCGGGGTCAGGGGGGTGCCCCAACGGCCCTTCTCGCGGCCCCAGTTCCATATCGTCAGACCGGTCACCGTGATCAGCGGGATGCCCAGGACGGCGAACTTCTTCAGCAGGTCGGACAGGCCGCTCGACAGGTAGGCCACGCCCCAGCCCGCCAGCATCACCAGCAGCGAACCCGTCACCGCGCCGGCCACCAGCAGCACCGCGCCGAGCACCAGCAGCGGCGCGGGCCGCCGGGCCCCGCCGCCCGTCGCCGGGGCCTCGGCGGGGGCGGCCTCCGGCGCGGGTGCGGGCTGCGGCTTGCCGAACAGGGCGCGCAGGGCACGCATCGCCAGCCCCGGGCGCGGCTCGGCCGGGGGCTCGGGTTCGGGTTCGGGCTCCGGCTCGGGCGTGGCCTTCGGCTCCGGTTCGGGTTCCGGCTCCGCCGGCAGGTCGAAGTACACCTCCGTCCAGCCGGGGAACACCGAGGTGACGTCGGCGCGGCCGCGTCCCTCCGCCCAGTGCGCGGCCCGCTCCACCTCGTCCGCGGACGGCCCGGGCGGCAGCTCGAACTCGACGGGGGGCGGCACCGGCTTGTCGAACTCGACGGGGCGCCGCGGCGGGGGTGCCGCCGGCATCGGCGGGACGGCCGGTACCGGCGGCGGCTCCGCCGCCTGCGCGGGCACGTACACGCTGTCCCCGCCGTCCGAACCCTCCGCCGACCCGCCCTCGCGCCACCACGAGCCGCCCGCCATCGCCCCGCCACCCGCCCTCACGTCGTACTTCCCGCCGCATCGAGACGGTACCCACCCGCGGCCGCCCGAAGCGAGCCCGCTCCACTGGCCGTTGGGCCCGGACTGCCCCGGTTTCGCCGGGAGTTCTTCCGCCGTTCTGGGCCTCGGCCGGGGGCGTTGACTAGGCTGGACCGGATGACCGCACCGCGCGCCGCCCGCACAGGCGCCCCCCGCACGCTGGCCGAGGAACTCCGCGGCCGGGAGGACGACGCTGTCGCCGCGCTGCTCCGGGCCCGTCCCGACCTGCTGAACCCGGTGCCGACCGACCTCACCCAGCTGTCCGCCCGGCTCTCCAGCCGGGCGTCCGTGCTGCGCGCGCTGGAACGGCTCGACCGCTTCACCCTGCAGACCGTCGAGGCGCTGGCCGCCGCCCCAGAGGGCGCGTCCGAGACCGCGGTGCGCAACCTGCTGGCCGGGCCCGCCCGGGTCAAGCCGCACCCCGGCGCCGAGCCGGTGGACCGCGCCGCCGTCACCGCCGCGCTCCCCGGCGCGCTCGCCCGGCTGCGCGAACAGGCCCTGATCTGGGGCCCGGACTCGTCACTGCGGCTGGTCCTCGCCGTCCGCGAGGCACTCGCCCCGAGCGCCGCCAACCCGGGCCGCACCGGTCTCGGCCCGACCCTCGCCGAGGCCACCGTCGGCATGTCGCCCGCCCGCCTCCAGCAACTGCTGGCCGGCGCCGGACTGCCGCCCACCCCCGACCCGGTCACCGCCGTCGCCGCGCTCACCGCCCTGCTCGGCGACCGCAAGCGCCTGACCGCGCTGCTCGACCAGGCCCCGCCCGCCGCCGTCGGCCTGCTGGAACGCCTGGTCTGGGGGCCGCCCACCGGCACCGTCCCGGACGCCGCCCGGCAGGTCACCGCCGACGACGCGCGCGGCCCCGTCGAATGGCTGCTCGCCCGCGGCCTGCTGCTGCCGTCCAGCCCCACTTCCGTGGTGCTGCCCCGCGAACTCGCCCTGCACCTGCGCGGCGGCCGCACCCACCGCACCGTCGAACCCGCCCCGCCCGCCGTCGCCCCCGTCGTCACCCGCGACCCCGCGATGGTCGACCGCACCGCCGCCGGGCAGGCCGCCACCGCCGTCCGCACCCTCGAAGAGCTCCTCGAAGCCTGGAGCGTCACCCCGCCGCCCACCCTGCGGGCCGGCGGCCTCGGCATCCGCGACCTCAAGCGCGCCGCGACCCTGCTCGAAAGCTCCGAGTCCGACGCCGCGTTCTGGCTCGAACTCGCCCACACCGCAGGCCTGTTGGCCCCCGACGGCGAGATCGACGAGGTGTGGGCGCCGACCCCCGCGTACGACCAGTGGCGGCAGCAGGACACCGCCGAACGCTGGACCCTGCTCGCCCGCACCTGGCTCACCGCCACCCGCGTCGGCCGCCTGACCGGCACCCCCGACAGCAAGGGCCGGCCGCGCGCCGCCCTCGGCCCCGAACTCGACCGCACCCTCGCCCCGTCCGTCCGCCGCGCCACCCTCACCCGGCTCGCCGAACAGCCCCCCGGCACCGCCGCCGGCGCCGACGCCGTCCTGCCCGCCCTGCGCTGGCACCGCCCCCTGCGCGGCGGCCCCACCGGCCCCGACGGCCACGACCTGCGCGAGACCCTCACCGGCTGGACCCTGCACGAGGCCGAACTGCTCGGCATCACCGGCCGCGGCGCGCTCGCCGCCCCCGCCCGCGCCCTGCTCGCCGGCGCAGACCCCACCGCCGTCCTCGCCCCGCTGCTGCCCGAACCCCTCGACCACGTCATCCTGCAGCCCGACCTCACCGCGATCGCCCCCGGCCCGCTGCTCACCCCGCTCGCCCAGGCACTGGCACTCTGCGCCGACATCGAGTCCAAGGGCGGCGCGACCGTCTACCGCTTCACCCCCGAAACGATCCGCCGCGCCCTCGACGCCGGACGCACCGCCGCCGACCTGCAAGGCTTCCTCGGCCGGCACTCCCGCACGCCCGTCCCGCAGCCGCTCGCCTACCTGATCGACGACGTCGCCCGCCGCCACGGCGTCCTGCGGGTCGGCGCCGCCTCCTCCTACCTGCGCTGCGACGACCCCCAACTGCTCGGCGAAGTCCTCGCCGACCGGCGCGCCGCCGAGCTGCGCCTTCGCCTGCTCGCCCCCACCGTGCTCGCCGCCCAGGCCCCGCCGGACACCCTGCTCACCGTGCTGCGCACCATGGGCTACGCGCCCGCCGCGGAGTCCGCCGAAGGCGACGTCGTGATCACCCGCCCCGACGCCCGCCGCACCCCGCCACGCGCCGCGCCCACCCCTGTCCCCGACGGCCCCGCCCGCCCCGACGACACCCTGCTCACCGCCGCCGTCCGCGCCATCCGGGCCGGCGACCGCGCCGCGACCGCTCCCCGCAAGGACGCTGTCGCGGGCCCCGCGAACGCGGTCGTCCCGCGCACCGCCGCCGCCGACACCCTCGCCTCCCTGCAGACCGCCGTCCTCCTCGGCGAACGCATGTGGATCGGCTACCTCAACGCGGAAGGCCTCTCCTCCCAGCGCGTCATCGACCCAGTCAAGGTCGAGGGCGGCTTCGTCACCGCCTACGACCACCTCTCCGACGAGGTCCGCACCTTCGCCCTCCACCGGATCACCGGCGTGGCCGAGGTCGACGACTAGGCAGTCGGGCCATACAGCTACTTGCCCGCGTGCTGCTTCGCCTCGTCCTCCGCCTTCTGCTTCTTCGCCTCCTCCACGATCGCGTGCGTGTCCGGCATCTTCGGCTCCACGCCGGTGAGCAGGCCGGTGCCGGTGAAGGCGAGGGTGCCGAGGAGGCCGCCGGGCTGGCCGACGTCGGCGACCTGGTCGAGGGCCGGGCTTTCGCCGGCGGCGCTCGCGGGGGCCGCGCCGAGGGTGGTGGCGAGGGCGGCGCCGGAGAGCGCGAGGCCTGCCAGGAATCGGTTGCGCATGGTCATGGCCTGCCCAACGAGCCGGCCGCCTGGCGGTCACTGTTGCGGGGGGCCGGGCTCCGCTTGACGATCTGCGCCGGGCGTCTCACGGGTGGCCGTTAGACTGCGGAGCGGCCGGGGGTGGGAGGGCTTCACCCGTGCCGGAAGCGGGCCTTCGCCGGCCCCCGACAGGACCGGAGCCGTGACCATTTCCTCCGCTCTGAAGTCCCCGGTCGCCCGTGCGGCGACGGGCCGTGTGGCCGGGGTCCGCTTGACCCGCCGGCGCCGGACGGCCCTGTTCACCGTGCTGAGTTTCGCGGTCTGTCTGGCGCTGGGCGTCCAGCAGTGGACGTCGCTCCAGCTGGGCGGTTTCGACCTGGGGATCTTCGACCAGGGCGTGCGCGGTTACGCGCATTTCGGGCTGCCGGTGTCGACGTTGAAGAGCGTGCACCACGAGTTCCCGCCGGGCTTCTCGTTGCTGGGCGACCACTTCTCGCCGGTGCTGGCGCTGCTCGCGCCGCTGTACTGGGTGTGGGACGACCCGCGGATGCTGCTGGTCGGGCAGGCGGCGCTGTTCGCGGCGGGTGTTCCGCTGGTGCGCCGGATCGCGAGCCGGGCGTTCGCGGGTGCCGATGCGCGGGTCCGTACCCGGGTGATGGACGGCGCGGCGCTGGTGTACGGGCTGGGCTGGCCGTTGCTGATCTCCTCGCGCGGCGGGTTCCACGAGGTGGGCTTCGCCGTCCCGCTGTTCCTGCTGCTGTTCGAACGGGCGGGGGCGCGGCGCTGGGGGTGGGCGGCGCTCGCGGCGCTGCTGCTGTGTGCGACCAAGGAGGACCTGGGGCTGGCGGTCGGGGCGTTCGGCGCGGTGCTGCTGTGGCGTGAGCGCGGCGGCACGGACCGGTGGGCGAAGGTGCTGGGCTGGTCGCTGCTGGTGTGCGGTCCGCTGGCTGCGGCGGTGGAGATCGCGTACGTGATACCGGCGATGGGCGGCGAGCCGGGCTACTACTGGAACTACGGGCAGCTCGGTGCGGACGGCGGCGAGGCGCTGCGGCACGTGCTCGGCAATCCGTGGCTGCTGGTGGAGTCGGCGTTCTCCAGTCCGCTGAAGCCGATGCTGCTCGGCTGGCTGGTGCTCACCACGGCGGCTCTGCCGTTCCGCTCGGCGACCATGCTGGTCGCGTTGCCGCTGCTGGCGGAGCGGATCCTGTCCGACAATCCGAACCACTGGTCGATCGCCCGGCACTACGACGCGTTCCTGTGGCCGATCCTGGTCACGGCCGCGATCGAGACCCTGGGCGTTCTGTGGGCGCGCGGGCAGCGCCGGCAGGTCCGCCGGCTGGGGGCGCTCGCGGCCGTGCTGTCGCTCGCCGCCTCGGCCTCGCTCGGTCTCTACCACCTGGTCCTGCCGTACGAGTGGCAGCCGAAGGCTCCGACGGCGGCGCTGGCCCGGGCGGCGAAGCTGATCCCGGACGGCGCCACGGTGGAGGCCGACAACCAGGTCGCGCCGCGGCTGACCAACCGCACCCACGTGATGCTGGCGGACGGCACTCCGCGCGGCCAGGAGTACGTCATCCTGCGGTACACCCAGCGCGCCTTCCCGTTCCAGAAGGACCCGGACCAGGCCGCCTACCGCGCCTTCCTGCTCGCCCACGGCTACCAGGAGCTGTTCGACCAGGACGGCGTCACCCTGCTGCGGCACACCGGCACCGACCCCGTCCCCGGCACCCACCTCCCCGGCCCCGGCTCCACCCCGTACCAGGAGGTCATCCCCCCGGACGTCGGCCACAACTTCTTCCTCGGCTGACGGCCTCGCCGCACGATGCGGCACACTGGAGGTTTGGCCCCGCGCGGAAGGGATGCACAGGCGTGAACGGACCGCTGATCGTGCAGAGCGACAAGACGCTGCTGTTGGAGATCGACCATCCGCAGGCGGCGGAGTGCCGGCGGGTGATCGCGCCGTTCGCCGAGCTGGAGCGGGCGCCGGAGCACATCCACACCTACCGGGTGACGCCGCTGGGGCTGTGGAACGCGCGGGCGGCGGGGCACGACGCCGAGCAGGTGGTGGACGCGCTGGTGACGTACTCGCGCTACCCGGTGCCGCACGCGCTGCTGGTGGACGTCGCGGACACCATGGCGCGGTACGGGCGGCTGCAGTTGCAGAAGCACCCGGTGCACGGGCTGGTGCTGTCCACCACGGACCGGCCGGTGCTGGAGGAGGTGCTGCGGTCGAAGAAGATCGCGCCGCTGGTCGGGGCCCGGGTGGACCCGGACACGGTGGTGGTGCACCCGTCGGAGCGCGGCCAGATCAAGCAGGTGCTGCTGAAGCTGGGCTGGCCGGCCGAGGACCACGCCGGGTACGTGGACGGCGAGGCGCACCCGATCCACCTGGAGGAGGACGGCTGGGAGCTGCGCCCGTACCAGCGGCACGCGGTGGACGGGTTCTGGCACGGCGGCTCCGGCGTCGTGGTGCTGCCGTGCGGCGCCGGCAAGACGCTGGTGGGTGCGGCGGCGATGGCGGAGGCCAAGTCGACGACGCTGATCCTGGTGACCAACACCGTCTCGGCCCGGCAGTGGAAGCACGAGCTGATCAAGCGGACCTCGCTGACCGAGGACGAGATCGGCGAGTACAGCGGGGCCCGCAAGGAGATCCGCCCCGTGACCATCGCCACCTACCAGGTGATGACCACCAAGCGGAAGGGCGTGTACGCGCACCTGGAGCTGTTCGACGCCCGCAACTGGGGCCTGGTGGTGTACGACGAGGTGCACCTGCTGCCCGCGCCGGTGTTCAAGTTCACCGCCGACCTGCAGGCGCGCCGCCGGCTCGGTCTGACGGCGACGCTGGTGCGCGAGGACGGCCGCGAGGGCGACGTGTTCTCGCTGATCGGTCCGAAGCGCTTCGACGCCCCGTGGAAGGAGATCGAGGCGCAGGGCTACATCGCGCCCGCCGACTGCTGCGAGGTGCGGGTGACGCTGTCCGACTCGGAGCGGCTGATGTACGCGACCGCCGAGCCGGAGGAGAAGTACCGGTTCTGTTCGACCACGGTGACCAAGCGCCGGGTGGTGGAGCGGCTGGTGGAGAAGCACAAGGGCGACCAGACGCTGATCATCGGCCAGTACATCGACCAGCTGGACGAGTTGGGCGAGGCGCTGAACGCCCCGGTGATCAAGGGTGAGACCTCGAACGCGCAGCGCGAGAAGCTGTTCGACGCGTTCCGGTCGAAGGAGATCAGTGTGCTGGTGGTCTCCAAGGTCGCGAACTTCTCGATCGACCTGCCGGAGGCCACCGTGGCCATCCAGGTGTCGGGCACGTTCGGCTCCCGCCAGGAGGAGGCGCAGCGGCTGGGCCGGGTGCTGCGGCCGAAGGCGGACGGGCACGCGGCGCACTTCTACTCGGTGGTCGCCCGGGACACCGTGGACCAGGACTTCGCGGCGCACCGCCAGCGGTTCCTCGCCGAGCAGGGCTACGCGTACCGGATCGTCGACGCCGACGACCTGTAGGCGAGGGGCTACATCTTGACGCCGTCGCGCCCGAGGAAGAGGACGCGCGCGGCGGTGTCGAGGACGATGCCGACGTTGCGGAAGGCGGCGGCCACCGGGCCCCGGCGGCGCTCCGAGACACTGTGGGCGCCGTTGACCTGCGGGTTCATTCGTTCGTTCGTCATGTCTCCATGGTGGGTCCGGGGGCGGTCGGCGGGCATCAACCGGAAGGCCGTACCTGGCGGGCAGTTGGTCGTCCTGAAGGTGGACCGACCCCTACGCCCGTCAGGGGGTGATCCCCCAGGGGTGGGGGGAGGGTCGTCCCTGAGAAAACGGATTCGCTCCCGGGCAGCGGCGGGTCTAGGATCGTCCGTCTGCCCTCCCGAACCGTGGTGCCGCGTCGGCAGCCGTGGGAGGTGCCGGCCGCTCGGAAACCGGCCGGTGTCCTTCACCGTGAGCCAAGACGAGTCCGCCGCCCCTGGATGCCGGGCGGCCGGGAAGGTCCGCCGTGCACTCCCTCACCCCCACCGACACGTTCGCCGCCGACACCGACCCGCTGGGCCGCGAACGCTCCCACCTGGCCGCCTCCCGGGCCGCGCTGAAGGCGATGCGCGAGGACGTCGAGGCGCTCGACCTGCGTGACGTCACCGGCACCTGGGTGTCCGCGCGGGTGCTGCAGAGGCAGATCGACGACCGCATCAAGGCGCTCGCCGACCTCGCGCACACCCCGCTGTTCTTCGGCCGGCTGGACTACCTGCACGCGATCAGCGAGGCCGAGTCCGAGGGCAGCGGCGGCGAGCAGTTCTACATCGGACGCCGGCACGTCCACGACGCCGACGGCGACCCGATGGTGATCGACTGGCGCGCCCCGGTCTCCCAGCCGTTCTACCGGGCCAGCCGCAAGGACCCGCTGGACGTCGCCAAGCGCCGCCGATTCGGTTACACCGGTGGCGAGTTGACGGCCTATGAGGACGAGAACCTGTCCGACCCCGACGAGGGCGACACCCGCTCCGCACTGCTCGCCGCGGAGATCGAGAAGCCCCGCGTCGGCCCGATGCGCGACATCGTCGCCACCATCCAGCCCGAGCAGGACGAGATCGTCCGCGCCGACATCACCGGCACCGTCTGCGTCCAGGGCGCCCCCGGCACCGGGAAGACCGCCGTCGGCCTGCACCGTGTCGCCTACCTGCTGTACGCGCACCGCGAGCGGCTCGCCCGCACCGGCACCCTGGTGGTCGGCCCGAACCGGTCCTTCCTCCAGTACATCGAGCAAGTCCTGCCCGCCCTCGGCGAGTTGGACGTCGCCCAGGCCACCGTGCAGGAACTCGTCGGCCACGTCGAGGTGCGCGGCACCGACACCGCCGACACCGCCCGGATCAAGGGCGACGCCCGAATGGCCCAGGTCCTGCGCAACGCCGTCCGGGCCGGGATCACCGTCCCCACCGAGCCCTGCGTGGTGGTCCGCGGCTCCCGCCGCTGGCGCGTTCCGGCCTACGAACTCGAGGAAATCGTCCGCGAGTTGATGGACCGCGACATTCGCTACGGGGCTGCCGCCGAGGCCCTCCCGCAGCGGATCGCGCACGCCGTCCTGGTCAAGATGGAACACGGCGGCGAGGCCCCCGACGACCGGGTGCAGGACGCGGTGGCCCGCAACACCGCCGTCAAGGCCGTCGCCAAGGCCAGCTGGCCCGCCGTCGACCCGGTGAAACTGGTGCACCGCCTGCTGAGCGACGCCGAATTCCTGGCCGCCGCGGCAGACGGCATCCTGGACGCCGACGAACAGGCCACCATCCTGTGGGCCAAGGCGCCGCGCTCCGCCCGCACCGCACCCTGGTCCGCCGCCGACGCCGTCCTGATCGACGAGACCACCGACCTGGTCCACCGCACCGCCTCGCTCGGCCACGTGGTCGTCGACGAGGCCCAGGACCTCTCCCCCATGCAGTACCGGGCCGTCGGCCGCCGCTGCACCACCGGCTCCGCGACCGTCCTCGGCGACCTCGCCCAGGGCACCACCCCCTGGGCCACCGACAGCTGGCAGGAAGCCCTGCACCACCTCGGCAAGGACGGCGCCCACATCGAGGAACTCACCCAGGGCTTCCGCGTCCCCGGCGAGGTCATCGCCTACGCCTCCCGCCTCCTCCCCGCGATCGCCCCCGGCCTGGCCCCCGCGACCTCCGTCCGCGACACCCCGGGCTCCCTCACCATCCGCCACGTCCCCGCCGGGCGCGACGAAGCCGTCCTCGCCGCCTGCCAGGACGCCCTCCGCCACGAGGGCTCCGTCGGCCTGATCGCCGCCGACGCGCGCATCCCCGCCCTCACCGAGATGCTCGAAGCCGCAGGGCTGCCCTGCCTGGAACCCGGCACCGAAACCACCGCCGACGCCCGGCTGACCCTCGTCCCCGCCTCCCTCGCCAAGGGCCTCGAATACGACTACGTGGTCCTCGACGAACCCACCGCGATCATCGCCGGCGAACCCGACCACCGCACGGGGCTGCGCCGCCTCTACGTGTCATTGACGCGCGCGGTCTCAGGGCTGACGGTGCTCCACACGGACCCGATGCCCGACGAGCTGACGTAAGCCACCAGGGGCGCGGGGAACTGCGCGAAGCGGAAGGCACCCACCCGCAAGATCGCGACGCAGGACAGTGACCTGCACTTGATCGCGACCTGACGGACGGGTATGCGCTTGTCGCGCAGTTCCCCGCGCCCCTGGTTGTGCACCTCTAATCCCCGATGAGCTCGCGCCATTCAGCGACCCGTGCCGCGTCCACCGCCCCCGCCCAGCCGCCGGTTCGCGCCGCCCCGCCGATGTGGAACGCGTCGAAGCCGGCCGCACGCAGTTCGGGAACGTGCTCGGCGCGGAGGCCGCCGCCGACCAGGATCTGCTGGCGGTAGCCGGGGTTGCCGGACTTGGCGAGTTCGCCGAGGAGGACTTCCCGCCCGGCGTCGACGCCCGCCGGGGCGCCGGAGGTGAGGAAGGTGTCGAGTCCGGGCAGCTCGGCGACGGCGGCGCGGACCTCGGAGCGGTCGGTGCTGTGGTCGATGGCCCGGTGGAACGTCCAGCGGCAGCCGGTGACGGCGTCGGCGACGGTTCGGGTCGCGTCCAGATCCACCGCACCATCGGGGGTGAGGAAGCCGAAGACGAACTCGTCCGCGCCCTCGGCGCGCAGCGCGGCGGTCCGGGTCAGCAGCAGGTCGAGGTCGCCGGGGGTGAAGCCGTCGCGGATGCGGAGCATGACGCGGAGCGGGAGCGAGACGGCGGCGCGGATCGCGGCGAAGTCCTGGACGGTGGGGGTGAGCCCGTCGGCGGCCATGTCGGTGACCAGTTCGAGCCGGTCCGCGCCGCCCGACTCGGCGGCCCTGGCGTCCTGGGCGGTCAGCGCGATCACTTCGAACATTGGTCTAGACATATCCGATAGCCTGCCACATCGGTCCGCCCCGGGCGACCCCCCTCGTCCGTTCGGCCCCGCGTCCTCCTCCGTTCGCTCCCCGCCGGCGCCCCGTTCGCCCGCTTCCCTCCCCGTTCAGCCCAGCGGGGCAGCGATCTGACGCCCCGTCGGACGGGTGGAGGCGAGCAGTCGGAACGCCGCCAGCAGCGCCAGCCCGGTCGCGAGCGCGTAGGGCGCGGCGCGCCACACTCCGCCGAGCTGCTCCCAGAGCGAGAACAGGCTGAACGCGGCGGTCAGCGGCAGCAGCGCGACGCCGAGCGCGGCGGGCAGCAGCCGGTCGCGGGCGGCGAACAGCATCAGCAGCAGCGGGAGCAGCAGCAGCGCGGTCGGCCACCAGCCGTCCATCAGGTAGCGGGTGTCGTAGTAGCCCTGGGCCCGGGTCAGGGCGAATCCGGCGGCCGCGCCGGCCAGGACCAGCAGCCGGTCGGCCCGGCCGCGGGAGTCGCCCGGGCCGGTCGGTGCGACGGCCAGCAGCAGGCCGCCCAGCAGGTAGGGCAGCAGGACGGTGGCGGAGTACAGGAAGAACCATCCGACGCCGGGTTGCGGGCCGAACAGGTCCAGCGCGGCGTACCCGATCCGGACGGTGCCGAGCAGCGCCACCACGGCGCCGAGCAGTCGGACGGCCCGCCAGGCGCCGAACACGGCGGCGGCGGCCAGCAGCAGCGGGACGACGACGAGGCCCAGCACGGCGAGGTTCTCCACCAGTTGGGCCCACGGGAGGTCCGTTCCGGCGTGGGCGGCGCCGGTGATCCCGTACTCCCGCCAGTCGCCGGTGCCGGGCAGGGTGCCGAGGCCGAGCACGGCGCCGGCCAGCAGCGGGGCGGCGGCGACCAACAGGCGGCCGGGGAGCGCGGTCTCGGTCAGGCCGGTGCGCAGCCGCAGGCCGTAGGTGGCGAGGTCGAGGGCCTCGCGGGCGGTGGCGAGGCGGCCGGAGCCGGCGGTGGTGTCGGCGAACACCTCGGCGAGTTCGGCGCCCCGGTCGCGGCGGTAGCGGGCGGGGTAGAGCGCGAGGGCGGTGCGCAGGGCCATGTTCACGCGGTCGCCCCCCGCGGACGGACGACACCGCCGAGGCGGCGCTGCGCCTCGGCGGCGACGGTGCGCAGCCGTTCGGCCTCAGTGGCCAGGACACCGCGGCCGGATTCGGTGAGGGAGTACGTGCGGCGGGCCCGGCCGTCGACGATCTCCTCGGCGGCGACCTCGATCAGGCCCTGCTGGAGCAACCGGTCGAGGGCGCCGTACAGGGTTCCGGTGCGGAGCTTCACCCGCCCCCCGGAGATCGCGTCGACTTCCTGGATCAGCGCGTATCCGTGCCGGGGGGCGTCCGCGAGGGCGGTGAGCAGCAGCAGGGTGGGTTCCTGCATGGCGCGTTCAGTCATACGACTACATATATCGCCGACCTGCCTATCCGCGCCATCCCGCGGGGTCGTCCCGGCGCAGCGCGCCGAGCAGGCCGGCCAGCACCGGCAGCGCCAGGGCGAACAGCGCGATGGTGGCCCACGGGATGTCGGCGGGGTTCAGCACGGCGGGTGCGCCCAGCGCCCCGGCCACCCGGGAGCGCAGCAGGGCGTACGCGGGGACGAAGCCGCTGACGGTGCCGAGCAGGGCGCCGAGCAGCGAGATCAGTCCGGCCTGGAGCCCGGCGACGGTGCGCCGGGTGCGCGGCCGGGCGCCGATCGCGGACAGCAGGACGCGTTCGCGGCGGGCGTCGTCGGCGGCCAGCGCGGTGGAGACCACGGCCGCGCCGAGCACCACCAGGGCCGCGAAGCCGCTGAGCGCGACCTGCACCACGCTGCTCTGCGGCCGGAAGCCGCGTTCCACGCCGAACTCGGAGTGCGGGGCGAGCCGGGCGACGGTGGCGGCGGCCCGCTGTTGGGCCCGGTCGGTGACGGGCGTGGTGGGCAGCCAGATCGCCCCGGCCGGCACGACCTTCAGACCGAGTCCGCGGATCGTGTCGGGCGAGATCACCAGCGGCGCGTAGCGCTGCGCGGCGGGCCGTTCGAGCAGGACGGCGTCGACGGTGACGTCCTTGGGCTCCATGTTGTTGCCCAGCATCCGCAGCACCGCCTTGCCGTCGTGCAGGTAGGACGGGTCGGTGACCACGGCCTTCCCGGCGAGCAGCGCCGTCTCGGCGGCCTGGTCGCGCACCGCCAGCAGGTTGCGCAGCACCTTGGCGTCGCCGACCACGACCGACCTGGTGACGTCCCGGCCGTAGCGCTGCCCGCCCTCCGCGGACACCACGCTGGAGCAGCCCTCGCAGAACACGTAGTTGGCCTCGTACAGGTCGGCGCGCTCCCCGAGGTCCGGGATGTCCTGGACGATGGCGGTGCGCAGCTGGGGCATGGTGTCGGCGTCGCCGTGCAGGGTGAGCCTGACGGCGCCGACGGGCTGCTCCAGCCGGTAGGAGGCGCGGTCCTGGGCCTCGGCGCCGGCGGTGTGCACGCCGACCGCGACGGCTCCGGCGACGGCGGCCAGCACGGCGGCGACCGCGGGGCCGGTGCGGGAGCGGTGCCGGGCGGTGTCGCGCAGCGCGAGCCGCGGGCCGACCGGCAGCAGGCGGGCGAGCCTGCCGAGCAGGGCGAGCAGCAGCGGGGTGAACAGCAGCAGGCCGAGTTCGGCGAGCGTGGCGCCGCCCAGCACCGACAGGGTGCGCGTCGACAGTCCGGCGACCACCGGCATCCCGCCGGTCGGGGCGGCCACCGCGCCGTACAGCGCGAGTCCGATGCCGGCCAGCACGACCGCCAGGCCGAGCAGTGGCGTCCAGCGGGCGGAGCGGCGCACCGGGTCACGGTCCGTCAGGCCGTCGAGCACCTCGCGGCGTCCGGCCTGCAGGGCGGGCAGCAGGGCGGCCAGCAGCGCGGTGACCATGCCGACGGCGGCGATCCCCAGCAGGTCGGACGGGTTCAGGGTGAGCCCGCCGAACCGGCTGCCGCCCCACTCCTCGATCCGGGTGCGCAGCACGGCGACCAGGGCGGCGCCGACCACGGTGCCGAGCACCGCGCCGGCCGCGCCGAGCACCAGTCCGCCGCCGAGCACCACGGCCCGGACGTGTCCGGGGCGGCCGCCGGCCGCGCCGAACAGGGCGAGCTGGCGGCGGGCCCGCCGGGCGCCGACCGCGAAGGCGGGGCCGGCCAGCAGCGCGACCTCCAACAGGGCCATCGCGGCGGTGGTGGCGACCGTCATCAACCGGCGTTCGCGGGCGTCCTGCGCGCCGACGGCCTCCTCCACGGCCGGCACGTCGGCCGGCGGGTGGGCGGCGACCTGGCGGCTCGCCAGGGTGTAGCCGTAGCGGTTGAGTTCGCGGACCTGCTCCCAGCCGAGGCTCGCCCCGGCGGGCAACCGGACCAGCCAGGCGGCCTTGTTGGCGGCGGCCTGCTCGGCGCCCGGGTTCTGCGGGGCGAGTCCGGCGGTGACCTGCGCGGCGTCCAGCTGCTGGTACAACTCGCCGGGGCGGGCGACCAGTTCGGACTTGTTCAGGTCACCGGGGAGTTCGACGGTGCCGGTCAGCGTGAACGGGGTGGACTCCAGGCCGCGGACGGTGACCCGGTCGCCGATCCGCAGGCCGGTGCCGGTGAGGAACGCCCGGGTGGCGGCGGCCTCGTGGGCGGCGGCGGGGGCCCGGCCGGAGACCAGGTTCAGCCGGCCCTGCCAGAGCTCGCCGGTCAGATCGGCCTCGAAGGTGTCGACGGGGGCCAGGCCGTCGTGGGTCTGCACGGACGCCACCGGGCCGGTGCGGGCCGGGATCAGGGTGCTGCCCTTCGGGAGCAACTCGCCGAGCAGCACGGTCGGTTCGGTGCCGACGGCGCGCTTCTGCTCGGGCGTCTGGTTGTCCGGGCGCACCGGCAGGGTGCGGACGCCGTCGGCCGGGAACACCGCCTGCTCGATGCTCCGGCCCGGGTCGTAGGCGCCGATCAGCGCGTCGGAACGGCCCATCAGCCGGTCGGAGCGCTCGGCGGCGCTGAGCTGCCCGCTGCGGTGCACCACGTCCACGCCGGTCGCGCCGAGCACCGGCAGCGCGATCATCGCGACCACCAGGGCGCTGCGGCCCTTGGCCCGCAGGGCGTCGCGGCGCGCCATCCGCAGCACCGCCCGCCAGGCGCTCATCGGCCGGCCTCGGTGCGCTGCGCCGCCTCGCGGAGGTACCGGCCGTCCCGGAGGAACACCACCCGGTCCGCCCAGGCCGCATGCGTGGGGTCGTGGGTGACCATCATGGCGGCGGCGCCGGCGTCGCAGCGCGAACGCAGCACCTGCAGCACGGCCTCGCCGGTGGCCGAGTCGAGCGCGCCGGTCGGCTCGTCGGCGAGCACCAGCCGGCGCTCACCCGCCAGCGCCCGGCCGATCGCGACCCGCTGCTGCTGGCCGCCGGACATGTCCTCCGGGAACCGGTCGGCGAGTTGGGCGATCCCCAGCTCCTCCAGCGCGACCAGTGCCTCCGCGCGGGCGGTCCGGGCGGAGACGCCGTCCAACTCCCTTGGCAGCGAGATGTTCTCGGCCGCCGTCAGCGACGGAATCAGGTTGTACGACTGGAACACGTAGCCGACCGAGCGGCGACGCACATCGGCCAGCTTGGCCCGGCTCAGCCCCTCCAGCGGGGTGCCCTCGACCAGCACCCGGCCGACCGACGGGCGGTCCAGGCCGCCGGCCAGAGCGAGCAGCGTGGACTTCCCGGAGCCGGACGGCCCCATCACGGCCAGGAACTCCCCGGCCCGCACTTCCAGGTCGATCGGGTGCAGGGCGTGCACCTGGGCCTCGCCCCGGCCGTGCACCCGGCCGACTCCCTCCAGGCGCAGCACGGCCTGCGCGCTCGATCCGGTCATGGCTCCCCCTCGGAACAGCGGAACGTCTTGCATACCGAGTATGTATAGCCTTCGAGCGACGACTACTCAAGTCTGCGTCATAAGTCGGTGAACTACATATAGTCTGGATCACATCGCGGGCCGAACCATGCCGCCGCACCACCGGCAGGGAGCAGAATGACCGTCATGACCGCATCGCTGTCCGAGCGCTGGCACGCCTTGCTCACGCGCTGCGGCGCCACCGTCGACCCGGAGCCCTACGCCCGCGACCTGCTCGCCCGCTGGGCCGAACCGCAGCGCCGCTACCACACCACCGACCACCTGCGGGCCGTCCTGGACCGGATCGACGAACTCGCCGGCCACGCCGAGAACCCGGACGCCGTCCGGCTGGCCGCCTGGTTCCACGACGCCGTCTACCGGCCCGACCGCTCCGAGAACGAAGAACGCAGCGCCGCCCTCGCCTGCCGCGCCCTGCGCGAGGCGGGCCTGCCCGAACCCCTGGTCCACGAGGTCGACCGCCTGGTCCGACTCACCGTCACCCACCACCCCGCGCCCGGCGACCACAACGGCGAAGTCCTCTGCGACGCCGACCTCGCCGTCCTCGGCTCACCCCCCGACCGCTACGCGGCCTACACCGCCGCCATCCGCGACGAATACTCCTTCGTCCCCCCGAACGCCTTCCGCGAGGGCCGCACCGCGATCCTCCACCACCTCCTCGCCCTCCCCGCCCTCTACCGCACCCCCGAGGCCCACGCCCGCTACGACGCGCAGGCGCGGGCGAACATGCAGCACGAACTCACGGAGCTGGCCGGGTAAGAGGGCGGGCGTGAGAACTGTGCGAGTGCGAGACCAGGGGCGCGAGCGGATGCGAAGCGCCTGCTGTCAGTCGAGCTCCCCCACCGCCGCGACGATCAGACCCTTCTTGCCGCACACCCAGTGCGGATCCGCCCCCAACTCCGGCTCCACGCCCAGCGCGTGCGGGTCGTCCTCCGCCGCACAAGCCGCGCACAACGGCCACCGCCCGTACGACTCCAGCAGCGCGTCCTGCACGTCCTGCGCGATCAGCCCGAGCACGAACTCGCAGCCGTCCGGCCACTGTTCGAGCCACCAGCGGCGGTGGGTGACGGCGTCCTCGACCAGCGAGACGATCGCGGCGTCGGCGACGTCCCGCGCGGTGAGGTCGGCGAGGATCAGCGCGCGGGCGCTGTGCAGGGCGGCTTCGATCTTCTCGTTGCTGGACATCCGCCCATTGTCCCAAACCGCCGCCACGACCCGGAAACGCCGCAAGGGCGGCCTCCCGAAGGAGACCGCCCTCACGGCGTGAGACTGACCGATCCAACCGGTGAGGTCGGATCAGAAGTCCATGTCACCGCCCGGCATGCCGCCGCCGGCGGCCGCGGAGGCCTTCTCCGGCTTGTCGGCGATGACGGCCTCGGTGGTGAGGAACAGCGCCGCGATGGAGGCGGCGTTCTGCAGGGCGGAGCGGGTGACCTTGGCGGGGTCGATGATGCCGGAGGCGATCAGGTCGACGTACTCGTTGGTCGCGGCGTTCAGGCCGTGGCCGGCGGGCAGGTTGCGAACCTTCTCGACCACGACGCCGCCCTCGAGGCCGGCGTTGGTGGCGATCTGCTTGATCGGGGCCTCGAGCGCCACGCGGACGATGTTGGCACCGGTGGCCTCGTCGCCGTCCAGCTCCAGCTTCTCGAACGCGACACCGGCCTGCAGCAGGGCGACGCCACCACCGGCGACGATGCCCTCCTCGACGGCGGCCTTGGCGTTGCGCACCGCGTCCTCGATGCGGTGCTTGCGCTCCTTGAGCTCGACCTCGGTGGCCGCGCCGGCCTTGATGACGGCCACGCCGCCGGCCAGCTTGGCGAGGCGCTCCTGGAGCTTCTCGCGGTCGTAGTCCGAGTCGGAGTTCTCGATCTCGGCGCGGATCTGGTTGACGCGACCGGCAACCTGGTCGCTGTCGCCGCCACCGTCGACGATGGTGGTCTCGTCCTTGGTGATGACGACCTTGCGGGCGGTGCCCAGCAGGTCGACGCCGGCGTTCTCGAGCTTGAGGCCGACCTCCTCGGAGATCACGGTGCCGCCGGTCAGGATGGCGATGTCGCCCAGCATGGCCTTGCGGCGGTCGCCGAAGCCCGGGGCCTTGACGGCGACGGACTTGAAGGTGCCGCGGATCTTGTTCACGACCAGGGTCGACAGGGCCTCGCCCTCGACGTCCTCGGCGATGATGACGAGCGGCTTGCCGCTCTGCATGACCTTCTCCAGCAGCGGGAGCAGGTCCTTGACCGAGGAGATCTTGGAGTTGGCGATGAGGATGTACGGGTCCTCGAAGCTCGTCTCCATGCGCTCCAGGTCGGTGGCGAAGTAGGCGGAGATGTAGCCCTTGTCGAAGCGCATGCCCTCGGTGAGCTCGAGCTCCAGGCCGAAGGTGTTGCTCTCCTCGACGGTGATGACGCCTTCCTTGCCGACCTTGTCCATGGCCTCGGCGATGAGCTCGCCGATCTGGGTGTCGGCGGCCGAGATGGAGGCGGTGGAAGCGATCTGCTCCTTGGTCTCCACGTCCTTGGCCTGGGCCAGCAGCTGGTCGGAGACGGCGGCGACGGCCTTCTCGATACCGCGCTTCAGGGCCATCGGGTTGGCGCCGGCGGCGACGTTGCGCAGACCCTCGCGGACGAGCGCCTGGGCCAGCACGGTGGCGGTGGTGGTGCCGTCACCCGCGACGTCGTCGGTCTTCTTGGCGACCTCCTTGACGAGCTCGGCGCCGATCTTCTCGTACGGGTCCTCGAGCTCGATCTCCTTGGCGATGGAGACACCGTCGTTGGTGATGGTGGGGGCGCCCCACTTCTTCTCCAGAACGACGTTGCGACCCTTGGGGCCGAGCGTGACCTTCACGGCGTCGGCAAGCTGGTTCATGCCACGCTCAAGGCCGCGGCGGGCTTCCTCGTCAAAGGCGATGATCTTGGCCATTAGAAGTGGTCCTCCGGGACACGGTCGACTGCTCGGACCAAGGGGGTGCCCGCGACGGACGGCCCAGGAGAGCGGGGGTCTCGTCCCCTACCGCTTCCGGGGCCTCACCGGCCCGGTCCGTTGTCACTCTCACGCTGTGAGTGCTAACGCCAATGATTAGCACTCGGGGGTGTCGAGTGCAAGCCCATTCGCCGCGCTCCGACGCCCCTCCCGGGAAACCCGCAGGCAGGCCCGGGAACGCCGACAGGCCCGGACCCGGACGCGTCGCGCCGGGGCCGGACCTGCCGGGTCATAGCTGTGGTGTGTGCGGTCTACCGGGCCGTCAGGCGCCCGCGGCGCGGACCATGTCGGCCTGCGGACCCTTCTGCCCCTGCGAGATCTCGAACTCGACCCGCTGGCCCTCTTCCAGGGTGCGGTAGCCGTCCATCTGGATCGCGCTGTAGTGGACGAACACGTCCGCTCCACCGTCGACCGCGATGAAGCCGTAGCCCTTCTCGGCGTTGAACCACTTGACGGTGCCCTGAGCCATTCCGAACTCCCCTTGTGCTGTGCTGGCCCTTCAGAGATCCGCGGGACGCGGACCCGGAGGTCTGGAAGGCCGGCCTGTGGGGACTCCCCCCCGCACGGCGCAGCCTCGTGTCGCGGCTGAATGTATCCGGATATGCGCCCTCTGCAACAGGCCCTAATTTCACGGAAAGTCCGTACCCCACACCGGATATGACGGGTCGAAAGGTATATGGCCCGACAATTGCCACCGGACATAACGGACGTGTCGCCGCAAATCGTCGAAAGAATTCTGACGGCGGCCTGACAGGTCGGGCGGTGAACGGTCCGGCGCATGTCTCAGAGCGCGGGACGGGACGGGGCCGGCGCGAGGTGCGGTGCGGGAAAAATCGAGGATTGGAACGGGCCGTGGCGGGGAACGGCTCCACCGGCACTCTACTCCCCCGCGAACGCGGGAATTCCAGCGACCCGCCAGGTCGGAATCACGGCTGCCCGCGCGCCCGGCCGATGTGCGAAGCCGCCGCCGGGCGGCTCGGAAATCGAATTCCGAGCCCGCGCCCGACGGCGGCGGAACGAATACGCGGGGCGGCCCCACCGGCCGCCCGGAGCTGCCTCAGCAGCCGCCGGCCACCGCCGGAATGATCGACACCGAGGCGCCGTCCTTGATCTCGGTCTCCAGGCCCTCGGCGAAGCGCACGTCGTCGTCGTTGACGTACACGTTCACGAAGCGGCGCAGCTTACCGGTGTCGTCCAGCAGGCGGGCGGCGATGCCGGTGTGGTTCGCCTCCAGGTCGGCGATGACGGCTGCCAGGGTGGCGCCCTCGGCGGTCACCTCGGCGGCGCCGCCGGTGTAGGTGCGGAGGATGGTGGGGATGCGGACGGTGGCGCTCATGGGGGTGCTCCTAGAAGAAAGTCGTGGGGGGATCAGGCGGAGACGAGACCGGCGGCGCGGAAGGACTCCAGCGTCGGGCGGATCACTGCGGTCATGCCGGAGTCGGCGACCGCGTCGAGGGTCTTCAGGCCGTCGCCGGTGTTGATCGCGACGGTCTCCTTGCTCGGGTCGAGCTGCCCGGTCTCGACCAGCTTCTTCAGCACGCCGACGGTGACGCCGCCCGCGGTCTCGGCGAAGATGCCCTCGGTGCGGGCCAGCAGCTTGATCGCCTCGACCACCTGCGCGTCGGTGACGTCCTCGACCGCGCCGCCGGTGCGGCGGGCGATGTCGAGCACGTACGGGCCGTCGGCGGGGTTGCCGATCGCCAGCGACTTGGCGATGGTGTCCGGCTTGACCGGCTTGATCACGTCGCGGCCGGCCTTGAAGGCGGCGGAGACCGGGGAGCAGCCCTCGGCCTGGGCGCCGAAGATCTTGTAGGGGCGGTCCTCGACCAGGCCGAGCTTGATCAGCTCCTGAAGCCCCTTGTCGATCTTGGTGAGCTGGGAGCCGGAGGCGATCGGGATGACGATCTGCTCGGGCAGCCGCCAGCCGAGCTGCTCGCAGATCTCGTACGCCAGGGTCTTGGAGCCCTCGCCGTAGTACGGGCGCAGGTTGACGTTGACGAAGCCCCAGCCCTCGCCGGCCGGGTCGCCGATCAGCTCCGAGCAGAACCGGTTCACGTCGTCGTAGTTGCCGTCGATGCCGACCAGCTCGCCGCCGTACACCCCGGCCATCACGACCTTGCCCTGCTCCAGGTCGTGCGGGATGAACACACAGGACTTGAAGCCGGCCCGGGCCGCGGCGGCGCCCACCGCGCCCGCCAGGTTGCCGGTGGACGAGCAGGACAGCGTGGTGAACCCGAAGGCGCGGGCGGCCTCGATCGCGCAGGCCACCACCCGGTCCTTGAACGAGTGGGTGGGGTTGCCGGAGTCGTCCTTGATGTGCAGCTGCGCGGTGAAGCCCAGCTCGCGGCCCAGGTTGTCGGCCTTCACCAGCGGGGTCCAGCCCGGGTTCAGGTTCGGCTTGCCCGCGACGTCGGCGGGGACGGGCAGCAGCGGGGCGTAGCGCCAGATCGACGCCGGGCCGGCCTCGATCCGCTTGCGCAGTTCCTCGGCGTCGTAGCCGGCGTAGTCGTAGGCGATCTCCAGCGGGCCGAAGCACTCCAGGCACGCGAAGCTCGGGCCGAGCGGGAAGCGGGTGCCGCACTCGCGACAGGACAGTGCGGTGGCCGGACCGAGGTCGACGGCGGCAGGTGCGGGGGTGTCAACAGCCATGATGGCGAGGCCCTTTCTCCTCATCTTCCCCGGGACGCGGTCGCGCCCGGGCCGGAATTGGCACCTGTCCCGCCGGGCCTGCTGGGCCGCGCGGGAGGGTTGCCGGGACTTCAACGGGCCGTTCCCTCAGTCCCTCTGGATGAGCTGTATGAAGTTGTGGTCGTACGCTGCGAGCGACCCCGGCGTGCGAAGGTCCGAGCGCAGTACGAAGACTGTAACGGAAGGCCGGTGCGGTCGAACCCCACCGTCCGACAACCGAGACAGAGCGAGACAGGGAGCGAGATCTTGGCCGAGCAGCCCGAGCCCGGGATACTGCCGGAAGTGGCCGACTGGCTGCGCCGCCGGTCCTGGACGGCCACCGACCGGCCGCTCGACCGGCTGCTCGCCGCCAAGCGCGCCGCCGGCCCGGCCGGCACCGTCAGCGTGGTGCTGCCCGCCCTGGACGAGGAACCCACCGTCGGCGAGATCGTCACCACCATCCGCACCGAACTGATGGAACGCGTCCCGCTGGTCGACGAACTGCTGGTGGTCGACTCCGGCTCGGTCGACGGCACCGCCGCCGCCGCGGCCGCCGCCGGCGCCCGGGTGGTGCACCGCGACGCCATCCTGCCCCGGCTGCCCGCCGCCCCCGGCAAGGGCGAGGTGCTGTGGCGCTCACTGCTCGCCAGCAGCGGCGCGATCGTCTGCTACATCGACGCCGACCTGCGCGAATTCGACCCGGCGTTCGTCTCCGGCATCATCGGCCCCCTGCTCACCGACCCCGACCTGCACCTGGTCAAGGCCATGTACGACCGCCCGTTCGAGGCCGACGGCGCCGTCGTCCCGGCCGGCGGCGGCCGGGTCACCGAACTGGTCGCCCGCCCCCTGCTCAACCTGCACTGGCCGCAGCTGGCCGGCTTCGTCCAGCCGCTCGGCGGCGAGTACGCGGCCCGCCGCAGCCTGCTCGAACAGCTGCCCTTCCCGACCGGCTACGGCGTCGAACTCGGCCTGCTGGTCGACGCGTTGGAACTGGTCGGGCTCGACGCGCTGGCCCAGGTCGACGTCGGCGTCCGGCACCACCGCCACCAGGACGGCCAGGCCCTCGGCCGGATGGCCGCCACCATCTACCGCACCGCCCTGGAACGCCTCGACCGCGCCCACCGCCTCAAGGCCGACCCCGACCTGGTCCGCCCCCTGCTCACCCAGTACACGCGCACCGCCACCGGCTTCACCCCCCGCACCCACCCCGTCCCCGCCGCCGAGCGCCCCCCGATGATCACCGTCCCCGAGTACCGCAACCGCTGACCGCCGCCCCACGTCCGTCCCGGCATGGACCCCACCCCGGAAGCCGAACCCGCGCCCGCCGCTGCCGGTTCCGGCGCCGGCATCGGCTGCCTCGCCCTGCTGCTCGCGCCCGTCCTCGGCTTCACGGTCGAGTCCCGGGTGCTGCGGCTGATCGAGGACACCTGGTCCGGCTGCCTGAACATGGCCTGGCCGGTCACCTACGACCTGACCGACGACGCCCGGTTCAACCTGCTCAACTCGTACGAGTGCGGCTACCTGTTCCTGCCGCCCCTCGCCGTCCTGCTCGCCCTGTACCTCACCCGCCGCTCCCCCGGCCTGCTCACCCGGGCGCTCGCCGCGGCCTTCGCCGCCCTGCTCACCGCACTCGCCGTCGCCGCCGTCGACATGGAGCACAACCTCACCCCGCCGCGCGGGTGGTACCTGCCCGGGAAGTGCCCGGACGGCCGCCCGCCGTGGCTGCCCGACTTCCTGCCCGCCCGCGACTCCGGCCCGCCGACCGACCATCGCGGCTGACGCCCGCTGTTCACCCGTCGCGGGCCGCGCCGGGTGGTTTGGTCGGCTGGTCGCACGGCAAGGTTGGCTGTATGGCCGATCACGCGTCCGAACGCCCCACGCAGTCCGGAGCCGCCCCGATCCTGGTGGCCTCCAACCGCGGCCCGGTGTCCTTCCGCACGGAGGACGATGGCACGCTGAGCCTCCGCAGAGGCGGCGGCGGCCTGGTCTCCGGGCTCTCCGCGATCGACGACCCGAACGCCGTCTGGGTCTGCGCCGCCCTCTCCGACGCCGACCGCACCGCCGCCCGGCGGGCCCCCGACGGGCGCCTCGACCGGGCCGGCCACGACGTCGGCGGACAGGCCGTCCGGATGCTGGACATCGATCCGGAGACCTTCGCCCTTGCCTACAACGGCGTCGCCAACTCCACCCTGTGGTTCGTCCACCACCTGCTGTACGACATCCCCACCAAACCCGCCTTCGACGCCGGCTTCCGCACCGAATGGGCCGCCTACCAGGCCTACAACACCGCCTTCGCCGAGGCCCTCGCCGCCGAGGCCGCCCCCGGCGCCGCCGTCCTGGTGCAGGACTACCACCTCTCGCTGACCCCCGCGCTGCTCCGCGAACTCCGCCCCGACCTGCGCATCGGCCACTTCTCGCACACCCCCTGGGCGCCGCCCGAGTACTACCGGCTGCTGCCCGACGACGTCGCCGCCGAAGTCCTCCGCGGCATCCTCGGCGCCGACCGCGCCGCCTTCCTCACCCGCCGCTGGGCCCTCGCCTTCGCCGACTGCTGCGAAGCCGTCATCGGCGCGAGCGTCGACCGCGACGTCCTCGCCGTCACGTACGCCGGCCGCACCACACGGCTCGGCGTCCACGGCCTCGGCGCCGACGCCGAGTTCCTGCGCGAACGCGCCCACCGGCCCGACGTCGACGAACGCCTCGCCGCCCTGCGCGAAGCCGTCGGCGACCGGCGCACCATCGTCCGGGTCGACCGCACCGAACTCAGCAAGAACATCGTCCGCGGCCTGCTCGCCTACCGGCACCTGCTGCGCACCCGCCCCGAATGGCACGACCGGGTCGTCCACATCGCCTTCGCCTACCCCTCGCGCACCGACCTCGCCGAGTACCGCGAGTACACCGCCGAAGTGCGGCGGCTCGCCGAGGAGATCAACGCCGAGTTCGCCACCGGCGACTGGCAGCCGCTCATCCTGCACGTCGACGACGACTTCCCGCGCTCCCTCGCCGCGTACCGGCTCGCCGACGTCGCCCTGGTCAACCCCGTCCGCGACGGCATGAACCTGGTCGCCAAGGAAGTCCCCGTCGTCTCCGACCACGGCTGCGCCCTGGTCCTCTCCCGCGAGGCCGGCGCCCACGCGGAACTCGCCGACGACGCGATCACCATCAACCCCTTCGACGTCATCGCCACCGCCGACGCCCTGGCCCAGGCCCTCACCATGCCCCCCGCCGACCGCGCCGACCGCACCAAGCGCCTGGCGTCCGCGGCGACGGCACTGCCTCCGCAGCAGTGGTTCCTGGACCAGCTCCACGCGCTGTAGGAGCGGTTGGGCGCGTAAGCGGGCTTGCGCTTGTCGCACCCCCGCTTACGCGCCCAACAGCTCCGCCAGCTCACTGAGCAGGTCCACCACCCCCGCCGGCCCCGCCACCACCAGGTCCGCGCGATCGGCCAGCTCGCGGACGGGGGCCTCGCCGGTGACGGGGCCGCTGCACACCAGCAGGCCGGGGTGGCCGTCCTTCCGGCGCGACTCGACCTCCTCGTACGCGGCGACGTCCCCGAGATCGTCGCCCGCGAACAGCACCGGCCCGGCTTCCCGTTCGGCGAGGAACTTCCGCAGGGCGACGCCCTTGTCGACGCCGGGGGGGCGCAGTTCGAGGACCATCCGGCCGGGTTCGACCACCAGGCCGTGCCGCGCGGCCAGTTCGGCCAACGGGGCGCGCAGGCGCGCGAGTTCACCGTCGGGGTCGTCCGCCCGCCGGGTGTGCACCGCCAGCGCCCGTTCCTTGTCCTCCACGGAAACGCCGCCGGCAGCCTTCAACTCCCCCAGCAGCGAAGGAAGTTCGCCCCGAACGGCAGCAACCCCCGGCGGCGCCGGCGCCGCCGTGACGGCACCGGTCCGCGCGTCCCAGCGTTCCGCGCCGTAGTGGCCGAGGACGGTGAGGTGCTCGAGCCCGGCGACAGCCCCGAAGCCGCCGTACGCGGCAGCGGTCGCCGCGGGCCGGCCGGTGACGATGACGACCGAGCCGACCAGCGGGGCGAGCGCGGTGAGGGCGGGGACGACGCCGGGGTGGGCGCGGGCCCTCTCGGGGTCGGCGACGATCGGGGCGAGCGTGCCGTCGAAGTCGAGTCCCACGACCGCGGAGCGCGGGTCGGCGAGCAGGCCCGCCAGTCCGGCCCGCCCTGCCTGGGACGTGATCTGCTCAGCAATTCCCATGGCCCCGACGCTACCCGGCCGGGGCCCCCGGCGGGCCCTGATCGCGTCACTACCGGGCGTCACGCCGCCCCTGCCGCACCCGCCGCAGCCGGTTGACCAGGACGGGTGCGTGGGCGAGTGCCTCCGGCCGGTCGAGCAGGGCGTTGAGCAGCTGGTAGTAGCGGGTGGCGGAGATGCCGAGTTCCTGCCGGATCGCCTGTTCCTTGGCGCCGGCGGTCCGCCACCCGCGTGCTTCCAGTTCGAGTACCGCCCGGTCGCGGTCGGTCAGTTCGGCCATGCGTCCAGGCTAAGCACCAGGACCGTCAGCCCCCGGCCGGGCGCCGCGCCGCGGCCGTCAGCCCTTGCGGGCCCGCGACGCCTCGGCCGCGGCGGCGGACTGGAGGTCGCCGAGCACGTCCGTCGTGCCGGGCCGCACGGCCTCGCCGATGCGCTGCTTGAGCATGCTGGAGACCTTGTCCCAGGACGGGTCGCCGAGCGGGTAGAAGTTGGCGCTGGGCAGCGCGTTGAGGAACTCATTGAGGTCCTTGTGCCCGGGGTTGGCGGACATCTCCTCGAGGGTGTCCTGGGTGACGGGCAGCATGTTGTACTGCTCGTCGAACTTGATGGTGTTCTCCTTCGTGTAGGCGAAGTCGAGGAACTTCTTGATCTCCGCCCGGTGGCCGTTCGCCTTGAACGCCATCACCCAGTCGGCGACGCCGAGGGTCGAGGGCTTGACGCCGGTGTCCTTGCGCGGGATCACCGCGGTGCCGTACTGGATGTTCCCCGCGACGGCCTTGCTGATCAGCCCGGGGTGGCCGTTGAGCATGGCGGCCTTGCCGGCCCCAAAGTCCGCGAACGCGGCCTTGCGGTCGACCTTGGCCGGGTCGTCGTAGGTGAGGCGCTTCTCGACCAGATTGGTGCGCAGCCAGTTGAAGGTGGCGCGGTTCGCCTGGCTGTCGATGGTGTAGTTGCCGGCGACGTCGGAGAGTCCGCCGCCACCGCTCATGGTCCAGATCATCGCCTCGCCCTGGGCCTCCTCGGGGCCGAGCGGCAGCGCGTACGGGATGACGCCGGGGACCCTGGCCTTGATCAGTTCGGCGTCGCGGCGGACGTCGTCCCAGGTGACGGGCGGGTTGGCGATGCCGGCCTTGGCGAAGATGTCCTTGTTGTAGAAGAAGACCCGGCTGGAGGAGATGAACGGGATGCCGTACTGGCTTCCGAGCACCTGGCCGGCCTTGGCGAAGGAGTCGAGCAGGTTGACCTGGGTGCGGTTGGAGAGCACGTCGCCGGCCGGGTAGAGGCGGTTGGCGGCGACCTGCTCGGCATAGCCGCCGGTCTGCGCGATGTCGGGGGTGTTGCCCTTGGCGATCAGGTCGGCGAGGTGCTTGTCGATGTCGTTCCAGCTGACCACGTCGACCTTGACCTTGATGCCGGCGTTGGCGGCCTCGAAGCGGCGGGCCAGGTCGTTCCAGTAGACCGAGCTGGAGTTGGCCTCGTTGTCGCCGTAGTCGGCTGCGACCAGGTTGAGCGTGACACCCCCCGACATGTCCAGGACTCCGCAGCCGGTGAGCAGCAGGGATCCGACGATGGGCAGGGGGAGCAGCGCTGATCGCTTCACGGATGGACCGCCTTCGTAAGGGTTACAGCGTGACCCTGACAGGCGTCCGACGGCCCGGTCCAGGCTTGTCGGAACGGAGTTAACGAAGTGTCACATCCAGTTGCGCTCAGTGTGACGGACCATCAGAAACTGTCCGATTATAGGACGTTCACGCCTTCAGAACGGTGACCCCTGCGTCGGCGAAGGCGGCCGCCACCGGGTCGGGGACCTGGTCGTCGGTGACCAGGATGTCCACCCGGTCCAGGCCGCAGATCCGGGCGAAGGCGCGATGGCCCAGCTTGGAGGAGTCGGCGGCCACCACCACCCGGCGGGCCCGCTCGGCGAGCAGCCGGTTGACCGCCGCCTCGCCCTCGTGGTGGGCGGTGGCGCCGTGCTCGGCGTCGATCGCGTCCACGCCCAGCACCGTGGTGTCCAGGGTGAGTTCGCCGAGCACCTGGGCGGCCAGCGGGCCGATCAGCTCGTACGACTGCGGGCGGGCGACGCCGCCGGTGACCACGATCTTCACCTGCGGGCGGACCGTCAGCTCGTTGGCGATGTTGAGCGCGTTGGTGACCACGGTGAGGCTCTGCCCGTTCTCGGGGTGCTCGGCCAGGTCGGGGCGGACGGCGAGGGCGCGGGCCACCTCGGTGGTGGTGGTGCCGCCGTTCAGGCCGACCACTTCGCCGGGCGCGATCAGGCCGGCCACCAGGGCGCCGATCCGCTGCTTGGCGTCGGCGTTGCGGGCGGTCTTGTAGCGCAGCGGCAGATCGTAGGAGACGCTGTGCGCCACCGCGCCGCCCCGGGTGCGGGTGACCATCTGCTGGCGGGCCAGCTGGTCGAGGTCGCGCCGGATGGTCGCGGCCGAGACATTCAGCGCGCCGGCCGCCTCCTCGACGTCCAACTTGCCGTGCTCGGCCAGCAGTTCCAGCAGCGCGTTCCACCGTTCGTACCTGGACACCGTTCCGCTCCTTCCGCGCTCGCCACCGCGCGCCCCGCGGCTCGGTCGGGACAGCTTCGCACACCGCAGTCACGGCGGATGCATTGCGCAATGATGCGCGAAACAGCTATAAAACAATCAGATTTGCGCACAGCTCGCCCGCTCGCAGGAATGCGCCGCGGGAACGCCGCCGTCCGGTGACAGCCGAAGGAGTCCGCACCCATGCCGCACCCGTCCCTGACCGGCGAGGAGATCGCCACCCAGCCCGAGAACTGGCGCACCGCCGCGGCGCTGGCGGCGAGCGGCCCGGCCGGCCTGCCGCAGCGCGGCGAGCGCGTGGCCGTGGTCGGCTGCGGCACCTCGTGGTTCATGGCGCAGGCCTACGCCACGCTGCGCGAGTCCGGCGGCCACGGCGAGACCGACGCCTTCGCCGCCTCCGAGTTCCCGCACGGCCGCCGCTACGACCGGGTGCTGGCGATCACCCGCTCCGGCACCACCACCGAGGTGCTGCGGCTGCTCGCCAACACCGACCTGCCGAGCACCGCGATCACCGCCTGCCCGGACAAGCCGGTGGCCGCGGACGCCGGCCACCTGATCGACCTGGGCTTCGCCGACGAGCGCTCGGTGGTGCAGACCCGCTTCGCCACCACCGTGCTGGCCCTGCTCCGCGCCCACCTGGAGCTGGAGGAGGCCCGCCCGGTGGGCGTCGCCACCGTCGCCGAGGCCGCCGCGGACGCCGAGCGTGCCGTCGCCTGGCAGGTGCCGCAGGAGCTGGTCGAGCTGGAGCAGATCTCCTTCCTCGGCGCGGGCTGGACCAACGGCCTGGCCCAGGAGGCCGGTCTGAAGATGCGCGAGGCCGCGCTGGCCTGGACCGAGGCGTACCCGGCGATGGAATACCGGCACGGCCCGATCTCGATCACCGCTCCGGGCCGCGCCGCCTGGGCGTTCGGCGCGCTGCCGGCCGGTCTGGCGGACGAGGTGGCGGCGGTCGGCGGCCGGCTGGTGGCCGACTCGGGCGCGGGCGGTCTGGACCCGCTGGCCGACCTGGTCCGGGTGCACAAGCTGGCCGTCGCGCTGGCCGCGCACCGCGGTCTGAACCCGGACGAGCCGCGCAACCTGACCCGTTCGATCATCCTCACCTGACCGTCCGCCAAGCCCCCGAAAACCCCCAGGAGTCGGCAAAGAGCGACAAAGCTCACCTCTCAGGACCAGACCAATCGAGCAACTGGACTAGACCTCTTCGACCTGGCCAAGGGAAACTGTCCCCCGTGAAGCACGTCATCGCACTCGATGTAGGCGGCACCGGCATGAAGGCCGCGCTGGTCGCCCAGGACGGCTCCGTGCTGTACGAGGCACGCCGACCGACCGGGCGGGAGCACGGCACCGACGCCGTCGTCGCCACCATCCTCGACTTCGCCGCCGACCTGGCGCAGGAGGGCCGCACCCGCTTCGGTGCCGCCCCCCTCGCGGCAGGCGTCGCCGTGCCGGGAACGATCGACGAGAGGAACGGGATCGCGGTCTTCTCCGCCAACCTCGGCTGGCGGGACCTGCCGATGCGCAAGCTGCTCGGCGAGCGCCTCGGCAACATTCCCGTCGCCCTCGGCCACGACGTCCGCTCCGGCGGGCTCGCCGAGGGCCGGATCGGGGCCGGTCGCGGAGTCGACCGCTTCCTGTTCATCGCGCTCGGCACCGGCATCGCCGGCGCGATCGGCATCCACGGCACGATCGAGGCCGGCGCCCACGGCTACGGCGGCGAGATCGGGCACGTGGTGGTCCGCCCCGGCGGCCCGCAGTGCGGCTGCGGCGCCCGCGGCTGCCTGGAGACCCTGGCCTCCGCCTCCGCGGTGTCCCGGGCCTGGGCCGAGGCCACCGGCGACCCCGAGGCCGACGCCGCCGCCTGCGCGCTGGCCGTCGACGCCGGCGACCCGGCGGCCCTGGTGGTCTGGCAGGACGCGGTGGACGCGCTCGCCGACGGCATCGTGATCGCGCAGAGCCTGCTCGACCCGTCGACGGTGATCGTCGGCGGCGGGCTGGCGGAGGCCGGTGACACCCTCTTCACGCCGCTGCGCGCGGCGGTGACCGAGCGCCTGACCTTCCAGATGCCCCCGAAGGTCGTTCCGGCCATGCTCAAAGACACCGCCGCGTCCCTGGGCGCCGGTTTGCTCGCCTGGGATCTGCTCTCCATGGAGGTGACCGCGTGACCGCGGACCGTACTGCACTGGCCGGAGCCCGACTCGTCGTTCCCGGCGGGGTGATCGAAGGCGGCCGGCTCACGGTCGAGGGGCCGCGCATCGCGGACCTCGGCGGCGAGCGGGCACCCGGCGACCTCGACCTGACCGGGTACACCGTCGTCCCCGGCTTCGTCGACCTGCACGTGCACGGCGGCGGCGGCGCCTCGTACGCGTCCGGCGTGGCCGAGGAGGCCCTCACCGCCGCCCGCACGCACCTGGAACACGGCACCACCACGACGATGGCCTCCACCGTCACCGGCGAGATCGACGAGGTCTGCCGCCAGGCGGCCGTGCTCTCCGAACTCGTCGAGGACGGCGTCCTGGCCGGCATCCACTTCGAGGGCCCGTTCATCTCCCACAACCGGTGCGGCGCCCACCGCCCCGACCTGCTGCGCGACCCCGACCCGGCGCTGGTGCGCAAGCTCGCCGACGCCGCCCGCGGCCACGCGAAGATGTTCACCCTCGCCCCGGAACTGCCCGGCGGCCTGGAGTCCGTCCGGATGCTCGCCGACCGGGGCATCATCGCCGCCGTCGGCCACACCGACTCCGACTACGCGCTCACCCTGGAGGCGATCGACGCCGGGGCCACCGTCGCCACCCACCTGTTCAACGCGATGCCGGGCATCCAGCACCGCGCCCCCGGCCCGATCGTCGCGCTGCTGGAGGACGAGCGGGTCACCGTAGAGCTGATCAACGACGGCATCCACCTGCACCCCTCGGTGCTCGAACTCGCCTACGGCACCGCCGGAGCCGAGCGGGTCGCGCTGATCACCGACGCGATGGGCGCGGCCGGCATGGGCGACGGCATGTACCCGCTCGGCCCGCTCCAGGTCCGGGTCGAGAACGGCGTCGCCCGCCTCGTCGAGGGCGGCTCCATCGCCGGCTCCACCCTCACCCTGGACGTCGCCTTCCGGCGCGCCGTCACCGTGCTCGGCCTGTCCCTGGACCAGGCCGTCACCTCGCTGTCCACCGTCCCGGCCCGGCTGATGGGCCTGGCCGACACCCTCGGCTCCCTGGAGGCAGGCAAGAACGCCGACCTGGTCGTCCTCGACTCCGACACCTACGAGCTCGCCGCGGTGATGCGCCGCGGTGAGTGGATCGTCGGCGCGGACCGCTTCACCAGGGCCGGCAACCCGGCCTGACCCGACTGGGGTTCGCCCCCGGTCGCTCCCGCCACGGGGAGGGTGAGCAGCGGAACCTGCGCCTCGTTGCTCACCCCACCCGGGAGACCCCCTTGCCGCTCGCCCCTACCTCCGACCTGCTCGCCTCCGCCGCCGCCGACCGGCGCGGACTGCCCGCCTTCAACGTGATCACCCTGGAGCACGCCGAGGCGATCGCCGCCGGCGCCGAAGCCGCCGGCACGCCCGTCGTGCTCCAGCTCAGCCAGAACGCGATCGCCTACCGCGACGGCCGCCTGCTGCCGATCGCCCGGGCCTGCGCGGAGATCGCCGCCGCCGCCCGCGTCCCCGTCTCGCTGCACCTCGACCACTGCGAGGACTTCGACCTGCTGCGCGCGGCCCCCGCCGCCGGCTTCTCCTCGGCGATGTTCGACGCCTCCGCGCTGCCGCACGACGAGAACGTCAAGGCCACCGCCGAGGCCGCCGCCTGGGCGCACCGCCACGGCCTGCACCTGGAGGCCGAACTCGGCAAGGTCGGCGGCAAGGACGGCGAACCGCCGCTGTCCGCGCACGCCCCCGGCGCCCGCACCGACCCGGCGGAGGCCGCCCGCTACGTCGCCGACACCGCCGTGGACGCACTGGCCGTCGCCGTCGGCTCCTCGCACGCGATGACCTCACGCACCGCCGACCTCGACCTCGCCCTGATCCGCGAGCTGGCCGCCGCCGTCCCCGTCCCGCTGGTCCTGCACGGCAGCTCCGGCGTCCCCGACGGGCAGCTCACGGCGGCGGTCGCGGCCGGCATGGTGAAGATCAACATCGGCACGGCGCTCAACCTGTCCTACACCGCCGCCGTCCGCGAACACCTGACGGCCCACCCCACCGTCACCGACCCCCGCAAGTACCTCACCGCCGCCCGCGACGCGATGACCCGCACCGTCGAACAACTGGCCCGGGTGGTCCACACCTCGGCCTGACGACACCCGCCGCGGCCCGGACCTGCACGGAGGCCCGGGCCGCGGCCGGCCCCTGGTCGGGCCGGATCACCAGCCCTGGGGCTTGGAGGTCCCGTTCGGGGTGACGGCGATCTGGTCGAGCAGGAAGCCGCACTGGTTGCCGGCCTGGCAGGACACCGAGATGGTGTGGTGGCCGGGCTGGGCGACCGTTCCGCTGACCCAGGACGAGTACCAGGAGCTGTCCGGCGGCAGGCCGGGGCTGTAGTTGTTCAGCTTTATAGGGGTGTAGGTGGGCTGGCCGTCGACCGCGACCGTCGCGGTGGCGTTCTGGCCGCTGTTGTTGAAGCGCAGCCAGATCTGGAACTGTCCGGCGGCGGGCATGTCGACGTCCCAGGAGACCGACGCGCCGACCGCGCCGAGGCCGTCGACGTACTTGCCGCCGGCCGCCTTCGCGCCCGCCACCTGGTTCGCGGCCGTGCTGCCTCCGCTGAGCTTCATGCCGGCGGCGTCGGCGACGTCCGTACCGCCGGAGAGCGTGCTCGGGCTGGGCGCCGCGCTGGACGGCGGCGCCGACGAGGTGGGCTCGGCCGGGGCGGACGGGCTGTGCGTGGCGCCGCCGGCCTGGTTCTTGCCGCCGTCCGGGTCGCCGGTGGACAGCGCGACGCCCGCGCCGATGGCGATCGCGGCGACCACCGCGACGGCGCCGATCACGGCGGCCTTGCCGCGGCCGGCCGGCCGGTCCTCGCCGGGCCGGGGCCGGGAGCGCTCGGCGTACCGGGACTGCTGCGGCGGCAGCGCGGTGGTCTCCTGCCCGGGCGCGGCCTGCGGGTAGCCGGGGGGCGGCGGGGCCTGCGGGTGGACGGGGCGCTCGCCGTAGTTGGCGCGGCCGACCTCCATCGGGCGGCTGTAGCCGGTCCGGGGCCGCTCGGGCGCGGGCTCCTCGCCCTCGGCGGGGCGGTAGAGGTACGCGAACGGGTCGTCCTCGTCCGCGCCGTCGTTGCTGCCGGCCGTCGTCACGGTCAACTCCCCAGGACTGGATGCTCTCGTACCCAGGGCACCCTACCTGCCGTGCTCGAACACGGTGTAAGCGGTTCAGCCCGCCCGGCGGTGCGAGCGCTCGCCGCGCGAGCCGCGGGCCGCGCCGCCGCGGGTGCGCTTCTCGTCGTACATCCGCTCGTCCGCGGAGTGCAGGACCTCGTCGATGCTCATGCCGCAGCCGGCCCAGCCGATGCCGAGGCTGACGCCGACCCGGACGGCCCGGTTGTCGATCCGCATCGGCGGCAGGATGGCGCTGCGCAGCCGCCCGGCGAGCTCCTTGGCCTCCTCACGGCCGATGGCGTCGGCCAGCACCACGAACTCGTCGCCGCTCATCCGGGCCACCGTGTCGCCCTCCCGGACGACCTGCTGGAGCCGGCGGGCGATCTCGATCAGCACGGCGTCGCCGGCGTTGTGGCCGTAGCGGTCGTTGACCAGCTTGAAGCCGTCGAGGTCGCAGTAGAGGACGGCGAGCCCCTTGTCGGGGCCGGGGCGGCGGTGGCCGTGCCAGAGTTCGCCGCCGGGCGGGTCGGCGGGGACGACGGCGTGCACGTGGTGGGCGGTGGCGGCGTCCTCGTGGAACGCCACGCCGGCCGCGAAGGCCTCCCGGGCGCGGTCCAGGGCGCCGTCGGGCGGCGCGTAGCCGTGCGCGAGGGGGACGGGGGCCACGGGCACCTGCGGGCCGTCCAGGAGGCCGTGGCCGGGCGACAGTGCCTGTCCGTGCGGGCCGGGGGCGGGCAGCGGGGGGCGGGAACAGAGCCGGCGGGCCAGCCGGGCCCGCAGCTCGGCGCCGTTGGGCAGGCCGGTGAGGGCGTCGTGGCTGGCCCGGTGGGCGAGCTGGAGCTCGTGCCGCTTGCGCTCCTCGATGTCCTCGACGTGGGTGAGCAGGAAGCTGGGCCCCTCGGTGGCGTCGGCGACCACCGAGTTGCGCAGGCACACCCACTGGTAACCGCCGTCGCGCCGGGACAGCCGCAGTTCGGCCCGGCCGCCCTCGGCGCTGGTGCGCAGCAGCAGCTCCAGGTCGTCGGGGTGGACCAGGTCGACGAAGCGCTGCTGGCGCAGGGTGGCCCGGGGGCGGCCGAGCAGGCGGCACAGGGCGTCGTTGACGCGGGTGAGCTGGCCGGTGCCGTCGCCGTGGAGTTCGGTGATGGCCATGCCGCTGGGGGCGTACTCGAAGGCCTGCCGGAAGGATTCCTCGCTGGCCCGCAGGGCCTGCTGCTCCTTCTCCAGCCGGGCCAGGGCGCGCTGCATCTCGGCCCGCAGCCGGGCGTTGCCGATGGCTATGGAGGCCTGGAGGGAGAACATCTCCAGCGCTTCGCGGGTCCACGCGCCGGGGCGTTTTCCGCTGCGCGGGCGGTCCACCGAGAGGATGCCGAGCAGGTCGCCGCCGGCGCTGTACATGGGGGCGAGCAGCACGTCGGCGGGGTGCCAGTCGTTGTCGTAGACGGGCATCGGGCCGTCGCCGGTCCAGGTGGGGATGTCGGTGCCGATGGCCCAGCCGCGGTCGTGCGGGATGAAGCGCAGGGTGCCCCAGTGGTCGGCGACCTGGAGCATCCGGTCCCAGGACTCGCGGGAGCCGACCTGGCCGAGCAGGACGGCGGGGCCGCCGAAGGTGCTCTCCTCGATCTCCCAGACGGCGGCGATCACCAGGTCGCCGTCGGGCCGCACCAGGCTGACCGCGGCGGCGTCGAATCCGAGTCCGTGGACCGCTCCCTCGACGACGGCCTGCAGGGTTCCCGCCAGGCTCCGGGCAGCGTTGAGGTCCGCCACGACCCGGTGCAAGGTGCGGAGGGTCGCGAGGCGGACGTAGGGCTCCGACTCGGCTTCCATGCGGGGGCTCCCCGGCTGCTTCGGATGGTCTTGAAAGGTTGTCGTCCGATTGCCAGAAGAACTGAATCACAGCGAGCACTCCGATAGGCACGCTCGGTCAGCAATAGGCTGTCAGTGTGACTCAAATCACATAATGATGAAGTGATGATCGTATTCGGAAACGGCAGGGAACGACAGGACGCCCGCCAGGCGACTTCCAGCGACGCGCCTCCCGTGCGCTCGGCCCAGCGACCGAGCCGACCTACGACCAGGGCCCGATACCGGCACGACCGCCCGGCGACTACCGTGCGGTACGTGTACAGCTCCCCCCAGTCCCCCACCTCTCCCACCGCCCCCGTCGCGGATGCCGGCGCCACTCCCGAGGAGTTCCGCGCCGCCCTCGGCCAACTGGCGGCCGGCGTCTCGCTGGTGACCGTGCACGACCCCGAGGAGGACGAGGACGCGGGCATGACCGCCACCTCGTTCCTGTCGGTGTCGCTGGAGCCACCGCTGGTGCTGATCTCGGTGCGCGAGGACTCCCGGATGGACGACCTGCTCACCCGGGCCGAGACCTGGGCGGTGTCGCTGCTCGGCGAGGAGCACCGCACGCTGGCCTCCCGGTTCGCCATGAAGGGCCGGCTCAGCGACCGCCTGCTGTTCGCCGACGCCGCCTGGCAGCGCGGCCCGCACTCCGGCGCCCCGCTGATCGACGGCGCGCTCGCCACCGTCGAGTGCCGCACCGAGCGGCGCATCCCGGCCGGCGACCACACCCTGGTGCTCGGCCGCGTGCTGGCCGCGCGGGTGCCCGCCCCGGCCGCGAAGCCGCTGGTGTACTTCCGGGCCGGCTACCGCCACCTGGGCTGACGGGGGCAGGCCCCGGCCGTCACTCCGGCTTGATCCGGCCCCGCCCCTGCTTCAGCGTGGCGCGGTGCCGCTTGTTCTCCAGCCGCCGCTCGACCATGCCCCGGCTCGGCTTGGTGGCCCGCCGGGCCTTCGGCGGCGGCGCGGTGGCCTCGCCGAGCAGCGAGGCCAGCCGGGCGGCCGCGATCTCGCGGTTGCGCCACTGCGAGCGGTGCTCGGAGGCGCGCACCACCAGCACCCCGTCGACCAGCCGGGAGGCCAGCCGCTCCAGGGCGCGGTCCTTCCACACCTGCGGCAGCGCGTCGGAGGCCGCCAGGTCCCAGCGCAGCTCGACCTTGCTGTCCGAGGTGTTGACGTGCTGGCCGCCCGGGCCGGAGGAACGGGAGAAGCGCCAGACGAGCTCGGCGTCGGGGACGACCACCGAACCCCGTACGCGCACGGGCTCAGTCATACCGCCATCATCCCGCCCGGGCCCGGCGGCCGTCACCCGATTAACCCGGCACAATGGCGGGCGTGATCGAGCTCGGCTACTCCCTGTCCAACCGCTTCCCCGACCCCCCGCAGACCGACTACCGCACCGCGCCGGTCCGCGCGCTGCGGCACGACCTGTTCGCCGGGGACGTCTACCTGGAGACCGACGACGGCGCCGGCGTGGAGACCCGCTGGAGCTGGGTGCCGGTGCTGGACTTCGCCTGGGCGCTGTGCGACATCGTCGAGCGCCTGGACGAGGACCCGCGCGGCAGCCGGGAGGCCCGGGTGCGCACCGAGGACCTGGACTTCACCCAGAACACCGAACTGCTGCGCTTCGCCCGCCGGTTCGGCTGGGTGGAGATCACCGCCACCTGGCGGCCGGACGACGAGCCGCTGGTGGTCCGGCACGCCGAACTGCGCCGGGAGGCCCGGGACTTCCTGCAGGACGTGCTGGCCGACCTGTTCGAGCTGCACGAGGACCTGGCCGACAATCCGAACATCTGGACCGTGCAGGGCCGGTACCCGCGCATCTGACCCGGCGCCGGGCGGCCGATCGGGGGAGAAATCCGTCCGTCCACGGAGCGATGGAACCAACGGCCGCCCGTCCCACGTTCTCCGGTCAAAACCGACCGAAGGGACACCACAGACCATGCCCGTGAGCCTCTCCAAGGGTGGCAACGTCTCGCTGACCAAGGAAGCCCCCGGCCTGACCGCGGTCACCGTCGGCCTCGGCTGGGACGTGCGCACCACCACCGGCACCGAGTTCGACCTGGACGCCAGCGCGATCGTGCTGAACGGCGAAGGCCGGGTCTACTCCGACCGCCACTTCGTCTTCTTCAACAACACCAGCACCCCGGACAGCACCGTCGTGCACACCGGCGACAACCGCACCGGCGAAGGCGCGGGCGACGACGAGTCGATCAACGTCAACCTGGCCGCGCTGCCCGCCGACGTCACCCGGATCGCCTTCCCGGTGTCGATCTACGACGGCAACACCCGCGGCCAGAGCTTCGGCCAGGTCCGCAACGCCTACATCCGGGTGCTCAACCAGGCCGGCGGCGCCGAGATCGCCCGCTACGACCTCTCCGAGGACGCCGCCACCGAGACCGCCATGGTCTTCGGCGAGCTGTACCGCAACGGCGCCGAGTGGAAGTTCCGCGCCATCGGCCAGGGCTACGCCTCCGGCCTGGCCGGCATCGCCCAGGACTTCGGCGTCAACGTCTGAGCAGCCGCCGGCACGTGAAAAGGGCCCCCGCTCCGTCCGGAGCGGGGGCCCTTTCGCGTCGTCAGGGGCGGCCGGCCCGCAGCTCGGGCAGCTCCAGCACCTCGGTCTCGTCGTGCACGGTCAGGTCGACCACCTCGACGGGCTCGGTGTCGGACTCCGCGTGCTGGTGGCTCGGCGGCTGCTCGACCGCGCGGTGCGCGGGCTGCGCGGCGTCCACCGGCGCGGCGTCCAGCACCGCGTAGCGCTCGCTGTCGGCCACCGCCTCGTCGCCCACCACGTCCGCCAGGTCGCCGACCGCCGGGGCCGGCGCGGCCGCCCGCAGCGCGGCCCGGGCGGCGCCCGGCCGGCCGAAGAAGCTGAACGCCGCCGCCCGCGGCCGCTGCGGGGCCGCCGGGGCCGCCTGCTCGACGTCCTGCGGGCGCGGGGCGGGCAGCGCCGGGCCGACCGGGCGCAGCGCCGCCGAACCGGTGGCCGGCACCGGCTCGGGCATCCGCGGCCGCAGCTCGACCTGGGCCCGCTCGTCGACCGCGCGACGCGCCTCGGCCGTCACGGCCTGCCGCTCCAGGTGCCGCAGCGCGGCCTGTGCGCGGACGAACGCGGCCGGGGTGGCCGGGTTCTTGGGCCGGGTCGCCTCGAGCGCCCGGCGGGCCGCCTCGGCCTCCTTCAGCGCCTGCTCGGCGACCAGCACCGCGCGCTCGCGCAGCAGCCGGGCGATCTCGGTCTCCGCCTTCGCCAACCGGGACTTCTCCGCGGTCAGGCGCCGCCCGAAGCGGGTGGCCCGCTCCTCGGCGACCTCGGCCGCGTACTCGGCCTCGGCGATCTGCTCCTCGTAGCTCTCCTCGGCGCGCAGCCGGCGCACCATGGCCACCTCGGCGGCGTTCCGGGCGGCCCGGTCGCGCTGCCGCAGCACCAGCGCCAGGCCGACCACCGCGACCACCGCGGCGACCCCGACCGAACGGGCCACGATCTGATCCGGACTGGCCACCAGCGCGGCCACCGCCGCGACCACGAGCACACCGGAGGCGACCGGTGGCAGCGACCGGCCAAGGACGGAGGAATGACGGTGGCGTCCGCGAGACATGGCTAGAAACTAGCGTGCGAATCGAGGCGCTGTCAGCCTCGGCCCCCATTCCGCCCTTGACACGCCGACAGAAACACGGGCCGCGTACGTCCCACCACGCAGCGCGACCGGATCCGGCGGGAAGATCAGCGCGAGGACGCGGCCGTGCCGCGCGGGTGGTCCGGGTCGTCGTGGTCCTCGGGAAGCTTGCAGATGTGCTGCAGCCACAGCGCCACCGCGATCACCGCGGCGCCGGCCAGCACCGAGAACAGCGCCGTCGCGGCCTGCGCCCGGCGGGCGGCGACCTCCAGCGAGCCGAGCAGGAACACCCCGACGCCCGCGTACACCCCGGTCACCACCGCCGACACCAGCGCACTGGCCTGCCCCAGCACCAGCGCCCGCGCCGCGTGCAGCGGATCGACCCGCTTCGCACCCGGCTGCCGCTCCCGGATCGCCTTCAGCCGCGACCGCAACGAGATCGCCACGGCCAGCAGCACCACGGCGATCGCCGCCAGCACGAACGGCGCGTACGCGGGTACCCCGGGCAGTGTGCCCAGCGAGTCCCACAGCCGGGCGCCGCCCCAGGACAGCAGCCCCGTGATGGCGGTGATGCCGAGCAGCAGGCGGAGACGGAGCGGCTTCACGCGGACGGGCTTCCTTCCCAGTGGTTCGTCCCGGCCTCTTCACGGCCCGGAGGTCCGGCGGGTCACGGCGACCAGCCCACCGTACCGGCCGGGCCGCACCCGCAGGGAGCTACGCCCGCACCCCGCCGGAAGTTCCCGGGCCGCTCACTCCGGCAGTCGCAGCTGCAGGTCGGCGCGCAGCCGCACGCCCTGGCCCTCGGCCCCGCCGAGGCCCGCCAGCAGCTCCGCGACCGGCCCGTGCCCGGGCACCTCGGCCTGCGGGTCGGCGTCCTGCCACGGCGCCAGCACGAACGCCCGCTCGTGGGCGCGCGGGTGCGGCAGGGTCAGCTGCGGGTCGTCGCTGAGCACGCCCTCGTAGGTGAGGATGTCGACGTCCAGGGTGCGGGAACCCCAGCGGACGGTGCGTTCCCGGCCGAACGCGTCCTCCACGGCGTTGGCCCGCTCCAGCAGGTCCCGCGGCGGCAGCGAGGTGCGCAGCACCGCGACGGCGTTGAAGTAGTTGGGCTGGCCGGCGGGCCCGCCCACGGCGTCGGTCTCGTACACCGCGGACAGCGCGGTCACCCGGACACCGGGGGTGTCCTCCAGCGCGTCGACCGCGCCCTGCAGGGTCTCCAGACGGTTGCCCAGGTTGCTGCCGAGCGCGACCGCGGCGGTCCGCGACTCGTGCAGGGTGGACTCCACGCGGTCCACCTTGCCCTGCAGGTCGAACGTGGTCCGCGTGGCGGTCGGGTCTGTGGTGGCCATGGGAGTTCCCTCCACTCGGGCTCCACCGGACGCCATCAAGCGCGGCTCCGGCGGATCGTGATGGTGACGTCGTCGAACGGGACGGTGATCGGGGCGTCGGGCTTGTGCACGACGACCTCGACCTCCTCGACCACCTCGTGCCGCAGGCACTGGTCGGCGATCCGCTGGGCCAGCGTCTCGATCAGGTCGACCGGGTCGCCCGCGATCGCCGCGGTGACCTCCTCCGCGATCACGCCGTAGTGCGCGGTGCGGGTCAGATCGTCACTCGCGGCGGCCGGACGGGTGTCCAGGAACAGCGTCAGATCGACGACGAAGGTCTGTCCCTCGATCCGCTCCCGTTCGAACACGCCGTGATGGCCGCGGGCACGGAGCCCACGCAGAGTGACGCGGTCCAGCAAAAGAATCACTGCTCCCAGCTGACGGCCCCGCCGCGGCGGGGACCGGCGGGCACCGTCGCCCGCCGCCCCTCGAATCTACCTTCGAGTGCTGACCGCCCCGGACCGCCTCCCCGGCTGCCCACCCGATCGGACCGGCCACCGCGGCCCTTGACGGACGGCCCTCACTCCTCCTCGTCGTCCTCGTCGTCGCCGCTGGTGAGAACCGGCGAACCGTGGTGCGACCACAGCTTCCAGCCGTCCGAAGTACGCCGGAACAGGTTCGTCGACACGACCTTCCCGCCGACCAGCGGCCCCAGTTCGCCCTCCTCCTCGGGCTCCCCGCCGGACAGAATGTTCTCCGTGCAGGTGACGAGCGCCACATCTCCCTGCACGTCCACCTCCACATCCGTCAGGAAGAACTGGATGTACTCGGTGTTCGCCATGATCAGCATGTACGAACGCGTCACCTGGGCCCGGCCGACCAGCATCGGCCAGCCCGGGTGCACGCAGAACACCCCGCCCTTGTCGTCCGCCTCGCCCGGCCCCAGCCAGATCGACTCGACGGCGTCCAAGTCCCCGTTCTCCAGGGCCTCGTACAGCGTCTGATTGGCCGCCAGCACCGCTTCCTCGTCCGGTTCCAGCGCCGCTGCCCGGTCGTTGCCGCTCACTGCCTCCGCCACGCCTACCCCCTCTGCTCCGCCTGCTCCCAGGCCGCGACGACTCGTACGGCGTCAGCCGTGCCGGACACGTCATGCACCCGGACCGCCCAGGCACCCGCCTTCGCCGACAGCACCGAGACCGCCGCCGTGGCGTCGTCCCGCTGCCGCGCCGGGCGCAGCTCCCCGGTTTCCGGGTTGGCCAGCAGCGTACCCAGGAAGCGCTTGCGCGAAGCCGCGACCAGCACCGGCCGCCCCAGCGCCGTCAGCGCGTCCAGCCGGCCCAGCAGCGCCCAGTTGTGCGCACTGGTCTTGGCGAACCCCAGGCCCGGGTCCAGGATCAGCTGATCCTCCTTCACCCCCGCCGCGAGCAGGTCCTCCACCCGGACGGTCAGCTCCCGCACCACGTCCGCGACCACGTCCTCGTACACCGCCAGCGCGTCCATGTCCGCCGACTGCCCGCGCCAGTGCATCACCACGAACGGCGCGCCGGTCTCGGCGACCACCCGGGCCATCTCCGCGTCCGCGAGTCCTCCGGACACGTCGTTGACGATCTTCGCCCCCGCCTCCACCGCGGCCCGCGCCACCCCCGCCCGCATGGTGTCCACCGACACCACCACCCCCGCCCGGGCCAGCTCGGCCACCACCGGCACCACCCGGCGCAGCTCCTCCTCCTCCGTCACCCGCAACGCCCCCGGCCGGGTCGACTCCCCACCCACGTCCACCAGGTCAGCCCCCTGCGCCACCAGCTCCAGCCCATGCGCGATCGCCTTCGCCGGATCCAGCCACATCCCCCCGTCCGAGAACGAATCCGGCGTGACATTCACCACCCCCATCACCGCACAACGGTCCAGGACGGGCAGGCCAGGGAGGTTTTCGCTCATACGCCCCATTATCGATGCTGAGGAGAGGCAACCAGGGAGAGCACAAACCAGGGGCGCGGGGAACTGCGCGAGCGACCACGCACCCGACAGCCAGGTCGCGAACACGTGCAGGCCACTGCCCTGCGTCGCGATCTTCCTGTCGGGGTGCCTTCCGCCTCGCGCAGTTCCCCGCGCCCCTGATGGTGCTCTCCCCGGTTTCGCCCTACGCCGCCTTGCCCAGCTGCGCCGGAACCTCCGGCATGAGCCCCTGCCGCTGCCGCTTGCGCCCGAACCGCGGCATGCCGAGCGTGATGAACGCCTCCGCCTGCATCGCGGCGAAGCCGATCCGCGGGAGGTCGCGGGTCTGCTGGTAGACCAGGAACCGGGGCTCCCAGACCGGCTGGAACTTCGCGTTGAACTTGTACAGCGACTCGATCTGGAACCACCGCGACAGGAACACCAGCAACCCGCGCCAGGCCCGCAGCACCGGCCCGGCGCCGATCCGCTCGCCGCGGGCGAGCGCCGAGCGGAACATCGCGAAGTTCAGCGAGACCCGCCGGATGCCCATCGCGCCGACCTCCTGGAGGGCGGCGACGATCAGCAGTTCGTTGAGGCCGGGGTCGGCCTCCCGGTCGCGGCGCATCAGTTCCAGCGAGATGCCGTCGTCGCCCCACGGGACGAAGTGCAGCACGGCCTTCAGGTCGTCGCCGCCGGAAGCGCTCTCCCCCTCCTCGGGGGCCTTGTGCGCCGTGACGACCACGCAGTCGTCGTCGCCGGCGTCGCCGAAGCGGCCGAGCGCCATGGAGAAGCCGCGTTCGGTGTCGGTGCCGCGCCAGCGGGCGGCCGCGTCGGCGATCTGGCGCTTCTCCTCCAGGGTGAGGTCGCCGACCCGGCGGACCTTGCAGGAGTAGCCGTTGCGTTCGATCCGCTTGACCATCTGGCGGACGTTGCGCATGGCGCGGCCGGAGAGCGAGAAGGTGGAGGTGTCGACGATGGCCTCGTCGCCGAGTTCGAGCGCGTCCAGGTCGGCCTCGCGGGTCCAGACCTCACCGCCGACCTCGGAGCAGCCCATGACGGCGGGCACCCAGGCGTGTTCGCGGGCGGTGGTCATGAAGACCTTGATCGCGCCGGGCCAGGCCTCGACGTCGCCGACCGGGTCGCCGGAGGCGAGCATCACGCCGGAGACCACCCGGTAGGAGATCGCGGCCTTGCCGGTGGGCGAGAACAGCACGCTCTTGTCGCGGCGCAGCGCGAAGTAGCCGAGCGAGTCGCGCTTGCCGTGCCGGGCGAGCAGTTCGCGGACCTTGAGTTCGTCCTCGGGGGTGAGCTCGGGTTCGGGCTTCTCGGGGCGCAGCGCCAGGTACGCGGTGGTGAGCGCGGTGACCAGGCCGAGCGCGCCGAGCGAGTAACCGACCAGGTCGCTGATCCGCTCGCTGGTGTAGTGGATCGGGCCTTCGAAGCCGAACAGGCCGTAGCCGACGTGCTCCAGCCGCTGGTACAGCGACGGGTCGCCGATCTCGTACTTCCACCGGACGGAGACGATCGCCATGCCGATCAGCACCGAGACGGTGCCGAGCACGACGAAGTTGAGCGCCGCGCGCCAGCGGGTGCGCGGGTCGGCCTTGGCGTAGAACTCGCGCTGGTGGATCACCATCACCACGAACAGCGCCAGCGAGATCGCGGCCTGGACGAACTGGTGCCAGCGCAGCATGTGGAGCGCGGCACCGATCGGCAGCAGCACGCACACGGCGCGCCAGGCGCGCCGCTTGCGGCGGCGCAGCGCGTGCGCGAGCAGCACCAGCACCATGCCGACCATCAGGGTGCCGGCGGCGGCGAGCGTGGTGGTGCCGCCGGGCAGCTGACCGGCCCAGGTGTGCATCCGGGTGGCCCGGAACCGGGGGAAGACCGCGGAGGTGATGTCGATCAGGCCGATCGCCAGACAGGCGTACCCGACGACACCCGGCAGCCACCGCCTCGGTACGGCGGAGGCTTGGGACCGGAGCGCCTGCAGCCCCCGCCGGCGGGGCTGGTCGGATGTCGTCTCAGCAGACACGGGAGCGCTCATGGGAACCCAGCCTAGAGGCACCCGGGTGCTGCTCGCGCACCCCGGGCGCCGGGTTGTGATGAACCTTCATGACTGTTCCTTTTTCTGGCAATCCGCACGTCAAGAGGGGTACACCGGGCGGAGGAAGGGGCCCGCCCGGGGCTCGGTTCGAACGGCTGCGCTCATCGGACCGGGGGACGCGGCGGGTACCACCGATGCCGCACCTGTGGCCGCCGGCCCGGCGGTTCGGCGCGATTCCAACCCGTGGACGCCGCATTCTAGGGCGACGGTTCCCGTTCGTGCAGTCATCCGGTCGTACTGGTTTCCGACGCTCGGTCAGACTACCCCCACTCGCATCCGACGGACCGTCAAACAACGTTGACCGAGCGGGAGTCGAGGAGGGCCGGACGGCATGGAGCTGACCAGCCGGACACTGGTGTACGTGCTGACCGTGGTGGGTGTGGCGGCCCTGATCGCCACCCTCTGGCTGTGGCCGCGACTGTCCCGGCAACGGCCGCTTCCGGTGCTGGGGCGACTAGGGCTACTGACAGTCACTCAGGTGGCGGCGCTGTCGGTGCTGCTCCTGTCGGTGAACAACGCCTACGGCTTCTACACCTCCTGGGACGACCTGCTCCGCCCCGGCAAGGCCGCCCCGCTGGCCCTGAACACCGGGCGCTCCGCCGGCGCCGCCCCCGAGAGCGACAAGCTGGTGCAGCCGACCACCGACGGCGGTCTGGAGACGGTCAAGGACGTGCTGCCGGCCGGGCCGCCCGAGCAGGTCGGCCGGGTCGACTCGGTGCGGCTGACCGGCACCGAGTCCGGTCTGTCGGATCAGATGTTCGTCTATCTGCCGCCCGAGTACTTCAACCCCCGCTACAACCGCGAGCACTTCCCGGTGCTGGTCGCGCTGGCCGGCTACCCCGGCCCGACGCTGCACCTGGTCGAGGACCTCCAGCTGCCACAGACCGCCGCCGAACTGCAGCGCACCGGACAGATGGCCCCCACCGTGATCGTGATGGCCCGCCCCACCGTCGCCCCGCCGCGGGACACCGAGTGCGTGGACGTGGCGGGCGGCCCGAAGACCGAGACCTGGTTCGTCAAGGACGTGCCGGCCGCGCTGCGCTCCGCGTACCGGGTGGGCCGTACGGCGGAGTCCTGGGGCGTGTTCGGCTACTCCACCGGCGGCTCCTGCGCGCTGCGGCTGGCGATGCGTCACCCCGACGTGTACCGGAACGCCGCCGGGATGCACCCGGACTACGTCGTCCCGAACGACCGGTGGACCGACGGCGACCTGTTCGGGGGCGACGCGGACGCCGCCAAGCACGCCGACCTGAACTGGCGGCTGAAGAACCTGCCCGCGCCGGCCTCGACCCTGCTGGTGGTCTCCACCCACGCCGAGGACGACTACCCGGCGACCGAGAAGTTCCTCAGCGCCGCGAAACAGGCCGCCGACGGCCACCCGGAATTCCTGATCGACTCGCTGCTGCTGCCGGACGGCGGCCACACCTTCGACACCTGGCGCCGCGAACTGCCGGCCACCCTGGAGTGGCTCAGCGACCACCTCGCGCCCCCGCAGGACCGCGAACCGCGGCCCTGACGGGGGCATCCCTCCCCGGTACTGCCGCTATCGCCCGATGATGAGGCTCATCGCCTCGGCCCGGGTGGCGGGGTCGCGCAGCTGGCCGCGCACCGCCGAGGTGACGGTGGTGGCGCCCGGCTTGCGGATGCCGCGCATCGACATGCACATGTGCTCGCACTCGATCACCACGATGGCGCCGCGCGGCTCCAGGATCCGCATCAGCGCGTCCGCGACCTGGCTGGTGAGCCGCTCCTGCACCTGGGGGCGGCGGGCGAACACGTCGACCAGCCGGGCCAGCTTGGACAGGCCGGTGATCTTGCCGCTGACCGCGGGGATGTAGCCGACGTGCGCGACGCCGCGGAACGGGACCAGGTGGTGCTCGCAGGTGGAGTACACCTCGATGTCCTTGACCAACACCATCTCGTCGTGGCCGAGGTCGAAGGTGGTGGTGAGCACGTCCTCCGGCTGCTGCCACAGGCCCGCGAATATCTCCCGGTAGGCGCGCGCGACCCGGGCGGGGGTCTCCAGCAGGCCCTCCCGGTCCGGGTCCTCACCGACGGCGATGAGCAGTTCGCGGACGGCGTTCTCGGCCCGCTTCTGGTCGAACTCGCGGACGGGGAACTCACCGTCGAGCGTCACCGGATCGATCATGCGTGCCTCGCTGCTCGTCAAAGGGGAAAACAGTGTCCGTGCAGCACGAATGCCGCGCCTCCAGGGTACAAACCCCGGAAACGCGGCATCCATTCCGAACAGGTGCTCGGTCGGTCAGCTCTCGACCTGGCCGCCGTCGGCCGGCGGCAGCTTCACGGTGTCGACCGGGCTGTCGTTGCCGGAGACGGCGCCGTTGCTCAGCGCCAGCTCCTTCGGCGACTGCACCGGCGGCCGGGTGGACGGGGTGCGGCGGGCCGAGCCGGTCCACGCCGGACGCGGGGGACGCTTGATGACCGGAGCGAAGACCTCGGCGATCTGCTCCTTGTTCAGCGTCTCCTTCTCCAGCAGCTCGAGGACCAGGTTGTCGAGCACGTCGCGGTTCTCGACCAGGATCTCCCAGGCCTCGTTGTGCGCGGTCTCGATCAGCTTCTTGACCTCTTCGTCCACCAGCCCGGCGATCTCCTCGGAGTAGTCGCGCTGGTGGGCCATCTCGCGGCCCAGGAAGGGCTCGGAGTCGGAGGTGCCGAACTTGATCGCACCCAGGCGCTCGCTCATGCCGTACTGGGTGACCATGGCCCGCGCGGTGGCGGTGGCCTTCTCGATGTCGTTCGAGGCGCCGGTGGTCGGGTCGTGGAAGACCAGTTCCTCCGCCGCCCGGCCGCCCAGCATGTAGGCGAGCTGGTCGAGCATCTCGTTGCGGGTGGTCGAGTACTTGTCCTCGTCCGGCAGCACCATGGTGTAGCCGAGCGCGCGGCCCCGGGACAGGATGGTGATCTTGTGCACCGGGTCGGAGTAGTTGCAGGCCGCCGCGACCAGGGCGTGACCGCCCTCGTGGTACGCGGTGATCTTCTTCTCCTTGTCGGACATGATCCGCGAGCGCTTCTGCGGACCGGCCACGACGCGGTCGATCGCCTCGTCCAGCATCAGGTTGTCGATCAGCTTCTTGTCGGAGCGCGCGGTGAGCAGCGCCGCCTCGTTCAGCACGTTCGACAGGTCGGCACCGGTGAAGCCGGGGGTGCGCTTGGCGACGGCCGACAGGTCGACGTCGGGCGCGATCGGCTTGCCCTTCTGGTGCACCTTGAGGATGTCCAGCCGGCCCTGGAGGTCCGGGCGGTCGACGGCGATCTGCCGGTCGAAGCGGCCGGGGCGCAGCAGCGCCGGGTCCAGGATGTCGGGGCGGTTGGTGGCGGCGATCAGGATGACGCCACCCTTGACGTCGAAGCCGTCCATCTCGACCAGCAGCTGGTTGAGGGTCTGCTCGCGCTCGTCGTGACCGCCGCCGAGACCCGCACCGCGGTGCCGGCCGACAGCGTCGATCTCGTCGACGAAGATGATCGCCGGGGCGTTGGCCTTGGCCTGCTCGAAGAGGTCGCGGACCCGGCTGGCGCCGACACCGACGAACATCTCGACGAAGTCCGAGCCGGAGATCGAGTAGAACGGGACGCCCGCCTCACCCGCGACGGCGCGGGCCAGCAGGGTCTTACCGGTACCGGGCGGGCCGTACAGCAGCACACCCTTGGGGATCTTCGCGCCGACCGCCTGGAACTTGGCCGGCTCCTGCAGGAACTCCTTGATCTCGTGGAGTTCCTCGACGGCCTCGTCGGCGCCCGCGACGTCCGCGAAGGTGGTCTTCGGGGTGTCCTTGGTGAGCAGCTTGGCCTTGGACTTGCCGAACTGCATGACCCGGGAGCCGCCGCCCTGCATCTGGTTCATCAGGAACAGGAAGACCACGACGATGATCACGATCGGCAGCATCGAGAACAGCAGGCTGACGAAGGTCGACTGCTTCTCGGGGCTGACGGTGTAACCGTCCGGGATCTGCCCGCCGGCGTACTTGGTCTGCAGGTTCTTGGCCAGATCGGCGGCCTGAACGTCGCCGGTGTAGGAGGCCTGGAAGCGGCTGCCGGACGGCGACTTGCCGTTGGCGCCCGGCTTCAGCTTCTGGTTGTCCTGCAGCTGGATCTTGATGAGGTTCGAGTCACCGGTGGTGAGCTGCGCCGACTTCACCTGGTTGTTGTCGATCGCGCTGATGATCTGACCGGTGTCCGCAGTCTTGTAGCCGCTCGAGTCCGAGACGAGCTCCATCAACGCGAACACGGCGAGGGCGGCCAGCACGACCCACATGATCGGCGCACGGAAGTATCGCTTGACGTCCATCCATGCGGGGCGTCACCGCCCCGTCCCTCCTGCCATTCAACGGGCGCTGGTCGGCCGTGGGCCGTGGCGCATCCGATATGTGCTCGTCAGACGAGCGGTTGATTGGACCGTACCGCAGCGGCCCCCGCTCACGACGGGATCACACCACGGTGCAGCCTATTTTCCTACCCCCGCACAACGGGCGGGAACAAGGCACTGTTCCCACCCATCGCCCGAACGGTTCAGCCCCCGTAGACGTGCGGGGCCAGGGTGCCGATGAACGGCAGGTTGCGCAGCTTCTCCGCGTAGTCCAGGCCGTAGCCGACCACGAACTCGTTGGGGATGTCGAAGCCGACGTACTCGACGTCGATCTCCACCTTGGCGGCGTCCGGCTTGCGCAGCAGGGTGCACACCTTCAGCGAGGCCGGGCCGCGGGAACCGAGGTTGCCGAGCAGCCAGGACAGCGTCAGGCCGGAGTCGATGATGTCCTCGACGATCAGCACGTCGCGGCCGGCGATGTCGGTGTCCAGGTCCTTCAGGATGCGCACCACGCCCGAGGACTTGGTGCCCATGCCGTACGAGGAGACCGCCATCCAGTCCATGGTCACCTGGCTGTGCAGGGTCCGGGCCAGGTCAGCCATCACCATCACGGCACCCTTGAGGACGCCGACCAGCAGGAGGTCCTTCCCGGCGTAGTCCTGGTCGATCCGCGCGGCCAGCTCCACCAGCTTGGCGTCGATCTCGTCCTTGCTGATGAGCACCTTCGCGAGGTCTGCGCCCATGTCGTTCTGGTCCACCGGGGATACGTCCTCAAACGTTCGGGGTCTGGGTTCGGCGGCGGCGGTACGACTGGTTCGTGCTCAGTCGCCCTGCCGCCGAAACACCAGCGTGCCACACCGGCGCACGGCTTCGACGCCCCCGGGTAGGTGCAGGGGGCCCTGGCCGCGCCAGCCGGTGACCAGCAGGTCCACGGTTTCCAGGTGGCGGGCGAACAGGTCGCCGGCCGGGCAGCCCGCGCGCAGGGCCGCGCGACGCAGCACCCGACGGCGCACCGCGGGGGGCAGTTCGGAGAGCTTGCCCACGTCGAGGGCCTCGTCGGGGCCGCGCAGGTCGCGTTCGGCGAGGGCCGCCCACTGGTCCAGCGCGTCCGCGTCGTCGCGGAACAGCCGGGCGGTGCGGGCGAGCGCCTCCACCACTCCGCCGCCGAGGTGCTTCTCCAGGACCGGCAGCACCTCGTGGCGGACCCGGGAGCGGGTGTAGGCCGGGTCGGCGTTGTGCGGGTCGTCCCAGACCGGGATGGACTGCGCGGAGCAGGCCTGCCGGGTGGCGGCCCGGTCGAGCTCCAGAAGCGGGCGGCGGTAGCGGCCCTTCTGTGCGGGCATCCCGGCCAGCGAACGGGCGCCGGAGCCGCGGGCCAGGCCCAGCAGCACCGTCTCGGCCTGGTCGTCGCGGGTGTGGCCGAGCAGGACGGCGAGCGCGCCGTGGCGTTCGGCGGCGGAGTCCAGCGCGGCGTAGCGGGCCTCCCGGGCGGCGTTCTCCGGGCCGCCCTCGCGGCCGACGTGCACCGCGACCGCCTCCACCGGGTCCAGGCCCAGTTCGCGCAGCCGGACGGCGACCTGTTCGGCGCGTTCCGCGGAGCCGTCCTGCAGGCCGTGGTCGACGGTGACGGCGCCGACCCGCAGGCCGAGCTTGGGGGCCTCGAAGGCGGTGGCGGTGGCCAGGGCCATCGAGTCGGCGCCGCCGGAGACCGCGACCAGCACCAGCGGGGAGCCGGGGGCGGCCGGGGTGCGGGGCAGGCCGGAGGGATGGCGGCGGGCATTGCCGATCAACGTGCCGGGCACCGTGGCGGTGGTGGCAAGCGCGGGCAGCGGGGCGGCCTGCGCCGGCGGCGCGGTGCGGACGGCGCGCACCGGCTCTCCGGGGGTGACGCCCGCCTCGGCGGCGAGCTCGGCGAGGGTACGGCGGACGGCGAGGCGTATCGCCGCGACAGCGGGGTGTGGGCCCATGGTTGGCACTCCTTGGCGGAGGGAGGGTACGTCGGCCGCCTGTCAGCTCTCTGTCACCAGGCGCTCACAGATGGTCGCAGAATCCGGCCACCGCCCACGCCCTCCGCGCCAACGGCGGATCCACGGTCCCACGTACGGGTGAATGGAGAAACGTTACGTCTGCCGCCAGGTGTACGACTCGCCCGGTTGACCGTCCACCGCGGGCCGCACCTGCCGCCCGACCGGGCGTTCCCGGGCATCCGCCTCAGCCGACCACCCGGGCCACCCAGGACGCCGGGTCGTGGATCTCGTCCTTGGTGGGCAGCGTGTTCGGCGAGGTCCACACCCGGTTGAAGCCGTCCATCCCGGCCCGCTCCACCACGCCGCGGACGAACACCGCGCCGTCCTGGTACTGGCGCAGCTTGGCGTCCATGCCGAGCAGTCGGCGCAGCACCAGGTCGAGCCGGCCGCTGCCGCGGTCGCGGCGGCGCTGGAACTTCTCCCGGATCTCCGCCACCGAGGGCACCACGGCCGGGCCGACGCCGTCCATCACCACGTCGGCGTGGCCCTCCAGCAGCGACATCACGGCGGTCAGCCGGGCCAGGATCTCCCGCTGCGCGGGCGTCTGCACCAGGTCGACGAGGCTGCCCGCGGTGGAGCCGTTGCCGCGGCCGCCGAAGCCCGGCAGGCCGCCGAGCGCCTCGCGCAGCCGGTCCAGCAGCGCCGAGGGGTCGACGTCGGTCTGCGCCAGGAACTCCTGCACCTCGGACTGGATGTGGTCGCGCAGCCAGGGCACCGCGGTGAACTGGGTGCGGTGGGTCTCCTCGTGCAGGCACACCCAGAGCCGGAAGTCGTGCGGGTCGACGTCGAGTTCGCGCTCCACCTGGACGATGTTCGGCGCCACCAGCAGCAGCCGTCCGGGCGGCATCGCCAGGCCCCGGCGCGGCTGGTCGAACAGGCCCTCGGGGCTGTCCGGGGCGGTGGGCAGCTCGGCGGGGGCGAAGGTCTCGTACTGGCCGAGCACCTTCGCCGACAGGAACGCCAGCACCGCGCCGACCTCCACGCCGGTGGCCTTGGCGCCCACCGAGCCGACCGCCGCCGTGCCCGGGCCCTCCGGGCGGCGGGCCGCCAGCCGGTCCGTCAGCGGGCGGACCACGGTACGGAAACCCGCCACATTGGCCCGCACCCAGCCGGGCCGGTCGACCACCAGCACGGGGGTGCCGGGGGTGTCCTCGCCCGTTCCCATCCGGGTGAACTCGCGCACGTGCCGCTCGGCCTCGACGGCATGCCGGCGCAGTTCGGAGACCACCGCACGGGCCTCCTCCCGGCCGATCCGGGGCCCGGGCCGGGCCAGGCGCACCGCGGTCGCCACCGCGAGATCCCAGTCGACCATCTCCGCACCGCTGTTCGCGCTCGTCATGCCCTCACGGTACGTGCTCGCCCCCGCCCCCGGGAGACAACTGGGCGTCCGGACAGGCCCTTGGTCTGTCCGGGCCCGTCCGGCCCGTTGACGGCGGGTCAGCGGGCCGACGGGGTGTCACCGGGTGATCAGCACCCACAGGCGGCGAGCTTCGCGACGATCCGGTCGACCGCGGCGCGGGCCGCGGTCGGGTCGGCGCCGGTGCGGGTCATCAGCGCGAACGCCAGCACCCGGCCGTCGGCGTCGACCACGGTGCCGGCCAGCGTGTTGACGCCCTGCAGGGTGCCGGTCTTGGCGCGCACGATGCCGGCCGCCTCGCCGGCCCCGGACTTGGCGCCGAACCGGCCGGCCAGGGTGCCGGTGAAGCCCGCGACCGGCAGGCCGGTGATCACCGGGCGCAGCTCCGGGTGCTGCGGGGAGGCGGCCTCGGCGAGCAGCTTCACCAGGGTGATCGGCGGGATCAGGTTGGCCTTGGCCAGGCCGCTGCCGTCGGTGAGCACCACGCCGGTCATCGGCACCCCGAGCTTGCCGAGTTCGGCGGTGACGGCGCTCGCGCCGCCCTCGAAGCTGGCGGGCTGCTTGGCGGCGAGCGCGGCCTGCCGGGCGACGGCCTCGGCGAGCTGGTTGTCGGAGGTGGTGAGCATCCGCTCCACCACCCGTCCGATCTCCGGCGACTCCACCCGGGCCAGTTCCTTGGCCCCGGCGGGGGCGGTGGCCTGGCCGGCCTTGTTCTGGACGGTGACGCCTTCGGCCTTCAGCAGGTTCGCGAAGGTCTCGGCGGCCTGCCCGGCCGGGTCGAACACCCGGGCCGGGGCCTCGTCGACGGAGCGCGGGTCGATCCGGCCCTCGTCGACCATCAGTGGGGTGACCGCAGCGACGTTCATCGCGTCGTGGTCCTTGTGCAGCAGCGGGCCGCTGTACAGCGAGGTGTCGTAGGACAGCTTGACGCTCGTGGTGCCGGCCGCCTTCAGCGCGGTGGCGGTGCGGCGGGCCAGGTCGGCCATCGAGGCGGGTGCGCTGTCCGCGTCCACGGGGGCGCCGCCGATCCGGATCTGATCGGTGGGCAGCGCCGTCAGGGTGGGGTCGCCGCCGCCGACCAGGGTGATCTCACCGGGGGTGGCGCCCTGCACCACGGTGGTGGCGATCCGGTGGCCGGCCGGCAGCAGCGCCAGGGCGGCGACCGCGGTGGCCAGCTTGGTGGTGGAGGCGGGCGTGGCCGGGGCGTTCTCCTGCGCGCCGAACAGCAGCTCGCCGGTGGCGGCGTCGGCGACCGCGAAGTTCAGGGTGCCCAGCGACTTGTCCTGGACGGTGGCGCCGAGCGCGCCGCGCAGCCCGCTGCCGGTCGGCGGGTGGCTGTCGCCGGCGTCCCCGGCCGGCAGCACCGGGCCCTTGACCGGGACGGCCCGGTGCCGGTCCCCGCGCCGGTCCTGCTTGCCGCGGCCGTTGCCCTGCCCGTCCCCGCCCTGCCCGTGCCCGTCGTCGGCGTGCTTGCCGTGCCCGTCCGAGCGGCTGGCGCCCGGCGAGGGCTGAGCCAGTGCCGGATCGGCGACGGTCAGCACTCCCGCTGCCAGCGCCACCCCCAGGACCCCGACGAGCGCCGTCCTGCGCCCGCGTCCCACCCCTGTCCCTGATCTCACCGACCGGCCCCTTTCCCGAGCACTCCCTGCCGTAGGAGACACTTGGATTCTGTCAGTCCCCACCCTTGGAGGAAGCGTTGGAGTTCGACGTCCTGATCGAGATCCCGAAGGGCTCGCGCAACAAGTACGAGGTCGACCATGAGACCGGTCGCCTCCGTCTGGACCGCATGCTCTTCACCTCGACCCGCTACCCGGCCGACTACGGCTACGTCGAGGGCACCCTCGCGGACGACGGCGACCCGCTGGACGCGCTGGTCATCCTGGAGGAGCCGACCTTCCCGGGCTGCCTGATCAAGTGCCGCGCCATCGGCATGTTCCAGATGACCGACGAGGCCGGCGGCGACGACAAGCTGCTGTGCGTCCCGGCGACCGACCCGCGCTGGTCGCACCTGCAGGACATCAACGACGTGTCGGAGTTCGACCGTCTGGAGATCCAGCACTTCTTCGAGGTCTACAAGGACCTGGAGCCCGGCAAGTCCGTCCAGGGCGCCGACTGGGTCGGCCGGGCCGAGGCCGAGGCCGAGGTCGAGGCCTCGATCAAGCGCCTCCAGGAGCAGGGCGGCCACTGAGCCGTCACGCCCTTCGGGGTGGCCCGCAGTGCCCGTGCGAGGGGCGGGAGTCCGACACCGGACTCCCGCCCCTCGCCGGTTTCCGGCGGCCGGTCAGCCGTCGTTGTCGTCGAGCCTGAACCCGACCTTCAGGCCGACCTGGAAGTGCTTCACCACCCCGTCCTCGATGTGGCCGCGGACCTGCACCACCTCGAACCAGTCGAGGTGGCGCAGGGTGCGGCCGGCGCGGGCGATGCCGTTGCGGATGGCGGCGTCCACTCCCTCGTGCGAGGAGCCGACGATCTCGGTGACCCGGTAGGTGTGGTCGGACATGGCGCGTACTCCCTGTGCGGCGGTGGCGGGCGCTCCCCTGCCGTCCACCGTGCACCAGGGCGCCGGGACGGGCATCCCGGCGCCGCCCCGGCGGGGCGTCAGAATGCCGCGCGGATCTCGCCGACCACCGCGCCACCGCCGTGCAGCGGGGCGGTCGCGATCCGCTCCAGCACCGGGTCCTGGACGCCGAGATGGCGCAGCGCGGCGGCCAGCACCGGGCCTCGGGCGCGCTCCGCACCGTCCTCGATCTTGAACGCCAGGGCCCGGCCGTCGGCCAGCGCGACCACCTGGACGGCCTCGGCGCCCATCTTGGACAGCGTGCCGGGCACCGCACGCATCAGCCAGGTGTCGGCCCGGCGGGTGCCGGCCACGTACTCGGGGTGGGCGCGCATCGCGTCGGCCACCCGGCGCTGCACGGTACCGGGCTCGGCCAGCACCAGGGCGCGGTAGCCGCGGGCCAGGCCGGTCAGCGAGACGGCCAGCAGCGGGGCGCCGCAGCCGTCGGTGCCGGTGTGCGCGGCCGGCTCGCCGGTGGTCTCCTCCAGCGCGGTACGGGCCAGGCGCTGGATCGGGTGTTCGGGGTCGAGGTAGGACGCCAGGTCCCAGCCGTTGGCGGCGCAGGCGGCCAGCCAGCCGGCGTGCTTGCCGGAGCAGTCCATCATGATCGGCGCCCGTTCCCCGCCGGAGCGCAGCAGTTCCTCCGCCTCAACCTCGTCAAGCGGCAGCTCGGCGGGGGTGCGCAGGGCGGCCTCGGTGAGGCCCGCGTCGGCCAGCATCCGGCGCACCGCGGCCCGGTGGAAGGGCTCCGCGGAGTGGCTGGAGGCGGCCAGTGCGAGCTGCTCGCCGTGCAGCTCCAGGCCGGCCCGCAGGGTGGCGATCGCCTGGAACGGCTTGGCGGTGGAGCGCGGGTAGACCGGCTGATCGGGGGTGCCCAGCGTGTACGCGACGGTGCCGTCGGCGTCGAGCAGGACCAGCGAGCCGCGGTGGCGGCCCTCGGTGAAGCCGGAACGTATGACCTCGGCGAGTGCGGGCAGGGCGGACTGCGACACGGGTGGTCTCCAGGACGTGTGGTGAGGGTGGGTGGGCCCCGGCCGCGTCCCGACCGCTCAGCTGTCGCCGAGCAGGTCCTCGACCCGGGCCTCCCCCTCACGGTACCTGCGGGTGATTTCGGCCCCGCAGTCGTCCGCGGTGCGCTGCAGCGCCTGGCGGCGGTCGGACACCTCGCGCTCGTGCTCGGCCAGCCGTTCGACGGCGGACAGCAGGTCGGCGGTGGCGTGCGCGCCGAGGTCGGCCAGTTGGACGTCGCCCATCAGGGCGTCCGCCTCCAGCCGGTAGCGCTCGCCGCGGGGCGGGCCGAGGGTCAGGTGCCGGGCCGGGCGGCGGGTCGCGGACGGGGCGTCCGCCAGGATCGCGGGCAGCCGGTCGAGCAGCGCGCACTGCGCCTCGCTGGCGCCGGCCAACGGGATCTCCCGGCGCTGGAGTTCGGCCCGCAGGATGTCCATCCGGCCATGCAGCAGGCGGCGCAGGTACGACAGGTCGGCCTCCTGCTCCAGGGCGTCCCGGCGCAGCACCCGCAGTTCCTCCAGGGCCAGGCCGGCCAGCCCGTCGAGCGCGCTCACGTCCATCAATCCGACCACCTGCCGTAGTACCTGTGCCCGCCGATCGCACGGCCGCCCGCCACTCAGGGTTCCCCCCGGCGGGCGATGCCACTCGTGCGGGTGACGCGGTTCGCCGGGACGACGGACGCCCCCTCGGGGCCCGGATGGCTCCGGGCCGTCGGACAGCGTGCCACCCCGGGCCCCGGCGCCGCACGCCCGTGTACCCGGATGGCCCCCTGGCGAACACCCCTGGCTAGTACGAAGAATTCGCGCCATGGGTTCACCTGCACCGATCGGGGCGCATCACGTGCGACCCCGGCGTGCAACCGGAGGGTGCGCGCCCCCGGTACGGACGTGCGGGCACAATGGCGGCATGCGAGCAGTGGTGCAGCGGGTCGCCGAGGCGGCCGTGACGGTGGACGGCGAGACGGTCGGCGCGATCGAGGGGCCGGGCCTGTGCGTCCTGGTCGGCGCCACCCACGAGGACACTCCGGCGCGGGCCGCCCAACTGGCCCGCAAGCTGTGGACGCTGCGGCTGTTCCCCGGCAGCCCCGAACAGTCCTGCTCGGAACTCGGCGCCCCGCTGCTGGTGATCAGCCAGTTCACCCTGTACGGGGACGCCCGCAAGGGCCGCCGCCCCACCTGGAACGCCGCCGCCCCCGGCCCGGTCGCCGAACCGCTGGTGGACGCCGTGGTCGCCGAGCTCCGCGCCCTGGGCGCGAAGGTGGAGACCGGGCGGTTCGGCGCCGACATGAAGGTCTCGCTGGTGAACGACGGGCCGTTCACCGTCCTGCTGGAGGTCTGAGAACCGGTCAGGCCGGGACGATCACGTCCTGGCTGCCGGGAACGCCGTCGGCCAGCAGCACCGCGTCGACCGGGGTGTTGCGCTTGACCAGGGCCAGCGCGACCGGGCCGAGCTCGTGGTGGCGGGCCGAGGAGGTGACGAAGCCGACCGGACGGTCCTGGCCCTCGACGCGGACCTCGGCGCCGTGCCCGGGCAGCTTCTCCTCGGTGCCGTCCAGGTGCAGGAAGACCAGCCGGCGCGGCGGGCGGCCCAGGTTGTGCACCCGGGCGACCGTCTCCTGGCCGCGGTAGCAGCCCTTGTTCAGGTGCACCGCGCTGCCCAGCCAGTCCACCTCGTGCGGGATGGTCCGGTGGTCGGTCTCGAAGCCCAGGCGCGGCCGGTGCCCCTCGATCCGCAGCGCCTCGTACGCCCACACGCCCGCGGCCGGGCCGAACCCGGCGACGGCCTCGGCGAGTTCGGCGCGCGGGACGAACAGGTCGCGGCCCCACGGGAGTTCGCGCACCGCGGCGGCCCGGTCGGCGGGGACGGTGGAGCCGGCCGGCAGGAACACCACGGCGTAGTCGGCGGTGGCGTCGGTGACCTCGGCCCGGTTCCAGAACTTCATCGACTCCAGGTACTTCACCAGCGCGGGCGCGGTGCCGGGCTCGACGTGGATCCAGGTGGTGGCGCCGTCGTCGACCAGGTAGAGGGCGTGCTCGACGTGCCCGTGCGGGGACAGCACCAGCGCCTCGGTGGCCTGCTGCGGCGGCAGTTCGCTGACGTGCTGGGTGAGCAGCAGGTGCAGCCAGCTCAGCCGGTCCGGGCCGGTCACGGTGATCACGCCGCGGTGCGACAGGTCCGTGAAACCGCGCCCGGCGGCCAGTTCGCGCTGCTCGCGGAACAGGTTGCCGTAGTGGGCGGCGACCCCTTCGTCGGGACCTTCGGCGGCGACGGCGCCGGGCAGCGCAAGCAGCGGGCTCTTCATACCGGCCAGCCTAAAGCCTCGCCGTTACGACCGGCCGTCCTCCAGCTTCGCGGTGCAGTCCGCGCAGCGGCCGAAGATGGCGAAGTGCTTCAGGTCGGTGTCGAAGCCGTGCTCGGTGCGCAGGCTGTCGATCAGCGGCGCGGCGATCGCGGTGTCGGTCTCGGTGACCTGGTCGCAGTCCCGACAGACCAGGTGGAGGTGGGTGTGCCGGCCTGCCAGGTGGTAGGTGGGCGCGCCGTGCCCGAGGTGGGCGTGCGAGACCAGGCCGAGCTCCTCCAGGAGCTCCAGCGTCCGGTACACGGTGGAGATGTTGACGCCGCTGGCGGTGCGGCGGACCTGCGCCAGGATCTCGTCCGGGGTGGCGTGGTCGAGCACGTCGACGGCCTCCAACACCAGCTGGCGCTGCGGGGTCAACCGGTAGCCGCGCTCGCGCAGGTCGGCCTTCCAGTCGGTGGTGTCGGTGTTCGCCACGGTGTCCCTGCCCGTTGAGAGGTCGTGCCGACCAGTGTAGGGACCGACCGCCGGGTCGGTCCCCCCACTCGTCCACGCCAGTCCGCTCAGCGGAAGAACGCGATCCCGTCGTCCGGGAGGTCGTTGACGTCCTTGATCAGCTGCGCCGGGTTGAGCACCTTCTTCAGCTGCGCCGACATGTACGGCCGGAGCGGCACCTCGGGGGCGGCCTTCTCGCCGACCCACAGCAGCTCGTCCTTGACCAGGCCGAACAGGCGCTTGCCGCCGCTGTACGGGGCCGCGCCCTCGATCCGGGCGACCGCGTCGGTGGCCAGGTCGATCTGCGGCTTGCCGTCGTGCAGCTTGCCGTACCAGATCTCCACAGTGCCGTCGTCGCGCACCGAGGAGACCTCGATCTCGCGCTCGCCGCTGGTCCCGTGCTGGTTGCTGGTGACGCGCCAGAACGCGTGCTCCATCTCCAGCGGGCGGACCTTCTCGCCCTGCTCGTCCAGCACCCAGGTGCGGGAACGGAACTCCAGGAAGGGTCGTCCGTCGTGACGGAAGACGATCTCCTGGCCGAAGTTGCACTTCTCGCTGCCGGGGAAGTCATGCACACCCGCGCCCTCCCAGGTACCGAGGAGGAAGGCGAGCGGGACGACGTCCCGGTGGAGGTCGGAAGGAATCTCGATCATGATCCTGGCTGCTGTCGTCGGGCGGTTACCGGCTCAACCGTACGGCAGTGCTCAGCGCTGGCCCTGGTAGAGCTTCATGACCGAGAAGATGGCGAACCAGGTGATCAGCACGGCCACCAGAACCAGGACACTTTCGAAGAAGATCTCAAGACCGGACACGGTGTGCTCCCAGGGGCGGGTTCGACGGAGGAACGGGGCTTTCCACTACGGCCGGGAGTCTATCGGGCGGCCCCTGCGGCCGTAGTCTCTGGGGCATGTCGAAGAAGCTGGTCATCAAGGTCACCGCCGGTGCGGACGCGCCTGAGCGCTGCTCGCAGGCCTTCACCGTCGCCTCGGTCGCGGTCGCCAGCGGCGTGCCGGTCTCGCTCTGGCTCACCGGTGAGTCCTCGTGGTTCGCGCTGCCCGGCAAGGCCGCCGAGTTCGAACTGCCGCACGCCGCACCGCTGCCCGACCTGCTGGAGGCGATCCTCGCCGCCGGCACCGTCACCCTGTGCACCCAGTGCGCGGCGCGCCGGGACATCGGCCAGGCGGACGTCATCGAGGGCGTGCGAATCGCCGGCGCGCAGGTGTTCCTGTCCGAGGTGATGGCGGACGACGCCAAGGCGCTCGTTTACTGAGCGTCCGGGGGCTCCCGGTCCGGCCGGTCGCGGTCGTGGCCGGGCTGCTCCCAGTGCGGGTCGTCCCAGCGCGGATCGTCCGCGCCCTCACCGCCCCACGGGTCCGTGGGCGGCTCGTGGTCCGGCCGGTCCCGGTCGTGGCCGCGCTGCTCCCAGCGCGGGTCCTCCCAGCGCGGGTCGTTCCACCAGTCGTCGTCCTTGTCGCGCCTGTTGGCGAGGACGGCGGCCAGTGGCGGTATCAGCATGGCGACCACGCACATGCCGATGGCGGCGCCGACCGAGAAGAAGCGCACCACGCCCCAGGCGAGGACGAACAGCCCAAGGCAGACGCCCATCATCACGAAGTAGCGCACATGCCGCCGGTGTGCCTGCACGCTTCCAGGGTAGGCCGAAGGCCCCGGCCGCCAGAAGGCGACCGGGGCCCTGACCGCGGTCGTCAGACCGCGATCGCGACCTCGGTGAACTCACCCTGGGTGGCGACCACCTGGCGGTCCACGGTGGCGCCGGGCACCAGGGCCCGCAGGGTCCACTTGCCCGGGCGGGCGAAGAACCGGAACTGCCCGGTCGCCGAGGTCGGCACCTCGGCGGTGAACTCGCCGTTCTCGTCCAGCAGCCGCACGTAGCCGTTGACCGGCTCCTCGTTGCGGGTCACCGAACCCTGGATGATCGTCTCGTTCGCCACGTCAACTCCTGCCAGGTCCGGGCCGCCGGCCTTCGCACCGCACATGTCTGTTCTCCCTCTTCCTTGCTTCGCGCGAGCCGGGGCTCAGTTGCCGAGCTCGATCGGCACGCCGACCAGGCTGCCGTACTCGGTCCACGAGCCGTCGTAGTTCTTGACGTTCTGCTGGCCGAGCAGCTCGTGCAGGACGAACCAGGTGAGCGCGGAGCGCTCGCCGATCCGGCAGTAGGCGATGGTGTCGGTGGCCAGGTCGACGCCCTCGGCCTCGTAGAGCGCCTTCAGCGCGTCGTCGCTCTTGAAGGTGCCGTCGTCGTTGGCGTTCTTCGCCCACGGGATGTTCTTGGCGCTCGGCACGTGGCCGGGGCGCTGCGACTGCTCCTGCGGGAGGTGGGCCGGGGCGAGCAGCTTGCCGGAGAACTCGTCGGGCGAGCGGACGTCGACCAGGTTCAGGGTGCCGATCGCGTCGATCACGTCGTCGCGGAAGGCGCGGATCGAGGAATCGGCCGGCTGCGCGGTGTACTGGGTGGCGGCCCGCTCGGGCTGCTCGACGACCAGCTCGCGGGAGTCCAGCTCCCACTTCTTGCGGCCGCCGTCCAGCAGGCGGACGTCGCCGTGGCCGTACAGCTTGAAGTACCAGTAGGCGTAGGAGGCGAACCAGTTGTTGTTGCCGCCGTAGAGCACCACGGTGTCGTCGTTGGCGATGCCCTTGGCGGACAGCAGCGCCTCGAAGCCGGCCTGGTCGATGAAGTCGCGGCGGACCGGGTCCTGGAGGTCCTTCTTCCAGTCGATCCGGACCGCGTTGCGGATGTGGTTCTTGTCGTAGGCGGCGGTGTCTTCGTCCACCTCGACGATGACGACCTTCGGGTCGTCCAGGTGGGCCTGGACCCAGTCGGCATCGACCAGGACGTCGCTGCGGCTCATGTGCTGTTCTCCATCCGGGGGCGGTTGGCGGAAGGCTGCTGGAGGTTCTCCCGGGCCGCGCTGTCCGCACACCTGTCCGCATGCTGGGACGGCGTGAGGTGCGGCAGAGCCGGGGGAGTTGATCGTGAGGTGTGCTCGTCGTCCCCGACGTGCCGGTGCGCAACTGCTACCGGTTCGCGGCGTCGGAACGGGGGCGGGCTTGCCGTGACTGGGGTCAGGACCGCCCGGTCAGCGCATTCGACAAAGGCAGCTCGACACGCGGCAGTGGTCTACCGCCCGCCGCTTTGTGAGGTCTGCCTGTCGCTTCATGACGACGATGCTAGGGACTCCGGAGGGGCGCTGTCATCATCGTGTCGAATAATGAGACCGGATCACTCGAATCCTGAGATTCACCGGCTTTCCGCCGCACACGCACGCACGCCGTGGGACCCGGACCCCCGCACGGGGGCCCGGCGAACCGGTGCTGCGAAGGATTTTTCCGGCGGCGCTGGACAGCGCGTCTCGCCCACCGGACAGGCACCGAGGAGCCTCAGTGCCCCAGCGACGTGCCGGGGGCGACCGTGAAGCGCAGCCGCACCCCGCCCGCCTCCGGGGTGGCCTCGGCCAGCGACAGACCCTTGGGCAGGCCGGCCAGGTGGTACCGCTGAGGCTTCAGCCGGTCGCCCGCGACGCCCTTCAACACCGAAGCGGCGCCGGTCAGTTGGAGGTTGTCGACGACCAGGTCGTTGCCCTCGCTGCGCAGCTTGCCCTCGATCCCGCCACCGGGCACCGCGGCCTTCACCGTGCCGGGGCCGGCGTACTCCAGGCCCAGCAGGCCGCTGCCGTTCATGAACTTGGCGAGCTCCTTGTAGTCGACCACGCCCTGGCCGTCACCGCGCCCGACCGTCACGCCCCGGTAGGAGTCCGTGAACTTCACCTGGGACAGGTTGGCCCGGAACGAGTGCACCGTCACCTTCTCCTTGCCGTCGGTGACGGTCATCCCGTCCGAGGAGAGGCTGACCTGGTCGAGCTCACCGGCCACCGCGCTGGTCAGGAAAGGGATGTCGCCGATCTCGACGTCCGGCTTGCTGGTCAGCCAGCCGGAGGAGACCGCGGCATCGGCGGCCTGGTCCTCCGCGACCCCCACGGCCACCCGGTCGGCGGCGACCAGCATGGCGCCCACGACCCCCAGGCCGATCAGCAACTTCACCGCGCCACGCATCGCTTCCCCCTGAAACGCTCCGGCCGGGCCGCTCCGTCGACGAACCGGCCCCGAAGACAGGACGATCGCACGGATGCCCGGGTTCCGGCGCGGTACTCGGGCAAATGCGCGCTCAGCCCCCGGCGAACGGCGGCAGCACCTCCACCGTGCCGCCCTCGGTCAGCGGCACCGCGGCGTGCTCCCGGGCGCCGACCGGATCGCCGTCCACCAGGAACGAGCACATGGTCAGCACCCGCAGCAACTCCGGCCGCCCGGCGTGCGCGGCCCGCACCCCGGCCAGCGCCTCGGCCAGCGTGACGGCCAGGTAGGGATCCTCGGCCCGGCCCGCGGCGGACTTGGCGGCGGCCCAGTAGCGGACCGTCCCGCTCACCCGCACAGGTGAATCCGGCATGGGACGGGCATCGGCGGTCCCGGTCACGGCAACCCCTCTCGGTGGTCCTCGCCCGGTACGGCGGCCGGCCCGGTGCGGCCCCCATCATCGCCCCCGGCCCCCGCCGCCGGGCAAACCTCCCAGGTCATCACGGGGGCACAAGGTGTCGTACCTCACCCGTTCCGGAGCCGGTCGCGGGCCCGCGCGCCGCTCGAGCCACTCCCGGCCACGCGAGCGGTCGGCTATCCTCGATTCCGTAAGGGATCCGGGCAGAGTCGCCCCCGGATCCTTTTGTGCTTTCAGGACGCCAGTAGGACGTTCTTGCGACCGGTGCCCCACCCGCACCGGCCGCCGGACCGGCCCCACCGCCGGCCGCACGACGACGTGTCGGCCGCCGGCGGACAGAGCGGAGGGTACGCCGATGGACGAGGCACCAGTGGGACGCCAGGGGTTGCGGGACCCCCGGCCGGCCACCGCCCCGTCCATCGCCGCACCCTCCGGACTGTCGGCGCTCCCCCACCCTGTACCGCGTCCGCCGTTCCCCCCGGCGGCCGCGACCGCGACGACCCGGAAAGGGGACTAACCGGGTATGAGTTCACTGCTCCTGCTGACCAACGCCCTGCAACCCTCCGCCGAGGTGCTGCCCGCACTCGGACTGCTGCTGCACAGCGTCCGGGTGGCCCCCGCCGAGGGGTCCGCCCTGGTCGACACCCCGAGCGCCGACGTGATCCTGGTCGACGGGCGCCGCGACCTGCCGCAGATCCGCAGCCTGTGCCAGCTGCTGCGCTCCACCGGCATCGGCAGCCCGCTGATCCTGGTGGTCACCGAGGGCGGCCTGGCCGCCGTCACCGCCGAATGGGGCATCGACGACGTACTGCTCGACACCGCCGGACCGGCCGAGGTCGAAGCCCGGCTGCGGCTCGCCCTCGGCCGCCTCCAGGTCGCCGTCGACGACTCCCCGATGGAGATCCGCAACGGCGAGCTGTCCGTCGACGAGGCCACCTACTCCGCCAAGCTCAAGGGGCGCGTCCTCGACCTCACCTTCAAGGAGTTCGAGCTGCTCAAGTACCTGGCCCAGCACCCCGGCCGGGTGTTCACCCGGGCCCAGCTGCTCCAGGAGGTGTGGGGCTACGACTACTTCGGCGGCACCCGCACCGTGGACGTCCACGTACGCCGGCTGCGGGCCAAACTCGGCGTCGAGAACGAGCAGTTGATCGGCACCGTGCGCAACGTCGGCTACCGCTTCGTGGTCCCCGAGCGGGCCGACAAGGGCACCGACCGGGCCGAGCCGAGCAGAGCCGCGGCACGCCGCGGACGCTGACCGGCCGTCGGGCGGGCCGGGCGGCGGCACCCCTCGCCCGGCCCGCCCGGCTTGCCCGGATCAGTCCGATTCGGTCCGGAAAAGCGCCCCGTCCCACCGGGCAAGACCCCGGCGAGAGGCACCTGACCACACGCGTAGACTCCCCCCGTGGCCAAGGTGACGCGCGACGATGTAGCCCGACTGGCTGGGACCTCGACCGCGGTCGTCAGCTATGTGATCAACAACGGTCCCCGGCCGGTCGCCCCGGCCACCCGGGAAAAGGTGCTCGCCGCGATCGAGCAGCTCGGGTACCGCCCGAACTCCGTCGCCCAGGCGATGGCTTCCCGGCGCACCAACCTGATCGGCATGGTCGTCCCCGACGCCCGGCAGCCGTTCTTCGCGGAGATGGCGCACGCCGTGGAACGCGCCGCCTCCGAGCGCGGCAAGCTCGTGCTGATCGGCAACTCCGACTACGTCGACGACCGTGAGGTGCACTACGTCCGCGCCTTCCTCGGCATGCGGGTGTCCGGCCTGATCCTGGTCAGCCAGGGCCCTTCGCAGCGCGCCGCCGAGGAGTTCGCCGCCATGGAGGGCGCCAAGGTGGTGCTGCTGCACCGCCGCCCCGAGGCGATCGACGACGTCGCCGTGGTCACCGACGACGTCGGCGGCTCCGAACTGGTCGTCCGTCACCTGCTCGAAGTGCACGGTCACCCGTACGTGGCGTGCTTCGGCGGCCCGGTCGAATCGCCCGCCCCCGGCGACCCGGTCATCGACCACGTGGCCGGCTGGGAACTCGCCATGGCCGCGCACGGCCTGCCCACCGAGCCGCACCTGATCGACGCCCCGTTCCACCGCTACGGCGCCTACCAGGTCGCGCTCGAGCTCCTCGCCTCCGACCGGCGGCCGCCCGCGATCTTCTGCTCCACCGACGACCAGGCCATCGGCGTGCTGCGGGCCGCCCGCGAACTCGGCCTGAAGGTCGGCGAGGACCTCGCGGTGGCCGGCTTCGACGACATCCCCGAGGCCGGGTTCGCCGACCCGCCGCTCACCACCGTCGCCTCCGACCGGGACGCGATGGCCCGGGCCGCCGTCGACCTGGTCCTCGACGACTCGCTGATGGTGCCCGGCAGCGACACCGAACGGGTCCGCAAGTTCCCGTCCCGGCTGGTCGTGCGGCGTTCCTGCGGCTGCTCCGGCGAAACCGGCCGGCCTCCGGCCTGACCAGGCTTTATGAGAAGCTGACGCGCTTCTCGGGGAACTCGTACCGCCCTCTCATCGAACGTTCATGAAACGGGCGGAACGTCATCTCCATGAGCGACCAGTACCGCAGCACCCACGAGCCCCACCCCCAGGACGGCGGCGCGGGCTGGCTCCCGCCGACGCCGCCCGTCTTCCACGGCCCCGAAGGCCCCGAACTGCCGCCGCCCCCGCACGGCCACCGTGCCCGGCGCGGCCTGCTGAAGAGCCGCGTCGCGCTGGCCACCGCCGTCGCCGCGGTGGCGGCCCTGCTCGGTGGCGTCACCGGCGGCGCCCTGGTGAACGAGCGGAACGGCTCCGGCAGCGCCACTGCGAGCGCCCTGGTCCGCCCGGTGGCGGCCAACGCCGATGGCAGCGCCAACGTGTCGGCGATCGCCGCCGCGCTCTCCCCCGCCGTCGTGCAGATCACCGTCAAGACCGGCAACGGCACCGCGACCGGCACCGGCGTGATCCTCACCGCCGACGGGCAGATCCTCACCAACTACCACGTCATCTCCGGCGCGGTGAACGGCGGCCGGGCCACCGTCACCTTCCACGACGGCCGGACCGCCTCCGCCACCGTCACCGGCACCGACAAGTCCCTGGACACCGCCGTCATCACCGCGTCCGGCGTCAGCGGCCTGACCACCGCCGTGCTCGGCGACTCCGACGCCACCGCCGTCGGCGACCCCGTGGTCGCCATCGGCAACCCCGAGGGGCTCACCGGCACCGTCACCTCGGGCATCGTCTCCGCCAAGAACCGCACCGTCTCCGTCCAGGTCGACGAGGGCACCACCAGCGGAAACGGCGGCTTCGGCCTCCCCAACCTGCCCGGCCTGCGCGGCTCCACCGGCGCCACCGGCTCCGAGACCGCCACCTACCAGGCGCTGCAGACCGACGCCGCCCTCAACCCCGGCAACTCCGGCGGACCGCTGATCAACGCCGCCGGCCAGGTCATCGGCCTCAACTCGGCCATGTACGCCGCGAGCGGCTCCGGCTCCACCGGCGGTACCGAGGCCGGCAGCGTCGGACTCGGCTTCGCCATCCCGATCAACAGCGTCAAGCAGGTGCTGCCGCAGCTCCAGGCCGGCAAGAACCTCTGACACCCGCCGGTTCCGTCTCCCAGCGACGGACAATGGCCACGACCGCACCGGACTCAGAAAGGGCCCCGCGCCGATGACTCCCCCCGCCGACGACCGCACCCCTGCCGAGGCCCCGGGCGGCGGCGCCCGCGTCCTCGTGGTCGACGACGAACCCGCCCTGCGCGACGCGCTGGAATCCAGCCTCGCCTTCGAGGGCTACCACGTCACCACCGCCACCGACGGCTACGAGGCCCTCACCGCCGTCGACCGCGAACACCCCGACCTCGTCCTGCTCGACATCATGATGCCCCGCATGGACGGCCTCACCGCCGTCCGCCGGATGCGCTCGCGCGGCGACACCGTCCCCGTCCTGATGCTCACCGCGCGGGACGCCGTCGGCGACCGCGTCACCGGACTCGACGTCGGCGCCGACGACTACCTCGCCAAGCCCTTCGAACTCGACGAACTCCTCGCCCGGGTCCGCGCCCTGCTCCGCCGCAACGCACTCGCCACCGAGGCCGCAGCCCGCACCGCCGCCGACGAGGACGGCGGCGAGGTGCTCGCCTTCGCCGACCTGCGGATGAACACCGCGACCCGCGAAGTCACCCGGGCCGGCACCACCATCGAGCTCACCCGCACCGAATTCATGCTGCTGGAGATGTTCCTCTCCCACCCGCGCCAGGTGCTCACCCGCGAACAGATCCTCAAGGCCGTCTGGGGCTTCGACTTCGAGCCCTCCTCCAACTCCCTCGACGTCTACGTCATGTACCTCCGCCGCAAGACCGAACAGCACGGCATGCCCCGCATCATCCAGACCGTCCGCGGCGTCGGCTACGCGCTGCGCACCGCCACCAGCGGCGCCGCGGCGTGAAACTGATCGGCCGGTTCACGGGGTGGTTCCGCAGCAGGTCGCTGCGGAGCCGACTGGCCATGCTCACGGCTGCCGCGGTGGCGGTGGCCATCGCGGTGGTCAGCTTGGCGAGTTGGCTGCTGGTCCGCGAACGGCTCTACCAGGAGCTGCACGACACCCTCTCCGCCGCCCCCAGGAGCCCGGTGGCGCCGCCCGACCGGGGGCAGCTGCACTGCGGCGCGACCCCGGCCGAGGCGCTGGCGAACGTCCCCCCGGGGGGCAGTGGCCGGCTCGGCCCGCAGAAGTACGACTTCCAGTACGTGCTGCCCGACGGCACCATCTGCCTGACCGGCGACGCCACCCGGGCCATCCAGGTGGCGCCCGGCGACAGCGCACCGCTGCCCCGGAACACCACGGTCTACCGCACCGGCCACTACGTGGACAGCGACGAGCACGCGCAGGTACGGCGCACCAACAGTGCCGTCCTGCTGCCGAACGGCATCCTGCAGCCCGCCGTCCTGCTGACCGCCCTGCCGACCCAGGGAGTGCAGAACTCGCTCAGCTCTCTCGCCCTGCTGATGACCGGCGTAGCCGGTCTCGGCGTCCTCGGCGCGGGCGTCGCCGGCCGGGTCGTCGCCCGGTCCGCGCTCAAGCCCGTCGACCAACTGACCGGCGCCGTCGAGCACATCGCGCGCACCGAAGAAGTCGGCACCACCATCCCCGTCAACGGCAGCGACGAGATCGCCCGGCTCTCCACTTCCTTCAATTCGATGTCCACCGCGCTCGCCAACTCCCGGGAGCGGCAGACCCGCCTGATCGCCGACGCCGGGCACGAGCTCCGCACGCCCCTCACCTCCCTGCGCACCAACGTGGACCTGCTGATCCGATCCGACGCCCAGGGCCGGGCGCTGCCGCCGGAGACGCGGGCCCGGATGCTGGGCAACATGAAGGCGCAGATGCAGGAACTCACCGTGCTGATCGGCGACCTGCTGCAGCTCTCCCGCCCGGACACCCCGAATCCGGAGGCGGTGCGCACCGTGGTGCCGTTCCACGAGACGGTGGAGCGGGCGCTGGAGCGCGGGCGGCTGCGCGGCCCGGCGCTGACCTTCGTCACCGAGGTCAACCCCTGGTACGTGCACGGCGATCCGGCCGCACTCGAACGCGCGGTAATCAACCTGCTGGACAACGCGGTGAAGTACTCGCCGCCGTCCGGCACCGTCGAAGTACGCCTGCGCGCGGGCCGGTTGACGGTCCGCGACCACGGCCCGGGCATCCCGGCCGAGGAGCTGCCGTTCGTCTTCGACCGGTTCTGGCGTTCCCCGTCCTCCCGCCAACTGCCGGGCTCAGGCCTGGGGTTGTCGATCGTCGCACAGACCGTCCGGGACACCGGCGGCCAGGTCTCGCTGGGGCCGGCGGCGGACGGCGGCCCGGGGACGCAGGCGGTGATGGTGCTGCCGGGGCAGCCGGACGACCCGCGCTGAGCACGCCGAAGGGCGGAGCACCGGAGTGCCCCGCCCTTCGCCGTGACTGGTTCGTCAGCCGGTCTGGCCGACCGCGATGACCTTGATCCGGTTCTGGGCCGGCGGGGCGATCGGGGCGGTGGCGGTGCTGTGGCCGGACAGGTACGCGTTGAAGACGTCCAGGTCGGAGGCGCCGACGAGCTTGTCGGTGCCGGCCGCGAAGGCCGGGAAGCCGTCGCCGCCGCCGGCCAGGAACTCGTTGGCGGCGACCCGGTACTTGGCGTTCGGGTCGACGGGGGCGCCGTTCAGGCGGACCGAGTCGAGGACCACGCGGTCCGCGCCGGCCTTGTTCAGGTCGAGCGTGTAGGCGAGGTTGCCGGAGATCTGCAGGATCTTCGGGGAGGCCGTGTTGGAGCCGGAGACCTGCTGCTGCAGGACCTGGATCAGCTGGGCGCCGGTGAGGGTCTTGATCTGCATCATGTTGGTGAACGGCTGGACGGTGAACGCCTCGCCGTAGGTCACCACGCCGTCGCCCTCGCTGCCGGACGCCTTGTAGACCAGGTCCGAGCGGATGCCGCCGGGGTTCATGAACGCGACCTGCGCGCCACCCTTGTCGGCGGGCGCGAGACCGGCGAGCTGCGCGTCGGCGATCAGGTCACCGAGCGGCTTCTCCAGGTCGGTCGAGCCGCGGCCGTTGATGTCGCTGCTGATGTAGCCGACGGCCCGGTTGGCGATCGGCGCGGACAGCTGCCGGTACCGGTCGATCAGGGTGGTCATGTCCGGCGCCTTGGGGACGTCGCGGCGCACGATGTGGTTGGTCGCGGTCACCGACGGGCGGACGATGCTGCCGGTGCGCTTGTCCAGCTTGAGGTCGATCTCGGTGTACAGGCGGCCGAACGAGGCGGCGCTGGTGACCGAGCGGGGCACGCCGTTCGGGTCCGGGATCATGCAGGCGTACGAGTTGTGGGTGTGGCCGGTGACGATCGCGCCGACCGCCGGGTCGAGGCGCTTGGCGATGTCCACGATCGGGCCGGAGATGCCCGAGCCGCCCGAGCCGCAGTCGTAGTTGTAGACGCTGCTGGCCGGCAGGCCGCCCTCGTGGATCAGCGCGACCACCGAGTTGACGCCCTGGCGCTTCAGCTCGGCGGTGTACTTGTTGATCGTCTCGACCTCGTTGCCGAACTTGAGGCCCTGCACGCCGGAGGCTGTGACGATGTTCGGGGTGCCCTCCAGGGTCACGCCGATGAAACCGACCTTCACGCCACGGACGTTCTTCACCCAGTACGGCTTGAGCAGCTGCTTGCCGGTCTTCTCGTTGGTGACGTTGGCCGCCAGGTACGGGAACTCGGCGCCCTCGAAGGTGCGGCCCGGCTCGTAGCAGCCGTCGGTCGGGTGGCAGCCGCCGTTCTGCATGCGCTTCAGCTCGGCCGAGCCCTCGTCGAACTCGTGGTTGCCCACCGAGGTGACGTCGAGGCCGATCTGGTTCATCGCCTCGATGGTCGGCTCGTCGTGGAACAGGCCGGAGATCAGCGGGCTGGCGCCGATGATGTCGCCGGCCGCGACGGTCACGCTGTTCGGGTGGCCCTCGCGGGCGTTGCGCAGCGCGGTGGCCAGGTACTCGACGCCGCCGGCGGGGGTGGCGACGGTCTTGCCGGTGGTCGCGTCGATCTCGTTGATGGTGCCGGACGAGCCCGCCGGCGGCTCCAGGTTGCCGTGCAGGTCGTTGATGGCGAGGAGCTGCAGGTCCTCGAGCTTCGGCTTGCCCTGGCCGTTGGCCTCGGCGGTGGCCGGCAGGGCCATCGAGCCGAAGAGGGCAACAGTCGCGGCGACCGCGAGCGCGGTCCTGCGGCGGCCGGTCGAACCGGAAATGGGCATGAGGGTCCCCTGCACCGTCGGGGCCGCGACGGACGGCGGCCTGGCGTTGTATCGGGGAGCAGCCTAGGGTCCACGCGCGTAGCTGTCAGGAACCCTGGGGTAACGAGCTGGTATCCGAAGCCTGACGAGTTCTCCGCTGACCCCTGCTCAGCCCGCCTGCGGAGGTCAGATCCTGGGCTGGGCGGCCAGCTGCTGCTCGGCCCGTTCCCGCTCCTCCATCGCGTCCTCGGTCATCGCGCGGTCGGTGTACACCAGCGGGCGCTCGGCCTCGGTGATGATGTGCTTGACCACCTGCACATTGCCGTTGACGTCCCACACCGCGATGCCCGGCGACAGCGTCGGAATGATCTCCACTGCCCAGCGCGGCAGGCCCAGCACCCGGCCGGTGGCTCTGGCCTCCTCCGCCTTCTGCATGTAGATGGTGCGGGTGGAGGCCATCTTCAGGATCGCCGACGCCTCCTTCGCCGCCGCCCCGTCCACCACGTCCGACAGATGGTGCACCACGGCCACGAAGGACAGGCCCAGCCGGCGTCCGAACTTCAGCAGCCGCTGGAACAGCTGCGCCACGAACGGGCTGTTGATGATGTGCCAGGCCTCCTCGACCAGGAAGATCCGCTTCACCCGGTCCGGCCGCAGCCAGGTGTGCTCCAGCCACACCCCGACGATCGCCATCAGGATCGGCATCGCGATCGAGTTCCGGTCGATGTGCGACAGGTCGAAGACGATCAGCGGCGCGTCCAGGTCGATGCCCGCCGAGGTCGGGCCGTCGAACATGCCGCGCAGGTCACCGTCGACCAGCCGGTCCAGCACCAGAGCCACGTCCAGGCCCCAGGACTGCACCTCGCCGACCTCGACGCCCAGCGACTCCACCGCCGACAGATCGGGGCTACGCAGCGTGTCGATGATGTCGTTCAGCACCGGCTGACGGTCCTTCACCGTGGCGTGCACGTGCGCGTGCGCGGCCTTCAGCGCGAAACCGGCCCGCTCCTCCAGCGGACGCGCCATCGCCACCTCGATGATGGTGCGCAGCAGCGACAGCTGACCGGTGGTGGTGATCGCCGGATCCAGCGGGTTCAGCTTCACCCCGCCGTCCCGGGCCGCCATCGGGTCGAGCCGGATGGACTTTATCCCCAGCGCGTTGGCGATCAGGTTCCATTCGCCGACGCCGTCCTCGCCCTGCGCGTCCAGCACCACCACCTGCCGGTCGCGGAACCTCAACTGCCGCAGTACGTACGTCTTCTCCAGCGCGGACTTGCCGTTGCCGGACTCCCCCAGCACCAGCCAGTGCGGGGCCGGCAGCTGCTGGCCGTACAGCTGGAACGGGTCGTAGACGTAACCCTTGCCGCTGTACACCTCGCGGCCGATGATCACCCCGGAGTCGCCCAGGCCGGGCGCCGCCGTCGGCAGGTACACCGCCTGTGCCTGGCCGCTGGAGGTGCGCACCGGCAGCCGGGTGGTCTCCACCTTGCCGAACAGGGCGCTGGCGAAGGCGTCGGTGAGATTGCCGAGCATGTGCGGGCCTCCGAGAGGGTCAGCGGCGGATGCCGGTGGCGAACGGCAGGGTGTTGGCGAACGCCCGGTGGTGCTCGCGGTCGCACCATTCGAGCTTCAGGTAGCTCTTGCCGGCCGAGGCGCGGATGGTCCGCTTGTCCCGGGCCAGTGCCTCCGGGCTGCGCGAGGACACCGTCAGGTAGCCCACCAGGTTCACCCCGGCCGCGCCGGACGCCAGGTCGTCGCCGCGCTGGTCCACCCGGCCGGTGTGCGCCAGGTCGCGCGGGTCCACCGTGCGGTTCATCTTCGCCGCGCGGCTGGCCTCCGCCTCGTCGTTGGTCTTCTCGGTGAGCATCCGCTCGATCGCCACGTCGGTCGGCTCCAGGTCCATGGTGACCGCGACCGTCCGGATCACGTCCGGGGTGTGCACCAGCAGCGGCGCCAGAAAGTTCACCCCGACCGGGGTCAGCGGCCACTCCTTGATCCACGCGGTGGCGTGGCACCACGGCTCCCGGGTCGCCGACTCCCGGGTCTTCGCCGTCAGGTACTGCGGGTGCGTGGCATCCAGCTCGGCCGGCCAGGCATTGCGCCGGCTCATCGCCTGGATGTGGTCGATCGGGTGGTCCGGGTCGTACATCGAGTGGATCAGCGACGCCAGCCGGGCCTGCCCCAGCGGCTGCCGCACCCGGATGTCCGCCTCCGCCAACCGGGCGCAGATGTCCGTCAGTTCACGCGCCATCACGGTCGCCAGACCGTCGTCGCCGCGGTCCCGCTTGCCCTCGTCCCGCCCGTACGCGGTCCGCCCCATCGCGTGCGCCTCGGACGCCAGGTCACGGGTGTACTGCATGCACGCCACCAGGTACGCCCGGTGCTGCTCCGAGGAGGTCGACACCATCGACTGCAGCTCGTCGTAGCTGTCCTGCAGCCAGCGCGGCGCCGAGTGGTCGCCGCGCCGCTCCACGTCCTTGGCGTGCGCGTCCGGGTCGGCCGGCAGGGTGCGGGCCAGGATCTGCAGACGCGTCACGAAACCGTCGCCGTTGGCCACGTGCTTCAGCAGCGTGCCGAACCGGTCGACCAGCGCCTCCTGGTCCTCCGAGTCGCGCAGGCCCACGCCCGGGCCCTCGATCTCGATCGCCGCCGTCACCGTACGACGCTCCAGGTGCATCAGCACCGTGACCTCGTCCGGCCCGAACGGCGCCGTCAGCCAGCGCAGCCGCCCCACCCCCGGCGGCGGGCCGATCTCCACCTCGCGCCCGTCCAGCCGCGTCCCGGCCTCGTGCACGTCCGGCTTCCACACCGCCCGACCACTGCGCACCGTACGCCGGTACGTCCGGTTGATCTCCACCCACTTGTAGAACGTCCGCCGCCGGTACGGCACGTACACCGCCATGATCGCCAGCAGCGGGAAGCCCACCAGGCCGGCCAGCCGCAGCGTCAGGAACGGCACCCCGAGACCCCACAGCATGCCCAGGCCCGCACCGGCGATGATCAGCACGATCTCGCCGGTCTCCCGGTTGCGCCCGATCGGCGCGTTCGGACGCGCCTTGCCGATCAGGTAACTGCGGCGCGGCTGGGCATAAGGCTGGGCGTACTGGGCGCCGTACTGGCCGAACTGTTCGCTGCTCATCTACCCGTCACCCTCCCTTCGGGTTGTTGACCGGGGCCTGGGACTGCACGGGCGGACCGGCCTGCCGGCCGGGACCGGCGGGCCGGGACGCGTGCGCGGCGATGCCCGGGGCCACCCCGCCACCGCCACCCGCGCCCGGGGAGCCGCCCCCGCCCTGCGCGTCGCCACGCGAACCGTGCGTCGAAATACCCTGCTTCACGAAGTTCGCCGGGCCGTTGATCACCGCACTGCCCGCCTGCACCGCACTCGCCCGGGCCTGCCGCATCGACAGCAGCTCGTCACCGAAGCCCGGCACGAACCGGTACACCGCGGCACTCGCGAAGATCGACAGGAACAGGATCGCCAGCCCGCTCAGCACCCGCGCGAAGTCGTCGTCCGCGCCCGCACCGGTCGCCACCGCACCCGCCAGGCCCAGGATGATCACGATGATCGGCTTCGCCAGATCTATCGCCAGCATCATCGCCGCCCACCGGCGCACGTGCTTCCACAGCTGCTTGTCCACCAGCCCCGCGTACACCGCCGTCCCCAGCAGCGCACCCACGTACAGCATCGCCGCCCGGATCACCAGCTCGATCCACAGCACCGCGGCGGCCAGCACCGCCACCAGCGACACGATGATCAGAATCAGCGGTCCACCGCCCATGCTGCCCTTGTCCAGGGTGTCCGCGAACCCGCCCAGGTACGTGCCCGTGTCGGACTTCGTCCCCGCCGCGATCGCATCCGTCAGCCCGTCGGTGACCGTCACCACCGTGTACAGGATCAGCGGCGTGAACGCCGAAGCGATCACCGTCAGCCACAGGAACCCGACCGCCTCGCCGAACGCCTGCCCCAGCGCCGCACCGCGCACCGCCCGCTTCGTCACCGCCAGCAGCCACAGCACCAGCGTGACCACCGTCGACACCGCGAACACCACCGCGTACTGCTGCAGGAACGCCGCGTTGGTGAAATCGACCTTCGTCGTCCCGTCGATCGCCCCCGCCAACTGCCGCACCACCCAGGCCGCCGCCTGCGCACACCCCTTGGCCAACGACCCCAACGGATCCGTCACCGAGGAGACCGTGTCCCCCCCGACGACCGCCGCCCCAGGGGGAGCGCACAACTTGTCGGCGCCGAGGACAGTGGCATCCTGGCCTGCGCATTTGGACGGGCTTGGACTGGCACCAGGCGAAGGATCGGCAGCGACCCGCTGCGCGACCACCAGCGCGGTGAGTTGAAGGCTGCTCAGCGCGGCGCCGAGCACCCCGGCCCGGCCCAGGAAGCGCAGTCTGGACGCGTCAGCGGGCATAGCGGAACCCTCCGAACTGCTGGACGGCATCGGCGATCTCTTTCGCGGTGGCCGCCTGCTGGTCGCCCGGCAGGGGGGCGGGGCCCGCGGCGCGGGAGTAGTCGGTGAGCTTCCAGTCGCTGCCGGTCCAGCGCATGGTGACGGTCAGGGTGTACCAGTCCTGGCTGACCGGGTTGGTGGAGTCCTCGCCGGCCAGGCCGTAGAGCCCGGTGCACCAGACGTCGACCTTGGTGGCGGTGTCGGCGCCGTTGGTGGTGTGGGTGCCGACCGGGACGATCCGGCTGACGAAGGTCTGCCCCTTCGGGGCGCGGCCCTGCGCGTCCAGGCCGAACCGGGTCACCATCTCCGGGGAGAACGCCTGGTCCAGGCGGGACTGGAGGGTGGAGAGGCTGGTGGGGTCGGCGACGGTGGCGAGGATGGTGTGGCGGGTGTCGGGGCGGAACATGTCGGTGGAGCCGAGCGCGACCGCGTAGTTGGCGGCGGCGGACTGCGCGCCCTGGTCGGTGTGGGGGTAGCCGGTGCCGATGCCGTTGGTGGTGGTGGTGACGGGCTGTTGGCCGGTCGCGGCGGTGCGGTCGGCGGCGGGGGCGGTTCCGCCGCGGGCCTGGTCGCCGGAGGTCGCGGCGGGGGTGCGGCCGGGTAGGGCCTTGTCACGGTTGGCGATGGCGACGGCGATCACCAGCAGGGTGACGATGCCGAGGATGGTGAGGAGGGTGCGCAGGGGGCGGGCCTGGCGGCCGGCCGCGGGGGCGGTCTGTTCGGCGACCGGTAGCCGCGTACGGGTGTGCGGCTGGTCGTCGGACAACGGCACGGGGGCCCTCCTGGTGCGGCGTCACCGCGCGGGGCGCGGCGGCGTGACGGGTGTTCTCGGTGTCGGCGCGCGGAGCGTGGATCTGCGCGAGGTGGACGGGAGTTGTCCGATGGTCAGATCGCCATGCCGTACACAATGGTGAACAGGGTGCCGAGCGAACCGATGATGAACACGCCGGTCAGGCCGGCGATGATCAGCCCCTTGCCCTGTTCGGCGCTGAAGGTGTCACGCATCGCGGTGGCGCCGATCCGCTGCTTGGCGGCGCCCCAGATCGCGATGCCCAGGCAGACCAGGATGGCGACGGCCATCACGACCTGGACCATCACGCGGGCCGAGGAGCCGAGTGAGGCGAACGGGCCCCAGTCGGGGGCGATGCCGCCGATGATGGTGTCGATGCCGGCCTTCTTCGGCGGGTCTTCCGCCAGGTACCGGATCACTGCGCTGTCCACGTTCAGGTTCATCCCATCTCACCGCCCGATCAGGAAAATTCAAGGCCCCGGACCACGGTCGAGCGAAGGGGCAGGTCCTATTCTTGGCCAGATCTGACGCCGACTTGGCTGCTTCTCGCGGATTGCTCGTGGTGGCCGGACGCCTCCGCCAAGATGTCCGGTAGTCCGAGGATACTGCCCGCCCTTGGTATCTGTGATGATTGCACCGGGCAATAACGCAACAGGACATGACTGCTGACGATCCGTCGGGATGGTGCGGGATGGTGCTCCGGAAGGCTCGGCTCGCTGGTGCCGCGACCGCGGTGGTGGCCATCGGGTTCGTCGGGGTGGTGACGCTGGGGACGTACGCGGCCAGCGGGGCGCCGGAGCAGGCCGGTGAACTGGCGCTGTCCGGTGGGACGGTGCCCGCGCAGTACCGGGCGCAGATCCAGAAGTGGGGCGCGCTGTGCCCGGAGATCTCGGCGCCGATGCTGGCCGCGCAGCTGTACCAGGAGAGCGGTTTCGACCCGTTGGCGAAGAGCCCGGCGAAGGCGTATGGGATGGCCCAGTTCCTGGAGGGGACGTGGGCGACGTACGGGACGGACGGCAACGGCGACGGCAAGCCGGACATCTGGAACCCGGACGACGCGATCGCCTCCGCCGCCACCTACGACTGCGCGCTGGCCCGGGACGTCGCCAAGGTGCCCGGGGACAAGCAGGCCAACATGCTGGCCGCGTACAACGCCGGGCCGTACGCGGTGATCAAGAACAACGGGGTGCCTCCGTACAAGGAGACCCAGGGGTACGTGAAGAGCATCCAGTCGCTGGCGAAGTCGTTCACCGCGCCGCCGAAGGCGGGGGCGCAGATCGCGCTGTCCAAGGAGGCGGCGGGGGCGATCTATTACGCGCAGAGCAAGCTGGGCATCGACTACATGTGGGGGGGCACCGGGCAGACCTGGGAGGACGGGCGGTTCGACTGCTCGGGTTTGACCCAGGCGGCGTTCAAGAGTGTGGGCATCGAGCTGCCCCGGGTGGCCAACGACCAGTGGTACAGCGGGCCGCACCCGTCGCGGGACCAACTCCGGCCCGGCGACCTGGTGTTCTTCGCCAATGACCTGGAGGACCCGCGGACCATCCACCACGTGGGTCTGTACGTCGGCGGCGGCTACATGATCGACGCCCCGCACACCGGCGCCAAGGTGCGCTACGACAAGATCGACCAGCGGGACTACATCGGGGCGACCCGGGTCACCCCGGACGGTGCGGCCGCGCTGCCCAGCCGGAACAAGAACGACGGCACCATCACGGCGGGTCAAGGACCGGTAAAGAGCTGACGGGCCGTCCGCTCGGCATGTGCATGCGGGGTGGACGGTGAGTCAAGTTTGCATAACAGCATGTTTCGGACGGAACCCCCGATGGTCTCGATCGCGTTGACTCAGGAGGCTGCCGGACGTCCGCACCCGGCCGCACTGATCGGGAACCACTGCGGAGATGCGGACAGGGAGGTACGGCGTGGCCACGCTGCTCGCCGATGCGGGAACCGGTTCGGGTGACCCCGACCTCGGCCTGCTCAAGGCAGTCAACGGCCTGGCCGCCGACGCGCCCGGCTGGCTGGACTCACTGGTCGCCTGGACCGCCGAGTACGGCATCCTGCTGGGCCTGGCCGCGATCGGGTTGACCGCCTGGCTGAGTGCCCGCCGTCGCCCCGATGCGCCGGTCGCCGTCGCCGGGGTGCTGTGGGCGCCGATCGCGGTCGCCATCGCCGAGCTGGCCAACCTGCCGATCTCGGCGATCGTCGACCGGCCCCGCCCGTTCGTCGACCACCCCGAGATCGACGTGCTGGTGCCCGGCAAGGAGGACACCCTCTCCTTCGTCAGCGACCACTCCGCGATGTCCATGGGCATCGCCGTCGCGCTGTTCCTGGTCAACCGGAAGCTCGGGGTGGCCGCCGGTGCGCTCGCCCTGTTGCAGGGCTTCTGCCGGATGTACGTGGGCGTGCACTACCCGACAGACGTGATCGGGGGCTACGCGCTGGCCACCGCCGTGGTGCTGCTGCTCGCGCCGATCGCGATGGCCGTGCTGGTGCCGCTCTGTCACGCGCTGTCCCGGACGGCGCTGCGGCCGCTGGTGGCGGCCAAGGCCCCCGCCGCGGCCGGTGGCCGGCGTCGGTCGGCCGGTCAGGGCAGCGGGCGGGCGGCCCGTTCGGGCCGGCGTGCGGAGCGCGACCGGGAGTCCGACCTGGCGGCCTGACCGCCTCACGGAAGCAGCGAGTCAGTCGAGCGGCTCCGGGTCGGCCAGGTGTTCGGCGGCGTCCCGCCGGGCCCGGTCGCGGGAGCGCCGCCCGGGGGCGAACCAGCCGCAGTCGCACTGGGCGAAGCAGAAGGATCCGCGCTCCACCACCTCGGGTCGATGGTCGCTGCACGCTGCCACGCCGGTCGTCTCCGGCTGCCGGTCTGCCACGTCCTTCACGGTAGTCCTCCCTGGTCGCACGCCGGTACGTGTTCGGCGAAGGGTCGACCGCCCGTAACCTTCCGGACCCCAACTCGTTTGCCTGGCAGGCGCGCTGTCCATCCGGGGCGGCTGCTGGCCGGGCCTTCCGGGGCCAGGGGGTTGTCGAAGTCGTGAAGAAGCTCTACCGGGCCGCTGCCGCGGCCGCGCTCGCCGGTGTGCTGACCGCCTGCACCGGCGGCGGGCAGAACCAGGACAGCTCCGCCGACCAGCTGTCCCCCGACCCGCTGACCGCGGTCCGCTCCACCGCCGACATCACCGGCCGCACCGGCTCGGCGCACGCGTCCACCGAGCTGAGCACCGAGTCCGCGGAGAAGAAGGCGGTGTTCCACGGCACCGGCGGCTACGACTACGTGAAGCGGCTGGGCCGGCTGGAGATCGACGTCCCGTCGGGGGCCGCCGCCGGCGGGAAGATCGTCGAGGTGGTGCTGCCCGGCACGGTCTACCTGCAGAACAGCGGCGCCAAGATCCCCGAGGGCAAGTGGGTCAAGCTGGACGTCCGCCAGCTCCCGGACGGCAATCTGGTGAGCTCCGGCGCCACCGACCCGGCGTCCGCCGCGGGCGCGCTGCGCGGGGCGCAGAGCGCCGAGCTGGTCGGCTCCGAGACGGTGAACGGCGTGGAGCTGAAGCACTACAAGGGCACCCTGGACCTGGTGAAGGCCGCCGACGCCACCGGCGGCCGCGGTGCGGACGGCCTGCGGATGGCCGGGCAGACCTTCACGGTCAAGGAGGTCCCGTACGAGGTCTGGCTGGACGACCAGGGCCGGCTGCACAAGGTGGTGGAGAACTTCACCTTCGCCGGGGTGGCCGGCTCCACCGCCGCGAAGGACCAGGTGAAGGTGGTCTCCACGCTGGCGCTGACCGACTTCGGCAAGCCGGTGGAGGCCGCCGAGCCGTCCGCCGCCGACCTCTGGTCGATGTCGGCCTCGCCCTCCCCGAAGTGACCGTCCCACCCGTTTCGGACACCAGAGATGGCCCGTCCGTGCCATGTGGGCCGGCCTCCCGCTGCCTACGCTGGTACGGGGGCGGGTAGTCGGCACGGACGGGGCGCGGAAGGGGTGGAGGCCAATGGCAACCGGGGAGAACGGCACCGGCGGCCACGACAGCACCGCGCTGGACGAGATCGACCTGGCCGGTGAGCTGATGATCGCCGCCTCGGCCAGCCGCGCCGAACGGCTGGCCGCCGAGCAGATCGACCAGGTGCTGCTGCGCAGGGACGACGAACAGCCGTCCGGCACGGACGGCTGAGCGGACGTCAGGACGACCGGGCGTCAGGTGCGGAGCAGTCGCGCGATGGCCGCGCTGGCCTCGGAGACCTTGGCGTTCAGCGCCTCGCCTCCGTCCTCCGCCTCCGCGGCGGCCGCCACGCAGTGCGCCAGGTGCACCTCGAGCAGGGACAGCGCGAAGGACTGCAGCGCCTTGGTCGACGCGGAGACCTGGGTGAGGATGTCGATGCAGTAGACGTCCTCGTCGACCATCCGCTGCAGGCCGCGGATCTGACCTTCGATCCGGCGCAGTCGCTTCAGGTGTGCTTCCTTGTCGCTGCTGTAGCCGTGCGGCCCGGCGCCCTGCGCCGCTCCGTGGCACGCCGGTGCGGTGTCGGTGCTGGGGGTGTCGATGGTGGTCATCCCGGTCCGCCCTCTTGGTTTCGGTACTCGGCCCTCCCCCAGCCTTCGGCCGGGAGGTGCCCCCAGTGTCCAACATCCGGCGCCGGTCTGGTGTTCCGCCGTCCGGGCGTCAGGGCACAGATCCCCCTGCAGAGCGGGAGCAAACCGGCGTGTCGTGGGACACACTTAGGGCGCGCGTCGGCGGCCCCGTGTCCGGACACGGCGGACGTGCGCCTAGCATCGTCAAGTACCGACCCCGCACATCGGAGATTTCCGTGCGTTTTAGCCTGACCCCGAAGGAGACGAGCTTCTACGACATGTTCGCCGCCGCGGCGGAGAACCTTGTCGTCGGATCCAAGCTCCTGCTGGAACTACTGGGCTCGGACGTGTCCGCCCGCGCGGAGATCGTCGAGCGCATGCGCGCCGCCGAGCACGCCGGGGACGACACCACCCATGCGATCTTCCACCAGCTGAACTCCTCCTTCATCACCCCGTTCGACCGGGAGGACATCTACGCGCTGGCGTCCTCGCTGGACGACATCATGGACTTCATGGAGGAGGCCGTCGACCTTGTCGTCCTGTACGACATCGAGACCCTCCCGAACGGCATCGAGCAGCAGATCGAGGTGCTGGCCCGGGCCGCCGAGCTGACCGCCGAGGCGATGCCCAACCTGCGCTCGATGGCCAACCTCACCGAGTACTGGATCGAGATCAACCGGCTGGAGAACCAGGCGGACCAGATCCACCGCAAGCTGCTGGCCCACCTGTTCTCCGGCCAGTACGACGCGATCGAGGTGCTGAAGCTCAAGCAGGTCGTGGACGTCCTCGAAGAGGCCGCCGACGCGTTCGAGCACGTGGCCAACACGGTGGAGACCATCGCCGTCAAGGAGTCCTGAGCTCCGTGGACATGGCAGCACTGATCGTCGTCGTCGGCGTGGCGTTCTTCTTCACGTACACGAACGGCTTCCACGACTCCGCGAACGCGATCGCCACCTCGGTCTCCACCCGGGCGCTGACCCCCCGGGCGGCGCTGGCGATGGCCGCGGTGATGAACCTGGCGGGCGCCTTCCTCGGCAGCGGGGTGGCGAAGACCGTCTCCGAGGGGATCATCGAGACCCCGACCGGCTCCAAGGGCATGGCGATCCTGTTCGCCGCGCTGGTCGGCGCCATCGCCTGGAACCTGGTGACCTGGTACTTCGGCCTACCGTCCTCCTCCTCGCACGCGCTGTTCGGCGGCATGGTGGGCGCGGCGCTGGCGGGCGGTACCGAGGTGATCTGGCACGGCGTGGTCGAGAAGATCATCCTTCCGATGGTCATCTCGCCGGTGGTCGGCCTGATCGGCGGCTTCCTGGTGATGCTGGCGATCCTGTGGATCTTCAAGAAGGCCAACCCGCACAAGGCCAAGCGCAACTTCCGGGTGGCGCAGACCGCCTCGGCGGCCGCGATGGCGCTGGCGCACGGCCTGCAGGACGCCCAGAAGACCATGGGCATCGTGGTGATGGCACTGACCATCTCCGGCCACCACTCCGGCACCGGCATCCCGATCTGGGTGAAGATCTCCTGCGCCATGATGCTCTCGCTGGGCACCTACGCGGGCGGCTGGCGGATCATGCGCACCCTCGGCCGGAAGATCATCGAGCTGGACCCGCCGCAGGGCTTCGCCGCCGAGGCGACCGCCTCCGCGGTCATGTACGTCACCTCGTTCGTCTACGCGGCGCCGATCTCCACCACCCACGTGATCACCTCGGCGATCATGGGTGTGGGCGCCACCAAGCGGGTCCGGGCGGTCCGCTGGGGCGTGGCGAAGAACATCGTGATGGGCTGGTTCATCACCATGCCGGCAGCGGCGCTCGTGGCCGCCGCGATGTTCGGCCTCACCAACCTGCTGGTCCTCTGACCGCGTCAGCGAGTAAGCGACAGAGCGGAAGGGCCCGCCCCCACAGCACGGGGGCGGGCCCTTCGTCGGCTCCGCGGCGGCACCGCCATGCAGCACCGTGGAGCAGCTGGTGTGCTCCGCCGCCGGAAGGCGGCGGGGCCGGTCAGCCGAAGCGGCCGGAGATGTAGTCCTCGGTGGCCTGCACCGACGGGTTGGAGAAGATCCGCTGGGTGTCGTCCAGTTCGATCAGCTTGCCGGGCTGGCCGACGCCCGCCAGGTTGAAGAACGCGGTGCGGTCGGAGACGCGGGCCGCCTGCTGCATGTTGTGGGTCACGATCACGATGGTGAACTGCGACTTCAGCTCGCCGATCAGGTCCTCGATGGCGAGGGTGGAGATCGGGTCGAGGGCCGAGCAGGGCTCGTCCATCAGCAGCACCTCGGGCTCGACCGCGATCGCCCGGGCGATGCACAGGCGCTGCTGCTGGCCGCCGGACAGGCCCGCACCGGGCTTGTTCAGGCGGTCCTTGACCTCCTTCCAGAGGTTGGCGCCCTGCAGGGACTTCTCCACCACGCCGTCCAGGACGGACTTCTTCTTCACGCCGGCCAGCCGCAGGCCGGCCACCACGTTGTCGTAGATCGACATGGTGGGGAACGGGTTGGGGCGCTGGAACACCATGCCGACCGAGCGGCGGACGGCGACCGGGTCGACGTTCGAGCCGTACAGGTTCTCGTCGTCGAGCATCACCTTGCCCTCGACCCGGGCGCCGGGGATCACCTCGTGCATCCGGTTGAGGGTGCGCAGGAAGGTGGACTTGCCGCAGCCGGAGGGGCCGATGAACGCGGTCACCGAGCGGGGCTCGATGGTCATCGAGATGTCCTCGATGGCGCGGGTGGAGCCGTAGTAGGCGGACAGTCCGCTGACGTCGATGCGCTTGGCCATGATCTTTCGTCTTCTCTCGTCTGTTCGTACGTCAGTCGGGGTCAGCGTCCGCCCTTGGGCGCGCGCCAGCGGGCGATGCCCCGTGCGATGAGGTTGAGCCCCATCACGAAGGCGATCAGCACCAGCGCCGCGCCCCAGGCGCGCGAGTAGCCGTAGTCGTTGTTGACCTGCGAGTACTGCTGCCAGATGTAGAGCGGCAGGGACTGCTGAGGTCCGTTGAACGGGTCGCTGTTGATGAAGTCGGCGCCGAACACCAGCATCATCACGGGGGCGGTCTCACCGGTGATGCGGGCGACCGCCAGCATCACACCGGTGGTGATTCCGCCGATGGCCGTCGGGAGGACGATCCGCAGGATGGTCTTCCAGCGCGGCACGCCGAGCGCGTACGAGGCTTCCCGGAGCTCGTTCGGGACGAGCTTGAGCATCTCCTCGGTCGAGCGGACCACGACCGGCATCATCAGGATCGCCAGCGCGAGGCTGCCGGAGAAGCCCGAGTACTGGAAGCCGAGGAGGATGTTCCAGAGCGAGAGGATGAACAGACCGGCGACGACCGACGGGATGCCCGTCATCACGTCGACGAAGAAGGTGACCGCCTTGGCGAGCCGGCCGCGGCCGTACTCCACCAGGTAGACGGCGGTGAGCAGACCGATCGGCGCGGCGATCAGGGTGGCCAGCAGGACCTGCTCGACGGTGCCGATGATGGCGTGGTAGATGCCGCCGTCCGGGCTGAGGGTGGCGACGACGCCCTTCATCGAGTGGCTGAGGAACTCGGGGCTGATCGCCCCGATGCCCTGCTGCACGGTGTAGAAGGTCAGCGCGACCAGCGGCACCACGGCGCAGATGAAGGCGACCCACACCAGCGAGGTGGCGAAGCGGTCCTTGGCCTGCCGGCGGCCCTCCACCGAGGCGGAGACGGCGTAGCTGGCGACCAGGAAGAGCAGGGCGGAGATCAGGCCCCACTGCAGGTGGCTCTTGAGGCCGGCGACGGCGCCGAGGCCGCAGCCGACGGCGATCGAGGCCGCGGCGATGCCGGCCGGTGCCCAGCGGGGCAGCCGGGCCGCGGTCAGCCGGTGGCTGAGCTGCGGGACGGTGGCGTCGGTGACGGTCGAGACGGTACTCACGCGGCGGCCCCCGAGTACTCCTTGCGGCGGGCGATGATGACGCGGGCGGCACCGTTCACCAGCAGCGTGATCACGAACAGGACGAGGCCGGAGGCCATCAGGGCGTCCCGGCCGAGCGGCTGGGCCTCGTTGAACTTCAGCGCGATGTTCTCCGCGAAGGTGCCGCCGCCCGGGTCGAGCAGGTGCAGCGACAGCTTGCTGTTGGTGGACAGCACGGTGGCGACCGCGATGGTCTCGCCGAGCGCGCGGCCCAGGCCGAGCATGGACGCGGAGATGATGCCGGGGCGGCCGAACGGCAGCACCGCGGTGCGGACCATCTCCCAGCGGGTCGCGCCGAGCGCGAGCGCCGCCTCCTCGTGCATCCGCGGGACCTGCCGGAACACCTCGCGGGTGACCGCGGTGATGATCGGCAGCACCATGATCGCCAGCAGGATGCCGACGGTGAACAGGTTGCGTGGCAGGACGCCGGCGCTGGACTGGTCGAAGATGTACGTCCAGCCGAGGTACTGGTCCATCCAGCTGGTCAGACCGTCCATGTGCGGGACCAGGAACAGCACGCCCCACAGGCCGTAGACGATCGACGGGACGGCGGCCAGCAGGTCCACCAGGTAGGCGAACGGCTGGGCGATCCGGCGCGGCGCGTAGTGCGAGATGAACAGCGCGATGCCGACCGCGATCGGGACCGCGATCAGCATCGCGATGAGCGCGCTGACCAGGGTGCCGAAGGCGAGCACGGCGATGCCGAACACCGGCGTCGCGGCGTCCGGCGTCCACTCGAAGGTGGTGAGGAAGTTGCCCTCGTTCTTGCCCAGGGCGAGGGCCGAGCGGTAGGCCAGGAAGCCTGCGATGGCGGCCATGATGACCAGCAGCAGGATGCCCGCACCGCGGGAGAGGTTGAAGAACACGGCGTCACCGCGGCGGCTGTCGCGGCGTCGTGGGGTCCGTCCCCGCGCGTCGGCGGGGGAGGAAGAAGTCATGATCGTTTACTCCGGTCTGGCGGCGCTGCCCCGCGGAGGGCGGCACCTTGGCGGCGGTGCCCCGGACGTTCTGATGGTGGGTGGTGCCGGTGTTACGGATGGTGCGCGTGGCGCACGGCCCGGCCGGGCAGCCCCTCCCCCTCCTTCGGGGGCCGCCCGGCCGGTCGTCGCTCAGCCTCAGGCGAGGGCGTCGATCTGGGTCTTGACCTTGCCGGCCAGCTCCTTCGGCAGCGGCACGTAGCCGACCGCACCGATGGCCTGCTGGCCCTCGTCGCTGACGGTGTAGTTCAGGAAGGACTTCAGGGCCGGCAGGGTGTCGGCCTTGTTGCCCTTGTCGCAGACGATCTCGTAGGTGACCAGGGTCAGCGGGTAAGCACCCTCGGCCTTGGTCGCGTAGTCGATGTCCAGCGCCATGTCCGCACCGGTGCCGGTGATCTTGGCGTTGGCCAGCGTGGTGGCGGCGTTGGCGGCGTTGGCCTCGACCGGCTTGGAGGCGCCGGTGGCGATGGACGCGCTGTTCAGCTTGTTGGTCTGGGCGTAGGACAGCTCGACGTAGGAGATCGAGTTCTTGGCCTGCTTGACCTGGGCCACCACGCCGGCGGAGCCGTTCGCGGACTGGCCGCCCTGGCCGGCCCAGCTCTTGGCGGCCGGGTACTTCCAGGCGCCGTTGCCGGCCTTGGCCAGGTAGGCGGTCAGGTTCTGGGTGGTGCCGGAGTCCTCCGAGCGGTGGATCGCCTGGATGTCGGCGGCCGGGAGGTTGACGCCCGGGTTCAGGGCGGCGATCTCCGGGGCGTTCCACTTGGTGATCTGCGAGTCGAAGATCTTCGCCAGGGTCGGGGCGTCCAGGGTCAGCTTGTCGACACCCTCGACGTTGAAGACGATCGAGATCAGGCCGCCGACCATCGGCAGGTCGATGCCCTGGCCGCCGGTGCAGACCTGCTTCGAGGCGTCGATCTCGGCCGCCTTGAGGGCGCCGTCGGAGCCCGCGAAAGCGATCTTGCCCTGGTTGAACTGGGTGACACCCGCGCCGGAGCCGCCACCGCTGTAGGTCAGGCTGGTGCTGGAGCAGGCGGCGCCGTAGGCGGCCTTCCAGACCTCGATCGCCGGGGTCTGCGCGGTCGAACCGGCCGCCAGCAGCTGGCCACCCTTGTCGGAGCAGGCGATCTTGGCGGCCGGGGCCCCACCGGCGGACGAGCCGTTCGCGCTGGGCTTGGAGTTGTCGTCCGTGCCGCAGGCCGACAGCGACAGCGTGGAGACGAGCGCGACGGCACCGATGGCGAGGGCCTTGGAGCGGCCGTTCCGCAGGTTCACAGGGTGTCCCTTTCTGAGGCATTACCGGTCCACGAGTGACCGGAATTGCTGTGGTCCGGGGCCCTTCCGGCCCTCCGGTAACCCCGAAGTTAGGCAGGACAGGTGACGCGTCAGCCCGTCACAAATGAACGGGGAGTGAACCTCGGACGGATGTCAGGAAACCTTGGCCAGTAGTAACGGTTGCGTCACAGGTCGGGCGCGGGCAGATCACCCGTCCCGGCCGTACGGAACAGGCCGGGGCGCTCAGCCGAGCAACAGCTCCAGCAGCGCGTCGATCAGGACCCGGTCGCGGGGGTGGGTCAGCCGTTCCTTGGCCCGCCGCGGCGGCAGCCACTCCAGCCGGTCCACCTCCCGGTTGGGCCGGAACGCCCCGCCGGTCGGCACCGCGGCCCAGTACCGGACCTCCTTCGGGCGGCCCTGCACCAGGTAGTGCTGGGTGGGCAGCTCCGGGCCCAGCACGCAGCGCATCCCGGTCTCCTCCCACACCTCGCGCAGCGCCGCCGTCCGCCAGCCCTCGCCGGGGTCGAGCTTCCCCTTCGGCAGGCTCCAGTCGTCGTACTTGGGCCGGTGCACCAGCGCCACCCGCGGCTTCTTGCGGCTGCCGTCCTTGCGCAGCGGCCCGGGCACCCACAGCACCGCGCCCGCCGCCAGCACCGTCGACCGCGCACCGGCCGCCGGGCGGCGGTCGGTGCGGGCACCGCCCGCCCGGGCGTGGGCGCCGTCGGACGGGGACGGGTGATCTGGGAGCTGCGGCACGCGGTCCATCCAGGTCGGGGATCCAGGGTTCAATCCGACGCCACCGCTGCCGGGCCGGCCAGCCCGGGCGCCACCGCCGGCCACTGGCGCCCGAAAGCGTACCGGGCGGCCTCCACGTCCAGCCGCTGATCGGCGTGCACCACACCCAGCACGTATGCCGTCGCCGGGGTGATCCGCGGCGTGCGGGCGGCCGCGGCGACCGTGGCCGCCGCGTCCGAGGCGTCCTGGTGGTGGCCCAGCACCCGGTCCAGCTCCAGCAGTTCGCCGTCCGGCGCGCTGCACACCTCCAGCGCGTACCGGGCCCGCTTCACCAGGATCCGGGCCCGCAGCCACGGCGCGTCGTCCGCCGCCAGCGCCACGTCCGCGGTGTCTCCGGCGCCGCGCGGTACCGGCACCGTGTCCGCCGGGGCCGCGCCGAGCCGGTGCAGGCCCGCACCGGCGTACGCCTGCGCGGAACGCTGCCAGGGCAGCCGCTCGGCCGCCGCCACCAGCGCCGCCAGCGCCGCCGCCGTCCGCGGCAGCAGCGCCACCGCCGGCTCGGCGGCGGCCTCCGGCGCCAGCGGCAGCTCGCCGGCCAGCAGCGTCATCCGGTCGGCCAGCGCGTGCAGCCGGGCCGAGCGCAGCTCCTGCAGCAGCGCGGTGTGCGAACGGGTCCGGGCCAGCGTCAGCTGGCGTTCCAGCAGCGCCCGGGCTTTCGGCGCGCCCGGGTGGCCGGCCAGCATGCCGGCCCCGTCGGGGGCGGTGTCGGCCAGCGAGTCGACGGCGCCGAGCAGCCGGTCGGAGCGGCGCCGGTAGCCGGGTTCCTGGGTGAGCAGGTCGATCAGCCAGCGCAGCTCGGTCCGTGACTCCTGCGCCCACACCGGGTCGAAGGCTGGCCCGAAGGTGTGCAGTGCCCCGCCGATCCGGCGCACCGCGCGCAGCAGGTCGTCCGCGGCCTGTGCCGACGCCGGGAGCGCACCCGGTCTGGAGCCCGCCTCGCCGACCGCCTGCGGCAGGGCGCGCAGGAACACGCCCGCCTGTGCGGTCAGGTAGCCGGCAAGGACCTCCCCGGCGGTCGCGGCGCGCGCCACCGGGGCCGTCGTCGGCGCATCGGTCATGGCTGTGGCTCTCCCCGATTCCGTCCCCGGGCCTGCCCCGGGGCTGCATGCCGCCCGCGCCGGGAGGGCTCCCGGCGCGGGCGGGGTGCCGCTCAGCGTGCGGCGGCGGAGCCGCGGTTGCGGCGGCGTGAGTCGATCAGCAGGTCCTGGACGTGCCGCAGTGGGCGGCCCTCGGCGTCCTGCGCGTGGCGGATCCAGCTGCCGTCCTGGCCGAGGTGCCAGGAGTCGGTCTCGTCGGAGACGCCGAGGTCCAGCAGCCCGTTCAGTTCGGCCCGGTGGGCCGGGTCGGTGACCCGGACCAGTGCCTCGATCCGGCGGTCGAGGTTGCGGTGCATCATGTCGGCGCTGCCGATCCACACCTCGGGGTCGCCGCCGTTGCCGAACACGAACACCCGGGAGTGCTCCAGGAACCGGCCGAGGATGGACCGCACCCGGACGTTCTCGCTCAGCCCGGGCACGCCCGGCCGGATCGCGCAGATGCCGCGCACCCACACGTCCACCGGCACCCCGGCCTGCGAGGCCCGGTACAGGGCGTCGATGACCACCTCGTCGACGATCGAGTTGACCTTCATCTTGACGGAGGCGGGCCGGCCGGCCCGGTGGTGCGCGATCTCGCCGTTGATCCGGGCGACCAGGCCGTCGCGGAGCCCGCGCGGCGCGGTCAGCAGCCGCCGGTACGACTCGCGGCGCGAGTAGCCGGACAGCCGGTTGAACAGGTCGGAGAGGTCCGCGCCGACCTGCGGGTCGGAGGTCAGCAGCCCGAGGTCCTCGTACAGCCGGGCGGTCTTCGGGTGGTAGTTGCCGGTGCCGACGTGCGAGTACCGGCGGAGCGTCTCGCCCTCCTGGCGGACCACCAGCGACAGCTTGCAGTGCGTCTTCAGCCCGATCAGGCCGTACACCACGTGGCAGCCGGCCTCTTCCAGCTTGCGGGCCCACTTGATGTTGGCCTGCTCGTCGAAGCGCGCCTTGATCTCCACCAGGACCAGCACCTGCTTGCCGGACTCCGCGGCGTCTATCAGCGCGTCCACGATCGGCGAGTCGCCGGAGGTGCGGTACAGCGTCTGCTTGATCGCCAGCACGTGCGGGTCGGCGGCGGCCTGCTCCAGGAACGCCTGCACGGAGGTGGAGAACGAGTCGTACGGGTGGTGCAGCAGCACGTCGCGCTCGCGCATCGCGGCGAAGATGTCCGGCTGCGAGGCCGACTCGACGTCGATCAGGCCGCGCGCGGTGCCCGCCACGAACTTCGGGTACCGCAGCTCCGGGCGGTCCAGGTCGGCGATGCCGAACAGGCCGGTCAGGTCGAGCGGGCCGGGCAGCGGGAAGACCTCCGCCTCGGTGATGTTCAGCTCCCGCACCAGCAGGTCCAGGATGTACGGGTCGATGGACTCCTCGACCTCCAGGCGCACCGGCGGCCCGAAGCGGCGGCGCATCAGCTCCTTCTCCAGCGCCTTCAGGATGTTCTCGGTGTCGTCCTCCTCCACCTCCAGGTCCTCGTTGCGGGTGACCCGGAACGCGTGGTGGGCGAGCACCTCCATCCCCGGGAACAGCTCCTCCAGGTGCGCGCCCATCACGTCCTCGAGCGGCACGTACCGCTGCGGCGAGGCCTCCAGGAAGCGCGACAGCAGCTGCGGCACCTTCACCCGCGCGAAGTGCTTGTGGCCCGACACCGGGTTGCGCACCACCACCGCCAGGTTCAGCGACAGCCCCGATATGTACGGGAACGGGTGCGCCGGGTCCACCGCCAGCGGCGTCAGGACCGGGAAGATCTGCTGCCGGAACAGCGTGTGCAGGCGGGACTGCTCGGTCTCCGCCAGGTCCGGCCAGCGCACCAGCTCGATGCCCTCGGCCGCGAGGTCCGGCAGCACCTCCTGCTGGAACGTCGCCGCGTGGCGGGCCATCAGTTCGCGGGAGCGGCGCCAGATCTGGTCCAGCACCTCGCGCGGCTGCAGCCCCGACGCCGACCGCTGGGCGACCCCGGTGGCGATCCGGCGCTTCAGGCCGGCCACCCGCACCATGAAGAACTCGTCCAGGTTGGACGCGAAGATCGCCAGGAACTTGGTCCGCTCCAGCAGCGGGATGTTCGGGTCCTCGGCGAGCTCCAGCACCCGCTCGTTGAACGCCAGCCAGCTGCGCTCACGGTCCAGGAACCGGCCCTGCGGCAGCTCCGCCTCCTCGGCGCCGCGCCCGTCCGCGCTGCTCGCGACGGCTGTGCTGCCCGTGCTGCCCACGCCGCCCGCGCTGGCCACGCCGCCCGCGCTGGCGGCCAGGAAGGCCGCCGGCAGTGCGGTGGTCGCCCGGAGCGGCTCGGCCGGCGCCGGCGGCTCGGCCTTGGCGCGCGCCGCGGCCCGGGGCTTCGACGGCTTCGCCGGACCACCGGCCGGGTCCTTGGCCGCGGACCTGCCGCCGGACCTGGGCCCGGCCTTCGCGGGCCCGGCTTTCACGCCGGACCGGGCGGTCGGCTTCTGCTCGGTGCTGGACTCGGCCGCTGCCGAATCGGAGACGGGGCGCGGGATGCTCATCTGTTCCAGCTCCTCCTGCAGGACGCGGTCCCGGCGGGACGAAGGACACGCCTCCGCTCGCTGCTCGTCCTCGTCGACCCAGGGCCACCCACCCGGCGCAGCCGGAACCGGCCCGGCCGGACGGCGGGTGGAGCGGTGACGCGGACGGGGCAATACGGACGACATTCTGTGATCTTCGCGGCGCCAATTGAATCCACGGTAAACACCGCATGGCCGGGAGGAAAGCTGAGTCCGTCACCCCTGTGGCAGTTACCGGACGGCTCCGTCCGCCCGGCACCCGCACCGCGCCCGACCGGCTCAGCGGCCTGCGGACGGCTCCCAGCGGTACATCAGGTCCACCTCGTGGACGGCGAAGCCCAGCCGCTCGTACACCCGGACGGCCGCAGCGTTGTCCGCGTCCACGTACAGCATCACGGTCGGCACCCCGCGCTCCAGGATCAGGTGCCGCAGGCCGGCCGCGGTCAGCGCCTTGCCCAGGCCGCCGCCCTGCTCCGCCGGGTCCACGCCCACCACGTACACCTCGCCCAGGCCGTCCGGCTGGATCTTCGTCCAGTGGTAGCCGACCAGCCGGCCGTCGCGCTCCGCCAGGAAGAAGCCCTTCGGGTCGAACCACGGCTCAGCCATCCGCTCGGCCAGGTCCTGCTCCGTCCACGAGCCCTGCTCGGGGTGATGGGCGAACGCCAGCGCGTTCAGCGCCAGCCAGGCCTGCTCGTCGCGGCCCGGCTCGAACGTCCGCAGCTCGACGCCGGCCGGCAGCGGCACCGGCTCCGGGGCCTCGGCGGTGCGCCGCATCTGCCGCAACTCCCGCACCAGCACCGCCCCGTGGGCCTCGGCCAGGTGCCGGGCCGCAGGCAGGCCGCCGTGCGCCCAGAAGTTCAGCTCGCCGTCCGCCCCGTCCAGCACCGCGCCCACCAGCGATCCGCCCAGGCCCCGGCCGCGGTCGGCCGGGGCCACCGTCAGCTCGACCGTCCCCGGACGCTCGCCCTCGATCTGGGCGTACCCCGTGACCCGGTCGTCCGCCAGCTGCACCAGGTGCCGCACGCCCGGGCGGGGGCTGTCGGGGCGAATGCGCAGCCGGCCCGCTTCCGAGACCGCCTCCCGGCCGTCCGTCCGGGCCGCATCCGCCAGCAACTCCCGTACCGCCTCGGCCTGTTCCGCCGTCAGCACCTCGACGCGTTCGACCCGGCCGCCGCCTGACGTGTTCTCAGCAGTCTGCATACTGCCGAGCGTACGTCCTCCGGCCCGTTTTCAGGAGGCGATACGGCCTGCGCCCACAACGGGCCAGGCCGCCATGGCCAGTTCGGCCGTCGCCGTCAGCTCCGCCGGGTCCGCGCCGTCCCGGGAGCGCTGCGACATCCCCTGCAGCACCGCGCCGAAGTACCGCGCCAGCGCGGCCGGTTCCGCGCCGGGCGGGAGCTCGCCGAGCCGTTGCGCGGAGGACAGCCGCTCCTCGAACGCCGCCAGGTTCGCGGCCCGCAGCTCCCGGAGGAACACCGCCACCTCGTCGTCCTGGGCGGCCACGTTGGTGGCCGCGCTGATCACCAGGCAGCCCGCCGGGTGCTCCGGATCCGAGTAGACCCGCGCCGCCTCCCGCAGGATCCGGGCGAACGCCGCCCGGACGGTCGGCTCCTCGGCGAACGCCAGCCCCACGAACTCCCCCGCCGGGGACTGCTGGTACGCCCGCACCACCTCGCGGAACAGCGCCTCCTTGTCGCCGAACGCCGCATACAGGCTGCCCGGCTTGATCCCCATCGCCCCGGTCAACTCCCCCACCGAGGTGGCCTGGTAGCCCCGCTCCCAGAACAGCCTGGTCGCCGCCGCCAGCACCGCCGCCCGGTCGAAGGCCGGCGGGCGGCCGCGTCTCGCACCTGCACTCGTCGTCATGCCATCCATTTTAGAGCGATCACTCAAAAAGTACGCCGGGCCGTGCTACGGTCTTTCTTGAACGGTCACTCAACAAATGAGGGATGGGTCAACCACCATGTCTGCTCGCGCACTTGACGGCAAGATCGCCCTGGTCACCGGCGCCTCCCGCGGCATCGGCCGCGGCATCGCCGAACGCCTCGCCCAGGACGGAGCCACCGTCGCCATCGGCTACGCCCGCGACCACGACGCCGCCACCACCGTCCTGGAGAAGATCCGCGCCAACGGCGGCCGGGCCTTCCTGGTCCACGCACCCCTCGGCAGCCACGGCGACGCCGCCCGCCTCTGGGAGGCCTTCGACCGGGCCGGCCGCGAGTACACCCCCGACGGCGGGCTCGACATCCTGGTCAACAACGCCGGTATAGGCCGCAGTTCCGCGCTCCCCGAGCTCACCGAGGACGAGTTCGACGAGGTCTTCGCGGTCAACGTCCGCGCCCCGTTCTTCATCACCCAGCAGGCCCTGCCCCGGCTCCGCGACGGCGGCCGCATCATCAACATCTCCAGCGGCGTCGCCCGTATCGCCATGCCCGAGATCATCGCCTACAACGCCACCAAGGGCGCCCTCGATAACTTCACCCTCAACCTCGCCGCCCAGCTCGGCCCCCGCGGCATCACCGCCAACTCGGTCCGGCCCGGCATCATCGACACCGACGTCAATGCCTCCTGGCTCCGCGACAACCCCGCTGCCCAGGCCCACGCGTCTTCCCTCTCCGCGCTCGGCCGCATCGGCCAGCCCGACGACATCGCCGACATCGTCGCCTTCCTGGCCACCCCCGACTCCCGCTGGATCACCGGCCAGACCATCGACGCGACCGGCGGCTCGCGCCTCTGAGGCGTGCCGGCCCGGGCCGGTGGGGCGGTCCGGCCCGGGCCGCGTCGGGAATTCTCTGGAAATGCGAAAAAGCCCCCCGCCAAAAGGCGGGGGGCTTTCCCTGAATGATTGTTCGGCGGCGTCCTACTCTCCCACAGGGTCCCCCCTGCAGT
>NZ_JBIALR010000015.1:0-195410 GCF_042873675.1 Kitasatospora sp. NPDC004614
CGCGAAGCCTGAGCCCGCGAAGCCCGCCGAGGTGCAGCCGGAGGCCGTGCAGGCCGAGCCTGTGGCCGCTGAGCCTGCGAAGCCTGGGGCCGTGGGGTCCAGGGGCGAGGAGGCGAAGTCCGTGCAGGCCGAGCCTGCGGCGACCGGGCCCGCGAAGCCTGCGGCTGTGCAGCCCGGGCCCGCGAGGTCCGCCGACGCGAAGCCTGAGCCCGCGAAGCCTGAGCCCGCGAAGCCCGCCGAGGTGCAGCCGGAGGCCGGGCACCCCGAGCCCCCCGCGCAGCCCGAGTCCGAGTCCGAGCAGTCCGAATCCGACCAGCAACCCGAACAGCCCGAGCAGAACGGAGACGGCGCGTGAACCTCCTCGACACGCTGCTGCGCTGCGTCGGCACGCTGGTGGTGTTCCTGGTGCTGCCGCTGGTGGTCGGTCAGGCCGAGCACAAGGTGATGGCGCACATGCAGGGCCGGCTGGGCCCGATGTACGCGGGTGGGTTCCACGGCTGGGCGCAGTTGGTCGCCGACGGCGTGAAGTTCGCGCAGAAGGAGGACATCGTCCCGGCCGACGCGGACCGGCGGATCTTCCGGCTGGCGCCGGCGGTCGCGCTGCTGCCGTACCTGCTGGTGCTGCTGGTGATCCCGATCGGTCCGAACGGGCTGGTCGGGGAGGCGGTGGACGCGGGCATCTTCTTCGTGCTGGCGGTCATGGGCATCGGCGTGCTGGGTTCGCTGATGGGCGGCTGGGCGTCGGCGAACAAGTTCTCGCTGCTGGGTGCGTTGCGTACGGCCGCGCAGCTGATGTCGTACGAGTTGCCGATGCTGCTCGCGGCGGCGTCGGTGGCGATGGCGGCGGGCACCGTGTCGCTGCCGGGGATCGTGGACGCCTTCCACTGGTGGTGGGTGCCGTGGCAGCTGATCGGTGCGTTCGTGTTCTTCACGGCGGGCTTGGCGGAGCTTCAGCGTCCGCCGTTCGACATGCCGGTGGCCGACTCGGAGATCATCTTCGGCGCGTACACCGAGTACACCGGTCTGCGTTTCGCGCTGTTCCTGCTCTCCGAGTACGCGGGCATCGTGGTGCTCTGCGGACTGACCACGGTGCTGTTCTTCGGTGGTTGGCACGGCCCGTTCTCCGACAGCCTGGGCTGGCTGTGGACGCTGGTGAAGACCTTCGCGCTGGCGTTCGTGGTGCTCTGGCTGCGGGTCACCTACCCGCGGCTGCGCGAGGACCAGCTGATGCGCTTCGCGTGGACGGCGCTGATCCCGCTGGCCCTGGCCCAGCTCGCCCTCACCGGCATCGTCAAGGTGGCGATCTCCTGATGAAGTTTCCCGGCTCCGGCCTGGCCAAGGGCCTGGCCGTCACCATGCGCACGATGACGCGCAGGACCGTCACGGCGCAGTACCCCGACGTGCAGCCCGATCTGCCGCCGCGTTCGCGCGGGGTGATCGCGCTGCTGGAGGAGAACTGCACGGTCTGCATGCTGTGCGCCCGCGAGTGCCCGGACTGGTGCATCTACATCGACTCCCACAAGGAGACGCTGCCCGCCGCCGACCCGAACGCCCGCGCCCGCACCCGCAACGTGCTGGACCGCTTCGCCATCGACTTCTCGCTCTGCATGTACTGCGGTATCTGCATCGAGGTGTGCCCGTTCGACGCGCTGTTCTGGTCCCCGGAGTTCGAGTACGCGGAGACCGACATTCGTGAGCTCACCCACGAGCGCGACCGGCTGCGCGAGTGGATGTGGACCGTCCCGCCGCCGCCCGCGCACGATGCCGCGGCGGAGGAGCCCAAGGAGATCGCCATGGCCCGCAAGGCCGCCGACAAGCTGGCCGCGGCCGCTGCCGCCGCCGAGGAGGGTGAGCAGAGTTGAGCACCCTGCTGGCCGCGGCGGGCTCGCTGGAGCCCGCCGCGCGCTCGTACCTCTCGCCGACCGGGCAGGAAATAGTCTTCCTGCTGGTCGGTGTGCTGGTGCTCGGCGCGGCCGTCGTCTCGGTGACCACCCGCCAGCTGGTGCACGCCGCGCTGTGGCTGGTGGTCGCGCTGGGCGGGCTGGCGGTCGAGTTCCTGCTGCTGACGGCCGAGTTCGTGGCCTGGGTGCAGGTGCTGGTGTACCTGGGCTCGGTGGTCGTGCTGGTGCTGTTCGGCCTGATGCTGACCCGCGCCCCGATCGGCCGCTCCCCGGACGCCGACTCCGGCAACCGCCCGGCGGCGCTGGCCGTCGGCGTGGCCTCCGCCGCGACCCTGGTGACGCTGGTGGTGGACGCGTTCCGCTCGTCCTGGATCGAGCTGTCAGGACCGGTCGGCACCACCCGGCTCACCGGCGAGTTCCTGTTCTCGCACTGGGTGCTGCCGTTCGAGGCGCTGTCGGTGCTGCTGCTGGCCGCCCTGGTCGGCGCGATTGTGCTGTCCCGCGGCAAGGGCGACCGGCCGAAGCCGCGGCCCGGGAACCTGCGCACCGCCCTGACGAAGACGAAGGAGCGCTGAGCGTGCACCTCGCCTACCCGGCCGTCCTCGCCGTGCTGCTGTTCAGCGTCGGCGTGTACGGCGTGCTCGCCCGGCGCAACGTCGTCCTGGTGCTGATGTCGGTCGAGCTGATGCTCAACGCCGTCAACCTCAACCTGGTCGCCTTCGACGTCTGGCTGCGCGACACCCTGCACGCCGGCCAGGCGCTCACCCTGTTCACCATCACCGTCGCCGCCGCCGAGATCGGCCTCGGCCTGGCCATCGTGCTGCTGGTGTACCGCACCCGCGGCACCGCCGCCGTCGACCGGGTCACCGCGCTCGGCGACCGCCACGAGGCGGACGCCCTGGCCGACGATACGGCCGACGACGCGAAGGAGCAGGCCGCCGCATGAACCTCGCGCTGCCGATTCTCGTCCCCGTCCTGCCCGCGCTCGGCGCCGCCGCCGGCCTGGCCACCGGACGCCGCTACCCCGCCCTGGCCCGCCCGCTCGCGGTGCTGCCGGTCGCGGTGTCCGCCGTGCTCGCCCTGGTGGTGGCCCTCCAGCTGGGCACCGGCGCCACCCTGGACGCCGCCACCCGGCTCGCCCCCACCGGCGGCCCGGAGATCTCGCTGGCCCTGCACCTGGACGGCTTCAGCTCGCTGATCTCGGTGCTGGTCGGCCTGGTCGCCACTTGCGTGCAGATCTACTCCACCGCCTACCTGAAGGACGACCCGCGCTACCCGTCGTACGCGGCGCTGGTCTCGCTGTTCACCGCGGCGATGTTCCTGGTCGTCTACTCGGGCGACCTGATCGTGCTGCTGGTCGGCTGGGAAGTGATGGGCATCTGCTCGTACTTCCTGATCGGCCACCACTGGGAGACCGCCGACGCCCGGGCCGCCTCGCTGAAGGCCTTCCTGGTCACCAAGCTCGGCGACGTGCCGTTCCTGTTCGGCCTGTTCCTGCTTGGCGCGGACGCCGGGAGCTTCCGGATCAGCGAGGTGCTGAAGGCCGCCGGCAGCGGACAGCTGCACCACCCCACGCTGATCGCGCTGCTGCTGCTGGCCGGCGTGGCCGGCAAGAGCGCCCAGTTCCCGCTGCACACCTGGCTCCCGGACGCGATGGCCGGCCCGACGCCGGTGTCCGCGCTGATCCACGCCGCCACCATGGTCGCGGCCGGCGTCTACCTGGTGGCCCGGCTGCTGCCGGTGTTCCTGCAGTCCTCCGCCGCGCTGGTGGTGCTGGCCGTGATGGCCGCCGTCACCATGATCGGCTCCGCGCTGTGCGCACTAGCCCAGGACGACCTGAAGCGCGTGCTCGCCTACTCGACGGTCGGCCAGCTCGGCTACATGACCGGCGCGCTGGCCTCCGGCGACCGGCAGGCCGCGGTGTTCCACCTGGTCTCGCACGGCGCGTTCAAGGCCCTGCTGTTCCTGGGCGCCGGCGTGGTCATCCACGCCGCGCACACCAACTCGCTCAGCGCGATGGCCCGGATGGACGGCCTGCGCCACCGCATCCCCGACGCCTGGTGGACCATGGGCATCGGCCTGGTCGCCCTGGTCGGCCTGCCGCCGTTCGCCGGCTTCTTCTCCAAGGAGTCGGTGCTCACCGCCGCCGAGCACGCCGCCCACGGCGAGGCCCTCACCGGCAACCTCGGCCCCGCGTCCGCCGTACCCACCGCCGTCGGCTGGACGGTGCTGGTGGCCGGCCTGCTCACCGCGCTGCTCACCGCCGCCTACGCCGCCCGGCTGTGGCTGGCCGTCTTCTACGGCCGCTCCACGGACGGCACCGACCTCACCCCCCAGCCCGGCGCCCCGTACTCCCCGGAGGTCGACGAGGCCGACCCGGCGCGCGCCGAACCGGCCGCGATGCGCCTGGTCCTGTGGGTCCTGGCGGTGCCCGCGCTGGCCTTCGGCGTGACCGGGCTGCGCACCGACTGGCTGCCCGCGCTGCTCGACGGCGAATCGCTGCGCCCGTCCCTCGCCACCGGCGTGCTCGGCACCGGCATCGCCGTCGCGGGCCTGCTGATCGGCTGGGCCGCCTGGCGCACCGTCACCGCCCGCACCGCCGCCGGACAGCCCGCCGGCGACCCCGGACGCCTGCTGCTCGGCCCGCTGTACCGGCCCGCCCAGCACGGCTTCGGCGTCGACCGGCTGTACAGCACGCTGTTCGTCCGGCCCACCGAGGCCGCCGCCAAGCTGGTCCGGTTCCTGGACCGTGCCGTCGTGGAGACCTACGTCCGCGGCGCGGGCGCCGCGCCCGGCTGGCTCGGCCGCGCCGTGCGCTTCACCCAGACCGGCAACGCCCAGGGCTACCTGAGCGCGCTGCTCGCCGGGGTCGTCCTGCTCGTCGTCCTGGTGGCGGTGGGATCGTGACGCACCCCCAGTCCTTCAATACGGCACGTCCTAGGAGCCACCGATGAACGCGGTCCTCATCGCCCTCCTGGTGCTGCCGCTGCTCGGCGCCGCCCTGATGCTCGCCCCGATCGGCGACAAGCGGGCACTGCGCCTGGGCACCACCCTCACCGGTGCCACGCTGCTGCTGGCGATCGCCCTCGCCGCCGGCTTCGACCACGGCGCGCCGAGCCGGATGCAGGCCGTCACCGACGTCGCCTGGATCCCCGCGCTGGACGTGCGCCTGCACCTCGGCGTGGACGGCATCTCGCTGCCGCTGCTGGTGCTCACCGCGCTGCTCACCTTCCTGTGCGCCGTGTACTCGGTGAAGAAGCTCCCCGCCGGCCCCGGCGGCCGCGCCTTCACCGGGCTGCTGCTCCTGCTGGAGACCGGCATGCTGGCCACCTTCGCGGTGCTCGACCTGGTGCTGTTCTTCCTGGCCTTCGAGATCGTGCTGATCCCGATGTACTTCCTGATCTCCCGCTGGGGCAGCGGGCAGAAGGTCCGGGCCGCCAACCGGTTCATCCTCTACACCCTGCTCGGCTCCGCCGTGATGCTGCTCGGCTTCCTGCTGATCGGCGTCAAGGCCGGCACCTTCGACATGGTGAAGCTCGCCGATGCGCACGGCGCCGGTCTGTCCCACACCACCCAGCTGATCGCCGCGCTGGCGATCCTGGTCGGCCTGGCCGTGAAGGCCCCGGCCTGGCCGCTGCACTCCTGGCTGCCCGACGCGCACACCGCCGCGCCGACCGCCGGCTCGGTGCTGCTGGCCGGCGTGCTGCTGAAGATGGGCACCTACGGCATGGTCCGGGTGCTGCTGCCGATCGTCCCCGACGGCACCGCCACCTACGCCCCGTACCTGGGCGCGTTCGCCGCCGTCGGCATCGTCTACGGTTCGCTGGCCTGCCTGGCGCTGTCCCGGACCGGAGCCAAGGGCGACCTGAAGCGGCTGATCGCGTACTCCTCGGTCGGCCACATGGGATTCGTGCTGCTCGGCATCGCCTCGCTCACCCCGACCGGCGTGAACGGCGCGCTGTTCGCCAACATCGCGCACGGCCTGATCACCGGCCTGCTGTTCTTCCTGGTCGGCGCCGTCAAGGACCGCTACGGCACCGCCGACCTGGACACCCTCGCCGGGGCCACCGGCGCCGCGCTGTACGGCCGCGCCCCCCGGATCGGCGGGCTGCTGGCGTTCGCCGCCGTCGCCAGCCTCGGCCTGCCCGGCCTGGCCGGCTTCTGGGGCGAACTGCTCGCCATGTACGGCGCGTTCGACCCGGCCGCGGGCCTGTCGCGGCCCGCCTTCGTCACCTACATGGTGCTGGCCGGCCTCGGCACCCTGCTGACCGCCGCCTACCTGCTGGTCGTGGTCCGGCGGGTCTGCATGGGCGACCCGAAGCAGCCCGCCCCGGTCGCCGACCTGCCCGACCTGCAGGGCTACGAGGCTGCCAGCTGGACGCCGCTCGCCGCGCTCACCCTGGTGGCGGGCCTGTGGCCGGCGCTGCTGCTCGGCCTCTCCGACCCGGCCGTCAAGCACCTCCTCGGGAGCGGCTGATGACCACCACTCACGACCTGGGGCAGCCCGTCATGACTCCGCTCGCCGTCGCCGACCCGGGCGGCCTGATCCAGTCCGTCGACTGGGTGGCCGTCGCGCCGCCGCTGATCGCCGCGCTCGCCGCCCTCGCCGTGCTGGTCACCGACCTGTTCCTGCCTCCGGCCCGCAAGCGCCTGCTCGGGTGGCTGAGCGCCGCCGGCCTGCTCGCCGCGCTGGCCATGCTGCTGCCGCTGGTGCTCGGCGACACCCGCTCCACCTTCTGCTTCACCAGCGGTGGCTGCTCCTACACCGCCGACCACTTCGCGCTGGCCTTCCAGCTGCTGGTCCTCGGCGGCGCGCTGCTCACGGTGCTGCTCTCCCTGCATACGGTCGATGAAGAGAAGCTCCCCGGCGGCGAGTACTGGTTCCTGCTCCTCTCCTCCGCCTGCGGCGCCGCGCTGCTGCCCGCCGCCCGTGACCTCGCCACCCTGGTGATCGCCCTGGAGGTCGCCACCCTGCCCGCGTTCGCCCTGGTCGCGCTGCGCCGGGACGGCCGGGGCGCGGAGAGCGCGCTCAAGTTCTTCCTCTCCTCCGTCACCGCGACCGCCGTGATGCTGCTCGGCGTCAGCTTCGTCTACGCGGCTGCCGGAACGATCCAGCTCCAGGGCATCGCCGACGGCCTGGCGCACGCCCCCGCCCAGCTGAAGCCGCTGGCCGAGGCCGGCGCGGTGCTCACCCTGGTCGGCTTCGCGTTCAAGACCGCCGCCGTCCCGTTCCACTTCTGGGTCCCGGACACCTACGTCGGCGCGCCGCTCCCGGTGGCCGGCTACCTGTCGGTGGTCGGCAAGGCCGCGGGCCTCTCCGGCCTGGCGCTGGTGACGACGCTGGCGTTCCGCCCGTACGGCCACACCTGGGGCCTGGTGCTGGCGGTGCTGGCCGCGCTGACCATGACGGTCGGCAACGCGGCGGCGCTGCGCCAGCGCGCCGACACCCCGTACGGCTCGGTGCGGCTGCTCGCCTGGTCCTCGGTCGGTCAGGCCGGCTACCTGCTGGTTCCGCTGGCCGCCGCCGGGTACGCGGACTCCGCCGAGCCGCTGGGTGCGACGGTGGCGTACGCGCTGATCTACGGCCTGGTGAACCTGGGCGCGTTCGGTGTGGTCGCGCTGGTCGGCGGCTCGGGCCGGCTGGAGTCGTTCCGCGGTCTGGCCGGACGCAACCGCTGGGCGGCGTTCGCGATGGCGTTCTTCCTGCTCTGCCTGGCCGGTCTGCCGCCGGGCGTGGTCGGCCTGTTCGGCAAGGTCGTGGTGTTCCGGTCGGCCGTGGACGCGGGCCTGGGCTGGCTGGCCGTGGTGATGGCGGTGAACGTGGTGATCGCGCTCGCCTACTACCTGAAGTGGACCGCCCTGCTGTTCGCCCCGTCCACCGAGCAGGTCGTCGCGCCGCGCCGCGTTCCGGCCTCGCTGGCCACCGCGCTCGGCCTCGCGGCGAGCGCCGCCGTGGTGCTGTCGGTGGCCCCGCAACTGGTGCTTCAGGTGGTGTCGGGCAGCCTGTTCTGACCTGTGGTCGAATGCTGAAGGGAACGATCGGGCCAGCTCGGCGCGTTGATCCCGGCAGAAGGAAGCTGCTCCACCCGCTTCCCCGGCACCACAGGAGGGCCCGCAGTGCACCGCCACCACAACGGATTGCGGACGGCCGTCCTGCTCGGCGGCCTGTCCGCACTGATCCTGATCATCGGCAGTTTCTTCGGCCGCACCGGCCTGCTGGTGGCGCTGCTGATCGCGCTCGGCACCAACGCCTACGCGTACTGGAACAGCGACAAGCTGGCGCTGCGCGCGATGCGGGCCCGGCCGGTCAGCGAGATCGAGGCCCCGCAGCTGTACCGGATCGTCCGTGAACTCTCCACCGCCGCCCGGCAGCCGATGCCCCGGCTGTACATCTCGCCCACGCCGGCGCCGAATGCTTTCGCCACCGGCCGCAACCCGCGCAACGCGGCGGTCTGCTGCACCGACGGCATCCTCCAGCTGCTGGACGAGCGCGAGCTGCGCGGGGTGCTCGGCCACGAGCTCAGCCACGTCTACAACCGGGACATCCTGATCTCCTCGGTGGCCGGCGCGCTGGCCTCGGTGGTGATGTTCCTGGTCAACTTCGCCTGGCTGATCCCGTTCGGCCGGTCCGACGACGACGAGGGCCCGGGCCTGTTCGGCATGCTGCTGATCATGATCCTGGGGCCGATCGCGGCAAGCCTGATCCAACTGGCCGTCAGCCGCTCCCGCGAGTACCAGGCGGACGCCGACGGAGCCCGGATCACCGGCGACCCGCTCGCCCTGGCCAGCGCGCTGCGCAAGCTGGAGGCCGGCACCCAGCGCCTCCCGCTGCCGCCCGAGCCGCAGTTGCAGACCGCCAGCCACATGATGATCGCCAACCCGTTCCGGCCCGGGGAGGTCGGCGCGAAGCTGTTCTCCACCCACCCGCCGATGCGCGAGCGGATCGACCGCCTGGAGCGGATGGCCGGGCGCTGACGAGGCTGGGTTTCCGCGGCTGACTCCTTCGGGCGACGGCCCGGCGAGCGTCCGTCCGGGCGATCGGCCCCGCTGGTAGTGCTGGACGCACTCCCAGACCCGAGGCCGGAGGTGCGGTGCGGTGACGATGCTGCCGAGCGATACCGAACTGGGCGTGACCGGCCCACCCGTCGAGCGGGTACCGCGCCGCCGCTTCGGCCGGGCCACCCGTCCGCACCGGGGCCGCCGGTTGGTGACGTGGCTGACCACCACCGACCACAAGCAGATCGGCACCCTCTACCTGGTCACCTCGTTCGCGTTCTTCCTGGTCGGCGGGGTGATGGCGCTGCTGATGCGGGCCGAGCTGGCCCGGCCGGGGACGCAGTTCCTCTCGAACGAGCAGTTCAACCAGCTGTTCACCATCCACGGCACGATCATGCTGCTGATGTTCGCCACCCCGCTGTTCGCGGGCTTCGCGAACTGGTTCATGCCGATCCAGATCGGCGCCCCCGACGTCGCCTTCCCCCGGCTGAACGCCTTCGCGTACTGGCTGTACCTGTTCGGCTCGCTGATCGTGATGGCCGGGTTCGTCACCCCGGGCGGTGCGGCGGACTTCGGCTGGTTCGCCTACGCGCCGCTGAACTCCGCGGTGCACTCGCCGAACATCGGCGCCGACATGTGGATCATGGGCCTGGCGTTCTCCGGCTTCGGCACCATTCTCGGCTCGGTCAACTTCATCGCCACGATCGCCTGCCTGCGGGCGCCGGGGATGACCATGTTCCGGATGCCGATCCTGGTCTGGAACGTGCTGCTGACCGCCGTGCTGGTCCTGATGGCCTTTCCGGTGCTGGCCGCCGCGCTGCTCTGCCTGGAGGCCGACCGCAAGTTCGGCGCGCACGTCTTCGACCCGGCGAACGGCGGGGCGATCCTCTGGCAGCACCTGTTCTGGTTCTTCGGCCACCCCGAGGTGTACATCATCGCGCTGCCGTTCTTCGGCATCGTTTCGGAGATCATCCCGGTGTTCAGCCGCAAGCCGATGTTCGGATATTCGGGCCTGATCGCCGCCACCATCGCGATCGCCGGCCTGTCGATCACCGTCTGGGCGCACCACATGTTCGTGACCGGGCAGGTGCTGCTGCCGTTCTTCTCCTTCATGACCCTGCTGATCGCCGTCCCGACCGGAGTGAAGTTCTTCAACTGGATCGGCACCATGTGGCGCGGCTCGCTGTCCTTCGAGACGCCGATGCTCTGGTCGATCGGCTTCCTGGTGACCTTCCTGTTCGGCGGCCTGACCGGCGTGCTGCTGGCCTCCCCGCCGATCGACTTCCACGTCTCCGACAGCTACTTCGTCGTCGCGCACTTCCACTACGTGGTGTTCGGCACGGTGGTGTTCGCGATGTTCGCGGGCTTCTACTTCTGGTGGCCGAAGATGACCGGCCGGATGCTCGACGAACGGCTCGGGAAGATCCACTTCTGGACGCTGTTCGTCGGCTTCCACACCACCTTCCTGGTCCAGCACTGGCTCGGCGCCGAGGGCATGCCGCGCCGCTACGCCGACTACCTGGCCTCGGACGGGTTCACCACCCTGAACACCGTCTCCACCATCGGCTCGTTCCTGCTCGGCCTGTCCACCCTGCCGTTCCTGTACAACGTCTGGCGGACGGCCGGGCACGCGCCGCGAGTGGCCACGGACGACCCGTGGGGCTACGGCCGCTCGCTGGAGTGGACCACCCCCTGCCCGCCGCCGCGCCACAACTTCGTCACCCTGCCGCGGGTCCGCTCCGAATCCCCGGCGTTCGATCTCCACCACCCCGACATCGCCGAGCTCGACCGCCTGCAGAACAACCCGGACCGGGTCCCCTGACGCCCGACATGCGATGCCCGTTTCACGGTGATACGAATCGTTTCGTCCCTGTGCCGTGCGAGGCGCGGGGGCGTTCCGTCTGACTGTGCGCGGGATCGGAGCGTCATGGACTATCCGTTGCTCAACATTTTCTGGACGATGCTGGAGCTGTTCCTCTGGATCCTCTGGTTCTTCCTGCTGTTCAAGATCATCGGGGACATCTTCCGCAGCCAGGACATGGGCGGCGGCGCCAAGGCCGGCTGGACGGTGCTGGTGATCCTGCTGCCCTTCCTCGGCGTCCTGATCTACCTGATCGTCCGCGGCGGCTCCATGCACGAACGCGACCTCGCCCAGGCCCAACAGGCCGACGCCGCCTTCCAGGACTACATCCGCCGCGCCGCCGGCACCGCCCCGGCCTCCGGCACTGCCGAGGGAGGCTCGAAGGGGCACGTGGACGACCTCCAGAGGCTGGCCGACCTCAAGAACACCGGCGCGATCACCGACGAGGAGTACCAGCGGGCCAAGGACAAACTGCTCGCCTGACACCCCGGCCCGTGCAGGAAGGCCCGTCCCCCCCCGGGGCGGGCCCGAGGGTTGTACGGAGGCTGTGGGCGGTTCGGTCATCGGTGATCGAAGGAGAGCGCGCCACGACCGATCCCGATCGCTCGCCGTTCGATGCCCAACCGGGGGATTTCGCAGCTCAGTTGGCGCCAAATCGGCTGCTCGCGGCCGGTAGATTCTGTTGCACGGCCACCCCCGGAGCAGGGGTGCCCCGCCCGGTGCTGCAACACCGGACGAGGCGGTGCGGGCCGATCAGAGAGGTGGCTCACCTGTGAATGACCGACCCTCCCGGGAACGCGCAAGGCTTCCCGAAGTGGTGCCCCACGCTAGCAGGGCCGACGGCCCGGGCGTGGGATTGCGCAGAGTTCGCGCCGTCCGTGGTGCGGCCCGGCTGCAGGCGCTGCTGGTGGTCCCGCTGCTGGTCTGGGCGGTGACCGCCGCCGGCCCGATCGAGTGGGAGCGCACCGTGCTGGTGCTCGGCCTGCTGAGACTCTGCCGGGACTCCTATGTCGAGTGGTTCCGGGCCGAGTTGAGCTGACTCGACCCGCGCACTCCCCGGGCCGCCCGGGGCGTGCGCCACTGCTCGTTCCACCCCGCCAGGCCCCAGCGCGCCCTGCCGTGCCCTGTCGCGCCCATGTCCGACCCTGGCCGACGTCGAAGGAGTCATGGGTGTCCCGTTCGCGCAAGCCCGCGATAGCCGACTCCGGCTATGCCGCGTTCGTCCAACTCCACTGCCGGAGCTATCAGGCGTACGCCCGGGCGCGGCTCGGGGACGGCGCGTTGGCCGGCCTGGTGGTCGAACAGGTGCTGCGGTGCGCCGAGTTGAGCTGGACGCAGGCGCTGAACGACGACCCGGCCGCGTTCACCTGGCGCGTGCTGCGCGACAGCGTCACGCTCGCCAGCCGCCAGGCCTGCGACCTCCGGCTGGACCGGCTGCACCGGGCGCTGCCGGACCGGGCCGCCGATGCTGCGCTGCTGCACGAGCGGCTCGGCATGGCGCCGCGCGCGGCGGCCGAGCTGATGGGCCTCAACGAGCCGCAGCTGCATGTCCAGTTGATGGCGGCCAGGAGACTGCTGGCCGGTGGCACGGGGTCGCCGCACGGCGGGACGGAGGGTGCCGAGGACTGAGATCGGGCGGATGGCGGGCGGCCCCGTAGCGGACGGCAGGGGCGCATTCGCCATGGTTCGCCATACTCGCAAGGGGTTTCACTCTTGCGAGTTGTTTCGGGTGCCCGCACACGGCTCAGAACATGACGTGACATCAGAATCGTTGTGGCGAAGCGGAGTTCGAGCATGGGGGCCGGTGGCGTGACCGAGGGCGCAGGGTCGTTTCCGCAGTTCGACCCGGACAGACCCAGCGCGGCACGGATGCACGACTGGCTGCTCGGCGGCCGGAACAACTACGACTCCGACCGGCTCGCCGGCGAGGAGCTACTGCGGATTGCGCCCGGCGCCCGCGAACTGGCCCACAGCAACCGGGCGTTCCTGATCCGGGCTGTCCGGCACATCGCCGCCCGGTACGGCATCCGGCAGTTCCTCGACCACGGATCGGGCCTGCCGACGCGGACGAACGTGCACCAGGTCGCCCAGGCCGTGCACGAGGACTGCAAGGTCGTCTACATCGACAACGACCCGATGGTTGTCGCCTACGGGCGCGCCCTGCTGGACGAGAACCCGAACGTGACGATCCTGCCCGCTGACCTGGTGGATACCGAGGACATTCGGGCGGGCGTGCAGGGCCGCATCGACTTCTCGTTGCCGGTTGCCGCGCTGTTCGTCTCCGTGCTGCACTGCCTTCCGGACAGCAAGGAACCGCGTGCGGTGATCGAGCGAACTGTGCGTCAACTGGCGGAAGGCAGCGTGGTGGTGGCCTGCCAGCTGGTCAGTCGCAGCGGCCGGATCCGCCAGCAGGTGACCGACCTGATGGCGGAGCGGACCGGGAGTGGGTGGGGGAAGGTGCGGACGGAGGAGGAGGTCCGGCGGTTCTTCGACGTCGAGCGGCTGACCGTGCAGGAGCCCGGCCTGCTGGACGTCGCGGACTGGATGCCCGACGTGCCGTATGTCCGCCAGGCCACCGACGAGTGGTTCCAGTTCGGTGGGCTGGCCGTCGTGGAGTGAGCGGGTCGGTCACATGCGCGAGCGGTGGGCCTTCAGCGCCTCGATGATCAGCAGGCGGCTCTCGTCCCGGCCCGGGGCCAGGCGTACGGCGTCGTCGATCACGCGTCGGAAGTCCGTGAAGTCGTCGGAGGAGGCCTCTCCGTCCAGCGGGCCCCGGTAGTACTCGCCCCGCCCGGCCCACTCGTTGTAGATCACCGACGGCACCGCGAAGAGCTGCCCTTCGAAGTCCAGCCGGGTCACCGAGGAGACCTGCAGGGCCAGCTGCAGATCCATCGGGATGATGCGTACGCCGATCTGCGGCGTCTCGACGAAGTGCAGCAGTCGCTCCAACTGCTCCACCATCAGGCCGCGCGAGCCGATCACCTGGCGCAGCACGTTCTCCCGGAGGAAGAACACCGAGCGCGGCGGCGGCTCCGCGGCGAAGAACCGGCGGGTCCGTTCGGCGCGCAGGTTGACCACCTGTTGCGCCAGGGGCAGCTGGCTGGGCCGCAAGGTCCGCTCGGTGACCGCCGTGCGGTAGGCGTCGCTCTGCAGCAGACCCGGGACGAATCCGGTCTCCACCGAGTACAGATGGCTGGCCCGGCTCTCCAGCTCGCTCAGCCGCACCATCGCCTCCGGCACCGCATCCCGGTAGGCGCTCCGGAACGAGGACGCCCAGCCGGGTACGGAAGCGTCCCGCGCCAGGCCCATCAGCTGGTCGAACTCCGGGCCGGCCGGCACCCCCAGCTTCTTGAGGATCAGCGCGATCCCCTCCGGCTTGTCGATCCGGGTCGCACCCGCTTCGATCCGGGAGTACAGCGTGGCGGAGTAGCCGGTGTTCTCGATCAGAGTCTTCTGGTGCTGGAGGCCGCGGAGCGTCTTCAGCCGGGCGCCGAGCAGCAGGGCAGGCAGCGGCCAGGACTCGCCCTCGGCAACCACGGGCTGCGGGCGCCGGAGCGGAACAACGTTCCCGTTGTCCCCATCACGTCCGGTTGTCAACATGAAATCCCCCCTCGCGTCAATCAATCCAACCATTGCGGGATGGAGAATATACCGACGCGAAGGGGGTATGGCGACAAGCCCATGAAATGGGAAATCCCGCCAGCTAGTGCGATTAGATGGCCATGTGATCGAATTCGCCGTTACGCGCCCCATCAAGGTATGCGGCGATCTCGTGGACGCTGAAGATCAGCGCCGGCCCCGACGGGTCCAGGCTGTGCCGGACGGCCACCCGGCCGTCGTCCATCTTGCGCATCTCCACGCACTGGCCGACGTTCGAGCTGCGCCTGGCCTTGACCCAGGGCGTCGCTGCCTCGATCAGGTCTGCCGCCATGCCGCTGGTGTACTCGCTCATACCAAGCACCTCCTGTTGATGGGGCCGCCGTCGGAGCCCCCGGCTGTCCGGCCGGGGGCTCCGGTGAGCGGCCTGCGCAATCCCGCGCGAAATTGCGCGGCTCGGGCGAAAGAAATGATTCACGCCGGGTGGCGCGGCGCGCCATTCCCTGATGGGGTGAATTGTGGCGAGATCTGAACACTTGTTATCAGAGCCTGATCGAATCAGCTGCGCAATGCCGGGGGTAGTCGGTCGAACAGCGACCGAAAGCGGGAAACGGTGGACATTGGCCGCAGACGGGCGGCCGCATCGTCACACCCCTGCCACAACGGCGCCGCACCGGCTCCCCAGCCGGGCCAGGGCGTGGCACGCTGGAGGCATGAAGCTGATCAACTTCCTGCTCAACGTCATCTGGCTGCTGTTCTGCGGCCTGTGGATGGCGATCGGGTACGCCCTCGCCGGGGTCATCTGCTTCGTCCTGATCGTCACCATCCCGTTCGGCATCGCGTCCTTCCGGCTGGCCGGCTTCATGCTGTGGCCGTTCGGCCGGACCACCGTGGTGCGGCCCGACGTCGGCGCGCCGTCCTGCGTGGGGAACGTGATCTGGCTGGTGTTCGCTGGGTGGTGGCTGGCGCTCGGTCACATCGTCACCTCGATCCCGCTGTTCCTGTCGGTCATCGGCATCCCGTTCGGCTGGGCGAACCTCAAGATGGTGCCGATCTCGCTCACCCCGCTCGGCCGCGAGGTGGTCAGCTCCGACCACGGGTTCGGCGCGCGCTGACCGGAAATGCGGTTGGCGGCCGCCCGGGGCCGGGGTAGAAACGTCCGGTCCTTGACGGCTGACGGAGGAGCGGGCGCGTGGCGGACAGCGAGATCCTGGCCGGTGGCGTCAACCAGGTGGAGCGGATCGGGGAGCGGGTGCTGCGGCCGACCGGGCCGTGGTCGCCGGCCGTGCACGGGCTGCTCGGGCACCTGAGGGCGAATGGGTTCACCGCGGCGCCCCGGTTCCACGGGCTGACGGCCGACGGGCGGGAGATCCTCGACTTCCTGTCCGGCGAGGTCTCCGACTATCCGGCCACACCCGCCGCCGCCTCCCGCACCGCGCTGCTCACCGCGGCCCGGGTGCTGCGCGCCTACCACGACGCCACCGCCGGCTACGCGGCCGACGGCTGGATGCTGCCCGCCCGCGAGCCCGCCGAGGTGATCTGCCACGGCGACTACGCCCCGCACAACTGCGTGCTGGACGGCGAACGGGTGGTCGGCGTCATCGACTTCGACACCGCGCATCCCGGCCCCCGGCTGTGGGACGTCGCGTACGCGGTCTACCGCTGGGCCCCCACCACCGCGCCCGGGAACGCCGACGGTTTCGGCACGCCCGACGAACAGGCCGCCCGGGCCCGGGAGTTCTGCGACGCGTACGGGCTGGACGCGGCCGGGCGGGCTGGGCTGGTGGACGCCGTCGAGGCCCGGCTGCACGCGCTGGTCGGCCACATGCGGGCCGAGGCCGCCGCCGGCAGCGCCGCGTTCGCCTCGCACCTGGCCGACGGGCACCACCTGATGTACCTGTCGGACGCCGCGTACGTGGTGCGTGAACGCGAGCGCTTCGAGCGGGCGCTACTGGGCGGTTGACGCCTCCAGGTGCTCGCGCAGGGTGCGGAACTCGGCGGCGATCCCGTCCAGCGTGTAGTGCGCGTTCAGCCCGCTCGGGTTCGGCAGCAGCCAGACCTCGGTGTCGCCGATGGTCTCCGGCTGCCGGCCGACCGCCGCCTTCGGCCGTCCGAACGCGGCCCGGTACGCGCCGATGCCGAGCACCGCCAGCGCGCGCGGCCGCAGGCGGAGTACCCGGGCGGCCAGCGCCTCGCCGCCCGCCCGGTACTCCTCGGCGGCCAGTTCGGCGGCCTTCGCGGTGGTCCGGGCCACCACGTTGGTGATGCCCAGTCCGAGCGCGAGCAGTTCGTCCTGTTCCTCGGGCCCCAACTGCCGCGGGGTGAAGCCGGACCGGTGCAGGGCCGGCCAGAAACGGTTGCCGGGGCGGGCGAAGTGGTGGCCGGTGGCGCCCGACCACAGGCCCGGGTTGATGCCGCAGAACAGCACCCTCAGGCCCGGCGCGGCGACGTCGGGGATGGTGGTGTCCTGGGCGGCGGCGAGCTGTTCGGCGGTCGGGCGGGGCGGGGGAGTGCGGGTCACCCGGACCACTCTGCCGCACCCCGTCGGCGGGTGGGGGTACTTGATCGGTGCATGTCCGGTATATCCGATGGATAGCCAGTTCGATTGTTTTCCAGACCTGATGACTTTTCGGGCGGAGAATGGGGAGGTGCCATACGAACTGAACGCCCTGATCGCCACCGATGAGCTGATCACCGTCGTGGCGGCCGAGCTCCCGATCGCGCGGGTCGCCCGCCTGCCCCACGGGCTGGCGCTCATCCCGATGACGGACGAACTCCACCACGCGCTCCAGCAGCCGTCCACCGCGCCCGACTACGACTTCAAGCGATTCCCCTCCGGATTCGCGATGCGGATCGCGGGCTGGTCCAAGGCCGCACCGATCGCCTTCGCCGAGATCGACGCCGAACACCCCACCGGCCGGCGCGCCGCCCTCTGGTACGACGGCCGCATCACCCTCGGCCCGCTCACCCCCGCCGACGGCGCCCCGCTCGCCCGCATCCTCCACGACCTCGGCGCACCCGCCACCGGCCTGCAGGAGCTCGCCGACGCCCTCGACGCCCTCTGCCGCGCCACGCTCGAGAACCCCGCCCCGCCCGGGAACTGACCCGGCGTCCGGCCCCTGCCCCGCCGTGCGGCGCCCGACCGGACGGCGCGAGAATGATCACCGGCGATCGGACGGACGGGGAGCTGGCAAGGTGCGGATCAACGTGCTGGGACCGCTCCACGTGGTGCCCGACGACGGGCCGGCGCCGGGACTCGGCGGAACCCGGCTGCGGCTGCTGCTGATCCGGCTGTCCCTCGACCCCGGGCGGGTGGTCACCCGCGAACGGCTGGTCGACGACCTCTGGGGCGACACCCCGCCCGACGAACCGGCCGGCGCCGTGCAGTCACTGGTCTCCCGGCTGCGCCGCACCCTCGGCCCGGACCGCACCGCCATCGGCTCGCACCCCGCCGGATACCTGCTCGACCTGCCCCGCGGCCACGTCGACGCCTGGGACTTCGAACAGCGCGCCGCCACCGGCCGGGCCGCCCTCGCCGCAGGCGAACCCGCCCGCGCCGCCGACGAGTTGAGCCGCGCCCTGGAACTCTGGCGCGGCGCACCGTTCGCCGACGCCGAAGCCGCCGGATTCGCCGCCGCCCCCGCCGCCCGGCTCACCGAACTGCGGCTCGCCGCCACCGAGGACCGCGCCGACGCCCTGCTCGCCCTCGGCCGGGCCGACACCCTGCCCCGGCTGGTCGCCGAACTCACCGCGCAGCGCGTCGCCCACCCGCTGCGCGAACGGACCGCCGCCCGGCTGATCCGCGCCCTGCACGCCAACGGCCAGGGCGCCGACGCGCTGGAGGTGTTCGACCGCACCCGGCAGGCGCTGGCCGGAGAGCTCGGCACCGACCCGTCCGACGAACTGCGCGACGCCCACCTGCACGTCCTGGCAGGCACCCGGCCGCCCGCTCCGCGCCCCGCCCCGGCGGGCCGCCCCGCGCCGGTGGGCCGCCCCGCGCTGCCCGGCCCGCTCACCGCGCTGATCGGCCGCGACGCCGACCTGGCGGCCGTCCGGGACCGGCTGCGCCGCTCCCGCCTGGTGACCCTCACCGGACCGGGCGGCGTCGGCAAGACCCGCCTCGCCCTCGCCGCCACCACGGGGGTCGCGGCGGACGTCCGGCTCGCCGAACTCGCCGGCGCCGAAGGCCCCGACGGGCCCGCCCGGGCCGTACTGGCCGCGCTGCGCCCCGCCGACGCCGGGGCGCTCACCGGCGGCCTCCCCACCGGCGAGCAGCCCGGCGACCCGCTGGAACGGATCGTCCGCGCGCTGGACGGCCGCGACGTCCTGCTCGTCCTCGACAACTGCGAACACCTGATCGCGGACGCCGCCCACCTCGCCCACCGCCTGCTGGCGGCCGCCCCCCGGCTCACCGTGCTCGCCACCAGCCGCGAACCCCTCGGCGTCCCCGGCGAGACACTCTGGCCGGTGCCGCCGCTCGCCGTCCCCGAACCCGGCAGCACCCCGGAGCAGGCCCTCGCCCACCCCGCCGTCGCCCTGTTCGCCGAACGAGCGGCCGCCGCCCGGCCCGGATTCGCCCTCGACCAGGACACCGTCGAACCGGTGGTCCGGATCTGCCGGGAACTCGACGGCCTCCCGCTGGCCCTCGAACTCGCCGCCGCCCGGCTCCGCGCCCTCACCCCCGACCGGATCGCGGCCCGCCTGCACGACCGCCTCCGCCTGCTCGACCGCGGCCCGCGCACCGCCCCCGATCGGCACCGCACCCTGCGCGCCGTCATCGACTGGAGCTGGGACCTGCTCGACCCCGACGAACGCGTCCTGCTGCGCCGGCTCTCCGTCTTCGCCGCCGGAGCCGTCCTCCGCGACGCCCACACCGTCTGCGCCGCGCACTGGCCCACCGGACCGGACCCCGACCCCACCGCCGTCGAGGACCTGCTGACCGCACTCGCCGACAAGTCCCTGCTGGTGAGCGCCGGTTCGGAGACCGGGCCGCCGCGCTACCGCCTGCTGGAGACCGTCCGCGCCTACGCCGCCGAACGTCTCGCCGAGGCTGGCGAACACGACCGCACCGCCGCCGCCCACCTGCGCTGCTTCCTCGACCTCGCCGAACACGCCGAACCCCTGCTGCGGACCGACCGCCAACTCGACCGACTCGCCCGGCTCGACACCGAACAGGACAACCTCGACGCCGCACTCCGCCGCGCCGTCGCCGCCGGCCCGCCCGACCACGCCCTCCGGCTGGCGGCCGCCCGCGCCTGGCCCTGGCTGATGCGCGGCCGCGCCCACGAAGCCGGCGAACGGACCGTGGCCGTACTCGCCGCCCACGGCGCAACGCCGCCGCCCGGCCTGGAACAGCAGCACGCCCGGTGCGTGATCCTCGCCCAACTCACCGCCCCGCTAAGGGAGTCCGGGACGCCTCCGGCGCCCGAGGCGTTCGGTGCGGCACTCGCCACCGCCCGGCACGCCGACCACCCCGTCGCCCTTGCCGCCGCCCTGCTGCTCGCCCTTGCCGGGCCGCCGGACGCGCTCGCCGCAACCGCGCGGGAGTACCGCGAACACCCCGACGCGTGGACCCGGTCCACCGCCCAACTGGTGCTCGGACGCGTCGAGTTGAGCGCCGGCCGGATCGACCCCGCCGAGGCCTGCCTGCGCACCGCCGTCGACGGTTTCCGCACCCTCGGCGACCGCTGGGGCCACGCCATGGCCCTGGTCACGCTGGCCGCGCTGCTGGCCGTCACCGGCGCCGCCGAAGAAGCGCTCGGCGCACTCGACGAAGCCGCAGCCCTGGACGCCGAGACCGGCGGCCCCGGCGAAGCGCCACTGACCCTGCTGCTGTCCGGCCGCCTCCGCGCCCGCAACGGTGACCCCGCCGCCGCCCGGGCCGACCTGGAACGCGCCCGCGCCGCCGCCGAACACGCCCGCGACCCGCACCTGGCAGCCGCCGCCCACTACGCACTCGGCGAACTCGCCCGCCGCACCGGCGACTTGACCACCGCCCTGACCACCCAACGAGCCACCCTGCACCGACTCGAACAACTCCCCGCGACCGGCCCCACCCACCTCCACCTGCTCGCCCTCCTGCACACCAGCCTGGCCCGCACCCACCAGCGCCTCGCCGACCCGGCCACCGCCGCCCTCATGCACCGGCGCGCACTCGAACTCGCCACCACCAGCCAGGACCGCCCCGTCCGCGCCGACGTCCTGGAAGGCTGCGCCGAACACCACCTCGCCCTCGCCGCCCCCACCCGCGCCACCACCACCCTCGCCGCCGCCTACGCCCTCCGCGGCGGCCACGACGCCGGCGACCCCGAACTCCGCACCGTCCTGGACGCCTGCGCCACCGCCCTCGGGGACACCGCCTTCCGGGCCGCCTGGGACGCCGGGCTGAACCTCACCGACCCGGAGGCGGCGGCGCTGGACGGCGACTGAGGGCGGGACGAGAGGGGCGGCCCGGCTCGGAGCGGGGCCGCCCCTCTCGTCCCGCCCTCGCCGGCCTCGCCGGCCTCACTTGGGCCGACGGCCGCTCAGCCCTGCTCGAACGGCCCCCGGTTCGGCGCGCACACCGTCCCCGCCGCCGGCAGGGTGCCGTCGACCAGGTAGCGGGCCTCGTGCCGGGCCGCGCAGTCGCTCGGGTTGGCCAGCACGGTGTGGCCGAAGCCGTTCACCGTCAGCAGGGTGGCCCGGTCGAGCGAGCGGGCCAGTGCGCGCGAACCCTCGTACGGCATCGCGGGGTCGCCGGTGTTCGCCACCACCAGGACCGGCCGGGCCGTCCGGCGGTTCCACGGGCCGTCGTACCGGTCGCGGTCCGGGGCAGGCCAGCCGGTGCAGCGCTCGTCCGTCCAGGCGAACCACGGGCCGAGCGCACCCGACCTGGCCCGGGCCAGCGCCGCCGTCCTCGCCGGGTCGGCGGTGGCCGACGGGGTGGCGCTGTCCGCGCACACCACCGCCAGCGCCTGGTCCGGCGACGGGTGGACAGCGGGCGGCAGCGGCCCGGTGGGCGCGTCGGTCGCCGCCCACAGCGTCTGGAGCTTCGTGCCGAGCTGCGCCCAGCCGGTGCCGGGGATGCCGGGGACGGGCGCCGCGGCGTACAAGTGGATGATCGTCGTCTCCACTGCTACGGCCTCGGTGAACGTGGTGCCGTCGAGCACCGCCGGCCGGGCGCGCAGTCGGGTCAGCAGTTCGTCGTACCGGGCCCGGGTGGCGGCGGCCGTCCCGGCGGAGAACGCGCACCCGGCGGGGCCGGCCTGGCCGCAGTCGTCGAGGAAGGCGTCCAGCGCCCGGGCGGCGGCGACGTCGCTGCGATTGCGCAGCAGCGGACCCATGGTGGCGGCCTGCCCGTCGCGCCCGGTGGACCAGGCCACCGGGTCGGGGCCGCTGTCCAGCACCATGGCGCGCACCCGGTCGGGGAACAGGTTGGCGTACGTGGCACCCAGGTAGCTGCCGTACGAGGTGCCCAGGTAGCTGAGGTCCCGGTCACCCACGGCCCGGCGGAGCAGGTCCAGGTCCCGGGCGGTGTTCGCGGTCGACAGGTGCGACACCAGAGGCCGGGACGCGCACTGCCGGCCCAGCTGCCGGTACGCGTCCACCCAGGCCCGCTGCTGCTCGGGGCCCTCCGGGTAGCCGACGGCGGTGCCGGCCAGCAGCGCCTGCTCGTCCGCCGGGTTGTCGAAGCACTGGACGGGCGCGCTGCCGCCGCTGCCGCGCGGGTCGAAGCTGACGATGTCGAAGCGCTCCCGCACCTCCTCCGGGAACCGGTCGAGCACCAGCGGCAGCGCCATCGTGCCGGGCACGGCCGGTCCGCCCGGGTTGTAGAACAGCGACCCGATCCGGTGTGCCGGATCGCCCGCCGGATGCCGGATGACGGCCAGGTCGAGCCCGGCCCCGCGCGGATCCCGGTAGTCCACCGGCACCCGGGCGGTCGCGCACTCGAAACCCTCCGCGCACGCCGCCCACGCCAGCCGCGGCACCGTCGCCGCCACCGCCTCGGCCGGAGCCGTCGCCCCCAACAGCGCGGCCACCGCGGCCCCCGCCCCCAACCGCCACGCAACACGCCCACGACGAGCCATCCGAACGTCCTCCCTCCACCGACCGGCCGGTCGCCCGCGCCCCTCGGTCGCAGCATCCCGCCCAGCACCCGGAACACTCCCGCACCCCGCTGCCGAACCACTGGCAGATCGCTGGCACGCCCGCCCAGCCGAGCCGGACCGCGGCAATCCGGTCCCGGGGCAGATCGGCCCCGGAACGCCGGAGGGCGCACCGTTCCCGGTGCGCCCTCCCGTGCCGGAGTGCCGGCCCTACCGCCGTTGCGTCAGCGGTAGTTGACGAACTGCAGTGCGAACTCCAGGTCCTTGCCCTTCAGCAGGGTCTGCACGGCCTGCAGGTCGTCGCGCGACTTCGAGGTGACCCGCAGCTCGTCGCCCTGGACCTGGGCCTTGACGCCCTTGGGGCCCTCGTCGCGGATGATCTTCGCCACCTTCTTGGCATCCTCGGTGGTGATGCCCTCCTTGATGTCGGCGAAGATCTTGTACTCCTTGCCGGACAGGTGCGGCTCCGCCGCGTCCAGCGCCTTCAGCGACAGTCCGCGCTTCACGAACTTGGTCTGCAGCACGTCCAGGATCGCCCGGACCCGCTCCTCGCCGTTGGCCTTCATCTCGATCTTCTCGCCGGTCCGCTTGATCTCGGCGCCCACGTTCTTGAAGTCGAAGCGGGTGGCGATCTCGCGGGAGGTCTGGTTGATCGCGTTGTCGACCTCCTGCCACTCGACCTTCGAGACGATGTCGAAACTGGAGTCGGCCATGGGTGTTGGTCTCCTTGAACTACTGGCTGCACGGTCTGCGCCACCCGCCACTGGCGGGCGACGCCCCAGCCTATCCAGCCCCCCGCGCGCCCGCCCGCAACAGCTCGCGTCCTGACCTTGATCATCATGTGACGAAACGAGTGGCAGACCACCCCCCAACATCGGGTATCGTTTACGACGTCGAACGGGGCAGTGCTCCGCGAGACACCATCCCTGGCTGGTTGCCCGAGCGGCCAAAGGGAGCAGACTGTAAATCTGTCGCGCAAGCTACGCAGGTTCGAACCCTGCACCAGCCACTGGATAGTGAAACAGCCCCCGATCTGCGGAAACGCAGAGCGGGGGCTGTTTCGTTGGCGGGGGTGGGGCCGGGCCCAGGAGCATGGGCGGCATGGAATTTCTTGAGTACCGGCCGGTCACGCCGCGGATGCTGTTGGTCCGGCGGATCGGCTGGTTCTGGTTGGAGCGCCCGGTGTTCATCCCGGCGGGCTGCAAGTTCTGGACGAAGCCGGATGCCCTGGTGGTCGAGCATCCGTCGGGGGAGCAGCGGCGGTATCCGGGGTACGTCCTCCGTTAGCCCGGGTGGTTCTGGCGGGGCAGGGCGAGGGCCACGGTGTCGGCGAACTCGCGGACGGCGCTGGTGCGGGAGACCACCCGGCCGCAGTGGACGACCAGGCGGGAGTGGCCGCCGGCGAAGGCGCCGACCAGGCTGTCGCCGCGGACGGCGAGGAGTTCGGCGGGGAAGCCGGCGTCGACCCGGACGGGGAGCAGGCCGAGGGTGGCGCGGGCCTGAGTGGAGACGGCGTCGTAGGCGGCTTCGGGGGAGAGTGCGCCGCCCGCGGCGAGGAGTCGGGCGGTTTCGAGCGGGTCGGCCCGGCCGACGGGGTTGGCGGCGTCGCGCAGGCTGCCGGCGCCGGCAGTGAGGGCGACCCGGGCGTGGGCCAATTCGCGCAGCAGGGAGGGGTGCAGGCCGGTCGGGGGGGCTTCGAGGCCGGTGCAGCCGCCGTTCTGCGGGAGGCAGGCGACCCGCATGCCGGAGTTGGCGAGCACGGTGGAGCCGCCGGGTGGCAGCGCGCTGCACGGGCCGAGGGTGACCCGGGGCCGGTGCGGGGCCAGGGCGGCGACGAGGCGGGCGAGCTGGGTGCGGTCGGCGGCGTCGGTGTGCAGGTCGACGGGGCAGTCGGCCTCGGTGGCGGCGGACAGCAGGACCTGGACGTAGCCGATCGGGTCGGGGTCGAGGTCGGGGCAGCCGCCGGCCGCGTCCGCGCCGAGTTTGAGCGCCTCGCGCAGCTGGGCCCGGCCGTCGGCGCCGGCCAGGCCGGTGAGCAGCCGGGGCATGGCGACGGCCTGGAGTTCGGCGAGTCCGCGCAGTGACTGCCGGGCGGTGAGGACGGCCTCCAGCCGTCCGAGTCCGTGCACGTCGCCGATCCGGACGTGGGTGCGCTGGGCGGTGGCCCCGTAGCCGAGCGAGGTGAGTGCGGCCTCGGTGACGCGGCGGACCAGGTCGGCGGGCGCGTCCGGGGGAGGGGCGGGCAGGGCGGCGGAGAACGCGTCGTCGTAGTGGCTGTGCGGTTCGGCGGGGGCGGGCAGCAGCAGGTAGCCGGAGAGGTCGATGCGGGCGCCGGTGGTTACGGTGGGGCGGCCGGGCATCGCGGGCAGCGGTCCGAGGCTGCCGACGGTGCCGACGGCCTGGATCCGGTCCCCGCTGATCCGGACGTCCACCACCCGGCCGTCGATCAGCCGGGCCCCGGTGAGCAGCAGTACCGGCCCGTGTCCGAGCGGGTTGGCGGCCGGCGGCGGCTGGGCGCCCTCGCTGCGTTCGCTCATCGGCCCGCTCCTCCAGTCCGGTTGACCGCCCGGCGGCCCGGGGGCCCGGTTGCGGGGCCGGTCTGCGGCGCACCCGCGAGAGGTCACTGACGGTCGAGCCTAGGCGGCGCCCGGCCGGGACGCTCGGATGCGGGCCGCCGCCCGTGTCGTGGGAGGGGGCGGTCGCGGAGGGCCGGTTCCGGTTGCGGCGGGCTCGAACGGGTGTCGGGCGACGGGCCGTCAGTGCGGCCCCTTCGACCTGCGGAGATCGGCTGCGGATACGGATTTCACCTCTGGCCCGGAACCGTGTAATCTCTTCCTCGTTCGCCCCTATAGCTCAGTCGGTAGAGCGTCTCCATGGTAAGGAGAAGGTCTGCGGTTCGATTCCGCATGGGGGCTCTGGTGAAAGGCTCCTCGCCTCGGTGAGGTTTCGTTCATCAAAGCGGTGTAGCTCAGTTGGTAGAGCAAGCGGCTCATAATCGCTGTGTCACCGGTTCAAGTCCGGTCACCGCTACCCCGCGTAGTCGATCGGGGGGTTCAACTCCCGATCGGCTACTCTTGTCTGTGTTCTTATTCGTTGTCCCAGGAAGGCACTCCCGTGGCTGCCACTGACGTCCGCCCGAAGATCACGCTGGCCTGCGTGGAGTGCAAGGAGCGGAACTACATCACCAAGAAGAACCGGCGCAACGACCCGGACCGTCTTGAGATGAAGAAGCACTGCCCGCGTTGCAACTCGCACACGGCGCACCGCGAGACCCGCTGACTTTGCCTCGACTCCAGGCCGCACCCCGTTACGGGGCGCGGCCTGGAGTCATTTCTGCATAGCGAACCTGACGGCCTGACCGCCCTGACGGACCACCAGAGGAGTTGCCCATGCCGCTCGACCCCTCGTTCATCGGGCGGACCTACCCGCCCACCCCGCCGTACGAGCTCGGCCGGGAGAAGATCCGCGAGTTCGCCGCCGCGATCGGCGACGCGAACCCGGCGTACACGGACGCCGAGGCGGCCAAGTCGCTCGGCCACCCGGACGTGATCGCCCCGCCGACCTTCCCGTTCATGCTGTCCTTCCAGGCCGCGGCGCAGGTGGTGAACGACCCGGAGCTGGGTCTGGACTACAGCCGGGTGGTGCACGGCGACCAGAAGTTCGTGTACTCCCGCCCCGCCCGGGCCGGTGACCGGCTCTCGGTGACGATCTCCATCGACGCGATCAAGTCGCTGGCGGGCAACGACGTGTTGACGGTCCGCGGCGAGGTGCACGACGCCAGTGGCGAGCACGTGGTGACGTCGATCATGACGCTGGTGGCCCGTGCCGCCGACGAAGCCGGGGAGGAGTGACCGTGGCGGTCCGCTTTGACGAGGTCCAGGTCGGCGCCGAGCTGCCGGCCCAGTCGTTCCCGGTGACCCGGGCCACGCTGGTCCAGTACGCGGGGGCGTCGGGGGACTTCAACCCGATCCACTGGAACGAGAAGTTCGCCCGCGAGGTCGGCCTGCCGGACGTGATCGCGCACGGCATGTTCACCATGGCCGAGGCCGTCCGGGTGGTCACCGACTGGGTCGGCGACCCGGCCGCGGTGGTCGAGTACGGCGTCCGGTTCACCAAGCCGGTGGTCGTCCCGAACGACGGCGTGGGCGCGGTGATCGAGGTCACCGGCAAGGTCGCGGTGCTGCTGGACGACAACCGGGTGCGGGTGGATCTGGTGGCGACCAGCGAGGGCCAGAAGGTCCTGGGCATGGCCCGGGCCGTGGTCCGGCTGGGCTGAGGCTCACCCCCCCGGGTGCCAGGGCGCCCGGGGGCTCCGGGCCCCTTGCCTGGGGTCTGCGGCATCGGCATGTCGCTGTACTTCGCGCCCACCGCGAGCCTGGTGATGGCAAGCGTCCGCCCCGCCGAGCAGGGCATCGCCTCCGGCGCCAACAACGCGATGCGCGAGGTCGGCGGGGCGCTCGGGGTGGCCGTGCTGTCCGCCGTGTTCTCCGCGCAGGGCGGCTACGGCAGCGCCGCCGCCTTCACTGACGGCGTGGCCCCCGCGCTGATGGTCGGCGCCGCCGTGGTCGCCGCCGGATCGGTGGCCGCGTCCTTCGTCCCGCGCCGGCACGGCATGCGCGCCGCCGCCCCGGCCGGGGCCGGCGACCTCCCGCCGCTGGCCGCCGCCGGCCGCTCCTGATCCCCTCGGGCGGGTGGCGGTTACGCTGGGGCGGTGATTGAGCAGATGGACGCACCGCTGGCCCCGCTGACGACGCTGCGCCTCGGCGGCCCCGCCCGCCGGCTGGTGACGGCCGAGACGGACGCCGAGGTGGTCGCCGCGGTCCGTGCGGCCGACCGGGCCGGGGAGCCGCTGCTGGTGATCGGTGGCGGCTCCAACCTGGTGATCTCCGACGCCGGCTTCCCCGGCACCGTCCTGCGGATCGCCACCACCGGCTTCACGCTGGACGGCACGCTGCTGGAACTCGCGGCCGGCGAGGTCTGGTCGGACGCGGTGGCCCGCACCGTCGACGCCGGACTGGCCGGCATCGAGTTCCTGGCCGGCATCCCCGGCTCCGCGGGCGCGACCCCGGTGCAGAACGTCGGCGCGTACGGCCAGGAGGTCGCCGAGACCATCACCGAGGTGGTCGCCTACGACCGCCTGCTCGGCGAAACGGTGACGCTGGCGGGCGCCGACTGCGCCTTCTCCTACCGGCACAGCCGCTTCAAGGCCGACCCGGACCGGTACGTGGTGCTGCGGGTCCGCTTCCGGCTCGCCGACGAGGGCGGGCTGTCCTCCCCGGTGAAGTACGCGGAGGTGGCCCGCTCGCTCGGCGTCGAGGCCGGGCAGCGGGTGAAGCTCGCCGAGGCGCACACCGAGGTGCTGCGGCTGCGGGCCGGCAAGGGCATGGTGCTCGACCCCGCCGACCACGACACCTGGTCGGCGGGCTCCTTCTTCACCAACCCGATCCTGACGGACACTCAGTTCGCCGACTTCACCGCCCGATTGGGTGAACTTCGGGCCCCCAACTACCCGGCCGGTGACGGCCGCACCAAGACCTCGGCGGCCTGGCTGATCGACAACGCGGGCTTCCGCAAGGGCCACGGCACCGGCCCGGCCACGCTCTCCACCAAGCACACCCTGGCCCTCACCAACCGCGGCTCGGCCACCACCGAGGACCTGCTCGCACTCGCCCGCGAGGTGCGGGACGGCGTGCGGGCGGCCTTCGGGGTGGACCTGGTCAACGAACCGGTGATGGTCGGCGTCAGCCTCTAGAGCGAAACCGGAACCGCCTCGGCGGGGGCCGGCTCCTCGACCAGCCAGGCGTCGACGTCCGCCAGCAGCTCCTTGGCGATGTGCTCGGGGGCCCGCGACGACCGGATCGACTGCCGGGCCAGCTCGGCCAGTTCGGCGTCGGTGAACTCGTGCGACTCACGGGCCAGGGTGTACTGGTCGGCCAGCCGGGAACCGAACAGCAGCGGGTCGTCGGCGCCCAGCGCCAGCGGCACCCCGGCCTCGAACAGGGTGCGCAGCGGGACGTCCTCGGGTCGCTCGTAGACGCCGAGCGCGACGTTCGACGCCGGGCAGACCTCGCAGGTGACCTGCCGGTCGGCGAGCCGCTGCAGCAGCCGCGGGTCCTCGGCGGCCCGCACGCCGTGGCCGATCCGGCCGGCGCCCAGGTCGTCCAGGCAGTCGCGGACCGAACCCGGCCCGGCCAGCTCCCCGCCGTGCGGCGCGGCCAGCAGCCCGCCGCTCCGGGCGATCGCGAACGCGCGGTCGAAGTCCCGTGCCAGGCCCCGCCGTTCGTCGTTCGACAGGCCGAAGCCGATGACGCCCTGGTCGGTGTACCGGACGGCCAGCCGGGCCAGCGTGCGGGCGTCCATCGGCGACTTCATCCGGTTCGCCGCGACCAGCACCCGGATGCCCACCCCGGTGGCCTCGGAGGCCTCCCGGACGGCGTCCAGGATCAGCTCCAGGGTGGGGGTCAGCCCACCCAGCAGCGGCGCGTACGAGGTCGGGTCGACCTGGATCTCCAGCCAGCGGGAGCCGTCGGCGCGCTCGTCCTCGGCGGTCTCCCGGACCAGCCGGCGGATGTCGGACTCGTCGCGCAGGCAGGAGCGCGCGGTGTCGTACAGGCGCTGGAACCGGAACCAGCCGCGTTCGTCGGTCGCCCGCAGTTTCGGCGGATGGCCCGAACTGAGCGCCTCGGGCAGCCGAACGCCGTGCTTGTCGGCGAGTTCGAGCAGCGTCGCGGGGCGCATCGAACCGGTGAAGTGCAGGTGGAGATGAGCCTTCGGGAGGCTCCGGACATCACGCAGGCGATCCATTCACCGATCCTGCCGCATAACCCGCCGAAACCGGAACCGCCCCCCGCACGTCGCCCGAACGGGTGAGGTGCGAGGGGCGGTCGAAGCCCGGACGGGTCAGGCGCGGGCCTCGGCCAGCAGCTTCTGCATCCGGCTGACGCCCTCGACCAGGTCGGCGTCGCCCAGCGCGTAGGACAGCCGCAGGTAGCCCGGGGTGCCGAAGGCCTCGCCGGGGACGACCGCGACCTCGGCCTCCTCCAGGATCAGCGTGGCCAGCTCGGCGGAGGTCTGCGGGCGCTTGCCGCGGATCTCCTTGCCCAGCAGCGACTTGACCGACGGGTAGGCGTAGAACGCGCCCTCGGGCTCGGGGCAGTACACGCCCTCGATCTCGTTCAGCATCGCCACGACGGTGCGGCGGCGGCGGTCGAACGCGGTCTTCATCTCGTCCACCGCGGACAGGTCGCCGGACACGGCCGCCAGCGCGGCGCGCTGCGCCACGTTGGAGACGTTGGAGGTGGCGTGCGACTGCAGGTTGGTGGCGGCGGCCACCACGTCCTTGGGGGCGATCAGCCAGCCCACCCGCCAGCCGGTCATCGCGTAGGTCTTCGCCACGCCGTTGACCACGATGCACTTGTCGGCCAGCTCGGGCAGCAGGGCCGGCAGCGAGGTGAACTTCGCGTCGCCGTACACCAGGTGCTCGTAGATCTCGTCGGTGAGCACCCACAGGCCGTGCTCCAGCGCCCAGCGGCCGATCGCCTCGGCCTCGGCCTCGGTGTACACCGCGCCGGTCGGGTTGGACGGCGAGACGAACAGCACCACCTTGGTGTTCGCGGTGCGGGCGGCCTCCAGCTGCGCCACCGAGACCTTGTAGCCGGTGGTCTCGTCCGCGACGACCTCGACCGGGGTGCCGCCGGCCAGCTTCACGGCCTCCGGGTAGGTGGTCCAGTACGGGGCCGGGATGATCACCTCGTCGCCCGGGTCGAGGATCGCGGCGAAGGCGTTGTAGATCGCCTGCTTGCCGCCGTTGGTCACCAGCACCTGCGAGGCGTCCACCTGGTAGCCGGAGTCGCGCAGCGTCTTGGCGGCGATCGCGGCCTTCAGCTCCGGCAGGCCGCCGGCCGGGGTGTAGCGGTGGTTGGCCGGGTCCTGGCAGGCAGCGACGGCCGCGTCCACGATGTAGCCGGGGGTCGGGAAGTCGGGCTCGCCGGCGCCGAAGCCGATCACCGGACGGCCGGCCGCCTTGAGGGCCTTGGCCTTGGCGTCGACCGCGAGGGTGGCCGACTCGGCGATGGCGCCGACCCGGGCGGAGACCCGGCGGCTCGCGGGGGGGACGTTCTCGGGGGTGGGTGCGCTCATGTCTTGCATGGTCCCAGACCGCACAGGCCTCGGGCATCGCGGTTCCACCATGCGTACCGGCGCGTTCCAGCATCCGTACGCTGCCGCCGATCGGGTGACGCCGTGAGGCCGACCGGGTGACGCCGCCGCGCGGGCCGCGGTGAATGAGGTTCGACCAATCGGCGAAGAACCCGTACACTCACTGCTCGACGGCTCCCAAGTGCGGATCCTTCGGCCGGGTACACCACACGGCCGGGTGGATACGGTAGGTTGGGGGCCACGACGGAGCCGCAGGGTTCCGAAGGGCACTAGCTCAATTGGTAGAGCACCGGTCTCCAAAACCGGCGGTTGGGGGTTCGAGTCCCTCGTGCCCTGCAGCTCGACTCGTGCCAAGCCCGTTCGCTCCGAAGAGCGAGCGGGCTTGATGCGGAGAAGGCCCCGCCCAGCACTGCTTTCGCCGGATCGCCCGTGCAACAGGCACGGTAGCTCCGCAGGACCCGGATTCAGGTGAGGACGAGTGACGGAGACCACGGGCTCCACCGCAACGCCTGAGAGCGGCAACCCCGAGGGGGCCGACGCGGCGGACGAGACCACCGCGGACGGCAAGCTGTCGCGGCGTGAGCGTCGGCGTGCCAACAAGGCCGGCGGCGAGGGTGGCAAGAAGTCCGGCAAGCGGGCCAAGAAGGGCCTGTTCGCGCGGATGGGCATCTTCTACCGCCAGATCATCGCCGAACTGCGCAAGGTCGTCTGGCCCACCCGCAGCCAGCTGATCCAGTACACCACCGTCGTGGTGACCTTCGTGATCGTGCTGATGCTGCTGGTCGCCGGTCTCGACTGGGTCTTCGCCAAGGGAGCCTTCTGGCTCTTCGGCTGACGCCCGATCAGTCCGACCCGAAACCGGGATCCCCGCGGATTCCGCACCGATACTTCACCCCGACCCGGGCCGAATCCCTCGGCCCGGGTCGAGCTGTCGGCGCGAACGCTCACGGGCGACTACCGTTGAGTCGGTACTGTTGAGGTATCCGTTCCACAACCAGGAAAGAAGCAGCGACCGTGTCTGAGTCCCCCCTGTACGACGCCGACGAGACCGTCCGCGAGGCGGATGTCGCCGCCGAGCTGGACGCGGCCGAGGCTGCTGCCGAAGCCGAGTCCGCTGAGGAGATCGTTGACGGCGTGGACGGCGACGAGGACGAGGTCGAGGCCGCCGACGCCGAGGCGGGCGAGCCGGCCGAGGTCGAGGCCGTGCACGAGGTGGACGACGAGGCCGCCGACGAGGCCGCCGACGAGGCCGCCGACGAAGAGGCTCTGGTCGTCGAGGAGGTCGAGTCCGACCCCGTCGCCGAGTTCCGCGAGCAGCTGCGCCGCGCCCCGGGCGAGTGGTACGTCATCCACACCTACGCCGGCTACGAGAACCGGGTGAAGCAGAACCTGGAGCAGCGCTCCGTCTCGCTGAACGTCGAGGACTACATCTTCGAGTCCCAGGTTCCGCAGGAGGAGGTCGTCCAGATCAAGAACGGCGACCGCAAGACCATCCGGCAGAACAAGCTCCCCGGCTACGTGCTGGTGCGCATGGACCTCACCCCCGAGTCCTGGGGCGTCGTGCGCAACACCCCCGGTGTCACCGGCTTCGTCGGCAACGCCTACGACCCGTACCCGCTGACCCTGGACGAGGTCGTCAAGATGCTCGCCCCCGACGTGGAGCGCGCCGCCGCCAAGGAAGCCGGCAAGGCTTCGCCGGTGCGCCCGGTCGAGGTCCAGGTGCTGGACTTCGAGGTCGGCGACTCGGTCACCGTCACCGACGGTCCGTTCGCCACCCTGCAGGCGACCATCAACGAGATCAACCCCGACTCGAAGAAGGTCAAGGGCCTGGTGGAGATCTTCGGCCGGGAGACCCCGGTCGAGCTCTCCTTCGACCAGATCCAGAAGAACTGACCCACAGGTCACCGGTGCCGGGGCGGGGCGGAAGCCTCCGCCCCGGCACCGTTTTGGTCCAGCGCCGCATCAGCGGTTAGCCTGGTCCGATGTGTGTCCTGGCATCCGGGTTTCGCCCCGGTGCCGGGTACCACCAGCACTCACCTCTCGGAAGGACCCGGAGAGACATGCCTCCCAAGAAGAAGAAGGTCACGGGGCTTATCAAGCTCCAGATCAACGCCGGCGCGGCCAACCCGGCGCCGCCGGTCGGCCCCGCGCTGGGTCAGCACGGCGTCAACATCATGGAATTCTGCAAGGCGTACAACGCGGCCACCGAGTCGCAGCGCGGCATGATCGTGCCGGTGGAGATCACGGTCTACGACGACCGTTCCTTCACCTTCGTCACGAAGACCCCGCCGGCTGCGCGCCTCATCCTGAAGGCCGCGGGCATCGACAAGGGCTCCAAGGAGCCGCACAAGACCAAGGTCGCCAAGCTGACCTCGGCCCAGGTGCGCGAGATCGCCACCACCAAGATGCCCGACCTGAACGCCAACGACCTGGACGCCGCGGAGAAGATCATCGCCGGCACCGCCCGGTCGATGGGCGTCACCGTCGAGGGCTGATCAGCCCGTACGTCCACCGTGGTAGGGCCAGCGCGGCCCGTGAATACCACGAACTCCATTAGTTACTAGGAGCAGCAGTGAAGCGCAGCAAGGCCCTCAAGGCCGCGGACGCCCAGGTCGACCGCACCCGGATCTACGCCCCGCTCGAGGCCGTCCGCCTCGCCAAGGCGACCTCCACCACCAAGTTCGACGGCACCGTCGAGGTTGCCATGCGCCTGGGTGTCGACCCGCGCAAGGCCGACCAGATGGTCCGCAGCACCGTCATCCTCCCGCACGGCACCGGTAAGACCGCCCGGGTCCTGGTCTTCGCGAACGGTGAGCGTGCCGAGGCCGCGCGTGCCGCGGGTGCCGACATCGTCGGCTCGGACGAGCTGATCGACGAGGTGGCCAAGGGTCGTCTGGACTTCGACGCCGTCGTCGCCACCCCGGACCTCATGGGCAAGGTCGGCCGCCTGGGCCGCGTGCTCGGTCCCCGTGGCCTGATGCCGAACCCGAAGACCGGCACCGTGACCCCGGACGTCGCCAAGGCCGTCAACGAGATCAAGGGCGGCAAGATCGAGTTCCGCGTCGACAAGCACTCGAACCTGCACCTGATCATCGGCAAGTCCTCGTTCTCGGACGAGCAGCTGGTCGAGAACTACGCCGCGGCGCTGGACGAGGTCCTCCGGGCCAAGCCGTCCGCCGCCAAGGGCCGCTACATCAAGAAGATCGCCTTCTCCACCACCATGGGCCCCGGCATCCAGGTGGACCCGAACCGCACCCGTAACCTCCTCGTCGAGGAGGACCCGGCGGCGGTCTGACCTCAGGTCAGTTCCCCACGCGGTCAACTCACCGGGCCCGCACCCCTCTTCGGGGGTGCGGGCCCGGTGCCGTTAATTGGTCGCGCGCGCCCGAAAGGCCATCGGATAGAGTCCGATGGCCTTTTGAATGAGAATCAGATTAGAGGGGGACTCTCGTGCGCGCACTGCGTACCGTTGCCGTGACCTGCCTGGCCGCAGGTCTGCTGACCGCTTGTGGCAGCTCCGGGTCGGGCAGCAGCACCGCCGACGCCAAGCCGGGTTCGACCGCCTCCGACGGTGCTGCGGCCGGCAAGGGTGGTGCGCAGCTCGGCGCCAAGGAGACGCTGCTCGCCTCGGCCGCGGTGATGGAGAAGGCCGGCAGCGCAAAGCTGGCCGTCACCGGCAAGGACGCAGGCACCGGCGAGTTCGTCTGGAAGGCGCCGAAGTCCTTCCTGCTCAACACCAAGAGCGACGGCCAGGAAGCCAAGGTCCTCTTCGTCGGCGACGTGATGTACGTCAGTGCCGGGGAAAGCCTGGCCAAGGCGGCCGGCGGCAAGACCTGGATGAAGATCGACCCGAAGGACGACGCCCAGGGCGCGCCGGGCGAGAGTGGCGGCATCAGCAAGGCCGCCAGCCTGGAGCTGATGGACCCGGCCGTGCAGTTGGCCGTTGCCGCGCCGACCGCGACCCAGTCCGGCACCGAGACGGTGGAGGGTCAGTTCTGCAAGCACTACCGCAGCGACATCCCGGTGGACGCCCTGGTCGAGAAGCTGCAGCTGAAGCCGGAGGTGAAGACCCAGGTGCTGGACGAACTGAAGAAGAAGGGCTCAACGGTTGCCGCCGAGTTCTGGATCAACGCCAAGAACGAGCTCGTCCAGCAGTCCGACACCGGCTCGGCGACCGGCTTCTCCAAGATCGTCTACAGCGACCTCGGCAGCGTCCAGCCGACCAAGGCCCCGGCCGACTCCGAGGTCTTCTCGCTGGAGGATGTGCTGAAGTAGCGATCCCGGTCCCGTCCGGCCCGGGGTCGCCGCCGGGCCGGACGGGACGCGTGACAAGGTGGGGGAGCGGAACGGACGGCCGGAAGGAGGGACCGATGACGGCACGCGTGCGAACGACCGCGGCCCTGCTCGGGGCCGCCCTGCTGCTGGCCGCGGTGAGCGGCTGCACCGGCTCGAGCCCGGGCGACAGCTCCGCGCGGCCCGCCACCCCGTCCCAGACCAGCGCCCAGGCCACCCCCACCGACCGCTCCCCGCACGGGGTGCTGCTCTCCGCCCAGCTGGCGCTGCGCGAGGCCCGGCGGGGCGAGTTCCGGGCCGTCCTGGGGGAGGCGCACGCCAAGGGCGCGGTGTTCTGGGCGCCGAAGACGGTGCTGCAGTACCGGGGCGACGGGGACGCCCGGCGGCTGATGGTGCTGGACACCTCCGCCTACGTGGGCGGCGACCCGCAGACCGCCGCCAGGCTCGGCGGCCCGCACTGGGAGAAGTACTCGGGCGGCACCCACTGCCCCTACTCCGCGCTGATCGACCGGATCAGCCCGGTGGTCGCCACCACCGCCGCGGCCGCCGCCGACAGCCCGGTGCTGCTCGGCGAGGAGAAGCTGCTGGAGACCACCGTCCAGCACTACCGGGTCACCCTGACCGCCGCCCAGTACGCCGCCGCGCAGACCCAGCTCGACCAGGACCGGCGACAGGCCCTGGAGACCGCGCTCGGCCCCGGCGAGGTGGTGCTCGACCTGTGGCTCAACGACCACGACCAAGTGGTCCAGCTGCGCCGCGCCGCCGCCGAGGTGGACACCATCGGCTACAGCGAGTACGGCAGCTCCGCGATCTCGGTGCAGGGCCCCGCCGAGGCGGACATCGCCCCGGAGTCCGGCGCCGGCCTGCCGCTGTTCCCGTAGCGGTTTGCCGGATTTGGGGATTCGCGGATCGTCCCGTTAAGCTGGGCGAGCCAAAGACCGCTGGTTGTTGCCGTCTGCCCGAGAGGGTGGCCGGTGCCGAAGGATCCGCCTCGTGCGGGTCGCCCGCGCAGGTTATGGAGCAGACAAGATCTCCGAACCGTTCCACGGTTCGTCGAGGTTGTGGCAAGCCCCGTGCGCCTGCGCGCCGGGGCTTTTTCGTTGTCCCGGGCGTCCGCGGCGTTGAATGGTCGACTTCTCGAAGGTCGGCCCGACTTCGACATCACGGAAGGAGGCGTAAGCCTATGGCCAGGCCCGACAAGGCTGCCGACGTCGCCGAGATCACGGACAAGTTCCGTGCTTCCAGCGCCGCCGTTCTGACCGAGTACCGCGGTCTCACGGTGAAGCAGCTCAAGACGCTGCGTCGCTCGCTCACCGGCAACGCCGATTACGCCGTGGTGAAGAACACGCTGACCAAGATCGCGGCCAATGAGGCCGGGATCTCCGAGCTGGACGACCTGTTCGCCGGCCCGACGGCTGTCGCCTTCGTCACCGGTGACCCGGTGGAGTCGGCGAAGGCTCTGCGTGACTTCGCCAAGGAGAACCCTGCTCTCATCATCAAGGGCGGTGTCCTTGACGGTAAGGCGCTGTCCGCCGATGAGATCAAGAAGCTCGCGGACCTCGAGTCCCGCGAGGTGCTGCTCGCCAAGCTGGCGGGTGCGATGAAGGCCAAGCCGTCCCAGGCTGCTGCGGTCTTCCAGGCGCTCCCGTCCAAGCTCGTTCGCACCGTGGAAGCGCTGCGCGAGAAGGTCGAGCAGGGCGGTGCCGGTACTCCGGCTCCCGCCGAGGACGCGGAGTAACTACTCCCCGTCCCAGCGGGCCCGCAAGTACGCCCGCCAATCCGTACATCCGGCACCTGCCGAATTAGTGGAAGGACGCCAATCATGGCGAAGCTCAGCACCGACGAACTGCTTGCCGAGTTCGAGGGCATGACCCTGATCGAGCTCTCCGAGTTCGTCAAGGCGTTCGAGGACAAGTTCGACGTCACCGCCGCCGCCCCGGTCGCCGTTGCCGCCGCCGGTGGCCCGGTTGCCGCTGAGGCCGTCGAGGAGCAGGACGAGTTCGACGTCATCCTCGATGGTGCCGGCGACAAGAAGATCCAGGTCATCAAGGAGGTGCGCGCCCTGACCTCCCTCGGCCTGAAGGAGGCCAAGGACCTCGTTGACACCGCTGGTGCCAAGGTCCTGGAGAAGGTTGCCAAGGACGTCGCCGAGAAGGCGAAGGCTCAGCTCGAGGGCGCTGGCGCCAAGGTCACCGTCAAGTGACTTTCTCCTCTCTCTGAGAGGTGCTCTTCCGGCCGGGCCGGCCACCCTTCGGGGTGGCCGGCCCGGCCTGCTTTTTTTCCGCCCCGGCCCGGCCGGTTCGGCCCTCGGCGGACTCGGATCCTGTCGGTCCCCGGGGGTAGGGTGATCGCTGTCGTCGCCGACCCCGTCACGGGCCGTGTGTAACGCCCGGAGTGGCTGTGACGATGGGCATTGCGAGGTCCGCACCCTGGTGGGGGCCTTGACGAACAGCACGCGGCGCGCGATTCTCGAGGCGCGTGCCCAAGCGGAACCGCCTCCGATGCATATTCGGCGGTGGCACTGGGAAGGTTCCCGGTGACGCAGGAGTGGGTGCGACGGCCCGGCCGGTGAGGGATCACTGCCCGGGTTGTCGGTTGTACGGGAGGAGCGTCCGATTCGGTCTCCGAATCAGGGCTTGCTAGCAGTGTCGCCATTGGCTACACTGTCCCTTTGCGCTGCCTGTTAGCTGCTCTGTGACTCGTCGCCCGGAGTGGCCCCTGTCCTGACCTGGGGTTTTCCGCCTCGGCCATGGCGCGGACGGTATGCGCGTAGTGAGCTCCGAGCCCTCGGAAGGACCCCCCTCTTGGCCGCGCCGCGCAACGCCTCGAACAATTCCGCATCCACCGCCCCGCTCCGCGTCTCGTTCGCGAAGATCAAGGAGCCCCTCGAGGTCCCCAACCTCCTCGCCCTGCAGACCGAGAGCTTTGACTGGCTGCTCGGCAATGCGGCCTGGAAGTCCCGGGTCGAGGCTGCCCTGGAGAGCGGTCAGGACGTCCCCACCAAGTCCGGTCTGGAGGAGATCTTCGAGGAGATCTCCCCGATCGAGGACTTCAGCGGGTCGATGTCCCTGACCTTCCGGGACCACCGTTTCGAGCCGCCGAAGAACTCCATCGACGAGTGCAAGGACCGCGACTTCACCTTCGCGGCCCCGCTCTTCGTCACTGCGGAGTTCACCAACAACGAGACCGGTGAGATCAAGTCCCAGACCGTGTTCATGGGCGACTTCCCGCTCATGACCAACAAGGGCACGTTCATCATCAACGGCACCGAGCGTGTCGTCGTGTCCCAGCTGGTGCGTTCCCCCGGTGTCTACTTCGACTCCACCCTGGACAAGGTGTCCGACAAGGACATCTTCTCCGCGAAGATCATCCCCTCCCGCGGTGCCTGGCTGGAGATGGAGATCGACAAGCGCGACATGGTCGGTGTCCGCATCGACCGCAAGCGCAAGCAGTCGGTCACCGTGCTGCTGAAGGCCCTCGGCTGGACCAACGAGATGATTCTCGAAGAGTTCGGCGAGTACGAGTCGATGCGCGCCACCCTGGAGAAGGACCACACCCAGGGCCAGGACGACGCGCTCCTCGACATCTACCGCAAGCTGCGCCCGGGCGAACCGCCCACGCGTGAGGCCGCGCAGACGCTGCTGGAGAACCTGTACTTCAACCCGAAGCGCTACGACCTGGCGAAGGTCGGCCGCTACAAGGTGAACCGCAAGCTCGGCAACGCCGAGTCGCTGGACTCCGGTGTGCTCACCGAGCCCGACATCATCAACACGATCAAGTACCTGGTCAAGCTGCACGCCGGCGAGACCGAGTGGCGTGATGACGAGGGCCGCGACATTGTCATCGAGGTCGACGACATCGACCACTTCGGCAACCGTCGCCTGCGCAACGTCGGCGAGCTGATCCAGAACCAGGTCCGCACCGGCCTCGCCCGCATGGAGCGAGTGGTCCGCGAGCGCATGACCACCCAGGACGTCGAGGCGATCACGCCGCAGACCCTGATCAACATCCGGCCGGTCGTCGCCTCCATCAAGGAGTTCTTCGGCACCAGCCAGCTGTCGCAGTTCATGGACCAGACGAACCCGCTGTCGGGCCTGACCCACAAGCGTCGTCTGTCCGCGCTCGGCCCCGGTGGTCTGTCCCGTGAGCGGGCCGGCTTCGAGGTCCGTGACGTGCACCCCTCGCACTACGGCCGCATGTGTCCGATCGAGACCCCCGAAGGCCCGAACATCGGTCTGATCGGCTCGCTGGCCTCGTACGGCCGGGTCAACGCGTTCGGTTTCATCGAGACCCCGTACCGCAAGGTCGTCGACGGTGTCGTCACCGAGGCCGTGGACTACCTGACCGCCGACGAGGAGGACCGCTTCGTCATCGCGCAGGCCAACGCCCCGCTGACCGCGGAGCTGACCTTCGCCGAGCCGCGTGTCCTGGTCCGCCGCCGTGGCGGCGAGATCGACTACATCCCCGGCACCGAGATCGACTACATGGACGTCTCGCCGCGCCAGATGGTGTCGGTCGCGACCGCCATGATCCCCTTCCTCGAGCACGACGACGCCAACCGCGCGCTGATGGGCTCGAACATGATGCGCCAGGCCGTCCCGCTGCTCCGCAGCGAGGCGCCGCTGGTCGGCACCGGCATGGAGTACCGCTGCGCCGTCGACGCCGCGGACGTCATCACCGCCGACAAGGCCGGTGTGGTGCAGGAGGTCTCGGCCGACTACGTCACCGTGGCCAACGACGACGGCACGTACAACACGTACCGCGCCGCCAAGTTCACCCGCTCCAACCAGGGCACCGCCTTCAACCAGAAGGTGCTCGTGGACGAGGGCGCCCGGGTGGAGGCCGGCCAGGTGCTGGCCGACGGCCCGTGCACCGACGAGGGCGAGATGGCCCTCGGCAAGAACCTCCTCGTGGCGTTCATGTCGTGGGAAGGCCACAACTACGAGGACGCGATCATCCTGTCGCAGCGCCTCGTCCAGGACGACGTCCTCTCCTCGATCCACATCGAGGAGCACGAGGTCGACGCCCGTGACACCAAGCTGGGCCCCGAGGAGATCACCCGGGACATCCCGAACGTCTCCGAGGAGGTCCTCGCCGACCTCGACGAGCGCGGCATCATCCGGATCGGCGCCGACGTCGTCACCGGCGACATCCTGGTCGGCAAGGTCACCCCGAAGGGTGAGACCGAGCTGACCCCGGAGGAGCGCCTGCTCCGCGCGATCTTCGGTGAGAAGGCCCGTGAGGTCCGCGACACCTCGCTGAAGGTGCCGCACGGTGAGTCCGGCAAGGTCATCGGCGTCCGCGTCTTCGACCGTGAGGAGGGCGACGAGCTTCCCCCCGGCGTGAACCAGCTGGTCCGCGTCTACGTCGCCCAGAAGCGCAAGATCACCAACGGTGACAAGCTCGCCGGCCGTCACGGCAACAAGGGTGTTATCTCCAAGATCCTGCCGGTCGAGGACATGCCGTTCCTGGAGGACGGCACCCCGGTCGACATCATCCTGAACCCGCTGGGTGTTCCGTCCCGAATGAACCCGGGACAGGTCCTGGAGATTCACCTCGGCTGGCTCGCCAAGCAGGGCTGGGATGTCTCCGGCCTCGCCGACGAGTGGGCCAAGCGCCTGCAGGCGATCGGCGCGGACACCGTCGAGGGTGGCACCAACCTCGCCACCCCGGTGTTCGACGGCGCCCGCGAGGACGAGATCACCGGCCTGCTGGACAACACCACCCTCACCCGTGACGGTGAGCGCCTGGTGAACTCCACCGGCAAGGCCCGGCTGTTCGACGGCCGCTCCGGCGAGCCGTTCCCGATGCCGGTCTCGGTCGGCTACATGTACATCCTCAAGCTGCACCACCTGGTCGACGACAAGCTGCACGCCCGTTCGACCGGTCCGTACTCGATGATCACCCAGCAGCCGCTCGGTGGTAAGGCGCAGTTCGGTGGTCAGCGCTTCGGTGAGATGGAGGTGTGGGCCCTTGAGGCATACGGCGCCGCGTACGCGCTGCAGGAACTGCTCACCATCAAGTCCGACGACGTCCTCGGCCGTGTGAAGGTCTACGAGGCCATCGTCAAGGGCGAGAACATCCCCGAGCCCGGCATTCCCGAGTCCTTCAAGGTCCTCATCAAGGAAATGCAGTCGCTCTGCCTCAACGTGGAGGTGCTGTCCTCGGACGGCCAGTCCATCGAGATGCGGGACAGCGACGAGGACGTGTTCCGCGCCGCCGAGGAGCTCGGCATTGACCTGTCCCGGCGCGAGCCGAGCAGCGTCGAAGAGGTCTGACGGAGGTCGGGCCGGCCGGCTGCTTCTAAATTGACGCAGCCCGGTCGGCCCGCCCCCAGGCCCCCCTCAGACCAACAGACAGACTCTCGAATCACGAAAGAGGGCTTGACGACCAGTGCTTGACGTCAACTTCTTCGACGAGCTCCGCATCGGACTGGCCACCGCCGACGACATCCGCCAGTGGTCGCACGGCGAGGTGAAGAAGCCGGAGACCATCAACTACCGCACGCTGAAGCCGGAAAAGGACGGCCTTTTCTGCGAGAAGATCTTCGGTCCCACCCGGGACTGGGAGTGCTACTGCGGTAAGTACAAGCGCGTCCGCTTCAAGGGCATCATCTGTGAGCGCTGCGGCGTCGAGGTGACCCGCGCCAAGGTGCGCCGTGAGCGGATGGGCCACATCGAGCTGGCCGCCCCGGTCACCCACATCTGGTACTTCAAGGGTGTCCCGTCGCGTCTGGGCTACCTGCTCGACCTCGCGCCGAAGGACCTCGAGAAGGTCATCTACTTCGCCGCCTACATGATCACCTGGGTGGACGACGAGCGCCGTCAGCGCGACCTCCCCTCCCTGGAGGCGCACGTCTCGGTCGAGCGCCAGCAGATCGAGAACCGCCGTGACTCCGACCTGGAGGCCCGGGCCAAGAAGGCCGAGTCCGACCTGGCCGAGCTGGAGGCCGAGGGCGCCAAGGCCGACGTCCGCCGCAAGGTGCGTGAGGGCGCCGAGCGCGAGATGAAGCAGCTCCGCGACCGCACCCAGCGCGAGATCGACCGCCTGGACGAGGTGTGGGCCCGCTTCAAGAACCTCAAGGTCCAGGACCTCGAGGGCGACGAGCTGCTCTACCGCGAGCTGCGTGACCGCTTCGGCACCTACTTCTCCGGCTCGATGGGCGCGGCGGCCCTCAAGGACCGCCTCGAGTCCTTCGACCTGGGCGAGGAGGCCGAGCGCCTCCGCGAGATCATCCGTACCGGCAAGGGCCAGAAGAAGACCCGTGCGCTCAAGCGCCTCAAGGTCGTCTCCGCCTTCCTGCAGACCAGCAACAAGCCCAAGGGCATGGTTCTGGACTGCGTCCCGGTGATCCCGCCGGACCTGCGTCCGATGGTCCAGCTCGACGGTGGCCGCTTCGCGACCTCCGACCTGAACGACCTGTACCGCCGCGTCATCAACCGCAACAACCGCCTGAAGCGGCTTCTCGACCTCGGCGCGCCCGAGATCATCGTGAACAACGAGAAGCGCATGCTGCAGGAGGCCGTCGACGCGCTGTTCGACAACGGCCGTCGTGGCCGTCCGGTCACCGGTCCGGGCAACCGCCCGCTGAAGTCCCTCAGCGACATGCTGAAGGGCAAGCAGGGTCGTTTCCGTCAGAACCTGCTCGGCAAGCGAGTCGACTACTCGGCCCGTTCGGTCATCGTCGTCGGCCCGCAGCTCAAGCTGCACCAGTGCGGTCTGCCGAAGGCCATGGCGCTGGAGCTCTTCAAGCCGTTCGTGATGAAGCGCCTGGTCGACCTGAACCACGCGCAGAACATCAAGTCGGCCAAGCGCATGGTCGAGCGCGCCCGCCCCGTGGTGTGGGACGTCCTCGAAGAGGTCATCGCCGAGCACCCGGTTCTGCTGAACCGTGCGCCCACCCTGCACCGCCTTGGCATCCAGGCCTTCGAGCCGCAGCTGGTCGAGGGCAAGGCCATCCAGATCCACCCGCTCGTCTGCACCGCGTTCAACGCGGACTTCGACGGTGACCAGATGGCCGTGCACCTGCCGCTGTCCGCGGAGGCGCAGGCCGAGGCCCGCATCCTGATGCTGTCCTCGAACAACATCCTGAAGCCGGCCGACGGTCGCCCCGTCACCATGCCGACCCAGGACATGGTGCTGGGCCTGTTCTTCCTCACCTCGGACCGCGAGGAGGTCAAGGGCAAGGGCCGTTCCTTCTCCTCGACCGCCGAGGCGATCATGGCCTTCGACGCCCGCGAGCTGGACGTCCAGGCCACCATCGACCTGCGCATGGCCGCCGGCACCGTCCCGCCGCGGGGCTGGACCCCGCCGGTGGACGAGGACGGGCAGCCGACCTGGCACGAGGGTGAGCCGTTCCGGATCACCACCACGCTGGGCCGGGCGCTCTTCAACGAGCTGCTGCCCGAGGACTACCCGTTCGTCGACTACGAGATCGGCAAGAAGCAGCTCTCGGCGATCGTCAACGACCTCGCCGAGCGTTACCCGAAGGTCGTCGTCGCCGCGGCGCTCGACAACCTGAAGGCGGCCGGCTTCCACTGGTCGACCCGTTCCGGTGTCACCGTCTCGATCTCGGACGTCATCGTCCCGCCGAGCAAGCCCGCCATCCTGGAGGGCTACGAGGCGCAGGCGGAGAAGGTCCAGCGCCAGTACGAGCGCGGTCTGATCACGGACAACGAGCGCAAGTCCGAGCTCATCGGCATTTGGACCCGCGCGACCAACGAGGTCGCCGACGCGATGGCCGCGAACTTCCCGAAGACGAACCCCATCTTCATGATGGTCGACTCGGGTGCTCGAGGAAACATGATGCAGATGCGTCAGATCGCCGGTATGCGTGGTCTGGTGTCGAACGCGAAGAACGAGACCATCGCGCGTCCCATCAAGGCCTCGTTCCGTGAGGGCCTGTCCGTGCTGGAGTACTTCATCTCCACCCACGGTGCCCGTAAGGGTCTGGCCGACACCGCGCTGCGTACCGCCGACTCGGGTTACCTGACCCGTCGTCTGGTGGACGTCTCGCAGGACGTGATCATCCGCGAGGAGGACTGCGGCACCGAGCGCGGCCTCAAGCTGGAGATCGGCCAGGTCGGCGCGGACGGTGTGCTGCGCAAGGCCGACGACGTCGAGACCAGCGTGTACGCCCGCATGCTCGCCGAGGACATCACTGTCGACGGCAAGCTGATCGCGACCGCCAACACCGACCTCGGCGACGTCCTGATGGACGAGCTGATCCGGCACGGCGTCAGCGCGGTCAAGGTCCGCTCGATCCTGACCTGTGAGTCGGCGGTCGGCACCTGTGCCTTCTGCTACGGCCGCTCGCTGGCCACCGGCAAGCTGGTCGACATCGGTGAGGCGGTCGGCATCATCGCCGCCCAGTCCATCGGTGAGCCCGGTACCCAGCTGACCATGCGTACCTTCCACACCGGTGGTGTGGCCGGTGACGACATCACCCAGGGTCTGCCGCGTGTCGTCGAGCTCTTCGAGGCGCGTACCCCGAAGGGTGTCGCCCCGATCTCGGAGGCGCAGGGTCGGGTCCGCATCGAGGACACCGAGAAGACCCGCAAGGTCGTCGTCACGCCGGACGACGGCACGGACGAGATCGCTTACCCGGTCTCCAAGCGCGTCAAGCTGCTCGTCAGCGAGGGCGAGGCGGTCGAGGTCGGCCAGAAGCTGACCGTCGGTGCCACCAACCCGCACGACGTGCTGCGGATCATGGGCCAGCGTGCCGTCCAGATCCACCTGGTCGCCGAAGTCCAGAAGGTCTACAACTCGCAGGGCGTGTCGATCCACGACAAGCACATCGAGATCATCATCCGGCAGATGCTCCGCCGCGTGACGATCATCGAGTCGGGCGACGCCGAGCTGCTGCCGGGCGAGCTGGTCGAGCGCGGCCGCTTCGAGCAGGAGAACCGCCGCGTGGTGTCCGAGGGCGGCCACCCCGCCTCCGGCCGTCCGCAGCTGATGGGTATCACCAAGGCCTCGCTGGCCACCGAGTCCTGGCTGTCGGCCGCCTCCTTCCAGGAGACGACCCGGGTGCTGACCGACGCGGCGATCCACGCCAAGTCGGACCCGCTGCTGGGCCTCAAGGAGAACGTCATCCTCGGTAAGCTCATCCCGGCCGGTACGGGTCTGCCCCGCTACCGCAACATCCGGGTCGAGCCGACCGAAGAGGCCAAGGCCGCGATGTACTCGGCCGTCGGCTACGACGACTACGACCTGTCGCCGTTCGGCGCGGGCTCCGGTCAGGCCGTCCCGCTGGACGACTACGACTACGGTCCGTACACCGGCTGATCCTTCGGCTGATCTTTCGGTTGAACCGCAGGGCGGTCACCCCACTCGGGGTGGCCGCCCTGCGGCGTTCCCGGCCCCGCGTTTCACCTAGGGGATCCCCCTGGGGACGGAGGCGGCCGAACCACTCCGTGGAGGGAGGCGCCGGGGCCCCGGGGAACGGGAGACTTGGGGAAGTCGAAAGGAGGCCGCGGTGAAGCGGATCATGGGGGCGGCGGCGGTCGTCGGGCTGCTGGTGGTCGGGGCGGTGGGCTGCGGGCCGTGGGGCGATCAGCAGCGCAAGACGGTGTCGTACGAGGTGCCCGGGCAGGTCGATCAACTGGTGGTCGACGGGACCAGTGGCGGGATCGACGTGAGGGTCGGCGACGGGCCGGTGCGGGTGGTGGAGAAGCGCGCCTGGAAGGACGAGGAGCCGCAGGGCACTCACGAGCTCAAGGACGGGGTGCTGAAGCTCACCTACTCCTGCAGCAGCTGCGGGATCGGCTACGAGGTGCACGTCCCGGCCGGGACGAAGCTGACGCTCAAGCAGACCAGCGGCGGCATCCAGCTGCACGACGTGGCGGGCGACGTGGACGCCAAGGTGAGCTCCGGCGGGATCGACGCCTTCGGGCTGAAGTCCAAGAACGTGAAGATGTCCGTGGAGTCCGGCGGCGTGAACGCCCGGTTCGCCGAGGCGCCGGCCCGGGCGGAGATGACCACCGAGTCCGGCGGCGTGCAGGTGAGGGTGCCGTCGGGGGAGCAGTACCAGGTGGACGCGCGCGCCGACAGCGGCGGCACCGAGGTGAAGGTGCCCTCGACCCCCGGCGCGCCGCACCTCGTGATCGCCCGCGCCGACAGCGGCGGTGTGCAGGTGTACAACAGCTGACCGGCCGTCGGGGCTGTCGGTGGCAGGGCCTAGATTGAGGTGTGTCGGCAGGTGGCGAAGGCCCCGCCGGCACCCCCCCGAACTCTGTGCCCGAAAGGGGCGTCGGCCATGTCTGCCACCGTTTCCGCAGACCCGCAGGTGACCTACCTGGAACTCTCCGAGGACCAGGGCAGTGCCCACAAGTTCTACGAAGTCACGGTCAAGGGCGCGGAGTTGACGATCCGCTACGGCCGGATCGGCGAGCCGGGGACGACCAAGACCACGGTGTGCCCGAGCGCGGAGAAGGCCGCCGCGACGGCCGCCAAGAAGATCGGCGAGAAGGTCCGCAAGGGCTATGCGCCGGCCGTCCAGGGCGTGCGCCAGCGCCGGGCGGTGACCCGCCGGGAGATCACCTCGACCCGCTCCACCGCCCGCCAGGCGCCGCTGCTGTGGCGCTTCCGCTCCGGCTCGCCCGCATTCGGGGTGTACGTCGGCGAGGACCACGCCTGGGTCGGCAACGAGAGCGGCGACGTCTACACGCTGACCCGGGACGGTGAGGTCACCGGCCGGTTCGGCCTCCCCGACGGCGTCAAGTGCATCGTCGCCGACGACTGGTGGATCTACGCGGGCTGCGACGACGGCAAGGTGTACGACCTGGGCGGCAAGGTGCCGCGGGTGGCGTACGAGATCGCCCAGGACGTCGACATCTACTGGCTGGACATCCACGACGGCGTGCTCGGCGTCGCCGACGCGCGCGGCGGGCTGACCACCGTCGACCACGAGGACGAGTTCCAGTGGCGGCGGAAGGCCGACGGCAGCGCCGGCTGGATGGTGCGCTGCGACGCCGACTCCGTCTACCACGGCTACTCGGCGGGCGTCAGCCGGTACGCGAAGCGTGGCGGCGACCAGCAGTGGCACGCCCGCACCAAGGGCCAGGTGCTGTTCGGCTGGCAGGAACGGGACGAGGTGTTCGCCGGCACCTCGCAGGGCTGGGTGCACCGGCTGCGCAAGTCCGACGGCGTCGAGGTCACCGCGTACAAGTGCGACGCCGCGGTGTTCTCCTGCGCGGCCTCCCCGGACGGCGAGTACGTGTTCGCCGGCGACAACCACTCGTCGGTGTACTGCTTCGCCGCCGACGGCACCCGGCTGTGGAAGCTCGGCACCGGCTGCGGCTCCGCGTACAGCATGCAGTACCGCGACGGGCGGCTGTACGTCGTCACCACCGACGGCTCGCTGGCCTGCCTGGACGCCTCGCCGGGCGCCGTGCAGGCCGCCGAGCAGGGCACCCTGCCGGCCACCGCCGAGGTCAGCGGCCGCGGCTTCGCCCGGGTCGAGTCGTCCGCGGTGCTGGAGACCGTCAGCGTCACCGCGGCGGCCGGCAGCGGCATCGAGGTGGAGTGCGTCGCCGACGGCAGCCGGCTGCGGGTGCGGGTGGTGTCACCCGGCTTCGACCCGTCCTGGCGGGTGCAGTTCCCCAAGGACGTCCGTGTCGCCGGGGCGCGCTACCTGGTGGCGGAGGTGCGGGAGTCCGCGTCCGGCGGGTTCTACCGGGCGCGCGGAGAGATCAAGCGGCTGCTGTGACGCCCGGTCATTGACGCATCGTCAAGGGCGCTCCCGGTCGGGGGCGCCCTTCGGCGTTCCCGGGGAGGGCGGCGGCCGTCCGACGATGCGAGAGGATGCGCGAATGGGGAAGTGGACGGAAGGCCTGCTGGCCTGGGGGAGGGTCCGGCCGTGGGCGGTGGACCTGCCGCTGGTCGCGCTGGCGGTCTGGGTCTCGGTCATGGGCGTGTGGACCGACCCGGAAGGCGCGGGCGGGAAATGGTGGGCGTACGCGCTGGCGCTCGCCGGGTCGGTGCCGCTGTGGTGGCGGCGCCGGTGGCCGTGGGCGGTGCTGCTGATCTGCTCGCTGCCCACCATGGCGCTGTCCGTGCTGGCGCACTTCGCGATGCCGCAGATCCAGGTCGCCATGGCGGTCGCCATCTACACCGCCGCCGACCGCGGCAAGGACTGGCAGCGCGCCTTGCTGCTGGCCGTCCTGGTGATCGGCAACGTGATCGGCACCCACTCCTTCGGCGGCGCGCTGTTCAGCCTGGTGGTGTCCGTCGGCAGCTTCGTGGTCGGCTCGCTGGTGCGCGAACTGCGCCGGCTGGCCGGCGTCGAGGCCGAACGCGCCCGGCAGGCCGGGCTGCGCGCCGCCAGCGACGCCGCCCGGGCCGTCGCTGAGGAACGCGGCCGGATCGCCCGCGAGATGCACGACATCCTCGCCCACGCCGTCTCCCTGATGGTCGTCCAGGCCGAAGCCGGCCCACTGGTCGTGCGCAGCAACCCCGACCGGGCGATCCGCGCCTTCGACGCCATCGCCGACTCCGGACGCGACGCGATGGTCCAGCTCCGGCGCGTACTCGGCGTGCTCAAGGAGGACGGGGCGGCGCCCGCGCTCGCCCCGCAGCCCCGGCTGGCCGAACTCGCGGGGGTCCTCGACCGCGTCCGCGAATCGGGCGTCGACGTCGACGCCCGCATCGAGGAGGCCGGGCCCGCGGAGGTGCAGGCCGCGGCCTACCGGATCGTCCAGGAAGCCCTCACCAACGTGGTCAAGCACGCCGGGGCGGGCCGGGTCGTGGTGCGGGTCGCCGTTCGGGACGGTGCCGATCTGACCGTTTCGGTCGCCGACGACGGGAGGGGGCCAGCTGTTGCGGTCGGGGCCGGGATCGACGGGCGCTCCGGCGGACGCGGCCTGCTCTCCATCCGGGAACGCGCCGCCGCCTGCGGCGGCACTGTCGAAACCGGCCCCCGGCCCGACGGCCCGGGCTACCTGGTGGCTGCCGTGCTGCCGCTCAACGCCTGAGAGAGGAAGTTCAGTTGCCCATACGAGTGGTGATCGCCGACGACCAGGAACTGGTCCGCGCCGGATTCGGCATGATCCTCGACGCCCAACCCGACATCGAGGTCGTCGCCGAAGCCGGCGACGGACAGCAGGCGATAGAGGCTGTGCGCAGCTTTGATCCCGACGTGCTGCTGCTCGACGTCCGGATGCCGGTGATGGACGGGCTGGAGGCGGCGCGCCGGGTCTGTGCCGAGTTCCCCCGCTGCAAAGTGATCATGCTGACCACCTTCGACGTCGATGACTACGTGTTCGACGCGCTGTACGCAGGGGCGAGCGGCTTCCTGCTCAAGGATGTCCGCCGCGACGACCTCGCCCACGCCGTCCGGGTCGTCAACTCCGGCGAGGCCCTGCTCGCTCCGTCCGTCACCCGCCGGGTCATCGGCGAAGTCACGGCGCGCAAGGCGGGCGGGGCGCTGGCCGTCTCCCGGCCGCTGAGTCTGCTCCTGGGCACCCTCACCGCCCGCGAGCTGGAGACCCTGCGGCTGGTCGCGCGGGGGATGTCGAACGCCGAGATCGCGGCGGAGCTGGTGGTGAGTGAGCACACCGTCAAGACGCACGTGAGCAACCTGCTGCAGAAGCTGGGGCTGCGGGACCGGGTGCATGCGGTGGTGTTCGCGTACGAGGCGGGGGCCGTGACGGCAGGGGAGTAGGCACGCGCTTACCGGTCCGCAAGGTCGCGATCACGTGCAGGTCATTGTCCTGCGTCGCGATCTTGCGGGTGGGTGCCTTCCGATTCGCGCAGTTCCCCGCGCCCCTGTTTTCGCGTCCACCCGCTCTCGCAGTCCACCCGCGTCTCCTCCTTGGGAGGGATGCGGACCTTTCACCGTCGCGGGGGAGTTGCGCCGCAGGCTCTCCCGGCAGGGTTGGGGGTGTCGAAAAGGGCACTCTCGCAAAGGGGTTGGGCAATGGTTACGGGGCGTCGGGCGCTGGGATGGTCGGCGGGGCTGCTCGCGGTGTACGGGGCGGTGCGGTTGGTGCCGGGGTCGCGGGGGGTGGGGGCGGGCTGGACGGTCGGGCACCTCGCGCTGTTCGCGGGGATGGTGCTGATGGGTCTCGGCATGGTGGAGCTGTGGCGGCTCGGTGGTGAACGGGGGGTCTGGGGCCGCGTCTGGCTGGGGGCTGGTCTGGCGGGGGTGGTGGCCGGCCTGGCGCAGAGCGGCATCGACCTGTACGCGAACGCGGTCTCCGCGGACTACGCGGCGCGTTCCGACCTGTTCGAGCGGGTGCAGTCGGTGCCGGGGGTGATGCCGCTGGTGTACACGGTGGTGCCGATGATGCTGTACGTGGGGCTGCTGGCGCTGCTGGTGCGGCTGACGGTGCGCGGGGTGGTGCGCTGGTGGAGCCCGGTGCTGGTGCTGGTGGGCACGGTGTTGATGGGGGCGTCGCTGGACTTCATGCCGGTCGGTGCGGCGCTGTACCTGGTGGCGTTCTGGCCGGTGATAACGGGTGGTCAGAACCGGCTGCGGGCCGTACCGTCCGGGGCATGAGCGAGAAGCGTCCGATGGTGGCGGTGTTGACGGGGGCGGGGATCTCCACGGACTCGGGGATTCCCGACTACCGCGGCCCGCAGGGGCTCTGGCAGCGCGATCCGAGCGCGCAGGAGACGGTGACGATCGGCCCGTACCTGGCGAGCACGGAGGTGCGCCGCCGGTCCTGGCTGATGCGGCGGGACGCCGGCGCGATCGGTGCCGAGCCGAACGCCGGGCACCGGGCGCTGGCGGACCTGGAACGGGCGGGCGTGCCGATGCGGGTGCTGACGCAGAACGTGGACGGCCTGCACCAGGCGGCCGGGCTGCCCGCCCGGAAAGTGATCGAGCTGCACGGCACCGCCACCGAGGTGCAGTGCGCCAGGTGCCGGGTGGTCGGTCCGATGGCGGCGGCGCTGGAGCGGGTCGCGGCGGGGGAGGACGACCCGGCGTGCGAGCAGTGCGGCGGGGTGCTGCGTCCGCGCACCGTGATGTTCGGCGAGGCCCTGGACGAGCGGGTGCTGGCGCAGGCGGACGCGGTCGCCAAGGCGTGCCAGGTCTTCCTGGCGGTGGGCAGTTCGCTGCAGGTGATGCCGGCGGCGCTGCTGCCGCGGATCGCGCTGGAGCGCGGCGCGAAGCTGATCGTCGTCAACGGCGAGCCCACGGCGTACGACGAGGCCGCGCACGAGGTGATCCGCGAGCCGATCTCGGAGGCGCTGCCGAAGCTGGTCCGGCGGCTGGTGAACGGCGACCTGGCCCGGGCCTGAGCACAAACCCGCAGGTCGGGCGGCATACGATGGCGATCTGACGAGCAGGGAGACAACTCCATGGCGCTTGATGCCTTCGACCCGTGGTCGGCCGAGTTCGTGGCCCACCCGTACCCGGCGTACGCGGTGCTGCGCGAGCAGTCGCCGGTCGTCCACTACGAACCGAGCGACCAGTGGCTGGTGTCCCGGTACGCGGACGTCAACGCGCTGCTGCGGGACCGGCGGCTGGGACGCACCTACACGCACCGGTTCAGCCACGAGGAGTTCGGGCAGAGCGCGCCGAACCCCGCGCACGAGCCGTTCCACACCCTCAACGACTTCGGCCTGCTCGACCTGGAGGGCCCCGACCACACCCGGATCCGGCGGCTGGTGGCCAAGGCGTTCACCCCGCGCATGGTGGAGTCGCTGCGCCCGACCGTGCGGCGGCTGGCCGGCGAACTGGTCGACGGGCTGCTCGCCGACGGCGGCGGCGACCTGATCGCGAAGGTCGCCGAGCCGCTGCCGGTCGCCGTGATCGCCGAGATGCTGGGCGTCCCCGAGGCGGACCGGCACCTGCTGCGGCCCTGGTCGGCCGACATCACCGGCATGTTCGAGCTCAATCCGAGCGAGGACACCGCCCGCCGGGCGGTCACCGCCAGCCTCGAATTCTCCGCCTACCTGCGGGAGTTGATCCGCCGCCGGCGCGAGGAACCCGGCACCGACCTGATCAGCGCGCTGACCCAGGCCGTCGAGGACGGGCAGGTGCTCAGCGAGCAGGAGATGATCTCCACCTGCGTGCTGCTGCTGAACGCCGGCCACGAGGCGACCGTCAACACCACCGGCAACGGCTGGTGGGCGCTGCTCCGCAACCCCGGCGAACTCGCCCGGCTGCGCGGCGCGGTGGACGAACTGCTGCCCACCGCGATCGAAGAACTGATGCGGTACGACACCCCGCTGCAGATGTTCGAACGCTGGGTGCTGGAGGACATCGAGGTCGGCGGCGTGCGGATCCCGCGCGGCTCCGAGGTGGCGCTGCTGTTCGGCTCCGCCAACCGCGACCCCGAGCGGTTCACCGACCCCGACCGGCTCGACCTCGGCCGCACCGACAACCCGCACATCACCTTCGGCGCCGGAATTCACTTCTGTCTCGGCGCGCCCCTTGCCAGACTTGAACTCACCGAGTCCTACGGCGCACTGCTCCGCAAGGCCCCCGGGCTGACGCTGGTGCGCGAACCCGAGTGGAACCCCGGCTACGTGATCCGCGGACTCAAGGAACTGCTGGTCGAGGTCTGAGAGGGGCATGCCGTGGGGCGGGCGACAGGAGCGATGCTGGGGCTGGCGATCGGCGACGCCATCGGCAAGCGCACCGAGTTCCTGAACCTGGACGAGATCGGGCTGCTCAGCCCCGACTGGCGGCAGCTCCCGCTGCCGAAGAAGGCCCAGGTCACCGACGACACCCAGATGACGCTGGCACTCGCCCGCGCCCTGCGCACCGGCCTCGCCGAGGGCCCGCTCGTCCCGCTGCGCCTCGAACTGCCGCTGCGCGAGGAGTTCGTGGACTGGTGGCGCTCCCCGGACAACAACCGGGCCCCCGGCATGACCTGCCTGCGGTCCTGCTTCCGGCTCTCCACCGGCCGGCCCTGGCAGGACGCGTCCGACATCGGCTCCAAGGGCTGCGGCGCGAACATGCGGGTCGCCCCGCTCGGCCTGGTCCGCGAGCTGACCGACCGGCAGGTCTCCGGCGCCTCCCAGCTGCAGTCCGGCCTCACCCACGGCCACCCGACCGCGCTGGCCGCCAGCGAACTCACCGCGTTCACCGTCCGCTGGCTCGCCCAGGGCACCCACCCGTCCGAACTCCCCGCCCGCCTGCGCGCCCACGCCCACCAACAACGCACCCACTACGACGAGTTCTGGCTCGGCGACCTCGCCTCCCGGGGCCACTTCGGCTCTCCGCAGGAGTTCATCGCCCGCGGCTGGGACGAGTGCCTCCTCGCCCTCGACCGCCTCGACGCCGCCCTCGCCGCCGGCGAGCCGGACGCCGACCCCTGCGAACGGACGGGCGAAGGCTGGGTCGCCGAGGAAGCGTTCGCCACCGCCCTGCTCTGCTTCCTGCTGCTCCCCGACGACCCGGTCGCCGCCGTCCGCCGCGCTGCCGTCTCCTCCGGCGACTCCGACTCCCTGGCCTGCCTGGCCGGCGCCTTCGCCGGCGCCCGGCACGGCGAGGGCGCGTGGCCGCGGGAGTGGGTGGAGCGGATCGAGTACCGCAAGGAGCTGCTCGCGTTCGGTGCGCTCTGGGACTGACGCGAGAGCGAACGTCCCGCTACGTCAGGAGCCCGCGCGAGCGGAGGTCCGCCGCCACCGTCGCGACCAGTGCCCGGAACGCGGGGACCGGGGCGGCCTGCGCCTCGGGGGAGCCGAGCGAGCCGGCCGGGATGAAGACGACGTGGCAGCGCTGGCAGAGGTATGCGGTGCTCCACACGGCGACCCGCGAGGGGAAGACCTGCGAGTACTCGTCCGGCACTGCGGGCAGTTGATTCGGCTCCCACGTCCCCCCGACGTCGGTGATGCAGGCCGACCACGGCACAGGCCGGTCAGCCGCCGTCCAGGGTCCCGGCAGCGCGGGCCGCGGTGAGCCACTCCGGGAAGCCGGTCAGCAGGTGGTCGTACAGGTCGGCGTCGGTGTGGGCGCGCGGGTCCTGGCCGGCGGGGAAGAAGCCGGCGTTGTCGACCGGGCGGCGGGCGGGGACGGGGAGTTCGTCGAGGCGGCGGAGGAAGGCGAACTCCTGGTCGGCGGGGTCGCCGAAGCCCACGAACTGCCAGTAGATCGGGAGTTCGGCGGCCAGGCAGAGCATGTCCCGGGCGGCCGCCCGGGAGGTGGGGCCGCCGTCGGTCTGGAACACCACCAGGGCCGGGTCGGTGGCGCCGGAGAGCTGGTAGTGGCGGATCACCGCCTTCATCGCCAGGTGGTAGTTGGTCCGGCCCAGGTGCCCCAACGCGGAGTGCAGGCGGCCGATCCGGTTCAGGTGGTCGTCGAGGGAGATCTCGGCGATGCCGTCCACCCCGGTGGAGAAGAAGACCACCGGCACCCGGCCGTCGTCGTCGAGGTGCGCCGAGAGCGCCAGCACCTGCTCGGCGAAGTGCTGGACGGCCCCGGACCGGTAGTGGGGCCGCATCGAGCCGGAGCGGTCGAGCACCAGGTAGACGGCGGCCCGGGCGTGCTGGAGCCCGCGCTTGGTCAGGCTCACCCGCGCGGACTTGTACAGGTCGATCAGGCCGGGCGCGGTGGCCGACACCTTCTCCAGACTCAGGCCCACCGGATCACCCGACCGGCAGCGGGTAGCGGTCGGCGAGCGCCGCCCGGTCGCCGCAGGCGTGGGACACCAGGTCGTCGGCCACCTGCAGCAGGACGTCCCGGCCCTCGACGATCGCGCACCAGTCGGCGGGCAGCGCGGACAGGCCGTACATCGCGCCGACCAGGTTGCCGCAGACCGCGCCGGTGGAGTCGCTGTCGCCGGAGTGGTTGACCGCCAGCACCAGCGCCTCGCGGGCGTCGGCACCGACCAGCGCCGCGTACACCGCGACGGCCAGGCACTCCTCGGCGATCCAGCCCAGGCCGACCCGCTCCACCGACTCCGGCGAACCCGGGCCCTCGTCGGCCACCCGCACCGCCCGGCGCAGCGCCTCGGTGGTCTCCGCGTTGGTCGGCATCGCCACCAGCCTCGCCAGCGTCGAGGCCACCGCCGCCCGCAGCGGCACCCCGGCCGACACCCGTTCGATCAGCGCGGCGAACGCACCGGCCGCCAGATATCCCGTCGGGTGACCGTGTGTCAGCTGCGCGGCCAGCGCGGCCTGCCGGAACGCCTCGTCCGCGCCCAGGCCGGCCAGTCCGAACGGCGCCGAGCGCATCACCGTGCCGCAGCCCTTCGAGCCCGGGTTCACCGGGCCCTCCTGGCCGAACGGGACGGCCTCCGTGTAGTCCAGCACCACGCCCGTCATGCAAGCGTTGCCCGGCGCGCGGGACGCGTACAGGAACTCCTGCCCGGCCAGCCAGCCGTCCGGGAAACGCTCGGGGCCCGGCAGCCGTTGGGTCTGGAACCAGCGCCGGTACGCGGCGTGCAGGTCCTCGCGGCGGCCGCCACGCAGCAGGCCCTCCGCGGTGAACAGGGTCATCTGAGTGTCGTCGGTGATCTGGCCGCCGCGGTCGGCGTCCGCCAGGTCGGTCAGGCCGGCCTCGCCGTGCCGCTGCCGGATGGTGTCCAGCCGCAGGAACTCGATCGGCCACCCCAGCGCGTCGCCCAGCGCACCGCCGACCAGCGAGCCGCGCACCCGCTCCGAGAACTCCATCCGCAATCCCCCCTCGTTGAGCTGCGCCGACGCCCTGTCAGCGCTCGATCCGTCCCGAACCCCGGTGCAGCGTGGCCCGGTCGGCGGCGGCCCGGCCCTCGACCCAGCCCTCGCCGTCACTCACCCGCACCCGCTGAGACACGAGCTTCGGGAACATCCTGCCCACCGCATCGTCCACGGCCTCCGCCCGGGCCGCCAGTACCGGCAGCAGCCCCCCGTCCGGGGCCGGCACCGGCAGCGAACCGCCGCCGTCCTCGACACCGCCCGGCTCGCCCGGTTCGGTGGGGCGCCCGGCCGCCGCGTCCTCGGTGGCCCGCTCGGTGGCCTCCGCCAGCCGCTCCCGGATCCGCGCAGCGTACGCCACCAGGAACGACTGCCGGAACGCCTTCGTCCGGGCCGCGCCGTCCTTGTGCTTGCGGCTGCCCGCCCGCTGCATCGCCGAAGTCGCCTGCACCAGCAGCGAGGTGTACAGCAGCTCGACGCAGTCCAGGTCGGCGTCGAACCCGATCACCGTGCAGAACCCGAACTCCTTCGCCCACACCACCCGGCACCGGTTCGCCGCCGCCACCGCGTCCAGCAGCATCGTCTTCGGGCCCTCGTACGGGTTGTCCACGCCGATCCGCAGCGCCGCCGGCTCGTCCGCAGAGGGCCCGCCCGCCGACAGCAGCGCCTCGTCGATCGAGTGACGCGCCATCAACTCCTGGGCCTTCGCGGTCAGCGCCTCCGCCTCGTCCGGGAACTCCGTCGACTCGGCCTTCGCCAGCAGCGCCCGGATCCGCCCCAGCATCCGCGGCTCCCCGCTGCGCGGCGCGCTCACCCGCGGCGCGGACTGCCCCGGCGCCGGGCCCACCGGCTGGACGGGCGGCAGCAGCGCCCAGGTCCGCAGCAGCTCCAGCACCGCCGTGGCCAGCGCGAACCGGTCCAGCCGGTGCCGGTCCGCGAACGCCTGCAGGTACGCCTCGTCGGACGGCCACCAGGGCTCCGCCTCCAACTCCCGCAGCTGCTCCCGCCACCGGCGGTCCAGCGCGGCGGCGGGGTGCCGGCGGCCCTCCGCGGCGATCAGGTCCACCGCCAGGGCGACCTGCACCGGGCCCAGCTCGCGCCGCGCCACCCGCACCAGGTCGGCCGGCCGCCAGCCCGCCGCCCAGCACCGGCCCACCGCCCGGTCCGCGAAGCCCAGCAGCGCCCGGCTCACCAGCGGCCACCGGTCCGCGGACGCCGCCAGCAGCGAGGCCGCGCCGTCCACCACGAACTCCAACCCGTCCGCCGGCGCGCCCGTCACCCGGCCCACCGCCTCCGCCAGCAGCTCGTCCACGGGCTGATCGGTGCTGGTCACGGCGGTCCTGCTTCCTGGGGGCACGGGGGAGGGGCGCTCCCCATGATGCCGGAGCGCGCCGACCGGCGAGTCCGTCAGCCGGCCAGGGCCTCCCAGCCGCGGGCGATCTGCCGCTGCGCCGGGGTGCCGTCGGCGGTGAGCAGCGCCAGCAGCGCGGCCCCGTCGGCGGGGCGGTCGGCGAGGTCCTTGGCGAGGGCGCGCTCGACGGCGTCGGCCAGCGCCGGGTCGAGCGCGCGGACGGCGGCGATCCCGGCCGGGGACGGGGCCTCGTTGACGATCCGGTGGTACACGACGTACTGGTTGGCGGTGGCGAACGGGCTCTCGCCGTACGCCGCGCAGACCAGGCAGCAGGCCCACGCCCAGACGTCCGCCGCCGGGCCGACCGGGCCCTCGGCCAGCTGCTCCGGGGCCATGAAGACGGGCGTGCCGACCATGCCGCCGGTCCGGGTCAGCCGGGTGTGGTCGGTCATCAGCGAGATGCCGAAGTCCAGCAGCTTGGGGCCGTCGCTGGTCATCATGATGTTGGACGGCTTCAGGTCGCGGTGCACCAGCCCGCCGCGGTGCAGGGCGTCCAACGCGACGGCCAGCGCCACCGCGAGCGCGCGCAGCGCGGCCGGGTCGGCGAGGGTGCCGCGCTCGCGCAGCAGGGCCTGCAGGGGGCGGCCGTCGAGCAGCTCCATGGCGATGAACGGGGTGCCGTCGGCGACGCCGGTGTCCAGCACCCGCGCGGTGTGCGCGGCGGGCGCCTGGGCCAGCACCTTCGCCTCGTTCTCGAACCGGCGGTGCAGTTCCTCGTCGTGCTCGGTGTCGGCGTGCAGGGTCTTCAGCGCGACCTGGGTGGCGGAGCCCTGACGGCGCGCCAGGTAGACGGTGCCGAACCCGCCGGAGCCGATCAGCCCGAGCAGCCGGTACGCGCCGATCGCGGTGGGCGCCCCGTTCGGCAGCGGCTTGGCGTCGACGGTCGGCAGCCCGTCCCGGTCGCGCACCGTGCTGCCCAGCACCGTCGGCGTGGCCGCGGCGGCGGGGGAGCCACTCACCGTGGGCTCGGCCGCGAACCGGGCCGCCGCCTCGGCCTGTTCGGCGTCCCGGGCGGCCCGCAGCGCCTCGGACTCGGCGACCACCGCCCGGGCGATCTCGGCGTCCCGGGCGGCGACCTCCGCCTCGGTCTGCGCGACGGCGGCCCGCGCGGCGGCCTCCCGCTCGCGGCGGGTGCGCTGCGCCGCGCGGGTCTCGCGGATCGACTGCAGGCGGGCGGAGGCGGCCGCACCGAGCGTGTCGACGGTGTCCCGGACCGCCCCGGCCGGCGCCTCGGCGGACGCGGCGACGCCCGTCAGCGGCGGCGCGGCGGCGGCCATCGGCAGCAGGTTCAGCCGACGGGTGGCGTACAGCGAGCACAGCTGCCACGCCACCAGCGCGATCAGCGCGCCGTTCGGCAGCACCAGCGGCATCAGCAGGAACTGGGCGGCGAGCACCGGCACCAGGTAGCGGCGCAGCCAGGAGTGCTCCCAGGTGCCGGACGGCATCCGGGTGCACAGCACCAGGAACCGGGTACGGGCCCACAGCAGCTGCCACAGCGCGGTCAGCACGAAACCGGTCAGCGCCGCGCCGAGCCCGCCCTGGCCGCCGAACAGCGCCGGCAGCGCGCGTGCCGCCAGCCACGGCGGGGTGGTGCGCACCATCACCTGGTCGGCGATATCCGTCGACTCCGTGAATTGGTAGTGGTCGGCGATCCACATCAGCACGGTGAGCGCGCCGCCGATCAGCACGGGCAGCACGAGCTCCACCGCGGAGGCGATCCACTGCGGCGGGTATGCACTGGACAGCGCCCGCAGTTCGGACCGGCGGCGGGAGGCGTCCCCGGCGAACAGGGTGCGGATCTGGGCCCGCCGCGCGCGGCTCAACAGCCGGGCCCGGTAGCCGTGCTGACTGCGGCCGAGGGCGAAGACGGTGATCAGCCGCAGCACCAGCAGCATGACGAGCACCGGCAGCACGGTCTGCTGCCAGAGCGGGCTGTCCACCCAGCCGTAGTGCGGGCCGGCCTCCGCAGCGATGCGCATCGTGTTCCCTCCCCCGTGCGCACGGGTCGGCCCCGGGCGCGCACGCATGATAGCGGCGGGCCCGGGGCCGGAAGGGGACGGTCAGCGCTCGATCACCCGGGCGAGGACCTCCGGCAGCCGCTTGATCAGCCCGCCGGACGCCACCCGGATGCCGAGCAGGGCCATCCCGGCGCCGTACAGCACGCCGACCGGCAGGATCGGCCAGGGCGACTGGTGCGAGATCAGCAGGATGCCGAGGGCGATGCCGATCGGCGCGCAGCCCAGCGAGACGCCGATCATCGAACCGAAGGCGTTGAGCATCACCACGCCGTTCTGCCCGGGCGCGGCACTGCGCATCGGGTTGCCGTCGGCGGGCACCGCGTACGGGGCGTAGACGCTCATCACGCTGCCCAGGCCGACGCTGGTGCCGAGGGCGGCGAAGGACACGCCGAGCGCGGGCGCGAGTTCCGCCCACCTGCCGGTGACGGCGGCCAGCACCGAGCCGACCAGCAGCAGCACGAGGACGCCCTGGGCGAGGATGGCGTACACCCGGCCGCGCAGTTCGTCGCGGGCGTCCCGACGGGTGATCAGGGTGGAGGCGACCATCCAGAACCCGGAGCCGTCCATGCCGAACAGGTTGCCGGACTGCAGGCCGAGCATCAGCCCGCCGATCGCGATCACGTACACCGAGCCCCAGCCCTGGACCACCGACATCGCCGCGATCACGCAGGTCATGCCGATGCCGGTGAAGATCGCCGCCTTGGCGCGGGGCTCGCGCCAGGTGTACCGCAGGTGCCGCTGGGCGACGGTACCGGCCCGGCCGGCGGGCAGCAGCCGCCAGGCGCGGGAGCCCGAACCGGAGTGCACCGAGGACGCCTCCACCAGGGTGGAGGCGTCGCCGGAGACCATCAGGGCCTGCAGGCTGCGCAGCCACCAGCGCAGCAGCACCGTCAGCAGGCCGCCGGCGAGCGCGAGTTGCAGCGCCGCGACCAGGTAGGAGCCCTCGCCGGCCGAGCGCACCGCGTCGATCGCGGAGACCGGCGGGATCCAGCGCAGCACCGCCGCGTACGGCTGCAGCACCGACAGGTCGAGGCCCTGGTCGGGGCTCCGGAAGGAGCTCTGCATGCCCAGGTTGCCGAGCTGGATCAGCACCGCGAACAGCAGGCCGCCGAAGATCGCGAAGTCCTTGCCGCGCCGGCTGGACAGCAGCCGGGCGTTGGCGGCGGCCACCGAGCGGCTCAGCGCGATCAGCACCAGCAGGGTGAGCGGCACCGCGAGCACCGCGACGGCGGCGGACGCGGCGCCCTGCCCGGCGGTGACGGCGGCGCCGATCAGCAGCAGCAGGCCGACCAGCGGGCCGGGTCCGACCAGGCTGCCGATCAGGGTGCCGCGCAGCAGGGCGCGCGGCCGCAGCGGCAGCATGGTGAGCCGGGTCGGGTCGGCGCTCTCGTCGCCGGCGAAGAAGAACAGCGGCATGGCGGCCCAGCTGACGGCCAGTCCGGCGGTGAGCATCACGGCGACGTCGGCGGCGCCCGCGTGCCCGCGCAGCACCACCATTCCGGCGGCCGCGGACACGCCGAACAGCAGCCCGAAGCAGGTGCCGGCCAGGTAGCCGGCGGCCCGGCCGGGGCTGCGCCGCAGGCCGTTGCGCAGCAGCCGGACCTTGAGCGAGACCAGCGTGCGGACGACGGCCCGGTCGTCGGCGGTGGGGGAGACGGTGCGGGAGGTGGTGGGGGAGGTGGTGCTCACCGGTGGCCCCCACCGAGCCAGCCGAGCGCGTGCCCGTCGTCCTCGCGGACGCCGATCAGCCCGAGGAACGCTTGCTGCAGCGAGGTCTCGCCACGCACCTGGTCGAGCGGCCCGGCGGCGACCACCCGCCCGGCGCTGACCACGGCGACCCAGTCGCACAGCGACTCGACGAGTTCCATGACGTGGCTGGAGAACACCACGGTGGAGCCGGAGGCGGCATACCGGGTGAGCACGCCGCGGATGGTCTGCGCGGACACCGGGTCGACGCCCTCGAACGGCTCGTCCAGGAACAGCACGTCGGGGTTGTGCAGCAGCGCCGCGGCCAGGCCGATCTTCTTGCGCATGCCGGTGGAGTAGTCGGCGACCAGCTTGTCGGCGGAGCCGGTCAGGTCGAGCACGGCCAGCAGTTCCTCGGCGCGCCGGTCGGTCTCCGGGCCGGGCAGGCCGCGCAACCGCCCGTTGTACTGGAGCAGTTCGCGCCCGCTGAGGCGTTCGAACATCCGCAGTCCCTCGGGCAGGATGCCGATCCGGGACTTGACCGCGACCGGGTCCTGCCAGACGTCGGCGCCGTGTATCAGCACGGTGCCCTGGTCGGGCCGGAGCAGGCCGGTGACCATCGACAGCGTGGTGGTCTTGCCGGCGCCGTTGGGGCCGACCAGTCCGATGAACGAGCCGGCGGGCAGATCGAGGTTGAGTCCGGCGACGGCGGTCTGTGCGCCGAAGCGCTTCCACAGGTCGCGGATCGAGACAGCGGGCGGCGTGGTGGTCGCCTCCATGGCGGGTGGTCTCCTTGTCGGGGTCGGTCCCTGGCCGGTCGGTTCGACCCTATGATCATTTCTTTACCTTTCCATCCCCCATGTGGCGGTATTGCCCCTTACTGGGGCGGCAGTTCGTCGCCCCCCGGCAACTACCCGGGCAGCCCGTTCGTCCTGCATCCTGAGAAGCGCGCGCGCAGCGCGGGGAACGGGAGGTGGCCGTGATGACCGGTCAGTGGGGAACGCCGGCGCCGTACGGGCAGCAGCCCTGGCACCCGGCGCCGACGCCGCAGTCCGCGATGCGCGCCGCGCACGCCGACCGCGAGCGCACCGTGGACGTGCTGAAGGCCGCCTACGCCGAGGGCCGGATCACCGCCGACGAGTACGAGCACCGGCTGACCTCCGCCCACCAGGCCGCCACCTACGGCCAGTTGTCCGTGCTGGTCGCCGACCTGCCGTCCGGGCCGATGGTCGCCCCGTTCGGCGCTCCCGTCCCGGCGACCTTCATGCCGCTGCCCCCGCCGCTGCTCCCGCCGCCCGTCCCGCCGCGCAACGGCCTGGCGACGGCCTCGGCGATCCTGGGCAGCCTGACGCTGTTCACCGGTGGCCTCACCGGCCTGCCCGCCGTGATCACCGGCCACATCGCCCGCTCGCAGATCCGCCGCACCAAGGAGGATGGCGACGGCCTGGCGATCCTGGGGCTGGTGTTCGGCTGGCTCTCGATCGCCGGCTGGGCGCTGTTCTTCCTGCTGATGGTCATGGTGGCGAGCAGCGGGCCGCACTGAGCGCGGGGCCGCCGTGCCTGGTCCGGGCGGTGCCCGGCCCGGCGCGCCCCATTTGTTTTGACCGCCGCCTGTGCGCTAGGTACGCTCTGACCTTGTGCCTGGGGTGTGCCCGGGTCCTTGTGCGTGCCAGCAGACCGGCCGCCGTAGCGGAGACTCCACCCGCTCGGCCTGTGCCGATGACGCAGCTCAGCTCGGGATTCCGTGATTCTTCCCCCGAAGAAGGCCCAACACGCCCGACCGCGTGGGTCGGAGGGTGTGGGCCACACCGCAGGTTAGTTCCACCAAGCCTTGGCACACAGAAAACGGAGAAACGGTGCCTACGATCCAGCAGCTGGTCCGAAAGGGCCGGCAGGACAAGGTCGAGAAGAACAAGACGCCCGCACTGAAGGGTTCGCCCCAGCGTCGCGGCGTCTGCACGCGTGTGTACACGACCACCCCGAAGAAGCCGAACTCGGCTCTCCGCAAGGTCGCCCGTGTGCGCCTCACCAGCGGGATCGAGGTCACCGCTTACATTCCGGGCGAGGGCCACAACCTGCAGGAGCACTCCATCGTGCTGGTCCGCGGTGGCCGTGTGAAGGACCTTCCTGGTGTCCGCTACAAGATCATCCGCGGTTCGCTCGACACCCAGGGTGTCAAGAACCGCAAGCAGGCTCGCAGCCGCTACGGCGCCAAGAAGGAGAAGTAAGAATGCCTCGTAAGGGCCCCGCCCCGAAGCGCCCGGTCATCATCGACCCGGTCTACGGCTCCCCGCTGGTGACCTCGCTGGTCAACAAGATCCTGCTGCACGGCAAGCGCTCCACCGCCGAGCGGATCGTCTACGGCGCCCTCGAGGGTGTCCGTGAGAAGACCGGCGCCGACCCGGTTGTCGCGCTGAAGCGCGCGCTGGAGAACGTCAAGCCGACCCTCGAGGTCAAGTCCCGCCGCGTCGGTGGCGCCACCTACCAGGTGCCGGTCGAGGTCCGTCCGGGCCGCGCCAACACCCTGGCGCTGCGCTGGCTGGTCGGTTACTCCCGCGCCCGTCGCGAGAAGACCATGACCGAGCGTCTGCTCAACGAGATCCTCGACGCCAGCAACGGTCTGGGCGCTTCCGTGAAGCGTCGCGAGGACACCCACAAGATGGCCGAGTCCAACAAGGCCTTCGCGCACTACCGCTGGTAGTCCGAACCCCGTCACTAGACAGAGAGAGAACGAGCCACCATGGCTGCAACCTCCCTTGACCTCGCCAAGGTCCGCAACATCGGGATCATGGCGCACATCGACGCGGGCAAGACCACCACCACCGAGCGGATCCTGTTCTACACCGGTGTGTCGTACAAGATCGGTGAGGTCCACGATGGCGCTGCCACCATGGACTGGATGGAGCAGGAGCAGGAGCGCGGCATCACCATCACGTCCGCCGCGACGACCTGCCACTGGACCCTCGACGGTGTTGAGAACACGATCAACATCATCGACACCCCGGGCCACGTCGACTTCACCGTCGAGGTGGAGCGCTCGCTGCGCGTCCTCGACGGTGGCGTGACCGTGTTCGACGGCGTCGCCGGTGTCGAGCCCCAGTCCGAGACCGTGTGGCGGCAGGCTGACCGCTACGGCGTCCCGCGCATCTGCTTCATCAACAAGCTGGACCGCACGGGCGCCAACTTCTTCTTCTGCGTGCAGACCATCGTGGACCGCCTCGGCGCCACCCCGCTGGTCATGCAGCTGCCGATCGGTGCCGAGGCCGACTTCACCGGCGTCGTCGACCTGGTGAAGATGAAGGCCCTGGTCTACTCGGCCGACGCCCCCAAGGGCGAGATGTACGACACCGTCGAGATCCCGGCCGACCTGGCCGAGCAGGCGGCGGAGTACCGCGAGGCCCTGATCGACACCGTGTCGAACATCAGCGACGAGGTGATGGAGCTCGCCCTCGAGGGCGAGGACATCCCCGAGGAGCTGCTGGTCGCCGCGATCCGCAAGGGCACCCTGGAGTCGTCCTTCACCCCGATCTTCTGCGGCTCCGCGTTCAAGAACAAGGGCGTTCAGCCCCTGCTCGACGCGGTCGTGAAGTACCTGCCGTCGCCGCTCGACATCGAGGGCATCGAGGGTACGAAGCCGGGCAACGACGAGGAGAAGATCGTCCGTCAGGCTTCTGACGACGAGCCGCTCGCCGCCCTCGCGTTCAAGATCATGTCTGACCCGCACCTGGGCAAGCTCACCTTCGTCCGCGTGTACTCCGGCCGCCTGGAGTCCGGCACCTCGGTGCTGAACTCCGTCAAGGGCAAGAAGGAGCGCATCGGCAAGATCTACCGCATGCACGCGAACAAGCGTGAGGAGATCGACTCGGTGGGCGCCGGCGACATCATCGCCGTCATGGGCCTGAAGCAGACCACCACCGGTGAGACGCTGTCCGACGAGAAGCAGCCGGTCATCCTGGAGTCCATGGACTTCCCGGCCCCGGTCATCCGCGTCGCGATCGAGCCCAAGTCCAAGGGCGACCAGGAGAAGCTGGGTGTCGCCATCCAGCGCCTGGCCGAGGAGGACCCGTCCTTCCAGGTCAACACCGACGAAGAGACCGGCCAGACCATCATCGCGGGTATGGGCGAACTGCACCTCGAGGTGCTGGTCGACCGTATGCGCCGTGAGTTCAAGGTCGAGGCCAACGTCGGCAAGCCGCAGGTCGCGTACCGCGAGACGATCCGCAAGGCCGTCGAGCGTATCGACTACACGCACAAGAAGCAGACCGGTGGCTCCGGCCAGTTCGCGAAGATCCAGATCGCGATCGAGCCGCTCGAGTCCGGCGAGGGCTACGAGTTCCTCAACAAGGTCACCGGTGGCCGCGTCCCGCGCGAGTACATCCCGTCGGTCGACGCCGGTTGCCAGGAGGCCATGGAGTTCGGCGTTCTCGCCGGTTACCCGCTCCAGGGCGTTCGCGTGACCCTGCTCGACGGTGCGGCGCACGACGTCGACTCGTCCGAGCTCGCGTTCAAGATCGCCGGTTCCATGGCGTTCAAGGAAGGTGCCCGCAAGGCGTCGCCGGCTCTGCTCGAGCCGATGATGGCCGTCGAGGTCACCACCCCCGAGGACTACATGGGCGACGTGATCGGCGACATCAACTCCCGCCGTGGCCAGATCCGGGCCATGGAGGAGCGTCACGGTGCCCGCGTCGTCAAGGCGCTGGTGCCGCTCTCCGAGATGTTCGGCTACGTCGGTGACCTGCGCAGCAAGACCTCTGGTCGCGCAAGCTACTCGATGCAGTTCGACTCGTACGCCGAGGTTCCGCGGAACGTGGCGGACGACATCATCGCCAAGGCCAAGGGCGAGTGACGTCCCGGTAATCGGGATGAATCAGACCCTTTAGGCTAGAAGGAGGGCACCCGGGCGTCACCCGTCCGGGTTCCGCCCGGGAGCCCTCCGGCACCCCCACCCGCGGGACGGCATGGGGCGCGACCAGCGCCCCGTTCCAAACCCGATCCAGACCAACTGACGTCGTACGGCGTACAGAACTGTCCTCAGGAGGACTGCAGTGGCGAAGGCGAAGTTCGAGCGGACGAAGCCCCACGTCAACATCGGCACCATCGGTCACATCGACCACGGTAAGACCACGCTGACCGCGGCCATCACCAAGGTGCTGCACGACGCGTACCCGGACATCAACCCCTTCACGCCGTTCGACCAGATCGACAAGGCGCCGGAGGAGCGTCAGCGCGGTATCACCATCTCGATCGCGCACGTCGAGTACCAGACCGAGGCGCGTCACTACGCCCACGTCGACTGCCCGGGTCACGCGGACTACATCAAGAACATGATCACCGGTGCGGCCCAGATGGACGGTGCGATCCTCGTCGTCGCCGCCACCGACGGCCCGATGCCGCAGACCAAGGAGCACGTCCTCCTGGCCCGCCAGGTCGGCGTCCCCTACATCGTTGTCGCCCTGAACAAGGCCGACATGGTGGACGACGAGGAGATCCTGGAGCTCGTCGAGCTCGAGGTTCGTGAGCTCCTCTCCGAGTACGAGTTCCCGGGCGACGACCTGCCGGTCGTCCGCGTCTCCGCGCTGAAGGCGCTGGAGGGCGACAAGGAGTGGGGCGAGAAGCTCCTCGGCCTGATGCACGCGGTCGACGAGGCCATCCCGACCCCGGCTCGCCTCACCGACCAGCCGTTCCTGATGCCGATCGAGGACGTCTTCACGATCACCGGTCGTGGCACCGTCGTCACCGGTCGTATCGAGCGTGGCATCCTCAAGGTCAACGAGACCGTCGACATCATCGGCATCAAGACCACCAAGACCACCACCACGGTCACCGGTATCGAGATGTTCCGCAAGCTGCTCGACGAGGGCCAGGCCGGTGAGAACGTCGGTCTGCTGCTCCGTGGCATCAAGCGCGAGGATGTCGAGCGCGGCCAGGTCATCATCAAGCCGGGTTCGGTTACCCCGCACACCGACTTCGAGGCCCAGGCCTACATCCTGTCGAAGGACGAGGGTGGCCGTCACACCCCGTTCTTCAACAACTACCGCCCGCAGTTCTACTTCCGTACCACGGACGTGACCGGCGTCGTGACCCTCCCCGAGGGCACCGAGATGGTCATGCCGGGCGACAACACCGCCATGACCGTCGCGCTGATCCAGCCCGTCGCCATGGAGGAGGGCCTGAAGTTCGCCATCCGTGAGGGTGGCCGTACCGTCGGCGCCGGCCAGGTCACCAAGATCGTCAAGTAATTGCCGATCTGACCTCTGGTCAACTGCAGGGCCCGGTCCGCTCCCGCGAGGGAGGGGGCCGGGCCCTCGGCATGTCCGGGCGGCCCCGCCGGGCGCACCCGGTGTGACGTGCACTGCTACGGGCGATACCGATTGGCGTATCGGCCGCAATCTGTGGCAGGATGACTGAGTTGCTCGGTTGAGTACCGATGCTGCGCGCCTCCCGTCGGGAGGACTGGAAGCGAGTCCCATGTACTCGTCGTTCCCGTGAATGGCCGTTCATGTGCCCACGTGCTGTGTGTGGGTGCAGTGGTGTGTAAGCGACACCGCGGCAGCTGCGGGGCGAAAGTACGGGAATCTTCCGGGAAGCGTACGCGGGGTATCAGCCCGGCTCACCTCTCTCCAGCAGTTTGAAGCCGACGAATCTGTTCGCCGGTTTTTTGCAGGCGCGAGTGCGACACGCCCGAGCGCGGGGGTCGGAGGTGGGTCGCGAGGCAACGTACGACACAAAGGACTACGGAGTAGCCATGGCGGGACAGAAGATCCGCATCCGGCTCAAGGCCTACGACCACGAGGTCATCGACTCCTCGGCGAAGAAGATCGTCGAGACGGTGATCCGCACTGGTGCGCAGGTCGCGGGCCCGGTGCCGCTGCCCACTGAGAAGAACGTTTACTGCGTCATCCGCTCGCCGCACAAGTACAAGGACTCGCGCGAGCACTTCGAGATGCGCACTCACAAGCGTCTGATCGACATCCTCGACCCCACGCCGAAGACGGTTGACTCGCTGATGCGTCTCGACCTGCCGGCGGGCGTCGACATCGAGATCAAGCTCTGAGAGGCGCACCGAAGATGGCTAAGCAGATGAAGGGCATCCTGGGCGAGAAGCTCGGCATGACCCAGGTCTGGGACGAGAACAACCGGGTTGTCCCGGTGACCGTCGTCAAGGCTGGGCCCAATGTCGTGACCCAGGTCCACACCGCCGACAGCCCGGCCGGCTACGACGCCGTCCAGATCGGCTTCGGCGAGATCGACCCCCGCAAGGTGAACAAGCCCCTCCAGGGCCACTTCGCCAAGGCCGGTGTCACCCCCCGCCGCCACCTGGTTGAGCTGCGTACCTCGGACGCGTCCGAGTACACCCTGGGCCAGGAGATCACCGCTGAGCTGTTCGAGGCGGGTGTCAAGGTCGACGTGACCGGCACCTCCAAGGGCAAGGGCTTCGCCGGTGTCATGAAGCGTCACAACTTCAAGGGCCTCGGCGCCGGTCACGGCACCCAGCGCAAGCACCGTTCGCCCGGCTCCATCGGTGGCTGCGCCACCCCGGGTCGTGTGTTCAAGGGCATGCGCATGGCGGGTCGGATGGGTCACGAGCGCGTGACCACCCAGAACCTGACCGTGCACGCGGTCGACGCGGAGAAGGGTCTGCTGCTCATCAAGGGCGCGATCCCGGGTCCGAACGGCGGCCTCGTCCTCGTCCGCACCGCGGCGAAGGGGCTGTGAAGGATATGAGCACCATTGACATTCTGTCGCCGGCCGGCGACAAGGCCGGCAGCGTCGAGCTGCCCGCCGAGATCTTCGACGCCAAGGTCAGCGTTCCGCTGATGCACCAGGTCGTCGTCGCGCAGCTCGCTGCGGCCCGTCAGGGCACTCACAAGGTCAAGCGTCGTGGCGAGGTCCGTGGTGGCGGCAAGAAGCCGTACCGCCAGAAGGGCACCGGTCGCGCCCGCCAGGGTTCGACCCGCGCGCCGCAGTTCGCCGGTGGTGGCGTCGTGCACGGTCCCGTGCCGCGTGACTACTCGCAGCGGACCCCGAAGAAGATGATCGCCGCCGCCCTGCGCAGCGCGCTCACCGACCGGGCCCGTCACGAGCGCATCCACGTCGTGACCGGCGTGACCGCGACCGAGGCGCCGTCGACCAAGGCCGCCAAGGCCCTGTTCGGCAAGATCTCCGAGCGCAAGAACCTCCTCCTGGTGGTCGAGCGCGAGGACGAGCTGGGCATCCTGTCCGCTCGCAACCTGGCGAACGTGCACATCCTGGACGCCGGCCAGCTGAACACCTACGACGTGCTCGTCTCCGACGATGTGGTCTTCACCCAGGCCGCCTTCGAGCGTTTCGTGGCCGGTCCGGCCGCGTCCGCCAAGGCCGTTGCTGCTGAGGGCGAGCTCGAAGGGACTGCCGCCTGATGAGCGAGATCACCTCCAAGACGTTCACGGACCCCCGTGACGTCCTGATCAAGCCGGTCATCTCGGAGAAGAGCTACTCGCTCCTCGACGAGAACAAGTACACGTTCGTCGTGGCGCCGGGTGCCAACAAGACCCAGATCAAGCAGGCCGTCGAGTCGGTCTTCTCGGTCAAGGTCGAGGCCGTGAACACGCTGAACCGCCAGGGCAAGCGCAAGCGCTCCAAGACGGGCTTCGGCAAGCGCAAGGACACCAAGCGCGCGATCGTGACGCTGGCCGAGGGCAACCGCATCGACATCTTCGGTGGTCCGGTCTCCTGACGCCACGTCAGGGACTGCGATCGTCGTAAAGGACGAGGACAGAAATGGGTATCCGCAAGTACAAGCCGACTACGCCGGGCCGTCGTGGCTCGAGCGTGGCCGACTTCGTCGAAATCACGCGGTCCACGCCGGAGAAGTCGCTGGTTCGCCCGCTGCACAGCAAGGGCGGCCGTAACAACGCCGGTCGTGTCACTGCTCGCCACCAGGGTGGCGGTCACAAGCGCGCCTACCGTCTGATCGACTTCCGTCGTCACGACAAGGACGGCGTGCCGGCCAAGGTCGCTCACATCGAGTACGACCCCAACCGCACCGCGCGCATCGCGCTCCTGCACTACGCGGACGGCGAGAAGCGCTACATCATCGCCCCCCGTGGCGTTGCGCAGGGTGACCGGATCGAGAACGGCGCTGGCGCCGACATCAAGCCGGGCAACAACCTGCCGCTCCGCAACATCCCGGTCGGTACCACCATTCACGCGGTGGAGCTCCGTCCCGGCGGTGGCGCCAAGCTGGCCCGTTCCGCGGGTTCCGGCATTCAGCTGCTCGCCCGTGAGGGTCGCATGGCGCACCTGCGCATGCCCTCCGGTGAGATCCGCCTGGTGGACGCGCGCTGCCGCGCGACCGTCGGCGAGGTCGGCAACGCCGAGCAGTCGAACATCAACTGGGGCAAGGCCGGCCGTATGCGCTGGAAGGGCGTCCGCCCGACCGTGCGTGGTGTGGCCATGAACCCGATCGACCACCCGCACGGTGGTGGTGAGGGTAAGACCTCCGGTGGTCGCCACCCGGTCTCGCCGTGGGGCAAGCCCGAGGGCCGCACCCGTCGCCCGAACAAGGCGTCGGACAAGCTCATCGTGCGCCGCCGCAAGACCAACAAGAAGCGCTAGGAGCAGGTCAGATGCCGCGCAGTCTCAAGAAGGGCCCCTTCATCGACGGCCACCTTCAGAAGAAGGTGGACGTGCAGAACGAGGCGGGCACGCAGAACGTCATCAAGACCTGGTCCCGTCGTTCCGTGATCTCCCCGGCCATGCTCGGCCACACGATCGCGGTTCACGATGGCCGCAAGCACGTCCCGGTGTTTGTCACCGAGTCGATGGTCGGCCACAAGCTCGGCGAGTTCGCTCCCACGCGCACCTTCAAGGGGCACGTGAAGGAAGACCGCAAGTCGAAGCGTCGCTAATCGCTTCCGAGCTGTAGCGCCAGAACGACAAAGTGACTTACTCCATTAAGGGGACAACCATGGAAGCCAGGGCCCAGGCGCGGTACATCCGCGTCACGCCCATGAAGGCCCGCCGCGTGGTGGACCTCATCCGTGGCCTGCCGGCCACGGAGGCCCAGGCGGTCCTGCGTTTCGCTCCGCAGGCTGCCACCGTGCCGGTCGGCAAGGTGCTCAACAGCGCCATTGCCAACGCCGCGCACAACTACAACCACTCCAACGTGGACGACCTCTACATCTCCGAGGCGTACGTTGACGAGGGTCCGACCCTGAAGCGGTTCCGTCCGCGTGCCCAGGGCCGTGCCTACCGGATCCGCAAGCGGACCAGCCACATCACCGTGGTCGTCAGCAGCAAGGAAGGGACCCGGTAATGGGCCAGAAGGTTAACCCGCACGGGTTCCGCCTCGGCATCAGCACGGACTTCAAGTCCCGCTGGTACGCCGACAAGCTGTACAAGGACTACGTCAAGGAAGACGTCGCGATCCGTCGTCTCATGACGAAGGGCATGGAGCGCGCCGGCATCTCGAAGGTTGAGATCGAGCGCACCCGTGACCGCGTCCGCGTGGACATCCACACCGCCCGTCCGGGCATCGTGATCGGCCGCCGCGGCGCGGAGGCCGACAAGATCCGGGGCAACCTGGAGAAGCTGACCGGCAAGCAGGTCCAGCTGAACATCCTCGAGGTCAAGAACCCCGAGCTGGACGCCCAGCTCGTGGCTCAGGGCGTCGCGGAGCAGCTGTCCTCCCGTGTCTCCTTCCGTCGCGCCATGCGTAAGAGCATGCAGTCGACCATGAAGGCCGGCGCCAAGGGCATCAAGGTCCAGTGCTCCGGTCGTCTCGGCGGCGCCGAGATGAGCCGTTCGGAGTTCTACCGCGAAGGCCGTGTGCCGCTGCACACCCTGCGCGCGAACGTCGACTACGGCTTCTTCGAGGCCAAGACCACCTTCGGCCGCATCGGCGTGAAGGTCTGGATCTACAAGGGCGACGTCAAGAACATCGCCGAGGTCCGCGCTGAGAACGCCGCTGCCCGCTCCGGCAACCGTCCGGCCCGTCCCGAGGGCGGTCGTCCCGCTCGCGGTGGCGAGCGCCGCGGTGGCGAGCGCGGTGGCCGTGGCCGTCGTCCCGCCGCTGCTGCTGCCGAGGCTCAGGCCCCGGCTGCCGCCGCCGAGGCTCCGGCTGCTGAGAACACCGGAACGGAGGCCTGACCCCCATGCTGATCCCCCGTCGGGTCAAGCACCGCAAGCAGCACCACCCGAAGCGCCGCGGCGCTGCCAAGGGTGGCACCGAGCTGGCGTTCGGCCAGTTCGGCATCCAGGCCGTGACCCCGGCCTACGTGACGAACCGTCAGATCGAGTCCGCTCGTATCGCGATCACCCGTCACATCCGTCGTGGCGGCAAGGTCTGGATCAACATCTACCCGGACCGCCCGCTCACCAAGAAGCCGGCCGAAACCCGCATGGGTTCCGGTAAGGGTTCGCCGGAGTGGTGGATCGCGAACGTGCACCCGGGTCGGGTCATGTTCGAACTGTCGTACCCGAACGAGAAGATTGCCCGCGAGGCGCTCACGCGTGCCGCGCACAAGCTTCCGATGAAGTGCCGGATCGTTCGGCGCGAGGACGGTGAGAGCTGATGTCGGCCGCTACCAAGGCTGCTGAGCTTCGCGAACTGGACAACGAGGCCCTCGTTGCCAAGCTCCGTGAGGCCAAGGAGGAGCTGTTCAACCTCCGCTTCCAGGCGGCGACCGGGCAGCTCGACAACCACGGACGGCTCCGGCTGGTCCGTAAGGACATCGCGCGGATCTACACCCTGATGCGCGAGCGCGAGCTGGGCATCGAGACGGTGGAGAACGCCTGATGACTGAGAACACCAACGAGACGCGCGGTTTCCGCAAGACCCGCGAGGGTCTCGTCGTCAGCGACAAGATGGACAAGACCGTCGTCGTCGCCGTCGAGGACCGCGTCAAGCACGCGCTGTACGGCAAGGTCATCCGCCGTACCAACAAGCTGAAGGCGCACGACGAGCAGAACGCGTGCGGTGTCGGCGACCGTGTCCTCCTGATGGAGACCCGGCCGCTGTCCGCGACGAAGCGCTGGCGCGTCGTCGAGATCCTCGAGAAGGCCAAGTAACAAGGTTGTTCGCGGTACGGCCGTATGTGCACCAGGTCCCCAGGGACGCGGGTGTGAGCAGCGGCCGGCCCGTCAACACTTGTTGACGATCAGGAGAAAGCTGTGATCCAGCAGGAGTCGCGACTGCGCGTCGCCGACAACACGGGTGCGAAGGAAATCCTCTGCATCCGCGTTCTCGGTGGCTCCGGTCGCCGCTACGCCGGTATCGGCGACGTCATCGTCGCCACCGTCAAGGACGCGATCCCCGGCGGTTCGGTGAAGAAGGGCGACGTCGTCAAGTGCGTCGTCGTTCGCACCGTCAAGGAGCGCCGCCGTCCGGACGGCTCGTACATCCGTTTCGACGAGAACGCCGCTGTCGTTCTCAAGAACACCGATGGCGACCCCCGCGGTACCCGCATCTTCGGCCCGGTGGGCCGCGAGCTGCGCGACAAGAAGTTCATGAAGATCATCTCGCTGGCGCCGGAGGTGCTCTGACCCATGGCGAACAGCATGAAGATCAAGAAGGGTGACCTGGTCCAGGTCATCACCGGCAAGGACAAGGGCAAGCAGGGCAAGGTCATTCAGGCCATGCCGGCTGACAACAAGGTCCTGGTCGAGGGTGTCAACCGGGTCAAGAAGCACACCAAGCCGGGCCCCGGCACGCAGGGTGGCATCGTGACCGTCGAGGCCCCGGTGCACGTCTCCAACGTCCAGCTGGTCGTGGAGAAGGACGGCAAGAAGGTCGTTACCCGCGTCGGCTACCGCTTTGACGACCAGGGCAACAAGATCCGCGTTGCCAAGCGGACCGGTGAGGACATCTGATGTCTGAGACGACTGTTGAGAAGGTGACCCCCCGCCTCAAGGAGAAGTACCTCTCCGAGGTCAAGGGTCAGCTGAACGAGCAGTTCTCGTACGAGAACGTCATGCTGATTCCCGGCCTGGTCAAGGTCGTGGTCAACATGGGTGTCGGCGAGGCCGCCCGTGACAGCAAGCTGATCGAGGGTGCCATCAAGGACCTGACCGCGATCACCGGTCAGAAGCCGGCCGTCACCAAGGCCCGCAAGTCCATCGCGCAGTTCAAGCTGCGCGAGGGCCAGCCCATCGGCTGCCACGTCACCCTCCGTGGTGACCGCATGTGGGAGTTCACGGACCGTCTGGTGTCGCTGGCTCTGCCGCGTATCCGTGACTTCCGCGGCCTCTCGCCGAAGCAGTTCGACGGCCGTGGCAACTACACCTTCGGTCTGACCGAGCAGGTTATGTTCCACGAGATCGACCAGGACAAGGTCGACCGTCAGCGCGGTATGGACATCACCGTCGTGACCACCGCTCAGACCGACGATGAGGGCCGGGCGCTGCTGCGCGCTCTGGGCTTCCCGTTCAAGGAGGCGTGAGCCATGGCGAAGAAGGCCCTGATCGCTAAGTCCGAGCGCAAGCCGAAGTTCGGCGTCCGGGCGTACACCCGGTGCCAGCGCTGCGGCCGTCCGCACTCGGTGTACCGCAAGTTCGGCCTGTGCCGTGTGTGCCTCCGTGAGATGGCGCACCGCGGCGAGCTGCCGGGCGTGACCAAGAGCTCCTGGTAATCCCTTACCAGCTGCTCTGACCAGCGAAGCAGTGTGCCCGACCCCCCGGCTTTTGGAGTCCCGCGAGGGATCCCGTAAGGTTGCGGGGTCGGGCCCCTGCCGCGGCGTCTTTTTCCGGACGTTCCGTGGCTCTCTGAGTGAGGGCTCGCGCAACCCAGTCTTACTACGACGTAGGTCCCCTGCGCTTGTGCCCCTTTCGCACTCTTTCACGAGTGCGCGGAGGGGGACCTGGTGCGGAGAAACCACGGCGAGAGAGGCCTGAGGCCACCATGACCATGACCGACCCGATCGCAGACATGCTCACTCGTCTGCGTAACGCGAACTCGGCGTACCACGACTCTGTCGTGATGCCGTCGAGCAAGATCAAGGCGCACGTCGCCGAGATCCTGCAGCAGGAGGGTTACATCTCCTCCTACAAGGTTGAGGACCCCACCGAGAACGAGGTCGGCAAGAAGCTGACCATCGAGCTCAAGTTCGGTCCGAACCGTGAGCGCTCCATCGCCGGCATCAAGCGCATCAGCAAGCCGGGTCTGCGTGTTTACGCAAAGTCCACCAACCTGCCGAAGGTTCTCGGCGGCCTGGGCGTGGCGATCATCTCCACGTCCTCCGGCCTCCTGACCGACAAGCAGGCCGCCAAGAAGGGCGTAGGCGGAGAAGTTCTCGCCTACGTCTGGTAATTCGGGAAACGGAGGTACAGCAATGTCGCGCATTGGACGGCTGCCCATCCAGGTTCCCGCTGGTGTGGACGTCACCATCGACGGCCAGACGGTCTCGGTGAAGGGTCCCAAGGGCTCGCTCACCCACGTCGTCGCCGCGCCGATCGAGATCGGCAAGGGCGAGGACGGCACTCTGGTCGTCACCCGCCCGAACGACGAGCGTCAGTCGAAGGCCCTGCACGGCCTGTCGCGCACGCTGGTGGCGAACATGATCACCGGCGTGACCGCGGGCTACCGCAAGTCGCTGGAGATCAGCGGTGTCGGTTACCGAGTCACGGCGAAGGGCTCCAACATGGAGTTCGCGCTGGGCTACAGCCACCCGATTCTGGTCGAGGCGCCGGAAGGCATCAGCTTCGTCGTCGAGACGCCCACCAAGTTCCACGTGGACGGCACCGACAAGCAGAAGGTCGGCGAGATCGCCGCGAAGATCCGCAAGCTGCGCAAGCCCGACCCGTACAAGGCCAAGGGCGTCAAGTACGCGGGCGAGGTCATCCGCCGCAAGGTCGGAAAGAGTGGTAAGTAAGCGATGAGCGTCTCTGTCAAGATCGGCAAGGGCAACGCCTACAAGAACGCCGCCCGCAAGCGCCGCGCCATTCGCGTTCGTAAGCGCGTCGTCGGCACCGAGGTGCGTCCGCGCCTCGTCGTGACGCGTTCGAACCGCCACATGGTCGCCCAGGTCATCGACGACGCCAAGGGTCACACCCTGGCGTCGGCGTCCACCCTCGACGTGTCCATCAAGGGCGCCGAGGGCGACAAGACCGAGCTGGCCAAGAAGGTCGGAAGCCTGGTCGCCGAGCGCGCCAAGGCTGCCGGCGTCGAGTCGGTCGTCTTCGACCGCGCGGGCAACCGGTACGCCGGCCGCATCGCCGCTCTGGCGGACGCGGCTCGCGAGGCCGGGCTCGACTTCTAAGCCGCTCGTCGACTCTGTCGGCGGACGTAAACGAGAGAGGTAATTCCAATGGCTGGACCCCAGCGCCGCGAAGGCGGCGCCGGTCGCGGCACGGGTGGCGAGCGGCGCGACCGTAAGCGTGACGAGCGGGGCGGCGCCCCGGTCGCCGAGAAGACTGCTTACGTCGAGCGCGTCGTCGCGATCAACCGTGTCGCCAAGGTTGTCAAGGGTGGTCGTCGTTTCAGCTTCACCGCGCTGGTCGTGGTGGGCGACGGTGACGGCACCGTCGGTGTCGGCTACGGCAAGGCGAAGGAGGTTCCGGCCGCCATCGCCAAGGGTGTTGAGGAGGCCAAGAAGAACTTCTTCAAGGTCCCCCGTATCCAGGGCACCATCCCGCACCCGATCCAGGGCGAGAAGGCCGCCGGCGTCGTGCTGCTGAAGCCGGCGTCCCCCGGTACCGGTGTTATCGCCGGTGGCCCGGTGCGTGCCGTCCTGGAGTGCGCCGGCGTTCACGACATCCTGTCGAAGTCGCTCGGCTCGGACAACGCGATCAACATCGTGCACGCCACCGTGGCTGCTCTGAAGGGCCTCGTGCGCCCCGAGGAGATCGCCGCCCGTCGTGGCCTGCCCCTGGAGGACGTGGCCCCGGCCGCGCTGCTCCGGGCCCGTGCGGCTGGGGTGAGCGCCTGATGGCTCGCCTGAAGGTCACCCAGACCAAGTCGTACATCGGTAGCAAGCAGAACCACCGTGACACCCTCCGTTCGCTCGGCCTGAAGCGGCTGAACGACACCGTGGTGAAGGAGGACCGCCCGGAGATCCGCGGCATGGTCCACACCGTTCGCCACCTGGTCACGGTCGAGGAGGTGGACTGAAATGGCGGACAACTCCCCCATCAAGATCCACAACCTGCGTCCGGCGCCCGGCGCCAAGACCGACAAGATCCGCGTCGGTCGTGGTGAGGGCTCCAAGGGTAAGACCGCAGGTCGTGGTACCAAGGGCACCAAGGCCCGCTACCAGGTTCCGCAGCGCTTCGAGGGTGGCCAGATGCCCCTCCACATGCGCCTGCCGAAGCTGAAGGGCTTCAAGAACCCGGCCCACAAGCAGTTCCAGGTCGTGAACCTGGACCGCCTGGCCGAGCTCTACCCGAACGGTGGCGAGGTCACCGTCGCCGACCTGGTCGCGAAGGGCGCCGTTCGCAAGAACGAGCTCGTCAAGGTTCTCGGCCAGGGCGACATCGCGGTTGCGCTGCAGGTGACGGTTGACGCCGTCTCCGGCTCCGCCACCGAGAAGATCACCGCCGCGGGCGGCTCGGTCACCGAGCTGCTGTGACGTCGCTGATCTGACGCACGGACAGAAACCGGGCCCCGCACTCCTCTTGAGAAAGAGGGGGCGGGGCCCGGCTTCGTTCCGGCTTGAACAGCTGTGCTGTATTTGTGTGTCAAACCCGGGCAAGCCGTACCCCATGCGTGGGGGAGCGGCAGTGCGCGCTTCTGTCGAGCACCCGGGCACTGTTAGAGTCCGTGAAGTTCCCTTACCCCACATCAGGACCGACCCTTCCGCCGACGACGCGCGGGAGGCGCAGGAGGCACCGTGCTCAGTGCGTTCGCGCGGGCGTTCCAGACGCCCGACCTGCGCAAGAAGCTGCTGTTCACGCTGGGCATCATGGTGCTGTTCCGGCTGGGCGCCCACATTCCGATGCCCGGAATCAACTTCGAGGCCGTTCACGCGTGCGTGGCAGGCCAGAAGGAGGGCCTGTTCGGGCTGGTCAACCTGTTCAGTGGCAACGCGCTGCTGCAGCTGACCATCTTCGCGCTCGGCATCATGCCGTACATCACGGCCAGCATCATCCTGCAGCTGCTCACCGTGGTCATTCCGCGGCTGGAGGCCCTGAAGAAGGAGGGGCAGTCCGGCCAGGCGAAGATCACCCAGTACACCCGTTACCTGACCATCGCGCTCGCGGTGCTGCAGGGCACCGGCATTCTCGCGACCGCGTCCAGCGGCGCGCTGTTCTCCGGCTGCCCGCAGGGTCAGAACATCGTTCCGGACCAGTCGATCTTCCGGATCGCCACCATGGTGATCATCATGACCGCCGGCACCACGGTGATCATGTGGCTGGGTGAGCTGATCACCGACCGCGGCATCGGCAACGGCATGTCCATCCTGATCTTCACCTCGATCGCGGCCGGCTTCCCCGGCTCGATGTGGGCCATCAAGGGCTCCGGCAAGCTGCTGGACGGCTGGGGCGAGTTCGCCGCGGTCATCCTGGTCGGCATCATCGTGGTCTGCCTGGTCATCTTCGTCGAGCAGGCCCAGCGCCGGATCCCGGTCCAGTACGCGAAGCGGATGGTCGGCCGCCGGTCGTTCGGTGGTACGTCGACCTACATCCCGCTGAAGGTCAACCAGGCCGGTGTGATCCCGGTCATCTTCGCCTCCTCGCTGCTGTACATCCCGGCGCTGGTGGTGCAGCTGACCAACTCGCAGGCGGGCTGGGCGATTTGGATCAAGAACCACTTCATCAAGGGTGACCACCCGATCTACATGGCCACCTACTTCGTACTGATCGTGTTCTTCGCGTTCTTCTACGTCGCCATCTCCTTCAACCCCGAAGAAGTTGCCGACAATATGAAGAAGTATGGTGGGTTCATCCCGGGCATCCGGGCCGGCCGACCGACGGCCGAGTACCTGAACTACGTGCTCACCCGCATCACGTGGCCGGGTTCGCTGTACCTGGGCCTGATCGCGTTGATCCCGATGGTCGCCCTCGTCGCCTTCGGGCAGCAGACCAACTTCCCGTTCGGCGGCACTTCCGTGCTCATCGTCGTCGGCGTCGGACTCGAAACTGTGAAGCAGATCGAGAGCCAGCTCCAGCAGCGTAATTACGAAGGGTTCCTCCGCTGATGCGTATCGTCCTCGTCGGACCCCCCGGGGCCGGGAAGGGTACTCAGGCGCACGTTCTGGCCAAGACCCTGTCCATTCCCCACATCTCCACGGGTGACCTGTTCCGTGCCAACATCAGCCAGGGCACCCCGCTGGGTGTCGAGGCGAAGGCATACATGGACGCCGGGCGCCTGGTGCCCGACGAGGTCACCATCGGGATGGCCAAGGACCGCATGCTCCAGGAGGACGCCGCCAACGGCTTCCTGCTGGACGGTTTCCCGCGCAACCTGGGTCAGGCGGAGGCGCTGGACGCCTTCCTGACCGAGCAGGGCATCGCGCTGGACGGCGTGCTGGACCTCGAGGTCCCCGAGGACGAGGTCGTCAAGCGGATCGCCGGTCGCCGGCTGTGCCGCAAGAACGGCGCCCACGTCTTCCACGTGGCGTACAACCCGCCGAAGACCGAGGGCGTCTGCGACGAGTGCGGCGGCGAGCTGTACCAGCGCTCGGACGACACCGAGGAAGCCGTGCGGGTCCGGTTGGAGGAGTACCACTCCAAGACCGAGCCGATCATCGGCTACTACCAGGAGCAGGGCCTGCTGGTCACCATCTCCGCCCTCGGCAAGGTGGACGAGGTGACCGAGCGCGCGGTCGCCGCCCTGGAGAAGAACAAGAACGCCTGAGCCACGTGCCAGTGAGACGGCCGGGTCGCCCCGAAGCGGGCGGCCCGGCCGTCTCGGCGTCGTACGGTGGAAGGCAGTCAGAAATCAGAACGTGGAAGGCGTTGACCAGATGGTGGAGATCAAGACCCCCGAGCAGATCGCCAAGATGCGGGCGGCCGGGCTGGTCGTCGCCGAGGCCCTGAAGGCGTGCCGCGAGGCGGTCGTCCCGGGGGTGACCACCGGCGAGCTGAACGACATCGCCGACCAGGTCATCGCCAAGCACGGTGCCACCTCGAACTTCCGGGCCGACCACGGCGGCCTGTGGTTCCCGGGCGTGATCTGCGCCTCGGTGAACGAGGAGGTCGTGCACGGCATCCCCGGCGACAAGGTGCTGAAGGCCGGCGACCTGATCTCGATCGACTGCGGCGCGATCCTGGACGGCTGGCACGGCGACGCGGCGATCACCGTCGCGGTCGGCGAGACCGCCGACGAGAACGTGATGCTGTCGAAGGTCACCGAGGGCTCGATGTGGGCCGGCATCGCCCAGATGAAGAAGGGCAACCGCCTGGTCGACGTCTCCCGGGCGATCGAGGGCTTCATCCGGCGCCAGCCGCTGCCGCCGAAGGGCAAGTGGGGCATCACCGAGGGCTACGGCGGCCACGGCATCGGCACCGCCATGCACATGGAGCCGCACGTGCTGAACTACGTGGCCGGCCGCGGCAAGGGCCCGAAGCTGGTGCCCGGCACGGTGCTGGCGATCGAGCCGATGGTCTCGCTCGGCACCCCGCACACGGCGATCCTGGACGACGACTGGACGGTCGTCACCACCGACGGCACCTGGGCCTCGCACTGGGAGCACTCGGTGGCCATCACCGAGCAGGGCCCGCTGGTGCTGACCGCGTTCGACGGCGGCAAGGCGGAGCTGGCCAAGCTGGGCGTCACCGCGGCGCCGGACCCGCTGGGCTGACCCCGCAGGGGCGGTACGTGCGGCAGCCGGCGGTTTGAGGGACATGTCTCAAAGTGGCGGATCGAGGCCCGGGGGTTTTGACCCCCGGGCCTCTTGTCCTATTTTCGTCAGCTGGTACCCGTAGCAGCTACCCCAGGAGAGACAGTGCTCAAGGGCTTCCGCGACTTCATGATGCGCGGCAACGTCATCGACATGGCCGTCGGTGTGGTCATCGGTGCCGCGTTCACCGGAGTCGTGACCGGCTTCGTGACCGCGTTCCTCACCCCGGTGCTCGGCGTGGTGGTCGGCGCGGCCGGCGACTTCAGCGCGTACAAGGCCACGGTGGCCGGCGTGACCTTCCCGTACGGCCAGTTCCTGAACGTGCTGATCGCGTTCGTCCTGACCGCCGCGGTGCTGTACTTCTGCGTGGTGCTGCCGGTCTCCAAGGCCACCGCCCGGTACATGCCGAAGAAGCCTGCCACGCCCAAGCGGCCGTGCCCCGAGTGCCTGACCGAGATCCCCGAGGCGGCCCGTCGCTGCTCGGCGTGCACCGCCGTGGTGGAGCCGGTGGTGCCCATCCAGGTGATGGCCAAGGGCTGAGAATTTCGCGTCGACGTGGTGCCTGGTTTACGATGGTGCGTCGGCTCTCTCGTAGCGTGTTTCGGCACGCCCTCAGCCCAGGAGGTCTCTCCCGGGTGGAGGTGAAGCCTGGTTCGCACGAGCGTTCCGCATACGGTAGCCGGACCCGAAGGGTGGATCTCGCAGTTCATGGCTAAGAAGCAAGGCGCCATTGAGATCGAGGGCACCGTGATCGAGTCTCTTCCGAACGCGATGTTCAAGGTCGAGCTGCAGAACGGTCACAAGGTCCTCGCGCACATCAGCGGCAAGATGCGCATGCACTACATCCGCATCCTTCCGGATGACCGGGTCGTGGTGGAGCTCAGCCCCTACGACCTGACCCGCGGCCGGATCGTCTACCGCTACAAGTAGGAACAACCCCTCGTCCTGACGAGGGGCTTGCCAGATCGAGACCCCGGAGAACCTGGATCATGAAGGTCAAGCCGAGCGTCAAGAAGATCTGCGACAAGTGCAAGGTGATCCGCCGTCACGGCCGGGTCATGGTGATCTGCGACAACCTGCGCCACAAGCAGCGCCAGGGCTGAGTCACCCCCCAGCATTTCTCGTAGTACCTTCGCGCGACGCGCATCAACGTCATACGCGGGCCGCCCGATCCGTCCGAACAGGACGGACTGCCACCCCCGGTCAGAGGCCGGGGCTCCCTGTCGAGAGACAGCGAGTAGGCGGCTCGTCAGACCTCTGAAGAACCACAGGAGCCATCAATGGCACGCCTCGCCGGCGTTGATCTCCCCCGCGAAAAGCGGATCGAGATCGCCCTCACCTACGTCTACGGCATCGGCCGTACCCGTGCCCAGCAGACGCTGGTCGAGACCGGTGTGAGCCCGGACGTCCGCGTCCGCGACATCACCGAGGAAGACCTCGTCAAGCTGCAGAAGTTCATCGACGCGAACTTCGAGGTCGAGGGTGACCTCCGCCGCGCCGTCGCCGCCGACATCCGCCGCAAGGTCGAGATCGGCTGCTACGAGGGTCTGCGTCACCGCCGTGGCCTGCCGGTCCGCGGTCAGCGCACCCACACCAACGCGCGTACCCGTAAGGGCCCGCGTCGCGCGATCGCCGGTAAGAAGAAGCCGGGCAAGAAGTAGTCCGTCCCGTCAACCGGACATCCCTCCGGCCCGCGGGATAGCGGACCGACCACCTCAGTAGGAGAACAGACTTATGCCCCCCAAGGGTCGTCAGGCTGCCGGCGCGAAGAAGATCCGCCGCAAGGAGAAGAAGAACGTCGCTCACGGGCACGCCCACATCAAGAGCACGTTCAACAACACCATCGTTTCGATCACCGACCCCTCGGGCAACGTGATCTCCTGGGCCTCCGCCGGTCACGTCGGTTTCAAGGGCTCGCGCAAGTCCACCCCGTTCGCCGCGCAGATGGCCGCCGAGGCCGCTGCCCGTCGCGCGCAGGAGCACGGCATGCGCAAGGTCGACGTCTTCGTTAAGGGTCCGGGCTCCGGCCGCGAGACCGCGATCCGTTCGCTCCAGGCCACCGGCCTGGAGGTCGGCTCGATCCAGGACGTCACCCCCACCCCGCACAACGGCTGCCGTCCGCCGAAGCGCCGCCGCGTTTGATCCGGTGCCTTCGGGCGCACGGATAGCGTTTTAAACCTTGTACGGGGTCCCGTTTTGTGCGGGACCCCGTACGCTTGACTCCATCGGCATCAAATAGTGGGTGCCGAAGACAACTGGAGGATCCAGAACATGCTTATCGCTCAGCGTCCTTCGCTGACCGAAGAGGTTGTCGACGAGTTCCGCTCGCGGTTCGTCATCGAGCCGCTGGAGCCGGGCTTCGGCTACACCCTCGGCAACTCGCTCCGTCGCACGCTCCTCTCCTCGATCCCGGGTGCCGCTGTCACCAGCATCCGCATCGACGGTGTCCTGCACGAGTTCACCACCGTGCCGGGCGTCAAGGAGGACGTCACCGACCTCATCCTGAACATCAAGCAGCTGGTCGTCTCCTCGGAGCATGACGAGCCGGTCGTGATGTACCTGCGCAAGCAGGGCCCGGGTGTGGTCACCGCCGCCGACATCGCGCCCCCGGCCGGTGTCGAGGTGCACAACCCCGAGCTGGTCCTCGCCACCCTGAACGGCAAGGGCAAGCTGGAGATGGAGCTGACCGTCGAGCGCGGTCGCGGCTACGTCTCCGCCGTGCAGAACAAGGCTTCCGGCCAGGAGATCGGCCGCATCCCGGTCGACTCGATCTACAGCCCCGTGCTGAAGGTCACCTACAAGGTCGAGGCCACCCGTGTCGAGCAGCGCACCGACTTCGACAAGCTGATCGTCGACGTCGAGACCAAGCCCGCCATGCGTCCGCGCGACGCGATGGCGTCGGCCGGTAAGACCCTGGTCGAGCTGTTCGGCCTGGCCCGCGAGCTGAACGTCGACGCCGAGGGCATCGACATGGGTCCGTCCCCGACGGACGCCGCCCTGGCCGCGGACCTGGCGCTGCCGATCGAGGAGCTGGAGCTCACGGTCCGCTCCTACAACTGCCTCAAGCGCGAGGGCATCCACACCGTGGGTGAGCTCGTTGCCCGCTCGGAGGCCGACCTGCTCGACATCCGCAACTTCGGTGCGAAGTCGATCGACGAGGTCAAGGCGAAGCTGGCCGGCATGGGCCTGGCCCTCAAGGACAGCCCGCCCGGATTCGACCCGACCGCTGCCGCCGACGCCTTCGGCGCCGACGACCTGGACGACCAGGGCTACGCGGAGACCGAGCAGTACTGAGTTTTGGCACCGGGGGCGGTTCCCAGTGAACCGCCCCCGGCACCATGAAAAGTCGTGCGGACGCGGTGTCCGTACGCCCGCTGCGGTACCTGGTACGGCCGCAGTCGGAGATTCAAGGAGCTGAACATGCCCCGTCCCACCAAGGGCGCCCGCCTCGGCGGCGGCCCGCACCACGAGCCGCTGCTGCTGGCCGGCCTGGCCCGCGAGCTGTTCCAGTACGGCCGCATCACCACCACCGAGGCCAAGGCCCGTCGCCTGCGCCCGCTGGCGGAGAAGCTGATCACCAAGGCGAAGAAGGGCGACATCCACAACCGTCGCCTGGTGCGCAAGACCATCACCGACGTGTCGGTCCTGCACACCCTCTTCACCGAGATCGCCCCGCGGTTCGAGAACCGCCCCGGCGGTTACACCCGCATCACCAAGATCGGCACCCGTCGTGGCGACAACGCCCCGATGGCCGTGATCGAGCTGGTCGAGGGCGAGATCGCCACCAAGGCGACCGTCGCCGAGGCCGAGGCCGCTGCCAAGCGCGCCGTCAAGGAGGCCGACCAGGCCGCCGAGGCCAAGGCCGACGAGGCCGAGACCACCGAGGCCTGAGCCTCCTAGGTCCGTGACCGGGCCCGCTCTCCCGTCCGACGGGGGAGCGGGCCCGTTCGCATCTCAGCAGCGAGACAGGGGAGTTGGAGTGGTGAACGACTGCGCGGAGCAGCCGCCGGTGAAGGACGGCCCGGCCGACGGGCACACCCGGATCAGGCTGGATCTGGCGTACCACGGCGCGGAGTTCTCCGGCTGGGCCCGGCAGCGCGGACGGCGCACCGTGCAGGGCGAGCTCGAAGACGCACTGCGGATCGTGCTGCGGAGCGAAGAGAACTTCCCGCTGACCGTGGCCGGGCGGACCGACGCCGGGGTGCACGCGCGCGGGCAGGTCGCGCACGTCGACCTGCCGGACGAGCTGTGGGCCCAGCACGGCGAGAAGCTGCTGCGCAGGCTCGCCGGGCGGCTGCCGGCCGACGTCCGGGTGTACCGGCTCTCCGAGGCACCGCACGGGTTCGACGCGCGGTTCGCCGCGATCTGGCGGCGGTACGCGTACCGGGTCGCCGACCACCAGGGCGGGGTCGACCCGATGCTGCGCGGGCACGTGCTGTGGCACGACCGGCCGCTGGACGTGGAGAAGATGAACGCCGCCGCGAAGCTGCTCGTCGGCGAGCACGACTTCGCCGCCTACTGCAAGAAGCGCGAGGGCGCGACGACCATCCGCACCCTGCTGGAAGTCCACTGGGAGCGGGTGCCGATCGACCCGTACGCCGCCCAGGAGGGCTCGCTGGCGGTGGCGACGGTGCGGGCGGACGCGTTCTGCCACAACATGGTGCGCGCGCTGGTCGGCGCGATGCTGCTGGTCGGCGACGGGCACCGGCCGGTGGAGTTCCCGGGCGAGGTGCTGGCCGGCGGGGTGCGGAACTCGGCGGTGAACGTCATCCGGCCGCACGGGCTGACGCTGGAGGAGGTCGGGTACCCGGAGGACTCGCTGCTGGCAGAGCGGAATCGGGTTTCGCGGCGGCTTCGGACTCTGGGCGGGGATGCCGCCGAGGGTGCCACGGCATCCGCGTCGGGCGGATCCGACTGAGGGTGCCCTCCCGCTTCGCGCGGTTCCCCGCGCCCCTGGCGGGGCGCGGGTACTCGGGGGGTGACAGGTAATCCGTTTTGTCGCCCGGCGAGGGCTTGGCACAATTCCGTGGCATGGGACACGTCGAAATCTCGCACCTGGAGTACTACCTGCCGGACGGGCGGGTGCTGTTCGACGACGCGTCCTTCCGCGTCGGCGAGGGCGCGGCCGTGGCGCTGGTCGGCGCGAACGGCGCGGGGAAGACCACGCTGCTGCGCATGATCGCGGGGGATGTGCAGCCGCACGGCGGTTCGGTGACGGTGAGCGGCGGGCTGGGCGTGATGCGCCAGTTCGTCGGTACCACCGGCCGGGAGGACGCGAAGGACACCCCGGGTGCGCTGGCCGCCGACGCCTCGGTGCGGGACCTGCTGGTCTCGGTCGCGCCGAAGCGGATCGCGGACGCCGCCCGCCGGGTGGACGCCGCCGAACTGGCGATGATCGCGCAGGACGACGAGAAGTCGCAGATGGCGTACGCGCAGGCGCTCTCCGACTGGTCGGACGTCGGCGGCTACGAGTACGAGGCCGACTGGGACGTCTGCACCATGGCCGCGCTCGGCATGTCGTTCGACCGCGCGCAGTGGCGGGGGCTGAACACGCTGTCCGGCGGTGAGCAGAAGCGGCTGGTGCTGGAGGCCCTGCTGCGCGGCCCCGACGAGGTGCTGCTGCTGGACGAGCCGGACAACTACCTGGACGTACCGGGCAAGCGCTGGCTGGAAGAGGCGATCCGGGCCACCAACAAGACGGTGCTGTACATCTCGCACGACCGCGAGCTGCTCTCCCGTACCGCCGAGAAGATCATCGCGGTGGAGTCCGGCGCGGCCGGCTCCAGCGTGTGGGTGCACGGTGGCGGCTTCGACACCTTCCACGATGCGCGCAAGGCCCGGTTCGAGCGGTTCGAGGAGCTGCGCCGCCGGTGGGACGAGGAGCACGCCAAGCTGAAGAAGCTGGTGGTGACGCTGCGGCAGGCGGCGGCGGTCAGCCACGAGATGGCGTCCCGGTACGCGGCCGCGCAGACCAGGCTGAAGAAGTTCGAGGACGCTGGCCCGCCGGAGGCGCCGCCGCGCGAGCAGTCCATCAGCATGCGGCTGAAGGGCGGCCGCACCGGCGTGCGGGCGTTCACCATGCAGGGCCTGGAGCTGACCGGGCTGATGAAGCCGTTCGACCTGGAGGTCTTCTACGGCGAGCGGGTCGGCGTGCTGGGCTCGAACGGCTCCGGCAAGTCGCACTTCCTGCGGCTGCTGGCCGGCGACGAGTCGGTGAAGCACGGCGGCACCTGGAAGCTCGGCGCCCGGGTGGTGCCGGGGCACTTCCGGCAGACCCACGCGCACCCGGAGCTGCTGGGCCGCACGGTGCGGGCGATCGTCGAGGAGGAGCACGCGCTGTCCCGCGGCGCCGCGATGTCGGCGCTGCGCCGCTACGAGCTGGACCGGCAGGAGGAGCAGAAGTTCGAGTCGCTGTCCGGCGGGCAGCAGGCCCGGCTGATGATCCTCAAGCTGGAGCTGTCGGGCGTGACGGCGCTGCTGCTGGACGAGCCGACCGACAACCTGGACCTGGAGAGCGCGGAGGCGCTGCAGCAGGGCCTGGAGGCGTTCGACGGCACGGTGCTGTGCGTCACCCACGACCGCTGGTTCGCCCGGACCTTCGACCGGTTCCTGGTGTTCGGCTCGGACGGCCGGGTCTACGAGTCGCCCGAGCCGGTCTGGGACGAGGCCCGGGTCGTCCGGGACCGCTGATTCCGCGGCGGCGATGCCGGGCCGGTTTGGAGTCAGTGCCCCCGGCCCGGTATTGTTGGCTGCTGTTGTGCGTATTGGCTCGCTCTATCTCACGTGAGAGGTCGGTACGCCGGAGACACCACAGGCCGAACTCCAGTGGCCAATGCCCGAATTGCGTCCGGGACGGTTGGCTGGAGGCCCCAGGTCCTGTGTGCTCCTGTCAGGACCCACTCACTGAAAAGCGAAGGCTACGACCGTGCGTACGTACAGCCCCAAGCCCGGCGACGTCCAGCGTCAGTGGCACGTCATCGACGCGACCGACGTCGTGCTCGGCCGCCTGGCCTCCCAGGCCGCCAACCTCCTGCGGGGCAAGCACAAGGCGATCTACGCGCCGCACGTTGACACTGGTGACTTCGTCATCATCATCAACGCCGACAAGGTGCACCTCTCGGGCAACAAGAAGACCCAGAAGCTCGCCTACCGTCACAGCGGCTTCCCGGGCGGTCTCCGCTCGGTGCGCTACGACGACCTGCTGGCGAACAACCCGGAGAAGGCCGTCGAGAAGGCCATCAAGGGCATGGTTCCGAAGAACAGCCTCGGCCGTCAGATGCTCTCGAAGCTGAAGGTCTACTCGGGCGACCAGCACCCGCACGCTGCGCAGCAGCCGGTGCCGTTCGAGATCTCCCAGGTCGCGCAGTAATTCCGGCCACCCACACCCCAACTGACGTAGAAGAGCTGAGGAACACCGTGGCCGAGACTGTCACCGAGACCACCCTCGAGGTCGAATTCGACGACGAGAACGTCGACGAGTACACCACCGAGTCCGAGTACACCACCGAGTCGCTGGCCGGCCGCTTCGGCGAGGCCGTCCCCGGCGCCGGCCTCGGCCGCCGCAAGGAGGCGATCGCCCGCGTGCGCATCGTCCCCGGCACCGGCCAGTGGAAGATCAACGGTCGCACCCTGGAGAACTACTTCCCCAACAAGGTGCACCAGCAGACCGTGAACGAGCCCTTCAAGCTCCTCGAGCTGGACGGCCGTTACGACGTTGTCGCCCGCATCTCGGGTGGCGGCGTCTCCGGTCAGGCCTACGCGCTGCGCCTCGGCGTGGCCCGTGCGCTGAACGAGGCGGACGTGGACAACAACCGCGGCCCGCTGAAGAAGGCCGGCTTCCTGACCCGTGACTCTCGCGCCGTCGAGCGCAAGAAGGCCGGTCTGAAGAAGGCCCGCAAGGCGCCGCAGTACAGCAAGCGCTAATCGCACCCTGCATGCGATCCTCGCCCCGGAGCACTTCGTGCTCCGGGGCGTTGTGCCTCCCGGACTCGTGCGGGGTCCGCGGGGGCTGGTACCAACCGAGCCGCAAGGCGCTGACAGGACGGGACGAACGCGAACATGGCACGACTCTTCGGTACGGACGGGGTGCGCGGGGTGGCCAATGTGGGCCTGACCGCGGAACTGGCGCTCGGCCTGTCAGTGGCCGCCGCCCATGTGCTCGGCGACGCGAACGCGTTCGAGGGGCACCGGCCGGTCGCCGTGGTCGGCCGTGATCCCCGCGCGTCCGGAGAGTTCCTGGAGGCCGCCGTCATCGCCGGCCTGGCCAGCGCCGGCGTCGACGTGCTGCGGGTCGGCGTGCTGCCCACCCCGGCGGTCGCGTACCTGACCGGCGCGCTCGGCGCGGACTTCGGCGTGATGCTCTCCGCCAGCCACAACGCGATGCCCGACAACGGCATCAAGTTCCTCGCCCGCGGCGGCCACAAGCTGGACGACGCCATCGAGGACGCGATCGAGGCGCACTACCGCCGCTACGGCGTCGGTGACGAGACCTGGGAGCGGCCGACCGGCGCCGCGGTGGGCCGGGTCCGCCAGTACAACGAGGGCTTCGACCGGTACGTGGCGCACCTCGTCGCGGTGCTGCCGAACCGGCTGGACGGCGTGAAGGTCGTCATCGACGGCGCGCACGGCGCGGCCGCCCGGGTCGCCCCGGAGGCGTTCGCCCGGGCCGGCGCCGAGGTGGTGTACACCCTGGGCACCGAGCCGACCGGCCTGAACATCAACGACGGCGTCGGCTCCACCCACCTGGAAAAGCTGCGCGTCGCGATGAAGGAGCACAAGGCCGACCTGGGCATCGCCCTGGACGGCGACGCGGACCGCTGCCTGGCCGCCGACGCCGAGGGCAACGAGGTCGACGGCGACCAGATCCTGGCGATCCTCGCGGTCGCCATGAAGGAAGCGGGCACGCTGCGCCGCAACACCGCGGTGGCCACCGTGATGTCCAACCTCGGCTTCAAGCTGGCGATGGAACGCGAGGGCATCGCGCTGGTGCAGACCGCGGTCGGCGACCGGTACGTGCTGGAGGAGATGAAGCAGCACGGCTTCGCGCTCGGCGGCGAGCAGTCCGGCCACGTGATCCTGCTGGACCACGCCACCACCGGCGACGGCACCCTGACCGGCCTGATGCTCGGCGCCCGGCTGGCCGCCACCAAGCAGCCGCTGGCCGACCTCGCCACCGTGATGACCCGGCTGCCGCAGGTGCTGATCAACGTCAAGGGTGTCGACAAGGACCGGGTCGAGTCCTGCCTCGAACTCCAGGCCGCCGTCGCCGAGGCGGAGGCCGAGCTCGGCACGACCGGCCGGGTGCTGCTGCGCAAGTCCGGCACCGAGCCGCTGGTCAGGGTGATGGTCGAAGCGGTCGGCCACGAGCAGGCCCAGTCGGTCTGCGAGCGCCTTGCCGAATCGGTTCGCCTGCACCTGGGCTGAATCGGCGTCAAGCCCGCTGCGGCGCGCGGGAATGCGATAGGACTACTGCTTGACGGCGGCTTGGGCCGCCCATGGAATCGGACGGATTTCCGGGTAGGATCTGCACGCGTTCAGTGAAGGGTGGCGGAGAATCAGATGACCGACGCGCAGCAGCAGGGGCAGCCCGGGGGGGCGCTACCGCAGGGCCAGCCCGTGCCACCGCAGGGCCAGCCGCCGCAGCAGGGGCAGCCGATGCCTCCGCAGCAGGGCCAGCCGCCGCAGGGCTACGGCTTCCCGCCGCCGCAGCAGGGCCAGCCGGTCCCGCAGCAGCAGGGTTACGGCTTCCCGCCGCCGCAGCAGCAGGGCTACGGCTTCCCGCCGCCGCAGCAACAGCAGCCGGTCTTCCCGGCCCAGCAGGGCTTCGGCCCGCCCGGGCCGGCGCAGACGCCGATGGCCCGCCCCGACGCGCAGGGCGGGCCGGGCTTCCCGCCCGCCGGCGTCCCGCACGGCCGCTACGGCCCGGGGACGTTCCAGAGCTCCGACCTGGACGAGCCCGACTGGGAGGCGCTGGCCCAGCAGAACGAGGCGCAGTCCCGGAGCAAGAAGCGGGTCGCGCTGATCGGCGGCGGTCTGGCGGCGGTGCTGGTCGTCGGCGGCATCGTCGGTGCGTCGATCTACCTGACCAACGGCAAGGCGCGGGTCGACGCTCAGCCGACCACGGGGACCAGCTCCTCGGGGCAGCCCAACGGCGGCGGCGGCGACGCGAGCCCCAGCGCGAGCGCGAGCGCGAGTGGGGGCGGCAAGGGGTCCGTGACTCCGCAGAAGGCCGAGGACGCGATCTCGCAGGGAAGCACCGACAAGGCCGACGCGAGCGTCCAGACCATGTTCCCGGACGACAAGGTGACGGTTCAGGGCCGCGTGTACACGCGGGCCGCGGTGGACTTCAGCGGCGCCTGCGGCGACGTCACCACCAACGGTCTCGGGCCGGTGCTGCGCGACCAGATCTGCAAGGGCCTGTACCGGGCGACCTACCTGTCCGACAAGCAGGTGATCACGGTCGGCATCGCGGTGTTCGACGACAAGGTCCAGGCCGTCAAGGTCGACCAGGGGTTCAAGGGCAACATGCAGGTGCTGCCGGCCGACGGCGCGCCGAAGGTCTGCGGCGGTGACGCCACCGGCTGCAAGAGCGACCACAAGACGTTCGGCCGGTACACCTACATCACGATCTCCGGCAACAAGGACGGCAGCGCGGTCGGGGACGGCGACCAGGCCACCAAGGACATCCTCGGCTCGGTGAAGGCGACCCTGCTGGCGCGGGGCACCAAGGCGGCCGGCGGATGACCGCAGGCCGGAGCGCCCGGTGAACGGTGGCCTCGGCCCGGGCACCGTGGGCCCGGCAGCCCGCCGGGTCCCGGCCCGCTGGGTGGTAGGGGTCGCGGTGGTGGCCCTGGTGGCGGCGGGCGGCGCGCTGGGATTCCGCTCCGGCGGGGACTCGTCGGGTCTCCCGCCGCGGCTCGGCGGGCCCGTCACGCCGGGCGCGCCGTCCTCGCAGTCCCCGGATGCCCCGTCGCCGTCCGGCAGCCAGAACGGCACCGTGGCGACGATGGACGCGCTGCGCCGCCCGAACGGGGTGCTCTTCGGGGTGAGCACCCCGGGGTCGCCGAACAAGCCGGAGACCGACACGGTCGCCGTCGCGGCCGGGCGGCAGCCGACCGTCCAGGAGTACTACGTCAACTGGAACCAGGACTTCGCGGCCGACGACGTCTCGGAGTCCTACGACCTGGGCGCCGTCCCGCTGGTGACCTGGCAGCCGTCGGACGGGCGGGACGCCGGTGAGGACCAGCCGAAGTACTCGCTGCGGACCATCGCGGCGGGGGCCCACGACGCCTACCTGACGTCGTTCGCCGATGCGGTGAAGAAGTCCGGCCGGCCGGTGGTGCTCCGCTTCGCGCACGAGATGAACGCGACCTGGTACCCGTGGTACGAGGGCCGCAGCGGCAATCAGCAGGGCGACTACGTGAAGGCCTGGCGGCACATTCACGATCTGTTCGAAGCGCGCGGCGTCACCAACGTCATCTGGTTCTGGTGCCCGAACATCCACCGCGGCACCGAGATGCACTCGCTGTCCCGCTACTACCCGGGCGACGGGTACGTGGACTGGATCGGCATGGACGCCTACAGCGAGAGCGAGTCGGACGCGGAGACGGTGCTCGGTCCGACCTACCAGGATCTGGCGGAGCTGTCCGACAAGCCGATCTTCATCGGCGAGGTCGGCGTCAAGCCGAACATCAACAAGGCGCTGTGGATCGTCGACTTCTTCCGCTGGCTGCAGGCCCATCCGCGGGTGGTCGGCTTCTCCTGGTTCCAGCACAGCGACCAGGAGGGCGGCCGGTACGACTGGCGGTTCACCACCTCGCCCGGCGCGCTGAAGGCCTTTCAGGACGGCCTGGTGGATCAGCGCCTGGTGCAGTGGCCCATGCGCTGACCCGCCGTCACCCTCCCGCTCAGCTCTTGGAGCGGGAGGGCTGGGTGCGCTCCAGTTCGACGAGCTTCACCTTGTTCAGCTCCTGGGTCCGGACCACCTTGAACTCGTGCTCCAGCACGGCGCGCACCGGCGCGGCCATCTGACCGAACGGGTTGGGGCCGTAGGCGGTGCTGACCAGCCACACGTGGTTGGCGTAGCGGGCGCACTCGGAGGGGTCGTCGCACTCGACGCCCTGGAACTTGCCCAGGTCCTCCGGGTAGTACTTGAGCATCACGTCGAACGGCGCGGGCCGGCTGCGCAGCTCGTAGGCCAGCGCGCGGCGGGCGTTCAGCTGGCTGTTGAACACCATGGCGTCGCCGGGCTTCGCCTGGGCCGCCAGCAGGTCGGCGACGCCCCGGTAGTCGGGTTCGGCGACGGGGTTGCTGCGGGCCGCGGCCATCGAGGGCTGGATCAGCACGGCCAGCCCGGCGGTCATCGCCACCGCCAGCACGCCCGCGCCGACCCGGCCGCCGGTGCCGCGGCACAGCGGGGTGAGCGCCCAGCCGACCGCGGCGGCGGCCAGCAGCAGGTAGGGGGCCATCGTGAAGAGCAGGTACCGCTCCAGGAACAGGTGCAGCGAGCTCGCGGTGGCGAAGGTCAGCACCGGCGGCAGCAGGATCCAGCCGAGCAGCAGCGGGGCGTGCCGGCGGGCCGGGTAGAGGCCGATCACGGCGAGCGCGATCAGCACCGCGGCGGTGGTCCAGGAGCCGAACAGTTCCTTCGGAAGGTTCGTCAGGTCGCTGCTGGTGGTGTTGATCCAGGCGATCTGCTTGCTCTGGCCGTTGCCGCGCAGGATCAGCGGGGCGATGGTGGCGACACCGGCCGCGGTGGCCGCCGCCCAGCCGGTCAGGACACGGTCGCGCTCCCGGCGCCAGTGGAACACGACGGCGAGCAGGTGGCCGCCGAGGACCAGCATCGCCACCAGGTGCGCGGCGCCGATCAGGGTGACGCTCGCCGCGTAGAACCCCCAGCGGAAGACCGAGGGCCGCTCCAGGGCGCGCAGCAGCAGCAGCGTGGACAGCGCCGCCAGGAACACCGCGAAGGCGTAGGGACGGGCCTCCTGGCCGTAGCGGGTGACGGTCGGCAGCAGGGCGAAGCCGACGCCGGAGCCGAGGCCGATCAGGGTGGCGGCGAGTCCGTCGTGCGGGCGGTCGGGCCCGGCGGCGAGGCGGCGGCCGAGCAGGGCCACGGTCGCGGCGGCGGCCGCCATCGCGACGGCCGAGGGCACCCGCAGGGCGGCGGGGGAGTCCCCGGCCACCGGTATCCAGACGCGCAGCAGCATGTAGTAGGGCGCGAGCACCGCGTCGATGTTGCTCAGCAGGGCCCGGAAGTCCTCGAACTTCAGCGTGGCCGCCCACCAGCTGGCGTGCTCGTCGCGCCACATCTGGCGGGCACCGAGGCCGTCCAGGCAGCGGGCCAGGGCCAGCAGCGCCGGCGGCAGCGCGGCGAGCAGGACGAGCAGCCGCGCGCGGCCGCCGGCCGCCTCGGGCTGTTCGGCCGGACCGGTGCCCGGGCCGGGCCGGGTGGCGGCGGGTCGGTGCGGCTCCCGGGCGGTGGTCCGCGACGACGGATGGTGCAGGCTCACGGTGATCCTTCGGTCAGTTGTGTCCGTCGGCCAGTGTGATCTGCCGAAGGCCGTTGGAGAAGGCGCGAAGGGACGGAGTGGTGTCGTCGAAGCGCCAGTTGGCTTCGGCGCCCTGGGACTTGTTGCGCTGGAACCAGATGAAACCGACCACGTCGGGCTGCTTGGCGAGCCAGGCGAAGAAGTCGGAGATCCAGACCGGCTTCAGCATCGAGTTGGGCTCGCGGCCGGTCTCGGTGATCAGGATCGGCTTGCTGCTGATGCTGCGCAGCAGGTCGAGGGTCGGCCCGAAGGTCGCGTCGGCGGTGCGTTCCTCGTTGGTGCCGTAGCCGACCATGCCGGCCCAGTCGACGTACTGGTCGCCCGGGTAGAGCTTGGTGATGTCGATGTCGGGCACCGGGCGGAGGATGTTCGGGCTCCACACCCAGATGACGTTGGTGGCGCCGGCCGCCTTGAACAGGTCGTGGACGTGCCGCCAGGCCTGGACGTAATCACCGGCGTGGTTGCCGTTGGCCTGCTCCGACCAGGGGTACCAGCTGCCGTTCATCTCGTGCGCGAACCGGATCGCCACCGGCCACTTCTGGGTGGCGACGGCCTGGGCGAAGCGGTTGATGTAGTCGTCGTGCTTGCCGCCGGTGATGGTCGACAGGGCGTAGTCGGGCTGGTCCTTGCCCAGTTCGGTGCCGGCCCACGGCTCCCAGGCCAGCACCGGCAGGGTGCCGTGGCCGTATGCGGCGGTGATCGCCTTCGGGTCGAACTCCTGGTTCCACTGCACGAAGTACTCGGTCATCGACGGGGCGGCGCCGGCGCTCTGCTGGACCGAGGTGACCTCGGCCGAGGAGAACGGCGACTCCTGGGTGCTGACGCCGAAGTACTTCTTGCCCTCCGGGTTGGCGAAGATCTCCCGCCCAGGGATGACGGGCTCCGCCTTCTTCGGCTGCAGCAGCCGGTCGAGGCCGGAGGTCTTCGCCGAGTTGCCCAGCCCGTGGTAGCCGAGGGTGCCGTCCTGCGCGCCGAGCGCGGCCAGCACACCGTACGAAAGGGTGCACAGCAGAAGGCCGTTGACGACCATCCAGACCCTCAGCCGGATGCCGGAGCCGCGGCTCCACCAGTGCAGGGTCTTGCGCCGGTTGGTGTTTCTTCGCTTAGACACTCATCATCACCGAACCGAACAGGAGGGCGCTGCCGACCAGATAGGGGATGACCACCTGCGGGCTGCGCACCCGCTCACCGGCGAAGCCGTCGGCGCGGGTGCCCCAGGACGAGTTGTGGGCCATCCGGAAGAAGCCGAGGAGCCGGACCGGCAGCAGCAGACAGGTGTTGATCACCATGAAGACCGGGAGGTACAGCATGTCCTTGGCCCGGTAGGCGAAGTGACGGCCGAACCGGACGGCGAGCGACAGTGCGGACAGCGACGCGGCGAGCAGGAAGAGGACGATCAGCGCCTTCCAGTGCTCGGCGGGCAGCGGGAGCTCCTCGTACAGGCTCGGCCCGCGCTGGTGCCAGACGGCGACCGCCCAGGCGGAGAAGCTGCCCAGCAGGACGAACGGGACCAGGATGTCCACCAGGTAGAACAGGGCGAGCATGCGGGCCTTGCGGAGCATCCAGGGCAGCATCCGGAGCGTGTTGTACTGCGAGCCGCGGGCCCACCGGTACTGCTGCTTCGCGAGCTTGCGCAGCTCCAGCGGGGCGTCGGTGTACACCAGCGAGGTCGACTGGTACACGGTGCGGAAGCCCTGCTTGAGCGTGTAGTTGGTGAGCGTGCGGTCGTCGCTCACCTCCAGGAACACGCCGAGGAACTTCTCGCTGAGGAACTCCTCCATGCAGTTGACCAGGATCTCCCGGCGGAACGCGATGGTCCGGCCGGGCAGGCAGCCGACGGTGCCGAGCACGCTCATCGCCGGCAGCGAGTACTGGCAGCGCACGCTCTCCAGCCAGTCCGCCCAGCGGGTCAGCACCGAGCGGCCCGGGTCGAGGATGCGCTGACGGGTCGTCACGCCGCCGACCTCGGGGTCGCGGAACGGCTTGACCAGTTCGGAGAGGGTGGTGGGGGTCCACACCGTGTCGGAGTCGACGAGCACCGCGATGTCGGCCGTGCAGGCCTTCAGCCCGACCTGCAGCGCGTTGCGCTTGCCCGGGATCTCGGTCCACTCCCAGTAGACGCCGAGTTCGTCGCAGACCCGCTCCAGGGCCGGGTTGCGCTTGCCGTTGATGACCACGACCAGCTCGGTGGGCTGCTGGTCGATGATCCGGTCGAGGACCGAGAAGAACAGGTCCACCGGTTCGTCGACCACCGGGATGATCACCGCGGTGGTCGTCGAATGCGGCCGCACCCAAGGGCGGTAACGGCGCGTCAGGGCCAGGCGTATCAGCCAGAGCACCCACACCACCGTCATGAAGACGGCGAACGGGTATATCGCCCGGGTGGTCCACCATTGCCGGAGCTCGAGCAGGAAGGCAAGCATCTCGAGTACGTAATCCGTTCCATCGCTCGTGGCGCGCAGTTGGGACCCCAAGATGATACGGGTGCCCGCGTCCTGCTATTTCCGGCGAACGTCCCATAGCGGGCAGGGGGTGGGGGTTTTCTCGCGGATTGGAAGGCACCCGTGATCCTGACGGACCGTCAATCTTGCGATCGGGTACAGACAAACCGGGTCAGAGCTTGCGGAGCAGCGCCCGGCGGACCTTGTGGTCCGCGCCCTTCTGCAGGATCAGGGTGGCCCGGCCGCGGGTGGGCAGGACGTTCTCCAGCAGGTTCGGCCGGTTGATGGTCCGCCAGACCTGCCGGCCGTAGTCCATCGCCTCCTCCTCGGGCACCTCGGTGAAGCGCCGGAAATAGGAGTTGGGGTCCTGGAAGGCGGTCTCGCGCAGCTTGCGGAACCGGTCCAGGTACCAGGCCTCGATGTCGTCGGTGCGGGCGTCGACGTAGATCGAGAAGTCGAAGTAGTCGGCGACCGCCATCCTGGTCCGCCCGTCGGTGCCGGGCAGGGCCGGCTGGAGCACGTTCAGGCCCTCGACGATCAGGATGTCGGGGCGCTCCACCACCAGCTGCTCGTCCGGCACGATGTCGTACACCAGGTGCGAGTAGACGGGGGCGGTGACCCGCTCCTTGCCGGCCTTCACGTCCGCGACGAAGCGCATCAGCGCCCGCCGGTCGTAGGACTCCGGGAAGCCCTTGCGGGCCATCAGGCCGCGCCGGCGCAGTTCCGCGTTGGGCAGCAGGAAGCCGTCGGTGGTGACCAGCTCGACCCGCGGGTGCTCGGGCCAGCGGGCCAGCAGGGCCTTCAGCAGGCGGGCCGTGGTGGACTTGCCGACCGCCACCGACCCGGCCACGCCGATGATGAACGGGGTGCGCACCCGCTCGGTGTCGGGGGTGTCCAGGAACGTGCCCAGCGCGCCGCGCAGCTCGTGCGTGGCGTGGATGTACAGGTTCAGCAGGCGCGACAGCGGCAGGTAGACGTCGCGGACCTCGTCCAGGTCCAGCGCGGTACCGAGGCCGCGGAGGCGCTCGACCTCGTCGGCGGTGAGCGGCAGCGGCGTGCGTTCGCGCAGCGCGCTCCACTCGGCGCGGTCCAGATCCACGTACGGGGAGGGGGTGGGTGCGGCGGGCGCGCCCCTCGTACAGAGTTCGGTCAGCACAGGGTCCATTGTGAGCCGTGTCCGGGCCGCCGGGTGTTGTGGTGTCGGTCACCCGGTGTGGTCATCCGACCAGCAGGGGCTCGAACACCGGCACCTATGCTGGCGCATATGTGCGGAATTGTTGGATATACGGGCCCCCAGCAGGCCCTCGACGTAGTGATCGCAGGTCTGCGGCGGCTGGAGTACCGGGGCTACGACTCGGCCGGCGTCGCGGTGCAGACCGAAGGAGCCGACGGGCAGCGGCTCCTGGCGACCGACAAGCGGGCCGGAAAGCTCGTCAACCTGGAGAAGTCGCTGGCCGAAACCCCTCTGCCGGCCGGCACCACGGGCATCGGACACACCCGGTGGGCCACCCACGGCGCGCCGAACGACGCCAACGCCCACCCCCACCTGGACGACCACCGCAAGGTCGCCGTCGTCCACAACGGCATCATCGAGAACTTCGCCCTGCTGCGCGCCGAACTCGCCGATCGCGGCCACACGCTGCGCTCGGAGACCGACACCGAGGTGGTCGCCCACCTGCTGTCCGAGGCCTACGACGGCGACCTCGCCGAGGCCATGCGCACCGTGTGCCGGCAGCTGGACGGCGCGTTCACCCTGGTCGCGGTGCACGCCGACGCCCCCGACGTGGTGGTCGGCGCCCGCCGCAACTCGCCGCTGGTGGTCGGCGTCGGCGACGGCGAGAACTTCCTCGCCTCGGACGTCGCCGCGTTCATCGCGCACACCCGCGAGGCCATCGAGCTCGGCCAGGACCAGGTCGTCGAACTGCGCCGCGAGGGCGTGACGGTGACCAACTTCGACGGCACGCCCGCCGAGGTCCGCGAGTACCACGTCGACTGGGACGCCTCGGCCGCCGAGAAGGGCGGCTACGACTACTTCATGCTCAAGGAGATCGCCGAGCAGCCCAAGGCCGTCGCCGACACCCTGCTCGGCCGGATCGGCACCGACGGCCGGCTCACCCTCGACGAGCTGCGCATCCCCGACCAGGTGCTGCGCGAGGTCGACAAGGTGGTGATCGTCGCCTGCGGCACCGCGTTCCACGCCGGCATGATCGCCAAGTACGCGATCGAGCACTGGACCCGCATCCCGTGCGAGGTCGAGGTGGCCAGCGAGTTCCGCTACCGCGACCCGATCATGGACGACCGCACCCTGGTCATCGCGATCTCGCAGTCCGGCGAGACCATGGACACCCTGATGGCGCTGCGGCACGCCCGCGAGCAGGGCGCCAAGGTCCTGGCGATCTGCAACACCAACGGCTCGACCATCCCGCGCGAGTCCGACGCGGTGCTGTACACCCACGCCGGCCCCGAGGTCGCGGTCGCCTCCACCAAGGCGTTCCTGACCCAGCTGGTCGCCTGCTACCTGGTCGCCCTCTACCTGGGCCAGGTGCGCGGCACCAAGTGGGGCGACGAGATCACCTCGGTGATCCGCGAACTCGGCGACGCCCCCCGGCAGGTCGAGCAGGTGCTCGGCACCATGGAGCCGGTCCGCGCGCTGGCCCGCTCGCTGGCCGACGCCCCCGCGGTGCTCTTCCTCGGCCGGCACGTCGGCCACCCGGTGGCCCTCGAAGGCGCGCTCAAGCTCAAGGAACTCGCCTACATGCACGCCGAGGGCTTCGCCGCCGGCGAGCTCAAGCACGGCCCGATCGCCCTGATCGAGCAGGACCTGCCGGTCGTCGTCGTGGTCCCCTCGCCGCGCGGTCGCTCCGTCCTGCACGACAAGATCGTCTCCAACATCCAGGAGATCCGGGCCCGCGGCGCCAAGACCATCGTGATCGCCGAGGAGGGCGACGAGGCCGTCGTCCCCTACGCCGACCACCTGATCCGCATCCCGGCCACCCCGACCCTGCTCCAGCCCCTGGTGTCCACCGTCCCGCTCCAGGTCTTCGCCTGCGAGCTGGCCACCGCCAAGGGCCACGAGGTCGACCAGCCGCGCAACCTCGCCAAGTCCGTCACGGTCGAGTAGCCCGCGTATCGTCCATGCCTGCGCGGCACTGCGCAGGCATGGACGGAGGAACAGGCGTGATCATCGGCGTCGGCATCGACGTGGCGGACATCGGACGGTTCGGGGAATCCCTGGAACGCACCCCCGGACTCGCCGAACGGCTCTTCACCGCAGGCGAGTTGACCCTCCCGTCCGGACAACGCCGGGGCACCGCCTCACTGGCCGCCCGGTTCGCCGCGAAAGAGGCACTCGCCAAGGCCCTCGGCGCACCCCCCGGCCTGCGTTGGGAGGACGCCGAAGTCCGTGTCGAGGAATCCGGCCGACCCGTCCTGCACGTCACCGGCACCGTCGAAGCCCGCGCCGCCGCCCTCGGCGTGACGGGCTGGCACGTCTCGCTCAGCCACGACGCGGGCGTCGCCTCGGCCGTGGTGATCGCCGAAGGCTGAGCCGGGGGCGCGTGGAACTGCGCGAAGCGGAAGATCCCCCTCCTTGAGATCGCGCCACGGACAATGACTTGCACGTGCTCGCGCCCCGAAGGAGCTTTCGAATGCGCCAGGCCCACCAAGTCGCCCAAGTCCGTGCAGCCGAGGCCGCGCTGATGGCCACCCTCCCCGAAGGCACCCTGATGCAGCGCGCCGCAGCCGGTCTAGCTGCGACCTGCGCCCGACTGCTGCCCAGGGTCTACGGCAGCCGCATCCTCGTCCTGGCCGGCTCCGGCGACAACGGCGGTGACGCGCTGTACGCCGCCGCCCGCCTCGCCCGCCGGGGCGCTCGCGTCGAAGCCCTGCTGCTCGACCCCGCCAAGGCGCACGCCGCCGGCCTCGCGGAGCTTCTCGCCGCCGGCGGCCGGGTCACCGACGACGCCGGCGCGTTCGGGCGCGCCGACCTGGTGCTGGACGGCATCGTCGGCATCGGCGGTCGCGGCCCGCTGCGTCCGGCCGCGGCGCCCTTCGCGACCATGGCCCGCCGCGGCCCCGTGGTCGCCGTGGACGTGCCCTCCGGCGTCGACCCCGACACCGGCGAGGTGGCAGGCCCCGCGCTGCGCGCCGACGTCACCGTCTGCTTCGGCACCTACAAGCCCGGCCTGCTGATCGACCCCGGCGCCGGCTACGCGGGCGTGGTCCACCTGGTGAAGATCGGCCTCGACCTGCCGCCCGCCCCCGTCGAGGCGCTCCAGCACGCCGACGTGGCCGCGCTGCTGCCCGTCCCCGGCGCGGAGAGCGACAAGTACCGGCGCGGCGTGGTCGGCGTCTGTGCCGGTTCCGCCCGCTACCCGGGCGCGGCGCTGCTCGCCGTCGCGGGGGCGTTGCGGGGCGGCGCGGGCGCGGTGCGCTACACCGGGCACGCTGCCGAGGAAGTGGTCCGCCGCCACCCCGAGACGCTGGTCAGTGAGACCGGTCCGGCCGGTGCCGGGCGGGTCCAGGCCTGGGTGGTCGGCCCCGGGGGCGGCGACGGCGCGGAGCACGCTCTGCGGGAGGCCCTCGACACCGACGTCCCGGTGCTCGCCGACGCCGACGCGCTCACCGAACTCGCCCGGCTCGGCCCCGGCCTGCTCGCCGACCGGTCCGCCCCGACCCTGCTCACCCCGCACGCCGGCGAGGCCGCCCGGCTGCTGGCCGGCGTCGGAGAGCACGCCGACGCCGACACGGTCGCCGCCCGCCGACTGGTGGTTGCCCGTTCGCTCGCCGCCCGCTACGGCGCGACGGTGCTGCTCAAGGGCTCCACCACCGTCGTCGCCGACCCCGACGGCACCGCCCGGGTGAACACCACCGGCACCGGCTGGCTCGGCACCGCCGGCAGCGGCGACGTCCTGTCCGGCCTGGCCGGCTCCCTGCTCGCCACCGGCCTGACCCCGCTCGACGCCGCCTCCGCCGCCGCGTACCTGCACGGCCTGGCCGGGAGGCGCGCCGCGGGAACAGGTGCCCCGATCACGGCGCTCGACCTCGCCGAGGCGCTGCACCCCGTCTGGCAGTCGCTGACCGGCTGACGCCCTGTCCGGGGCCGGGAGGCGTATCCTCGTCGGCCCGGCCCCGGCCCGGTCGACGACCGGTTGACACCCCGTTCGGAACCGGAACCCGCTCCACCGCGTGGAGACACCGGAAGGGAAAGGGCATACAGGTGGACGGGTGACCGCACCCCGGTCGGCCGCGCCCCTGATGGGGGGACCGGCGGGGGTCTGGGAGACTGATACGCGATGACGACTGCGAATACCACCGGGACACCCGCACTGACCGAGGGGGTCCGTGCCGAGGCGACCATCGACCTGGCCGCCCTGCGCGACAACCTGGCCGCCCTGCGCGCCCGCACCAACGGCCCCGAGCTGATGGCCGTGGTCAAGGCCGACGCCTACGGCCACGGAGCGCTTCAGTGCGCCCGCGAGGCGATCGCCGCCGGCGCCGGCTGGCTCGGCACCGCCACCCCGCAGGAGGCGCTCGCACTGCGCGCCGCCGGGATCCGCCCCGAGCAGGCCCGCATCCTGTGCTGGCTGTGGACGCCCGGCGGCCCCTGGGAGCAGGCGCTGCGCGAGTCCGTCGACATCTCGATCAGCGGCCAGTGGGCGCTGGACGAACTCCTCGCCGCCGTCCGAGCCACCGGCATCCCGGCCCGGATCCACCTCAAGGCCGACACCGGCCTCGGCCGCAACGGCTGCCAGCCGCACGACTGGGCCGACCTGGTCGACAACGCCGCCAAGGCACAGGCCGACGGCCTGCTGCGGGTGGTCGGCGTGTGGTCGCACTTCGCCGCCGCCGACGAGCCCGGCCACCCCTCCATCCAGGCCCAGCTGGACTCCTTCGCACAGGCGCTGTCGTCCGCCGAGCGGGCCGGCCTCGACCCCGAGGTGCGGCACCTGGCGAACTCCCCGGCCACCCTGCTGCTCCCGCAGTCGCACTACGACCTGGTCCGGCCCGGCCTCGCCATGTACGGCCTGTCGCCGGTGCCCGAGGTCGGCACGCCCGCCGATTACGGCCTGCGGCCGGTCATGTCGCTGGCGGCCCGGCTCGCCATGGTCAAGCGTGTCCCCGGCGGCCACGGCGTCTCCTACGGCCATCACTACGTCACGCCCGGTCCCACCACGCTCGGCCTGATCCCGCTCGGCTACGCGGACGGCATTCCGCGGCACGCGAGCAACACCGGGCCGGTGCAGATCGGCTCCGGCCGCTACCGGGTGGCCGGCCGGGTCGCGATGGACCAGTTCGTGGTGGACCTCGGTGGGGACACGCCCGAGGTCGGCGAAGAAGCCCTGCTGTTCGGCGCCGGCGACCGGGGCGAGCCCACTGCCGAGGACTGGGCGAAGGCTTGCGGGACGCTTTCGTACGAGATCATCACTCGGATCGGGGGGCGGGTGCCCCGGCGGTACGTGGGTGGGGTGCGGTAGTGGCTGTCTTCGGTAGGGCGCGCTCACGTGCAACTGGCTGTCAGTGGCGCGATCTTTCCCACGTTCGCCTTCCGCTTCGCGCAGTTCTCCCCCAGCCCTTGGCGGGCTGGGAGGTGCCCCCACGCGCCCCCGTTTTCGCACCCCTCCGCGCCCGTGAGTTCACCAAGAATGGCTGAGCCGTCGGGGGTCTCCAGGGCCGGGCTGATCGGGATATCGCTCGGGGTGCTCGCCGCCGGGGCCGCTGCCGGGGTGGCGGTGGAGCGGATGACGGTGGGGCGGGCGATGCGTCGGCGGGCCCGGGAGGAGCTGGACGCGGCGGCGCCGTTCGGGTCGTTGCGGGGTGCGCCGCGGCGGGTGCGGGCCGATGACGGCACCGAGTTGTACGTGGAGGTGGACGCCGCCGACGGCCCCGGGCCGACCGTGGTGTTCTGCCACGGGTACTGCCTGAACCAGGACAGCTGGCACTTCCAGCGGGCCGCGCTGCGCGGTGCGCTGCGGGCGGTGTTCTGGGACCAGCGCAGCCACGGCCGTTCCGAGCGGTCCCGCTCGTACCTGAACGGTGAGCCCGCGTCGATCGATCAGCTCGGCGGCGACCTGCGGGCGGTGCTGGACGCGGTGGTGCCGGACGGGCCGATTGTGCTGGTCGGGCATTCGATGGGCGGCATGACGGTGATGGCGCTGGCCGCCCAGCATCCCGAGCTGTTCGGGCCGGACGGCCGGGTGGTCGGGGTGGCGCTGATCGGCACGCTGGCAGGTGGCTGGGACTCGGTGACGCTGGGCCTGCCCGCCGCCGGGGCGAGCCTGGTCAAGCGGGTCGCGCCCGGTGTGGTGCGGATGCTGGGCCGGCAGGTCGAGCTGGTGGAGGCGACCCGGCGCTGGGGTTCGGACCTGACGGCGGTGTTCTACCGGCGGTTCTCGTTCGGCGGCAAGGACGTCGACCCGGCGGTGGTGCGGTTCGCCGAGCAGCTGCTGGACGCCACTCCGATCGACGTGGTCGCGGAGTTCTACCCGGCGTTCTCGGCGCACGACAAGCTGGCCGCGCTGGCCGGGCTGGACGGCGTCCCCACGCTGGTGATGGCCGGCGCGAAGGACCTGATCACCCCGCCCGAGTACTCCGAGGCGATCGCCGCCGCGTTGCCCGGTGCCCGGCTGGTGCTGGTGGAGGACGCCGGCCACCTGGTGATGCTGGAACGCCCCGAGCTGGTGGACGGGGAACTGGTCGCCCTGCTGGAGCGGGCCGCCGACCGGGCCGGCACCGGCCCGCTGCCCGCCGCGCTGCGCGAGCCCGAGGGTGACCGGCCGGAGGGCTGAACGGGCGTCCGGGTGTGGCACCGTAGGGGTGGCCGCAACGATCGAAGAAGGACGCCATGGGTTCGCAGACCACTCTGACCGTCGCCACCGCGGAGCGGATGACCGGCCTCGGCCGGCGGCTCGCCGCCCTGCTGCGCCCGGGCGACCTGGTGCTGCTGTCGGGGGAGCTGGGCGCGGGCAAGACCACGCTGACCCGCGGCCTGGGGGAGGGCCTGGGGGTGCGCGGCGCCGTCACCTCGCCGACCTTCGTGATCGCCCGGGTGCACCCGTCGCTGACCGGTGGCCCCGCGCTGGTGCACGTGGACGCGTACCGGCTGGGCGGCGGCCTGGACGAGATGGAGGACCTCGACCTGGACGTCTCGCTGCCCGAGTCGGTGATCGTCGTCGAGTGGGGCGAGGGCAAGGTCGAGCAGCTCTCCGAGGACCGGCTGGAGGTCCGGATCGAGCGGACCCTGGGCGGTGCGGAGGCGGACGTCACCGTGGAGGCGGACGGGCGGCGGGTCACCGTGACGGGGCTGGGCGCTCGCTGGGACGACGTGGACCTCACCGTATTGGGTGACAACTGAGCCGGTTTCCCGACAGCGTGTCGGTAAATTGTTGCGGCCCGGCCGGTGGGCGTGATGGGATGGCGGCAGCAGGTTAGGTGTACCTAACTAGGGAGGCGCCCCATGGCGAGCACCACCCCCCGGACCGACCGCCGTCCCGAACCGGCCGACGCGGCACGCGTCGAGGCTTCGCGCGCCAAGGCCTCGCGCACCGACGCGCCGCAGGAGCCCGTGCCGATGCGGGTGCTGCTGGCGTCCTGCCGGGCCGCCGAGGCGGTCTCCACCCCGCCGGAGCGCCACGCCGCGTAGCGTTCCGGCTTACCGTCAGGCGACCACGACCACCCGGGTGCCGTTCGGCGCGAAGTCCCACAGCGCCTGGCCGTCCGAGCGGGACGCCCGGATGCCGCCGGTCTTGGTCTTCGGGTCCACCGACGGCGCGGCGGCGTTCTCGTCCACCAGCGCGCTGAAACCGAACACCGTGCCCTGCTGCTGGGTGAACCGCACCACATGCTCGATCTGCCGGCCGTCCGTGCCGGTGCCCGCCGCCGTGCGGCTGTAGACCGTGTACGCGCCCGGGTTCGGCAGCGCGCTGCCCGGCGTCACCTTGAACGTGCCGACCACCTGCTCCGGCTTCTTCGGGTCGACCAGCCACACCTGGCGCTCCTTGAGCGAGAACACCACTCGCAGGCCCGCCCCGGAGTCCGCCGGCAACGGGGGAGCGGTCGGCCGCTCGCTCGGCGAGCTCGCCGAGGGCGCCGCCGCCGGGGCGCTCGCCGAGGCCGGGGTGGCCGCCACCGCCCGGGACGCGGCGCCGTTCGCCTGGAACGCCAGCAGCCCGATCACCGCCATGGCGCCCAGGGTCAGCCCGCCGACCACCACACCAGGACCCAGCTTCGCCACGGTCTGCTCCTCAACGCTCCGTCTCACGTCCGAGGCCCATCGTGCCAGGTCCGCGACGCCGCTTCGGCCTCTTCCGATCGTGTGTTCCCGGCCGGTGCGGGCACCCTCGCCGGACCCTCTAACCTTGAACGCGTGCTCCTCCTCGCCTTCGACACCGCCACCCCCGCCGTCACGGCCGCCGTCCACGACGGCGAGCGCGTGCTCGCCGAGTCCTACGAGGTCGACGCCCGCCGGCACGGCGAACTGCTGCTGCCCACCATCGGCGCCGTGCTGCGCACCGCCGGTGTGGACAAGCGGCAGCTCACCGACCTCGCGGTCGGCGTCGGCCCCGGCCCCTACACCGGCCTGCGGGTCGGCCTGGTGACCGCCGCCGCGCTCGGCGACGCGCTCGGCCTGCCGGTGCACGGCGTCTGCACCCTCGACGCGATCGCCCACCAGGCCCGCACCGAGGGCCTGGACGAGGCGTTCTCGGTTGCCACCGACGCGCGCCGCAAGGAGGTCTACTGGGCCTCCTACGACGCGTCCGGCACCCGGATCTCCGGGCCCTCGGTGGACCGTCCGGCGGAGATCGAGCCCGGCGGGCGGACGGTCGGCGCGGGCGCGCTGCTGTACGGCCTGCCGGCGGCGAGCGGCCCCGAGCACGTGTCGGCCGGCGCGCTCGCCGACTTCGCGGTCCGCGAGCTGGCGGCCGGCCGCGAGCTGCTGCCGAACGCCCCGCTGTACCTGCGGCGCCCGGACGCGCAGGTGCCGGCCGGCTACAAGGCGGTGCTTCCGGCGTGACGCGCACGGGACTCTCCGGCCGTGGCTAGGTTCTCGCTGCGTCCCATGCGCTGGTGGGACATCGAGCCCGTCATGGCGCTGGAGCACCTGCTGTTCCCCGACGACGCCTGGTCGCGCGGGATGTACTGGTCCGAGCTGGCCGAGGCGCACCCGGGCGGCAGCCGGCACTACGTGGTGGCGGTCGGCGAGGACGACACGCTGGTCGGCTACGCCGGGCTGATGGTGGTCGGGGCGGACGGCGACGTGCAGACCATCGCGGTGGAGGCCGGGCACCAGGGGGCGGGCCTCGGGGCGATGCTGCTGACCGAGCTGATCGAGGAGTCGGTCCGGCGCGGCTGCGCCGAGCTGCTGCTGGAGGTGCGGGTGGACAACCTGCGCGCGCAGCAGCTGTACGAGCGGTTCGGGTTCGAGCCGGTCGGCATCCGGCGGGGCTACTACCAGCCCGCCAACGTGGACGCACTGGTGATGCGTCTGGACCACCTGGCAAGCGATGCAAGCGATCTGAAGGATCATCACAATGGCTGACGAACCGCTCGTCCTCGGAATCGAGACCTCCTGCGACGAGACCGGCGTCGGCATCGTCCGCGGCACCACGCTGCTCGCCGACGCGGTCGCGTCCTCGGTGAACGACCACGCCCGGTTCGGCGGCGTCGTCCCGGAGATCGCCAGCCGGGCGCACCTGGAGGCGATGGTCCCCACCATCCAGCGCGCGCTGGACACCGCCGGCATCAAGGCGAGCGACCTGGACGGCATCGCCGTCACCGCCGGCCCCGGCCTGGCCGGTGCGCTGCTGGTCGGCGTCAGCGCCGCCAAGGCGTACGCGTGGGCGCTGGACAAGCCGCTGTACGGCGTCAACCACCTGGCCTCGCACATCTGCGTCGACCAGCTGGAGCACGGCCGGCTGCCCGAGCCGACCATGGCGCTGCTGGTCTCCGGCGGGCACTCCTCGCTGCTGCTCAGCAGCGACATCACCTCCGACGTGCGGCCGCTCGGCGCGACCATCGACGACGCGGCCGGCGAGGCGTTCGACAAGGTCGCGCGCGTTCTCGGCCTGGGCTTCCCCGGCGGGCCGGTGGTGGACCGGATGGCCCGCGAGGGCGACGGCAAGGCGATCGCCTTCCCGCGCGGCCTGAGCAGCGCGAGCGACCCGGCGTACGACTTCTCGTTCTCCGGCCTGAAGACCGCCGTGGCGCGCTGGGTCGAGGCAAAGCGGCGGGCCGGCGAGCCGGTGCCGGTGGCGGACGTTGCCGCGTCCTTCCAGGAGGCCGTCACCGACGTGCTCACCCGCAAGGCCGTGCGGGCGTGCAAGGACAACGGCGTCGACCACCTGATGATCGGCGGCGGCGTCGCCGCGAACTCCCGGCTGCGCGAGATGGCGCAGCAGCGCTGCGACAAGGCGGGCATCGTGCTGCGGGTGCCGCGGCCGGGCCTGTGCACCGACAACGGCGCGATGGTGGCCGCGCTCGGCGCCGAGATGGTCTGGCGCGACCGCACCCCGTCGGCGTTCGACCTGTCGGCGGACTCCTCGCTGCCGGTCACCGAGACGCACGTCCCGCACACTGACTTCCACGCGCACGCGGCCGAGGCGCTGAAGTGACCCTGGCGGCCATGTGGGAGGCCCGCGCGGCCGACGGGCGGGGGAGCGAACTGCACACCTGGGCGCGGGAGTTCGCGCTTCCCGCGGTGCGTGGGGCGGCCGGCCTGGAACGGGTCGAACTGTTCACCGCGCCCGGCGACCGGGTGCTGATGATCGCGCTGTGGACGGGCGAGCCGCAGCCCGTCCCGGCGCCCCCGGCGGGGCTGCTGTCCCGGCCGGTGCACCACTGGACCTTCACTCGGACGGACGTCGGGTAGGCAACCGCGGGGCAGGTAGCGTTCGTCCTGAACATCGACACGCCTGTAGAGCTGAGAGCGGGGGACACCGGTGAAGAAGAGGGCCCGGATCGGGTACGGGTTGGGCGCGCTCGCCGTGCTGCTGGCGGCCAGCGGGTGCGGCAGCTCCGCGCCCGCCACGAAGTCCGCAGCCCCCGCGCAGCCCTCCGCCGCGTCCTCGGGCGGCTCGTCCGTCCCCGCGTCGGCGCCCGCGCAGGACACCGCCGGGGACGCCGCATGGGCGAAGTGGGGCCTCAAGCCGATGGCCAAGGCGCCCGCGGCGCCCGCCGACAAGCCGATCAAGCTGACCAAGACCGGCACCGTGCCGGTGTTCAGCGAAGTCCCCACCCAGGACAAGGTCGTCTTCATCACCATCGACGACGGGGCCGAGAAGGACCCCAAGTTCGTCCAGATGCTGACCGACCTGAAGGTGCCGATCACGATGTTCCTGACCAAGGACATCGTCAAGAACGACTACGCCTACTTCAAGCCACTGCAGGCGCTCGGCAACACCATTCAGAACCACACCGTCGACCACCCGGTGATGAGCAAGATCCCGGCCGCCAAGCAGAAGTCCGAGATCTGCGACGACCAGGCAGCCCTCACCGAGCAGTACGGCACCGCCCCGTACCTGTTCCGCCCGCCGTTCGGCGACGGCGCCAACACCCCCACCCTGAACACCTCGGTGCAGGAGTGCGGCCCGCGCGCCATCGTGCTGTGGCGTGAATCCATGCAGATCCACGACATGCAGTACCAGTCCGCCGACAAGAAGCTGAAGAACGGCGACATCATCCTCGCCCACTTCCGCGGCCCGTCCGAGCTCAAGGGCGAGAGCATGACCTCGATGTTCGGCGAGATGCTCGCCCGCATCCAGGAACAGGGCTTCGCGGTCGCCCGCCTCGACGACTACATCGCCAAGCCCGTCGGCTGACCCAGCATCATCACCGGGCCGGCCTCGGTACGGGCGACGATCACCGTCACCGAGTTCGGCCCGGACGGCTTCAGCTGCCGCCGCAGCTCCTCCGGCACCACCGACGCCCCGCGCTTCTTGATCACCACGGTGCCGATCCGGCGCTCCTTCACCAGCGCCTTCAACTTCTTGACGTTGTACGGCAGTACGTCGGACAGCTCGTAGGCGTGCGCGTACGGCGTCGGGTGCAGCTCGTCCGAGGTGACGTACGCGATCATCGGGTCGAGCAGCCGGCCGTTCGTCAGCCGCACCACCTCGGCGACCATCCGGCCCCGGATCACCGCGCCGTCCGGCTCGTACAGGTACCGGCCGACCTCGCCCACCGGCGGATCCGGCAGCGCGCCGCCGGCCAGCGAGTGCGGGCCCGGCAGCACCGTCGCCCGGTACGGCTCGGCGGCCCCGGTGCCGAACCACAGCACCGCCTCCTTCACCTCGCCCCGGTCCGACACCCACTCCGCCTCGGCGCCCTCCGGCACCAGCTCGTGCGGGATCCCCGGCGCCACCTTCAACGCGCCGAACGGGGTGCGCCGGGCGGCCTCCACCGCCCAGGACAGCGGCGGCGAATACGCCTCCGGATCGAATACCCGCCCGCGCGAGGTGCGCCGCGCCGGGTCGGTGAACACCGCGTCGAAGCCGTCCGTGTCGATGTCCGCGACGTCCGCGCAGCGCACCTCCACCAGCTCCGCCACGCCCAGCGCCGCCGCGTTCGCCCGCGCCACCTCGCAGGTCAGCTCGTCGCGGTCCACCGCCAGCACCGCGATCCCGGCCCGGGCCAGCGCGATCGCGTCCCCGCCGATCCCGCAGCACAGGTCCGCCAACCGCTTCACCCCGAGCGCCGCGAACCGACCCGCCCGCCACTCGGCCACACTGCGCCGGGTCGCCTGCTCCACCCCGTTCTGGGTGAAGTACATCGACCGGGCGTCCGCCCCGAACTTCGCCTCCGCCCGCTGCCGCAACCGCGCCTGCTCGAACGCGGCCCGCACCAGCTCCGCTGGGTAATCCCGCCGCAGCCGGGTCGCCAGCGCCAGCTCCTGGTCCGCCGTGAACTCCCGCAACTCCGCCAGCAGCGCCTGCCCCTGCTCGGTCAGCAGCGCCCGGAACGACTCGATCTCCACACCACCATTGTCCCCGCCCCGCTCACCCCGTGATCACCCGCAGCGCGATCGCTGCCAGCGCCGTCAACCGGAGCGCATGCCGTACATCCCGCCGTGCGGACGGTCTTCGTCATGTGCCGATGCCGAACCTGGAGTCGGCGCCGTCGCCTGAGCGCCCGTGCACAACCCGGAAGGATCAGAGGCGCAGCACCGAGTGCGCCGCCACCGCCAGCAGCGGCCCCACCGTCAGCAGCGCCAGCGGTGCGATCCGCAGTCCCCGGCGGGCCGGCAGCACCAGGCCGGTCGCCAGCACCATGAGCGCGAGCAGCAGTCCCGACGCGGCCAGCATCAGCGAGAACGCCCCGAGCACCTGCCCCAGCGGGCCGAAGACCGAAGGGTCGGCGACCCACACGTAGCTGAACCTCGCCCAGGTCAGCATGCCCGGCAGCATGGCCAGCAGCGGCACTTCCGCGGCCACCATCCACACCGCGTGGAACGCGTCCTGCCCTGCGGGGCGTCGAGTCTTCGTCATGCGCCGATCCTGGCGCCCGGGCCGGCGCCGCCGCCTGAGTACCGGCACTCAATCGGGGGGTGTGGTGCCGACATCCGACACGGCGTCATTGGCACTCTGGTTGACTGAGTGCTAACGGCGACCTAAGGTCGTTCCTGGCACTCCCCCCAGGGGGAGTGCTAACGCGAAGATGCGTGCCTGACCCCCGCGACGGCAGCTGCGCACCCTCGCCCACCTACCTGATAGACAACCCCGTAATCTCCGAAGGGGAGCTCGGACGTGACCACCAGCAGCAAGGTTGCCATCAAGCCGCTCGAGGACCGCATTGTGGTCCAGCCGCTCGACGCCGAGACCACCACCGCCTCCGGCCTGGTGATCCCGGACACTGCCAAGGAGAAGCCCCAGGAGGGTGTCGTCCTGGCTGTCGGCCCGGGCCGCTTCGAGGACGGCCAGCGTCTGCCGCTCGACGTCGCCGTCGGTGACATCGTCCTGTACTCGAAGTACGGCGGCACCGAGGTGAAGTACCAGGGCGAGGAGTACCTCGTCCTCTCGGCTCGCGACGTTCTCGCCATCATCGAGAAGTAAGACGTCCCCAGCCCGCCCCGGATCCGTGTCAGCACTGACAGGGGCCCGGGGCGCGGTTGTTGCTCCACGTACGCAGACCACACCCTGAGGAAACGGGATCATGGCGAAGACCCTGCAGTTCAACGAGGATGCCCGCCGCTCGCTGGAGCGCGGCGTCAACAAGCTGGCCGACACCGTCAAGGTGACCATCGGCCCCAAGGGCCGCAACGTCGTCATCGACAAGAAGTTCGGCGCCCCCACCATCACCAACGACGGTGTGACCATCGCCCGCGAGGTCGAGCTCGACGACCCGTACGAGAACCTCGGCGCGCAGCTGGTCAAGGAGGTCGCCACCAAGACCAACGACGTCGCGGGTGACGGCACCACCACCGCCACCGTGCTGGCCCAGGCCCTGGTCAACGAGGGTCTGCGCAACGTCGCCGCCGGCGCCGGCCCGGCCGCCCTGAAGAAGGGCATCGACAAGGCTGTCGCCGCCGTCTCCGAGCACCTGCTGTCGGTCGCCCGCGAGATCGAGGGCAAGGACGACATCGCCGCCGTCGCCTCCCTCTCCGCGCAGGACACCCAGGTCGGCGAGCTGATCGCCGAGGCGATCGACAAGGTCGGCAAGGACGGTGTCATCACCGTCGAGGAGTCGAACACCTTCGGCGTCGAGCTCGAGTTCACCGAGGGCATGCAGTTCGACAAGGGCTACCTGTCGCCGTACTTCGTCACCGACGCGGAGCGCCAGGAAGCCGTCCTGGAGGACCCGTACATCCTGATCAACCAGGGCAAGATCTCCTCGATCCAGGAGCTCCTGCCGCTGCTGGAGAAGGTCCTGCAGGCCGGCGGCTCCCGCCCGCTGCTGATCATCGCCGAGGACGTCGACGGCGAGGCGCTGTCCACCCTGGTGGTCAACAAGATCCGCGGCACCTTCAACGCGGTCGCGGTCAAGGCCCCCGGCTTCGGTGACCGCCGCAAGGCCATCCTCGGCGACATCGCCACCCTGACCGGTGGCCAGGTCATCTCCGAGGAGGTCGGCCTCAAGCTCGACCAGGTCGGCCTGGACGTGCTGGGCTCCGCCCGCCGCATCACCGTCACCAAGGACGAGACCATCGTCGTCGACGGCGCCGGTGACTCCTCCGAGGTCGCCGGCCGCGTGGCCCAGATCAAGGCCGAGATCGCCAACACCGACTCCGACTGGGACCGCGAGAAGCTGCAGGAGCGCCTGGCCAAGCTGGCCGGTGGCGTCTGCGTGATCAAGGTCGGCGCGGCCACCGAGGTCGAGCTCAAGGAGCGCAAGCACCGCCTGGAGGACGCCATCTCCGCGACCCGCGCCGCGGTCGAGGAGGGCATCGTCGCCGGTGGTGGCGCCTCGCTGGTGCACGCCGCGAAGGTCCTGGAGGACGGCCTCGGCCTGTCCGGCGACGAGGCCACCGGTGTCGCCGTGGTCCGCCGCGCCCTGGTCGAGCCGCTGCGCTGGATCGCCCAGAACGCCGGCCTCGAGGGCTACGTCATCACCTCCAAGGTCTCCGAGCTCGAGCCGGGCCAGGGCTACAACGCCGCCACCGGCGAGTACGGCGACCTGGTCAAGGCCGGCGTCATCGACCCGGTCAAGGTCACCCGCTCCGCCCTGGAGAACGCCGCCTCCATCGCCTCCCTCCTCCTCACCACCGAGACCCTCGTGGTCGAGAAGAAGGAAGAGGAAGAGGCCGCGGGCCACGGCCACTCGCACGGTGGGCACGGCCACAGCCACTGAGCGTCTGCTGACAGCTAGGCGTTAGGGGCAGCAGCCCCAGGGGCGCGAGGAACTGCGCGACCGGCCATGCACTCTCGTAGTGCGAGGCTGGGACCGCCGGTTCCTCGCGCCCCTTTCGCGTGGGCGGAGGCGGGTGGGGCTGGACGATGGTGGTCGAGTGCGGACGGTGCATGGCTGGCCGCGCAGTTCTCCCCCAGCCCTTGGGGGCTGGGAGGTACCCCCACGCGCCCCTGGTGGTGCTCTCCCTGGATCCGCACCCTGGCTCTCCCTCTAAGGTTGATGGCGTGATTGAAGCCCGCCACCTCCGTGTTCTGCATGCCGTCGCCCGGACCGGGTCCTTTTCTGCTGCGGCGCGGGAGCTGGGGTGCACTCAGCCTGCGGTGAGTCAGCAGATGAAGGCGCTGGAGAAGGCGGTTGACACCCCGCTGGTGGTGCGGTCGGGGCGGGAGATGCAGCTGAGCGAGGCCGGGCGGGTGCTGTTGAAGCATGCGAACGGGATCCTCGCGGGGCTGTCGGCCGCGGAGGAGGAGGTCGCGGCGATCGCGGGGCTGCGGGCGGGCCGGGTGCGCCTGGTCTCGTTCCCGACGGCGAGCTCGACGCTGGTGCCGCGGTCGGTGGCGCAGGTGCGGGCGGCGCACCCGGGGGTGCGGGTCTCGCTGGTGGAGGCGGAGCCCCCGCAGGCGTTGGCGATGCTGCGCGGCGGGGAGTGCGAGGTGGCGCTGGCGTTCCGGTACCCGGATTCGCAGGGCGGTCTGAGCCTGCCGTCCCCGCATGCGACGCTGCGCGAGGCGCGCGCGGAGGCGACGTTGGAGGCGGCGGCGACGGCCGCGGCGAACGACTGGTCGGAGCTGGTGGTGCGGCCGCTGCTGGACGATCCGCTGGTGGGTCTGGTGCCGGCCGGGCATCCGCTGGCGGGCCGGGGCGAGGGCGAGCCGGTGGATCTCGCGGAGCTGGCGCAGGAGCAGTGGATCGCCGGCTGTCCGCAGTGCCGGGGGCACCTGGTGGAGCTGTGCACGGACGCGGGCTTCGCGCCGTCGATCGAGTTCGCCACCGACGACTACCCGGCGGTGGTGGGCCTGGTGGGCGCGGGTCTGGGGGTGGCGGTGCTGCCGGGGCTGGCGCTGGAGTCGGTGCGGCATCCGGGAGTGGTGGCGGTGCCGGTCCGGGTGGCGTCGGGTGAGCCCGCGCGGCGCGAGGTGGTGGCGTTGACCCTGCCGGACCTGGCGGGGGTTCCGGCGGTGGAGCTGATGTTGGACCAGCTCGCGGCGGCGGCTGCGGCCCGCTGAGGCGTTCGCGGAAGGGTCCGGGAACGGACGCGGCGCCGGCCTGGGGCGGGGCGCCGCAGCGTATGCGAAGAAACGTTTTTTCAGTTACTCGAAGAGTCGGTGCGGCGGCAGGGAGTATGCGCGGCCGCTCACCGGGTGTTCAGTGGCGGATGGTCTGCGGCATCGCCAGCGGGACCTGGACCAGCCGGTTGCGGGAGCGGCCGAGCAGTTCCTCGCGCTCGTCCTCCGTCATGCCGCCCCACACCCCGTAGGGCTCGCGGACGGCCAGGGCGTGGGCCGCGCACTGGGCGCGTACCGGGCAGCGCATGCAGACCTCCTTGGCGCTCGCCTCGCGGGAGGTCCGGGCCGCGCCGCGTTCGCCCTCGGGGTGGAAGAACAGCGAGCTGTCGACGCCGCGGCAGGCGGCGGAGAGCTGCCAGTCCCAGAGGTCTGCGTTGGGGCCTGGGAGGCGGGAGAAATCTGCCATGGCTCATTCCCTTCGAGGGCGCGGGACCTGGCGGCTCGGCCGTGGTTGTCCGGCGAGGCTGCGCGGGACCGATACGGACACCTGGAAATATGACTTACACCCAACTACACGGACAAGTCACCCACAGACCGACACAACAGTCAATGACCTAACGGAAGCTATAAAAACGGACAAACGGTGCAATAGGTTTTAAGTCGCACCCTTCCCCGATCGGATGTCCGAAGGGGCGCGGGTCCCGGCCGGAAGGCGTGCGTGGCGCGGGCACCGCGCGCGAGCTGCACAAAAGTGCGGCGTGTGCACCGCGAGGTGGCTCTTGTGTGATGGGTTGGCCACGTACAGTGGTGGAGATGGACCTGAAGCCGTAACTCATTCGAGTGACGGTCGTTGGATGTACGGAGGCGGTCAGCAGGCGCGGGACATCGGGATCGGTCGCGGAGCGAGGCGATCGGAACGGAGTCCGTCCAAGGCGGCCGTGTCGGAGAGGTTCGTACCAGCCAGGAGGCTCAACGTGACGCGGATCAGCTGCGGAGGACGGTCATGACATCCGTACTCGTCTGCGACGATTCCCCGCTCGCCCGGGAGGCGCTGCGCCGTGCGGTGGCGACCGTACCCGGCGTGGACCGGGTGACCACTGCGACGAACGGTGAGGAGGTCCTCCGCCGCTGGGTGGCCGACCGTTCCGATCTCGTTCTGATGGACGTTCGGATGCCCGGACTGGGCGGAGTGGAGACGGTCCGCCGACTGCTCTCGGCCGACCCGGGCGCCCGGATCATCATGCTCACCGTGGCCGAGGACCTGGACGGTGTGGCCCTCGCGGTCGCCGCCGGGGCCCGCGGCTACCTGCATAAGGACGCCTCGCGCGCCGAGCTGCGGGCCACCGTCACCCAGGCGCTGGCCGACCCGACCTGGCGCCTGGCGCCGCGCCGGCTGCGCAGCCCGGACATGGGCGCCGCACCGACCTTGACGGCCCGTGAGATCCAGGTGCTGGAGGGGATGAGCCACGGCCGCAGCAACGCGGAGATCGGCCGCGAGCTGTTCCTGTCCGAGGACACCGTGAAGACACACGCCAGGCGGCTGTTCAAGAAGCTCGGCGCCTCGGACCGCGCGCACGCGGTGGCGCTCGGCTTCCGTTGGGGCCTGGTCCGCTGAGCGGGTGCGGCGACAACTGCGCTCGCTCGGACGTGTGACGTTGTGGTCCCGAGGCTGCACCATGGAGTAGTGGAGCACCTCGGGGACCAGCGGACAGGCAGGGGAGGCGGCACGGTGCACCCGGCGACGCATAACGTTCCGATGCACAAGTCCGGACGCGGTGCCGCGTTTTCCGGTCCGACCAGGCACCATGGACCGATGCATGACGACGAGGAGGCCGCCGGGACCGATCCGGCACAGCCCGCCCCCGAGGGTGCGGCTGCTGGTCCGTCGTCGGCACCGGAGGGCCGGCCGGCGGGATCCGACGGTGCGTCGGGTGCGGGTGGCCGTCCGCAGAACGCGGGTGTGACGTCGCCCGAGGAGGCCGCGCTGGTCGCGGCCGCGGTGCGTGGGGACGGTCCGGCGATCGAGGCGCTGCTCGGCTACGTGCTGCCGCTGGCGCTGCGCTACTGCCGGGGCCGGCTGCTCCGGCTGCCCGGCGGGGCCCGGCACCATGTGGACGACGTGGCGCAGGAGGTGTGCGTCGCGGTGCTGTGCGCGCTGCCCCGCTACCGGGACACCGGCCGCCCGTTCGAGGCCTTCGTGTACGGGATCGCCGCGCACAAGATCGCCGACCTGCAGCGGGCCGCGATGCGCGGGCCCGGTTCGACGGTGATCCCGCCGGACGACCTGCCGGAGACGCCGGACGACTCGCTCGGCCCGGAGGAGCGGGCGCTGCTGTCCAGCGACGCCGCGTGGATCAAGGAACTGCTGTCCAACCTGCCGGCCCGGCAGCGCGAGCTGGTGCTGCTGCGGGTGGCGGACGGGCTGTCGGCGGAGGAGACCGGCGAGGTGCTCGGCATGTCGCCGGGCGCGGTGCGGGTGGCCCAGCACCGGGCGCTGTCGCGGCTGCGGGCGCTGGCCGAGGAGTCCGGCTAGCCGGTTCGCGCGGGGGAAGAAGCGCGGGGGCGCGCGCGTTGTCAAGAGGGCGCGACGACGCACCCCGCGGCACCAGTACCATGGGGTATCGGCGCCTGGTCGGGTCGCCAAAGTTTCTCCGGTGTGCGCGGTCCTCGGTTGGAGGATCGACCGAACGCCGGGCTTGGCGGCCGAGAGAGCCCTGGCGCCCGTGCGCAGAACGACGGCCCGCCACGGAAGGTTCCCCATGTCTTACAACGCCGCCGGCGTACCCGAGAAGTTCGCGATGCTCGGACTCACGTACGACGACGTCCTGCTGCTGCCCGGGGCCTCCGAGGTGCTGCCCAACCAGGTCGACACCTCCTCGCGGATCTCCCGGAACGTGCGGGTCAACATCCCGCTGCTGTCGGCGGCGATGGACAAGGTCACCGAGTCCCGGATGGCGATCGCGATGGCCCGGCAGGGCGGCGTCGGCGTCCTGCACCGCAACCTGTCGATCGAGGACCAGGTCAACCAGGTCGACCTGGTGAAGCGCTCCGAGTCCGGCATGGTGACCGACCCGATCACGGTCGGCCCGGAGGCCACGCTGGCCGAGGCCGACGCGCTGTGCGCCCGGTTCCGGATCTCCGGCGTGCCGGTCGCCGGCCCGGACGGCAAGCTGCTGGGCATCGTCACCAACCGTGACATGGCCTTCGAGACCGACCGCAGCCGCAAGGTCGCCGAGATCATGACGCCGATGCCGCTGATCACCGGCAAGGTCGGCATCTCCGGCGAGGACGCGATCGCGCTGCTGCGCCGCCACAAGATCGAGAAGCTGCCGCTGGTCGACGACGAGGGCCGGATCAAGGGCCTGATCACCGTCAAGGACTTCGTCAAGGCGGAGAAGTACCCGAACGCCGCGAAGGACGCCGAGGGCCGGCTGCTGGTCGGTGCCGCGGTCGGTGCGTCCGCCGAGGCGTTCGACCGCGCCCAGGCGCTGGTCGGCGCGGGCGTGGACTTCCTGGTGGTGGACACCTCGCACGGTCACTCGCACAACGCGCTGTCCTGGATCTCGAAGATCAAGTCCGCCGTGTCGGTCGACGTGGTCGGCGGCAACGTCGCCACCCGGGACGGCGCGCAGGCACTGATCGACGCGGGCGTTGACGGCGTGAAGGTCGGCGTCGGCCCCGGCTCGATCTGCACCACCCGCGTGGTGGCCGGCGTCGGCGTGCCGCAGGTGACGGCGATCTGGGAGGCCGCGCAGGCGTGCCAGGACGCGGGCGTCCCGATCATCGGCGACGGCGGCCTGCAGTACTCCGGTGACATCGGCAAGGCGCTGTGCGCCGGCGCCGACACCGTGATGCTGGGCTCGCTGCTGGCCGGCTGCGAGGAGTCGCCGGGCGAGCTGCTGTTCATCAACGGCAAGCAGTTCAAGTCCTACCGCGGCATGGGCTCGCTGGGCGCGATGCAGACCCGCGGCCAGGCCAAGTCCTTCTCCAAGGACCGCTACTTCCAGGCCGAGGTCTCCTCGGACGAGAAGCTGATCGCCGAGGGCATCGAGGGCCAGGTGCCCTACCGCGGCCCGCTGTCCGCGGTGCTGTTCCAGCTGGTCGGCGGCCTGCGCCAGACCATGGGCTACGTCGGTGCCGGGTCGGTCGAGGAGATGCAGACCAAGGGCCGGTTCGTCCGGATCACCTCGGCGGGCCTCAAGGAGAGCCACCCGCACGACATCCAGATGACGGTCGAGGCGCCGAACTACAACGCGCGCTGACCCGAGTCCCACCGGAGCCGCCCGGCCCGCAGTTCACCCTGCGGGCCGGGCGGCTCCGGTGTTCGGTGCGCCCCTGTCGGGGGGCAAAGGGGTCGTACGGGATACTTGGGGGGCGACCGGGGTGACCCGGTCGGGAGATGGAAAGCAGCAGAAGGGCTCGAAGTGACTGAGATCGAGATCGGGCGAGGCAAGCGCGGCCGCCGGGCGTACTCCTTCGACGACATCGCCGTCGTCCCCAGCCGCCGTACGCGTGACCCGAAGGAGGTCTCGATCGCTTGGCAGATCGACGCCTACCGGTTCGAACTGCCGTTCCTGGCGGCGCCGATGGACAGCGTGGTGTCGCCCCAGCAGGCGATCGCGATCGGACAGCTGGGCGGCCTGGGCGTGCTGAACCTGGAAGGCCTGTGGACGCGGTACGAGGACCCGCAGCCGCTGCTGGAGGAGATCGCGTCGATCGCCGACGAGGCGGACGCGACCCGGCGCCTGCAGGAGGTGTACTCCGCGCCGATCAAGGCCGAGCTGATCAAGCAGCGGATCAAGGAGGTCCGTGACTCGGGTGTGGTCACCGCCGCGGCGCTCTCGCCGCAGCGCACCGCCGAGTTCTCCAAGGCCGTGGTCGACGCCGGCGTCGACGTCTTCGTGATCCGCGGCACCACGGTCTCCGCCGAGCACGTGTCGGGTGCGGCCGAGCCGCTGAACCTGAAGCAGTTCATCTACGAGCTGGACGTCCCGGTGATCGTCGGCGGCTGCGCCACCTACACCGCCGCGCTGCACCTGATGCGCACCGGCGCGGCCGGCGTGCTGGTCGGCTTCGGCGGCGGCGCCGCGCACACCACCCGCAACGTGCTGGGCATCCAGGTGCCGATGGCGACCGCCGTGGCGGACGTCGCGGCGGCCCGTCGCGACTACATGGACGAGTCCGGCGGCCGCTACGTGCACGTGATCGCGGACGGCGGCGTCGGCTACAGCGGCGACATCCCGAAGGCCGTCGCCTGCGGCGCGGACGCGGTGATGATCGGTGCCGCGCTGGCCCGCGCCACCGACGCGCCCGGCCAGGGCTACCACTGGGGCATGGAGGCCGTCCACGAGGAGCTGCCGCGCGGCAAGCGGGTCCACCTGGGCACCGTCGGCTCCACCGAGCAGATCCTGGCCGGCCCGTCGCACACCCCCGACGGCACCATGAACCTGTTCGGCGCGCTGCGCCGGGCGATGGCCACCACCGGCTACACCGAGCTCAAGGAGTTCCAGCGGGTCGAGGTCACGGTCAACTCCGGCCACTGATCGCTCCGCTGATTCCGCTGATACGGAAAGGGCCCCTGCCATACGGCGGGGGCCATTTTCGATGTGGCGTCAGGACTTGCCGGACTTCACGGTCATGCTGACGCCCAGGAACGCGCCGAGCACGATGAAAAGCACCGAGAACAAGTCGAAGGCTTCCTTCCAGACGTCGACCAGAAGGGAGAAGTGGTCGAAGAGCAGGGCCGTCACCGACATGCTGGTGTGCTCGTGGGCGATCAGGGCGATGCCGAAGATCTCGCCGAAGAACAGGCCGACCACGGTGAGCAGCCCACCGAGCGGCGGCAGCAGCGGGTGCTTGCCGCCGACCTTGCCGACGGTGGCGCCGATGGCGGCGGCCATGCCGAGCACCAGCCAGACGAACTCGCGGTCGGTGGCCTTGGCGATGAAGCCGTACAGCAGGCCGCAGGCCAGCGTGACGCCGACGCCGGCCAGCACCGCGAGCGGCACGTTCTTCGGGCCGGCGTTGGCGCCGGCCACCGGGACGCCCGCGCCCCAGGGCTGGCCCTCGGCCGGGGCGGACTGGTCGGCCTGGCCGTAGGGGGCCTGGCCGTACGGGGCCGGGGGCTGGCTGGGCTGGCCGTACGGGGCCTGCGGCGGGGCGGCCTGGGCGTAGGGGGCCTGCGGGGGCTGGCCGTACGGAGTCTGGGGTGCGCCTGACTGGCCGGGCGGGGCCTGCGGCGGCTGGCCGTACGGGGCCGGGGGCGGGGTGGCCTGGCCGTAGGGGGCCTGCGGCGGCTGGGCGTAGGGGTTGGTCGGATCGGGCGTGGTCATTTCGGATCCCCCCGTTGTGATGGCATGAAGAGCGCGCAGAGGTTAGCAGGCGCACGGAGCGCTTGGACAGGGGTGCGGCAGGCTTCGGACGATCACCGGTGACGGGGCGGTCGGGACCGGTCGTTTTCGGTCGCCGGAGTGGTGCGGAAGAGACACAGGGGGCGCACGGGGCGCGGCGCGGGTGGGGGTGGGTGGTCGGACGGGGCGGAGACAGGGGATGATGGTGCCCCGGCGTGCGACCGCCGCCCGCAGTGGTCCGACAAGCCGTCAGGTCTCGGCCGGGCGACCGGCGAGGGCCGCAACACCATGGGGAGAGCGCACCGATGACGCAGCCGCAGGAACCGACCGGCCGCCTGCTGGCGGACCGTTACCGGCTCGGCGAGGTGCTCGGCCGTGGCGGTATGGGCACCGTGTGGCGGGCCGAGGACGAGATGCTCGGCCGGGTCGTCGCGGTGAAGGAGCTCCGGATGACCGGGGCCGTCGACGAGGCCGAGAAGCGCCGGCTGATCGTCCGCACCCTGCGCGAGGCCAAGGCCACCGCCCGGATCCGGCACACCGCCGCCGTCACCGTCTTCGACGTGGTCGAGGAGGACGGGCGGCCGTGGATCGTGATGGAACTCGTCGACGGCCGCTCGCTGGCCGACGTGGTCCGCGAGGACGGCGCGCTGACGCCGGAGCGGGCCGCCGCGATCGGGCTCGACCTGCTCGGGGTGCTCGGCGCCGCGCACAGCCAGGGCGTGCTGCACCGTGACGTGAAGCCGTCCAACGTGCTGATCGGCGAGGACGGGCGGACCGTGCTCACCGACTTCGGCATCGCCAGCGTCGAGGGCGACACCTCGATCACCTCCACCGGCATGCTGGTCGGCGCGCCCTCCTACATCGCGCCCGAGCGGGCCCGCGGGCAGCGGCCCGGCCCGCCGTCCGACCTGTGGTCGCTCGGCGGCACGCTGTACGCGATGGTCGAGGGCGTCCCGCCGTACGACCGGGGCTCCGCGCTGGCCACGCTGACCGCCGTGATGACCGAGGAACTGCCGCCGCCCCCGCACGCCGGGCCGCTGCTGCCGGTCATCGAGGGGCTGCTGGAGAAGGACCCCGCGAAGCGGATGGACGCGGACACCGCCCGCGAAATGCTGCAGCGGATCGTCGCCGGGAAGGCGCTGCCCGAGCCGAAGCCCGCCGCCGCCGCGAAGCCGGCCGAGCCCGTCGCCGCCGAGACCGCGACCCGGGCGCTGCCCGCCGACCCCGCCGCCGGCGCGGAGACCGCGGTGGTGGCGCGCGGCGGGGATTCCCGCCGGCGCACGCTGCTGGCCGTCGCCGCGGTGGCCGCGGTGCTGGCGCTGGTCGCTGCGCTGGTGGTGCTGTGGCCTGCCGAGAAGGGCGGCGGGGCGAGCGCCCAGGACAGCGGCGGGAACACCGTCGCACCCGTGCAGCCCTCCGAGACCGCGAGTAGCTCGCCGTCCGCGAGCCCGAGCGCCAGTGCGTCGGCGGAGCCGAGCGAGTCGCCCGGGCCGACGCTGAGCCCGGGTCAGGTCCCGGACGGGTACCGGGTCTACAAGGACCCGTCCGGTTTCAGCATCACGCTGCCGGAATGGATGGCCGACAAGGGCGCGGACTACCGCTCCACCAGCCGGCAATTCGAGGGCAACGGGCTGCGGCTGGTGGTCGACTGGCAGTCGCCCGCCGGGGACAGCGCGCTCAAGGACTGGCAGGCGTCCGACAAGTCCGCGACCATGAAGGACTACCGCCGGATCCGGGTCGAATCGGTGGCCTACCGGGGCTGGAGCAACGCCGCCGACTGGGAGTGGACCTACACCGGCAAGAGCGGCACCCTGCTGCACTCGCTGAACCGCGGCTTCGTTACCGGCAACGGCAAGTACGGCTACGCGATCTACTGGACCATGCCGGAATCCGTGTGGTCCGCGCCGGACGGCTCGCTGGCCCGGCGGATCTCCTTCGAGAGTTTCCAGCCGGCGCCGTGAGCCGGACGGAGCGTCTCCGGCGGCTGGACACAAGGGAGTTGAAAGACCGCACCGGGAGGTGGCGGGTGCGGCCCGGGGCCGTAGGCTGGCGGGACTACGGCGTGAGGAACAGGCATGCGAACGGCCCCGGGGCAGGTGGTGGCCGGGCGGTACCGGGTGACGGACCGTCCGGACGATGAGGTCGGCGTGCCCGCGGTGGACGGGCCCAGCGGCGCCCGGGTGCGGCTGTTCGCCCTGGAACTGCCCGAGTCACCGGTGCTCGGCGGGACGGCACCCGCCTACGGGCCGCAGCTGACCGCCCGGGTCGCGCAGGTCGCGGCCGCCGCACCCACCCACCCGCGGCTGCTGCGCGGGCTCGCCGCCGGACCCGAGGGCGAACTGCTGTGGGTCGCCGAGGAATCGGTGGCCGGAGCGCCGCTGGAGCGGCTGATGGGCGACGGGCCGCTGTCGCCGTACCGGGTCGCGGAGATCGGCGCCGACCTGGCCGGGGCGCTGCGGGCCGTGCACGGTACCGGACTCACCCACGGCAACGTCACCGCCCGCACCGTGCTGATCTGCGAGGACGGCGCGGCGATGCTCGGCGGCCTGCTGCTCGGCGCCGCCGAAGAAGAACTGTGCGCGGCGCTCGGCGGCGAAGTGCCGCGCCGGGTGTACGAGACGCGCGCGCTCATGCTCGGACCGCTCGCCGAGCGCTGGGCGATCGACGCGGGCGCACCCGCCGACACCTGGGCCCTCGGCGTGCTGCTCTACCGCCTGCTCACCGGCCACGGCCCGTACCCCGAGCACGACCTGCCGACCCTGCTGGCCGCCGTCCGCGACGGCCGCCACCACCCCGCCGACGGGTGCGGCCCGCTGCGGTCGCTGGTCGAGCGGCTGCTGCGCCCGGACGCCGCCGCGCGGCCCGACGCGTTCGCCGTCCAGCAGGAGCTGCGCGAGCTGCTGGTGTTCGCACCCGAGCCGTACCCGGACGGCCCGCCCGCTCCGCCGATGCCCGCGCCCCGCACCGAGAGCGCTCCGCCGGCGGCCCGGCGGCCGCGCGGCGCCCGCCCGAAGAAGCGGCCGCCGACGGCCCGTCAAGGTGCCGCGCCCGCCGGGCGTCCGCCGCGGATACCCGCGCGACTGCTCGGGCCGCTGGTGGTGGTGGCGGTGCTGGTGCTGATGGTCGCGGCACTCGCCGGGATCGTTCTGGTCGCAGGCTGAAAGCGGTCGGTCACCGTGCGATTCGCAAGCCGGGGTGTGATTCCCGCGCGGCGCCGCGCAGCCTAGGCTTGCCTTCGAACCGTCGGTGCGAGCAGGCACACGAGGTGCCACGACCTCGTCCGACCGACGGTGGGGGGTCATCGAAGGGGGGACGGTCATGGGCGCACAGGACCAGTCGACCGACCGTCTGCTGGCCGGGCGGTACGCGCTCGGCGAGCGCCTGGGACGCGGCGGGATGGGGACCGTCTGGCGGGCCAGGGACGAAATGCTGGACCGGGAGGTCGCCGTCAAGGAATTGACGGTCAGCCACCTCTCGGAAGAGGACCTGGAAATGCTTCAGTCCCGGATGAAGCGTGAGGCCCGGGCCGCCGCCCGGATCAAGCATCCGGGCGTCATCACCATCCACGACGTGCTCGAACAGGACGGCCGGCCGTGGATCGTGATGGAACTCGTCGACGGCCGTGCGCTGTCCGAAGTGATCAGCCAGGACGGCACCCTGAGCCCGCGTGAGGCCGCCGAGGTCGGCCTCCAGCTGGTCGCCGCACTGCACCGCGGCCACCAGCTCGGGGTGCTGCACCGGGACGTCAAGCCCGCCAACGTGCTGATCGAACACGGCACCGGACGCGTCGTGCTGCTCGACTTCGGCATCGCCAAGTTCGAGGGCGCGATGGAGATCACCCGCCCCGGCGACCTGGTCGGCTCACCCGACTACCTGGCCCCCGAACGGGCCCAGGGCCAGCGGCCCGGACCGGCCTCCGACCTGTGGGCGCTCGGCGCGACGCTGTTCCACGCCGTCGAGGGCCAGTCGCCGTTCCGCCGCGACAGCCCGCTCGGCACCCTCACCGCCGTCGTCGACGAGCCGCTCCCCGAATCCCGGCGGGCCGCCGCACTCGGGCCGGTGCTGGCCGCGCTGATGGCCAAGGACCCGGCGGAACGGCCCGGCGCCGACGAAGCCACCAAGATGCTTCGCGAGGTCGCCGCCGGACAGACCGTCAGCATCCGCGTGCCGGCCCAGGCCGGCGAGGAACGGCAGCCCACGCAGGCGGTGCCGCTGGGCGACCGGGTCGAACCTGCCGAGAGGGCTGCCGGGGCGGCCGCCGGGGCGGAGACGGTGACGCCGGGGCGGGTGCCGGTGCAGGGCGGGGCGACGGAGACGGTGGCGCCGGCTGCGGCTGCGGCTGCGGCTGCGGCTCCGGCTCCGGCTCCGGCTCCGGCGGTTCGGGGCGGTCGGAAGCGGCGGATGCTGATGGTGCTGGCCGCCGTGCTGGCGCTGGCCGTCGCGGGTGGAGGCGGGTTCTACTACCTGGACCACCGGCACAAGGGCCAGGGCGGAGAGGTTTCGTCCGGCGTCGTCGACCCCGCGCTGTCGCCTCCTCCCACCGGCTACACCTGGCAGGAGGACCCGGCCGGATTCCGCTTCCCGCTGCCCAGCGACGGCAAATGGGTGCGCAGCGAGGAAGGCACCCAGATCTACTACTCGCCCGACGGCCGCGACCACTACCTGCAGTTCGCGGTGACGGTCGGTCAGCCGCTCTCGCCGCAGGAGCACCTGCTGCAGCTGGAGGCCTCGCTCAGCAAGAGCCAGCGGGACTTCCAGACCAGCAGCCTGGCCGCCGCGAGGATCAACGACCAGGAAGGCGCGGTGTGGGAGTTCAGCTTCACCACGCCGAGCGGCGTCCGCCGGCACGCGAAGGAGGCGGAGTTCCGGCGCAGTGACGGGACGTCGTACTCGGTGTACGTGTCGGGGCCGGAGAAGGACTGGACGCAGAGCCTGCGGCGCTTCACGACGGTGCTCAACAAGTTCACGCCGACGAAGTGAGACGGCGGCGGGCCGCGACCTGACAGCGAGGGTCGCGGCCACGTGCAGGTCATTGGCCGTGGCGCGATCCTGCCGACGGGGGTCTTCCGCTTCGCGCAGTTCTCCCCTGGGGGCTGGGAGGTGCCCCCACGCGCCCCTGGCTCGAATGAGTGTTACCGGCGGGTACACAAGCGGGCGTCGAGCGCCTAGGCTGCCCGCATGACGGAGAGCACGAGCCAGGTTCGGCGCAATCCTGTGGCCACGGGTGCGGCGCGTACGGTTGCTTCGGCGGTGCCGGCGGCGGTGGTGGCGCGGTTGGTGAAGGGTGTGACGGCGTCCGGGGAGGGCGTCGTGGAGACCCTGGCGCCGTTGACCGGGGAGGTGCTGGCGGCGCTGCCGGTGTCGGGGACGGCGGATGTGGACCGGGCGTTCACGGAGGCCCGGCGGGCGCAGCCCGCGTGGGCGGCGCTGTCGGTGCGGCACCGGGCGGGGGTGCTGCTGCGGTTCCACGATCTGTTGCTGCGGCGGCAGGACGAGGTGCTGGACCTCATTCAGGCGGAGACCGGGAAGGCCCGGCTGCATGCCTTCGAGGAGGTCATGGCGGTCGCGTCGGCGGCCCGGCACTACGGGCGGATGGCGTCCTCGTACCTGAAGGACCGCCGTCGTGGTGGTGCGGTGCCGGGGCTGACGAGCGCGGTGGAGGCGCGGCGGCCCAAGGGTGTGGTCGGGCAGATCTCGCCGTGGAACTACCCGTTGGAGCTGTCCGTCGGTGACGCGCTGCCGGCGCTGGTCGCGGGCAACGCGGTGGTGAACAAGCCGGACACCCAGACGGCGCTGACCGCGTTGTGGGCGCGGGAGTTGTTCGTCGAGGCGGGGCTGCCGCCGCAGGTGTGGCAGATCGTGCTGGGTGACGGCCCGGTGGTGGGGCCGGAGGTGGTGGAGCGCGCGGATTACGTGGCGTTCACCGGTTCGACCCGTACCGGCCGGGAAGTGGCCCGGCGGGCTGCCGAGCGGCTGGTCGGGGCCTCGCTGGAGCTGGGCGGCAAGAACGCCATGCTGGTGCTCTCCGACGCCGACCTGGACAAGGCCGCGGCGGGTGCGGTGCGGGCGTGCTTCTCCTCCGCCGGGCAGCTGTGCATCTCGATCGAGCGGCTGTACGTGCACCGGTCGGTGGCGGACGCGTTCCTGGCGAAGTTCGCGGAGCGGACGTCCGCGCTGCGCCTGGGTGGCGGTCTGGCGTACGGCGCGGACATGGGCTCGCTGGTGTCGGGCCGTCAGCTGGAGACCGTGACCCGGCACGTCGAGGAGGCGGTCAAGGCCGGGGCGACGGTGGTGGCCGGTGGGCAGGCCCGGCCGGACCTCGGGCCGCTGTTCTTCGAGCCGACCATCCTGGACGGCGTCACCCCCGAGATGGCGGTGTGCTCGGAGGAGACCTTCGGCCCGGTGGTGTCGATCTACCGGTTCGACACCGAGGACGAGGCGGTCGCCGCCGCCAACGCCACCCCGTACGGCCTGAACTCCAGCGTGTGGACCAGGGACACCGGCCGGGGCCGCAAGGTCGCGGCCCGGCTGCGCACCGGCACCGTCAACGTGAACGAGGCGTACGCCGCCGCGTACGGGTCGGTGGCGTCGCCGATGGGTGGCATGGGCGACTCGGGGCTCGGCCGGCGGCACGGTGCGGAAGGCATTCTGCGGTACACCGAGGCGCAGACCATCGCCGTGCAGCGGCTGCTGCCGATCGGCCCGTCGATGGGTATGGACGACCAGAAGTTCGCCGAGTTCTTCACCACCGGCCTGAAGGTCATGAAGGCGTTCCGCCTGAAGTAGCAGGGCAGTTGCCGTCGCTTGCCGAGGAGGGGCAGTGTCGTTCGACTACGACGTCGTGGTGGTCGGTTCGGGCTTCGGTGGTTCGGTCGCCGCGCTGCGGCTGACCGAGAAGGGGTACCGGGTCGCCGTCCTGGAGGCCGGGCGCAGGTTCGGCCGCGACGAGCTGCCCACCACGTCCTGGGACACCCGCGACTACCTGTGGGCGCCCGCCGTCGGCCTGTACGGCATCCAGCGCATCCACCTGCTGCGCAATGTGCTCATTCTGGCCGGGGCGGGCGTCGGCGGCGGCTCGCTGAACTACGCCAACACGCTGTACGTGCCGCCGAAGCCGTTCTTCGAGGACCGGCAGTGGCGGCACATCACCGACTGGCAGGCCGAACTCGCCCCGTTCTACGACCAGGCGCAGCGGATGCTCGGGGTCCGGCTCAACCCGACGATGACGCCTTCGGACGTGCACCTGAAGGCCGCCGCCGAGGCGATGGGCTGCGGCGACACCTTCCACCTGGCCCCCGTCGGGGTGTTCTTCGGCGACGGGCAGGACGGCACCGGCGAGGCCAAGGCCGCGCCCGGCAGCGAGGTCGACGACCCGTACTTCGGCGGGGCCGGCCCGAAGCGCAAGGCGTGCACCGAGTGCGGGGAGTGCATGACGGGCTGCCGGCACGGCGCGAAGAACATGCTCACCGAGAACTACCTGTACCTGGCGGAGCGGGCCGGCGCCGAGATCCTGCCGCTGACCACCGTGAAGCGGCTGCGCCCGCACGGCGACGGCTACGCGGTGGACGTGCTGCCCACCGACGCCCGCACCCGGCGGGCGAAGAAGGCCGGCGCCCGCACCATCACCGCCGAGCGGGTGGTGGTCGCGGCCGGTACGTACGGCACCCAGACGCTGCTGCACCGGATGCGCGAGGGCGGGCTGCTGCCCAGGATCTCCGCCAAGCTGGGCCACCTCACCCGCACCAACTCCGAGGCGCTGGTGGGCGCGCAGACCTCCGACCGGCGTTACGGGGAGCGACCCGACTTCACCCGCGGCGTGGCCATCACCTCGTCCGTGCACCCCGACGAGAACACCCACATCGAGCCGGTCCGCTACGGCCGAGGTTCGAACGCGATGGGCGCGCTGTCCGTCCAGCAGGTCAGCGGGGCGGGGCGCGGGCCGCGCTGGCTGCGCTACCTCGGGTCGGTCGGCCGGCATCCGTGGATCTTCGCGCAGTCGATGAACCAGCACCGCTGGTCGGAGAAGACCATCATCGGCCTGGTGATGCAGTCGCTGGACAACTCGCTGACGGTGTCCCTGAAGAACGGCAAGCTGACCTCCCGGCAGGGTCACGGCGCGCCCAACCCGAACTACATCCCGGCGGCGGAGGAGGGGGCGCGGGCGCTGGCCGCGTCGATCAACGGTTTCCCCGGCTCCACCGTCGGCGAGATCTTCGACATCCCGCTGACCGCGCACTTCCTCGGCGGCTGCCCGATCGGCGACAGCGCCGAGACCGGTGTGGTCGACCCGTACCACCGGCTGTACGGCTACCCGGGGATCAGCGTGGTCGACGGCTCCGCGGTCTCCGCCAACCTCGGCGTCAACCCGTCGCTGACGATCACCGCGCAGGCCGAGCGCGCCATGTCGATGTGGCCCAACCGCGGCGAGGCCGACCCGCGCCCCGAACAGGGCGCCGACTACCGGCCCGTCCGGGCGGTGACCCCGGCTCAGCCCGCCGTGCCCGAAGGGGCGTTCGGGGCGTTGCGGCTGCCGCTGCTGGCCGTGCCGAAGGTGCCGGGCAGGGCAACTGACGCCGATTGACATCGCCGGACGGCCGATGGGATAAACGGGCACCCGATCGAACCACCCCCGGGGGGACCGTCATGCCCATCTGCCCGTCCTGCGGAGCGGCTGTCGCCGGTGCCGTGGCGACCTGCGCGAACTGCGGACACCCCACCGGGCCCGCCGTCGTGCCGCCGCCCGCGATCGGGGAAGTGATGGTGGACGAGACCGCCGCGCCCGGTCCCTCCCCGTGGGGCTCCGGCCGGATACACCAGGACCGGCAGTGGCCGACACCGTCCCGGGGCTGGCTGACCGCCGGCCGGGTGCTGCTCGCCCCGACCGCGCTGCTGGTGGTGCTGGCCACGCTCGGCAGCACCATCGCGGGCCGCGGCGGCAGCGGCGTGGACGACGACCCGGCGGTGCGCTGGACCGTCCACACCTTCCAGATGTGGCTGCAGCTGACGCTGACCGCGTTCGGCACGCCCTGGCGGAACAGCAACTCCAGCAGCTTCGGCTCCTCCACCTCCGGCATCCACGTGCTGCCGTACGCGGTGGCGTTCGGCTGGCTGGCGCTGCTCTGGCTCGGCCAGCGGCTGACCGCCCGGGCCCGCGCCGCGGCCGGCGCCGCCGAGCCGACCGGGCCGGCGGCCGGCGCGCAGGCGCTGCGCACCGGCGCGCTGTCGGCGGTCGCGGTGCTGCTGCTGGGCTGGCTCTCCACCGGCAGTTCGCACGTCGACGAGGATTCGCTCTCGCTGAGCATGCAGGTCACCACCGGTCCGGCGATGCTGCCGCTCGGGCTGTCCGGGTTCCTGGCCGCGGCCGCGGTGGTGCTGGCCGTGGACGGGCAGGGCGCGCTGCGTGCCGAGGCCGCGCGGCGCCGGTGGCTGGGCGGCTGGCTGCTGGCGTGGCAGCACGCGGCGCGGGTGGTCGGGGCGCTGCTAGTGCTGCTCACCCTGATGTCGGTGGTGATGCAGGTGCTGGTCGACCAGCCGTTCCCGCAGTCCACGTTCCGGGCGCTGACCGTCAACGGCGGCGTGTACCTGTTCGGTGTCGGCAGCGGCGCCCGGGCCGGGGTGGGCGGCCTGCGCGGCGGGCACGAGGGCACCTTCGCGCTGTACGACCTGGGCGCGCACGGCGGGCAGTGGTGGCTGGCGGTGGTTCCGGTGCTGCTGGCGGCGCTGGCGCTCGGCTGGTCCGCGCACCGGGGGCGGCTGACCCAGCTGGACCGGGCCCGGCTGGCCGTGCTGTACGCGGTGCTGACGGCGGCGCTGGTGCTCGGCACCTCGATCTGGCTGAGCGAGAGCAGCACCATCAAGGGACAGGTCCACGAGGCCCGGATCGAACTGCTCGGCTGGTCGGTGACCTCGGTGGTGGTCGCGGCCGCGGCCTGGGCGGTGTTCGGCGCGCTGGTGGTGCCGGCGGCGCTCGACGCGGTGCGGCGCACGCCGGTGCCGGTGCGCGTGCCGCTGCCCGCGCAGGCGGCGGACGAGCCGGACGGCATCGTCGGGACGGTCGAACTGGTCGCCGAGGAGCGGCCGCTGGTTGGACAGGTCGACGTACTGGACTCGCACGCTGCCTACCGGCGGCCCGACGCGAGCTGAGCCCGGACCGGGCAGGACGCCGGCCGAGTCCGGACCGGGCCGGACGCCGGCCGAGCCCGGACAGGGCAAAGGGCCCCGCGGGGGAACGGGGCCCTTTGTCGGCCAGCACTCGGCGTCAGGGCCGCGCCGCGTGCTGGGTGACGGCGCCGGGGGAGGAGCGCCGTCGGGGAAATGGTTCTGAGCGCGCCCGAGGCCGATGGGCCTCACGGAGCGTGAGAGTCGGGCCGTTCGCGCCAACGGTCCGAGAGTGCGGCGGGGTGTGTGGTGGCCCCCGTCCTGCAGTCATCGTCCTGGACGAGGGCCGTGCCGTGCAACCGATTCGACGCAAATTCGGCCGAGTCCGGTACCGGACACGGCGCCGGGGGGCGCCGAAACCGACCGGCCGGGGTGGTAACTGTCCGTGATAGTGGCTTGCGGGGCGCACCGGGGCGTACGCCGGAGCGGTTGGTTGACCCGTGTGCGGCGGCCGGCACCGGTACCGGCCGCCACACCCCGGGTCCGCCCGGTCGCGGACGGGTTCGCTGTCCCCTGCTGGCCCGACCGCGGCACCGGGGCGCGGTCCCACGGCGGGCCCGTGCCCGCCACGCGCACCGGTGGACCGGAGAAGAAAGATCCACGCGTGGTCCGCCGCACGCGCCGCCCGCACCTGGAGGGTGCCGGCGTCTCGCACGGTCTCCCGGTGCAACGATTCGCCACCCTGCGCGGTCACGGGCGGCTCGGCTGGCAGCCGGGTGAAACGCTCCCGGTAGACTCGGTGGCGACACCCCTTTTGTACCGCCGCCGGAAGGCCGTCCGTGTCCTCTGTACACCCCCAGTCCCCGCCCGAGAACGACACCGTCCTGGTCGTCGACTTCGGCGCCCAGTACGCCCAGCTCATCGCCCGTCGGGTGCGTGAGGCGCGGGTTTACAGCGAGATCGTGCCGAGCTCCATGCCGGTCGCCGAGATGCTCGCCAAGAACCCGAAGGCGATCATCCTCTCCGGCGGTCCGTCGTCGGTGTACGAGGAGGGCGCTCCGCAGCTCGACCGTGCGATCTTCGAGGCCGGTGTTCCGGTGTTCGGCATGTGCTACGGCTTCCAGCTGATGGCCACCGTCCTCGGTGGCACCGTCGACAACAGCGGCGCCCGTGAGTACGGCCGCACCCCGCTGACCGTCACCCGCTCGGGCTCGACGCTGTTCGAGGGCACCCCGGACAAGCACTCGGTGTGGATGTCGCACGGCGACGCCTGCTCGGCCGCGCCGGAGGGCTTCACCGTCACCGCGTCGACCGACGTGGTGCCGGTCGCCGCGTTCGAGAACGACGAGCGCAAGCTGTACGGCGTGCAGTACCACCCCGAGGTGATGCACTCCGAGCACGGCCAGCAGGTGCTGGAGCACTTCCTGTACCGCGGCGCCGGCATCGCCCCGAACTGGACCACCACCAACGTGGTCGAGGAGCAGGTCGCGCTGATCCGCGAGCAGGTCGGCGACAAGCGCGCCATCTGCGGCCTGTCCGGTGGCGTGGACTCCGCCGTCGCCGCCGCCCTGGTGCAGCGCGCCATCGGCGACCGCCTGACCTGCGTCTACGTCGACCACGGCCTGATGCGCAAGGGCGAGACCGAGCAGGTCGAGAAGGACTTCGTCGCGGCCACCGGCGTCAAGCTGATCGTGGTCGACGCCGAGGAGCGCTTCCTGACCGCGCTGAAGGGCGTCTCCGACCCCGAGACCAAGCGCAAGATCATCGGCCGCGAGTTCATCCGGGTCTTCGAGCAGGCCCAGGCCGACATCATCGCCGACGAGGGCCCCGCCGTGGAGTTCCTGGTCCAGGGCACCCTGTACCCGGACGTGGTGGAGTCCGGCGGCGGCACCGGCACCGCCAACATCAAGTCCCACCACAACGTCGGCGGCCTCCCCGAGGACCTCGAGTTCCAGCTCGTCGAGCCGCTGCGCAAGCTGTTCAAGGACGAGGTCCGGATGGTCGGCCAGGAGCTCGGCCTGCCCGCCGAGATCGTCCAGCGCCAGCCGTTCCCCGGCCCCGGCCTCGGCATCCGCATCGTCGGCGAGGTCACCAAGGAACGCCTGGACCTGCTCCGCGACGCCGACGCCATCGCCCGCGAGGAACTGACCCTCGCCGGCCTCGACTCCGAGATCTGGCAGTGCCCCGTCGTGCTGCTCGCCGACGTCCGCTCGGTCGGCGTCCAGGGCGACGGCCGCACCTACGGCCACCCGATCGTGCTGCGCCCGGTCTCCTCCGAGGACGCCATGACCGCCGACTGGTCGCGCCTGCCCTACGAGGTGCTGGCGAAGATCTCCACCCGGATCACCAACGAGGTCAAGGACGTCAACCGCGTCGTCCTGGACGTCACCTCCAAGCCGCCGGGCACCATCGAGTGGGAGTGATCCCACCCCCGGCAACCGTGTGACCGCGCCGCCGCTCCCCGACCGAGGGAGTGGCGGCGCCGTCATGTCCGGGCGGCACCCGGCACAATCGGACCCGGTCCCGTCGGCGGTCGGCGGGCGGCGCGAGGAGAGGGCAACAGCGATGGCGACGGGCACGGGCACAGGCCTGCACGAAGGCCGGAGCACGGAAACACAGACCTGGCAGTGGAAGGCGACGGCCTCCCGCCTCGCCCTGCTGCCGCTGCGGCTGTTCCTGGGGGCGACCTTCGTCTACGCCGCCTTCGACAAGCTCTCCGACGCGCACTACCTGGCCGGCCCCGGCGACGCCGCCTCCTTCTACGCGCAGACGCAGGCCGCCAAGGCCGGCAGCCCGCTCGGCTGGGCGCTCGCCCCCGCCCTGGACTCGCCCACCTTCTTCGGCCTGCTGATCGCCTTCGGCGAGCTCGCGGTGGGCCTGGGCACCCTGTTCGGCCTGTGGGGACGGGTCGCCGCCCTCGGAGGCGCGCTGCTCAGCGCCACCCTCTGGCTGACCGTCAGCTTCCACACCACCCCGTACTACCTGGGCAACGACCTCGCCTACCTGATGGCCTGGACGCCGCTGCTGCTGGCCGGCACCCCCTACCTGTCGGTGGACGGCTACCTCGCCGCCCGGGCCGCCCGGGACCGCGCCCGCGGCCTCGCCGAGGACGCGGTGCGCCGCCGCGCCCTGCTGGACGGCGGCATCGCGGCCGTCGCGCTCGGCGGCGCCGGCCTGCTGTCCGGCTCGCTCACCGCCGCCTTCGGCCGCGACGGGATCGCGCCCGCCGCCGCCCCCGGCACCACCGGCGCGGCCCCGCAGTCCGCCGCGCCGCAGTCCGCGGCGCCGGCGGTGGGCGTCCCCGCCGCGCAGGTCCCGGTCGGCGGCTCCGCCACCGTCAAGGACCCCGCCAGCGGCGACGCCGTGTACATCGTCCAGCCGTCCGCCGGGAAGTACGCCGGCCTGTCCTCGGTGTGCACCCACTCCGGCTGCGCCGTCAACCCGCCCAAGGACGGCCAGCTGTACTGCCCCTGCCACGGCTCCAAGTTCGACGCCGCCACCGGCGCGGTGATCAACGGGCCGGCCACCAAGCCGCTGCCCACCTACGCCGTCACCAAGAACGGCGAGCAGCTCGAACTCGGGCCGAAGCAGGGCGCCTAGGGTCTGTCCTAGTCCAGCGTGTGATTGTCGTCGCGGGCCCCGCCCCGGCCGCGCCTGGAGACTGCCACCAGCGCGCCGCCGAGGCCGCCCGCGCCGAGCACGATCAGCGCCAGCGGCAGCACGAACCGGCTGTTCACCTCCTGGTCGTTCACCGACGCCACCAGGTACAGCACCGCCAGCGCCGTGAACAGTCCGCCCGCGACCAGCGCGTACAGATCGAACTGATGCTTCCTCATCACCGCTCCACCCTGATGTCACCGATGCCCATGGTCACCGTCAGCTCCAGCGCCCCCTTGGACGGCTGCCCCTCCGGGACCTCGATCACCACGTTCTCGTTGGTCGCCGGGCCGCTGTATTCCTGACCGTCCGGCAGGCTCACCGAGCCCACCCCGTCGCGCAGCTTCAGCCGCAGCTCCACACCGTCCGGCACCCGCACCACCGCGTTGCCCATGCCGACCCGCAGCTGGGTGTCGAGGACGCCGCCCTTCGGGTCCAGCGCCGACAGGTCGAGCCGGACGTCGCCGACGCCCGCCGTGTACCGCGAGTGCAGGTTGTCCGCGCTCGCCGTCCAGCTACGGTCGCCGATGGTGTCCGCGACCGTCACCGAGGTACCGCCCGCGACCACCAGGCCCGCCGTCAGCAGCAGCGACAGGAAGGTCAGCCCGCGGGTGCGCCCCCAGCGGGCGCTGAGCACCATCGCCAGGCCCAGCGGCAGCAGCGCCACCGCCAGCACCGCCGACCAGCGGTGGCTGCCGTGGTCGCTCACCGCCACCGCCCAGGCCGCGCCCAGCGACAGCAGCACCGCCGATGCCCCCAGGCCTGACCGCCCGCGCTCTGCGCGCCGCTTGGCCTTCCACTCGCGGTGGCGCGCCATGCTCTCCCGGTGCCGCTCCATCGCCTCCCGCTGCGCCAGGTGGCGCTGCTCGGCGCGCTCCCGGTACTGCGCCATGCTCTGTTCCATGCGCTCCTGGTAGCCCGACGGCGCGGCGGGCTCCTTGCGCAGCGGGTCGCCCTCCGGCAGGTCGGTGCGCTGCCACCAGGGCCGGGCGGGCGCGCCGGGCGGAGGCGTCGCGCCGTACGGGTTGCGCTCCGGGTGCCGCGGGTCCCACAGGTAACCGGACGGGCCGGCCGGGGGCGTGTCCCCGGGGACGGCGCCCGCCGCGTGCTCCTCGTTCCGGGTGGCGATCCGTTCGTGCAGGTCGGCCGTGCGGGCCTGCCACTCGCCGCGCAGGTCGCGGCTCATCGCCTCGCCCCAGGTCTTCCAGTCGGCGAAATTGCCGGACGGGTCCAGCCGGTCGTACGGGCCGCCGGCCGGCTTGGGGCCCGCGGTCTCGTCGCCGCTGAACCGGCGGCGGCGCTCCGGGTCGTGGCGCAGCGCCAGGAACACCAGCGCGGCCAGCATCAGCACCGGGAACAGCTGGTCGCCGTCGTTCATCGAGGAGAAGAACACCCCGGTGCCGATCACCGTCAGCAGCACCGCGCCGATCGACTGGCCGTCCACCCGGCCGGTCAGCACGCGCTGGAGTTCGGTGCGGCCGCCCTCGCCGTCGGTGGCCTCGCGCGGCACCACCAGCCAGGCCAGGCCGTACAGGAACAACCCGAGTCCGCCGGTCAGGCCGAGCACCGCGATCACCACCCGGAACACCACCGGGTCGATGTCCAGGTAGCGGCCGAGCCCGCCGCACACGCCCGCCACCACCCGGTGCCGGGAGGAGCGGGTCAGCGCCGGGCGCGGTTCGGTGGGGGCGCCCGGTGCGTCTCCCGGGATCTGGTCGTCCGTCATACCCCCCATCCTTCCGGGCCGCCGGGCCCCGCCCAACCGTCCGGAGCCCCGGAGCGACCCTGAACTGTCCCTGAGGCGGGCTCCGGGCCGGACCCTGATGCGCCGCCGACCGGGCACCTGCGACCATCGGTGCCGTGGCAGCACCCGACACCAGAACCACCGAGACCGCCCCGACCGACACGCCGGCCGGTGCGCCGCCCTACCGGCGGCTCTACCGCAGCCCGCACGGCCGGATCCTCGGCGGTGTCTGCCAGGGACTGTCGGTGCACCTCGGGGTGCCCGTCACCTGGGTGCGGGTGGCGTTCATCGTGCTGTTCTTCTCCCAGGGCATCGGCACGCTGCTGTACGCCGCGTTCTGGGTGGTGGTGCCGCTCGGCATCGGCGAGGCCGCCCCCGGCGCCCCCCGCACCGGGCCGCCCGCCGCTGGCGCCGGCCGCGTCGGGCGGCTGCGCGGCCTGCTGGAGCGCACCTTCCACGGCGAGGACGGCGCCCCCGGCACCTTCCCCGCCGACCTGCAGGCCGGCCCCGCCTCCGCCCCGGCCGCCCCGGCGACCGCCGGGCAGCGCGGCGGCAGCCTCGGCCAGCTGTTCGCGCTGATCGGCCTGGTCATCGGCGTGATGGCGCTGCTGTCCGCGCTCGGCATCCAGACCGCCAAGCCGTACGTGTGGCCGCTGCTCGCGGTCGGCGTCGGTGTCGCCCTGGTGTGGCGGCAGGCCGACGACTCGCGCTGGCAGAACTGGTTCGGCCTGGAGCCCGGCAGCCGCAAGGGCGCCTACCTGCGGGTCGCCGCCGGTGTGCTGCTGGTGGTGGCCGGCATCATCGGCTACTTCGTGACGCAGGGCGTCGACTCGCCGATCGCCCTGGTGATCGAGTCCTCGCTGGCCGTGGTGGCGGGCGTGCTGGTGCTGGCCGGCCCGTCGATGCTGCGGATGTGGCAGGACCTCGGCGCCGAGCGCACCGCCCGCATCCGCGCCCAGGAGCGCGCCGAGATCGCCGCCCACATCCACGACTCGGTGCTGCACACCCTGACGCTGATCCAGCGCCGGGCCGAGGACCCCAAGGAGGTGCTGCGGCTGGCCCGCGCCCAGGAACGCGAACTGCGCCTGTGGCTGTACCGCCCCGAGGCTGCCGCCGAGGCCGCGCCCGATACCCTCGCCGAACACCTGCGGGCGATCGTCGCCGAGGTCGAGGACCGGCACGGCGTCCACATCGAGCTGGTCTGCGTCGGCGACTGCCCGATGGACGAGAAGATCGCCTCGCAGATGCAGGCAGCCAGGGAAGCCATGGTGAACGCCGCCAAGTACGGTGGCGGGGGACCGGTCCAGGTCTACGCGGAGGTGGAGGGGAGGACGGTGTCGGTGTTCGTTCGCGACCACGGCCCCGGCTTCGACCCCGACGACCTGCCCGAGGACCGGATGGGCGTACGCGAATCGATCATCGGCCGGATGCGGCGCAACGGCGGCACCGCGCGGGTGCGGCCCGCGCCGGACGGCGGGACCGAGGTCGAGCTGGAGATGGAGAGGGCGGCAGATGACTGAGATAGCGGCACCCGAGAGGCGTGCCCGGGTGGTCCTGGTGGACGACCACCGGATGTTCCGTACCGGTGTGCGCGCCGAGATCGGGCGCACCGAGGAGACCGGCATCGACGTGGTCGGCGAGGCCGACGACGTGGAGTCGGCGGTCCGGGTGGTCGCCGAGACCCGGCCCGACGTGGTGCTGCTCGACGTCCACCTGCCCGGCGGCGGCGGTGTCGAGGTGCTGCGCCGCTCGGCGGGTGTGGAGGGGGTGCGCTTCCTCGCGCTGTCGGTCTCCGACGCCGCGGAGGACGTCATCGGCGTGATCCGCGGTGGCGCCCGCGGCTACGTCACCAAGACCATCACTGGTACCGACCTGGTCAAGGCGATCTTCCGGATCTCCGACGGCGACGCGGTGTTCTCGCCGCGGCTGGCCGGCTTCGTGCTCGACGCGTTCGCCGCCACCGACACCCCGCCGGTCGACGAGGACCTCGACCGCCTCACCCAGCGCGAGCGCGAGGTGCTGCGGCTGATCGCCCGCGGCTACGCGTACAAGGAGATCGCCAAGCAGCTGTTCATCTCGGTGAAGACGGTGGAGAGCCACGTCTCCGCGGTGCTGCGCAAGCTGCAGCTGTCGAACCGGCACGAACTGACCCGCTGGGCCACGGCCCGCCGGCTGATCTGAGGGGCCCGGGCAACGGCCCGGTCCGGGCCCGTGCCCGCCCTGTGGTGGGCGTCTCAGGCCCTCGATATTCGTGTGATATTTGTACGGATGCGTTCGAGCCGAGCGTGGCGATCGTCCGAACAAGGGGACCAGGGTGGGAATCAAGAAGGCGTCCGCGTCGGACATCGGTCCGTGGCTGCGGACGAGGGCGCCGATACCGGTCCTCGTGGCCGCCGTGCTCATGTACTTCTTCACCGTCTACAACGCGCGCCACAGCGGGATAAACATGATGGACAACACGTTCATCGTGAAGGCCGCGCAGACCTTCGTGGACGGGGGCTCGCCGTACGAGGACAAGCGGTTCCTGTACTTCCCCAGCGCCGTCCTGGTCGCCGCCCCGATGACCTTCGTCCCCCCGTACTGGCTGGGCTGGCTGGTGCCGGCGCTGACCACGGGCATGGTGATGCTCGGCTGGTTCTTCGCGGTGCGGATCTTCCGGGTGTCGGTGTTCAGCCGGCTGTCGGTGCTCGGCGTGCTGTTCCTCTGCTTCTTCGGCCCGTTCCGGAACCTGGCGCAGCTGGGCAACTGGACGGCCTACTCGGCGCTGGCGCTGCCGGCGGCCCTGCTGCTGGCCAGCCGGGCGCGCTGGGTGTGGGCGGGCGTGGTGGTCGGTCTGGCGATAGCGACCAAGCCGATGCTGGTGCCGTTCGCGCTGATCTTCCTGATCGCCCGGAGGCCCAAGGCGTTCGCGGTGGCCGCCGCCGTCCCGCTGGCCCTCTGCGGCGTGGCCGCGGCGATAATGCCGCAGCCCGGCCTGTTCTTCACCAAGACACTGCCGTTCCTGCTGCACGGGCAGGACGAGTTCGCCAGGCCGTACGACGCCTCGCTGGGCACCCTGCTGGCGCGGGTGCACATCCCGGGCGTGGTGGCGTCGGGCGTGGCGGCGCTGCTGGCGCTGGCGCTGCTGGTCGGCGCGTGGCGGCGCTGGAACCGGGGCGACGCGGAGGACATCCGGCTGGTCGAGACCGGCGTCATGCTGATGGTGGCGGCCAACATCGTCCTCAAGCCGGCCTTCGACCACTACCTGCTGGTGACGCTCCCGGTGCTGCTCGCCTCGGTGATCCGGTCCGGCTCGGTGGCCCGTTCGTCGTGGCTGTGGGTCGCGCTGATCCCGCGGATGGCCGGGTTCACCCTGCCCTGGTTCGACGTGGTCGAGCACTGGGCGTACTCGGTGGCCGCGGTGAACGTGACCGTCGCGCTGCTCCTGCTCGACCGGGCGTTCCGGCCGGCCGCGGTGAAGAGCGCCGAGGTGCCGGACGGGCCGGCCGCGATGGACCCCGCCGTCCCTTCCCTCGGCGAGGAGATGCTTTCCGCCACGGCACAGCCGGTGCGTTGAGCACGGTGTGACCGTGATGTATCCGGTATGGAGGGATGCCGATCTTTGCCCGCCTGTGGGTGTTTTTGGGGTGACAGGAGCGCGTAAGGTCTGCTGAGGTCGGCCGGTCCGCAGTGCGGGTCGGCCTTGGCCCTTTCGCCTTCCCCCGCGTCGAGAGTCCGTCATGCCTGCTGTGCCCATGCCGTCCCTCCCGGCTATAGCCGAGCCCGCTCCGACCGAGACCCCCGCGGCCAGACCGCGCCTGTACGTCCTGGACGGGCTGCGGCTGATCGCCTCGCTCGGAGTGGTCGCCTTCCACTGGACGGGTGTCGACATCCACCCGAACGTCTGGGCGGGAACCCCGCGTGCGCTGATGCCGACCATCCACTCGATCGGCTCCTACGGGTGGCTGGGTGTCCAGCTGTTCTTCCTGATCAGCGGCTTCGTCATCTGCATGTCCTGCTGGGGCAAGTCGCCGCGGGCGTACTTCAGCTCCCGGGTGGTGCGACTCTTCCCGGCGTACTGGATCGGCGTCCTGCTGACCACCGCCGTGGTCAACTACTGGCCGACCGCGCGCACGGACCGCAAGCCGATGAGCGTCAGCGACGTGCTGACCAACCTCACCATGCTGGAGCGCCCGCTCGGCGTCACCGAAGCGGACGGCGTCTACTGGACGCTCTGGATCGAGCTCCGGTTCTACATCGTGTTCGCGATCATGGTCGCGGTGGGTCTGACGTACCGCCGCCTGGTGGCGTTCTGCATGATCTGGACCACCCTCGTGGTGATCTCCGCGAACGTCGACAGCCCGCTGTTCGGCTACCTGGTCCAGCCCCAGGACGCCCCTTACTTCATCGCCGGCATCGTGCTGTACCTGATCTACCGGTTCGGGGCGAACCCGCTGCTGCTCGGCATGGTGGTGTTCGAGTGGCTGATAGCCCAGAACCGGCTCCACATCACCCAGGGCGGCTACGAGTACGAGGTGCACCACGCGCTCTCCTGGCCCGTCATGGCCACCCTGTCCGGCGCCGCGTTCCTGGTGATGCTCGGGGTGGCGATGGGCGCCTTCAACTCGATCCGCTGGAAGTGGCTGACCGTGGCCGGCGCCCTGACCTACCCGGTCTACCTGCTGCACCAGGAGATCGGCTGGGCGATGATCCGGCTGGCCCGTCACCAGGGCATCGGCCACAAGACGACACTGCTGCTCTGCCTGATCTTCATCCTGGCCCTGTCCTGGGTGGTGCACCGCTACGGAGAGCGGCCGCTGTCCAAGCTCCTCAAGCGGCTGATGGACGCGAAGACGCTCTCCCTGCCGAAGGCGGACCCGCCCGTCAAGCGGCGCGAACAGGCCCCCGAAGCGGCTGCGGACGACCAGGTGCTGGCCTCGCATTCATAAGCGGAGCCCGATGGCAACTAGGGTGTGGCGGGTATCGACCGCCGCCCGAAAGCCAGAGGAAGTACGTATGGGTAGTAGCACGGTGACACATGGCGCCACGGAGGCGCCGGGGGAAGTGCACCGCAGCCCGCTCCGGCAGCGCGGGGACGCCGGGGCAGCCCTGCTCCGGCGCACCTTCTGGCTCTGGCCGGCCCTGCTCACCCTCGGGCTGGGCGTCCACGGCAGCTGGCGGCCGGAACTGTGGCGTGACGAGCTGGCGACCTGGAGCGCCGCCACCCGCAGCACCGGCGAGCTGTTCGCCCTGCTGGGCAACGTGGACGCGGTGTCGGGGCTGTACTACCTGCTGATGCACTTCTGGGTGTCGGCGTTCGGCGACTCGGCCACGATGCTCCGGCTGCCCTCCGCGCTGGCCATGTCCGGCGCCGCGGTGTTCGTCGCGCTGACCGGCCGCAAGCAGTTCGACACCAGGACCGGCCTGGTCGCGGGCCTGCTGTTCGCCGTCCTCCCCAGCGTGTCGCGGTACTCTCAGGAGGCCCGCTCCTACGCCTTCGCGGTGCTCGCGGTCGCCGCCGCGACCTGGTTGCTGCTGCGCGCCCTGGAACTCCCGACCTGGCGGCGCTGGCTGCCGTACTCGGTGGCCGTCGCCCTCGCCGGACTGTTCCACATGATCGCGCTGTGCGTGCTCGCCCCGCACGCCGTCGTGGTGCTGCTGCGCTGGTGGCGGGAGCGCGGCCGGGCGCTGCTGATCGGGTTCCCGGTGGCGGTGCTGGTCGCGCTGCTGCCGGTGGTGCCGCTGGTGCTGCTCGGCCGCCGCCAGGTGGGCAGGCAGATCTCCTGGCTGCACGCGCCCACGCTGCAGGACTTCACCAACATGTGGCACGGCCTGTTCCAGTCGCCGCTGGTCAGCGGCTGCGTGCTGGCACTGGCCGTGCTGCCCGCGGCCTGGCCGAAGGGCCGCCGTCCGGCGTTCGAGATCGGCCTGATCGCGGCACTGCCGATCGTGGTGATCTGGTTCGTCTCGCAGGGGCAGACCGCCTACTTCCTCGACCGCTACCTGCTGTTCACCGTCCCCGCCTGGGTGGTGCTGGCCGCCGCCGGCCTGACCGCCCTGCGCCCGCGGGTACTGATCGCGATCGGCCTGATCGGCACCGCGCTGCTCGGCGTCCAGGACCAGCGGAACACCCGGACGCGGACCGCGCACGAGTGGGCCGACGAGCAGGGCGCCGCGAAGATCATCGCCGCGGGCTACCGGCCCGGCGACGGTGTCGCCCCGGTGCGCGGCAGCGACGCGTTCATGATGCTCGACTTCGCCCTCGACTACTACCTGCCCGAACGGGTGAAGCCGAAGGACGTGTTCATCACCGAAAGCCCGGTGCAGCACAAGGACCTGTACTCGGTCGCCTGCAAGGACCCGGCGGCCTGCGCCGCGGGCGTCGACCGCATCTGGGTGGTCACCTACGGCTCCCCCGAGGACCCGTACAAGAACATGTCCGAGGGCGAGGTCAAGGTGCTCTCCGGCGAGTACAAAACGATCCAGACCAAGCAGGTGAAGGGGATCACCGTAACCCTGGTCGAGCGCAGCAAAGCCGTGCAGTGAACGGTTTCTGACGGATCGTCCGCTGCATTTGTCAGTTCGTCGCGAACCGAGGAGGATCGGCGCAGCCGCGGGCAACGGCCCGCCTGCGACCGGTCTCGGAGGACTCTTCGGTGAGCACTGACCTCTCCCGTGCCGACGGCCGGACGGCGGATTCCGGCAGGGGCGCGCCGCGGCGATCCGCGCTGCGGGGGCGGGTCGGGCTGAGGGCCGCCGCCCCCGCCCTGCTGGGGTACATCGCGGTGCGGGCGGTCGGCGTGCTGGTGCTGGTCGCGTGGGGAGCACGCCGGAACGTGGGCGCGTTAACCCGGCTGAGTGAACTCTGGGACGCGCTGTTCTACCAGCAGATCGCCGAGCACTGGTACGCCGGGGTGGCCCCGGTGCCCGGACCGTACGGCCCGTACGAGGCGTACGCGTTCTTCCCCGGCTACCCCGCGGCGATCCGCGCCGTCGCCTGGGCGACCCCGCTGTCCTACAGCCAGGCGGCGCTGGCGGTGGCCTGGCTGTCCTCGGTGGTCGCCGCCTGGGGGATCTTCGCGGTGGGCACGCGGATCTACAACCGCAAGGTCGGCGTGCTGGCGGCCGTGCTGTGGGGCGTGCTGCCGGTCGCGGTGGTCGAGAGCATGGCCTACTCGGAGCTGATGTTCACCGCCTTCGCCGTCTGGGCGGTGTACGCGGCGATGACCCGCAGCTGGATCGTCGCGGGAACGCTGTCGCTGCTGGCCGGCCTGTGCCGCCCGACCGGGATCGCGGTGGCGGCGGCGATCGGCTGCGCCGCCCTGTGGGAACTGGTCACCCGCCGGGGCCCGGACGCGCCCGCCTGGTGGCGGCCGGTGCTCGGCGGGCTGATCGCCCCGCTGGGGTTCGTCGGCCACGTCGCCTGGGTCGGCTGGGTCAAGGGCAGCTGGGACGGCTACTTCAAGGTCCAGGAGGCCTGGCAGTCGAAGTTCGACTTCGGCCGCAGCACCGCGCACTCCTTCATCAGGCTGCTCGGCCGGGTCGAGACCGTGTGGTTGCCGCAGGTCGTGGTGGCGGTGGTGCTGGGCGTGGCCGTGCTGCTGTTCGGGATCTCGGTGATCCAGCGGCAGCCGCTCGTCGTGGTGCTGCTGAGTGCGTTCACCCTGCTGCTGGCGCTCGGGGACGCCGCGTACTTCACCTCCCGGGCCCGGTTCCTGCTGCCCGCCATCGGCCTGCTGCTGCCGCTCGCCACGGCGCTGTCCCGGGTCCGGACCAGGGCGACCCTGCTGCTGCTGCTCGCCGGCGCCGCACTCGGCTCGGCCGCGTACGGCGGGTTCCTGGTGTTCACCTACCCGGACGCCCCGTAGCGGGCCGGTCCGCCGGGTCGGTTTCTCGCGACCGGCCGGGGATGTCGGCGGGTAGCCATAGACTCGAAGGGCCATGACTAGCCTCTTCGATGACCTCCCGCTCCCCGGCTTCGAGCGTCCTGCCGTCGGGTCGAGCCGCCGCCCCGAAGCGGCGCAGCAGCCGCCCCTGACGCTGTGGTCGGACGAGGAGGCGCCGCCCGCGGACGAGCCGTACGACGAACCGTACGAGCCGCCGTACGACCCCGGGTACGGCGCGGAGGAGAGCATCCCCGACGGGCTGTTCGAAACCGACCACGCCGCCGAGAGCGCGCGCGACGCCTGGCACCGCAACGGCGCGGAGCGCACCGTGGTCGACCCGGCGCAGCTGCTGGAAGGCATGAACGACCCGCAGCGCGAGGCGGTGCTGCACCACGGCTCGCCGCTGCTGATCGTGGCCGGCGCCGGCTCCGGCAAGACCCGGGTGCTGACCCACCGGATCGCCCACCTGCTGGCCGCCCGCGGCGTGCAGCCCGGCGAGATCCTGGCGATCACCTTCACCAACAAGGCCGCCGGCGAGATGCGCGAGCGGGTCGAGGCACTGGTCGGCCCGCGCGCCAAGGCGATGTGGGTGTCGACGTTCCACAGCGCGTGCGTCCGCATCCTGCGCCGCGAGGCGAAGCTGCTGAACATGAGCTCCAGCTTCTCGATCTACGACTCGGCGGACTCGCAGCGCCTGATGTCGCTGGTCTGCCGTGACCTGGACCTCGACCCGAAGCAGTTCCCGCCGAAGTCGTTCACCGCGAAGGTCAGCAACCTCAAGAACGAGCTGATCGACGAGGAGACGTACGCCGACCAGGCGGCGAACCCGATGGAGAAGAAGCTCGCCGAGGCGTACTTCCTCTACCAGCGGCGCCTGCGCGAGGCCAACGCGCTGGACTTCGACGACATCATCATGACCACCGTCAACCTGCTGCAGGCGTTCCCGGACGTCTCCGAGCACTACCGGCGCAGGTTCAGGCACATCCTGGTCGACGAGTACCAGGACACCAACCACGCCCAGTACACGCTGGTGCGGGAGTTGTCCGGCGGCTCGGCCGCGCACGCCCCGCGGATGACCGCGGACGGCGACTTCGTCGACCCGACGGAGGCCCGGCTGGCGCAGATCGCGCCCGCCGAGCTGTGCGTGGTCGGTGACGCCGACCAGTCGATCTACGCCTTCCGCGGCGCCACGATCCGCAACATCCTGGCGTTCGAGGAGGACTACCCGAACGCGACGACGATCCTGCTGGAGCAGAACTACCGCTCCACGCAGACCATCCTGACCGCCGCCAACTCGGTGATCGAACGCAACACCAACCGCCGCAAGAAGAACCTGTGGACGGCCGGCGACCAGGGCGAGCAGGTGGTCGGCTACGTCGCCGACGACGAGCACGGCGAGGCCCAGTTCATCGCCGACGAGATCGACCGGCTCACCGACGCCGGCCACGCCCGCCCCGGTGACGTGGCGATCTTCTACCGCACCAACGCACAGTCCCGGGTGTTCGAGGAGGTGTTCATCCGGGTCGGCCTGCCGTACAAGGTGGTCGGCGGGGTGCGCTTCTACGAACGCAAGGAGGTCAAGGACGTCCTCGCGTACCTGCGGGTGCTGTCCAACCCGGAGGACACCGTGCCGCTGCGCCGGATCCTCAACGTGCCCAAGCGCGGCATCGGCGAACGCGCCGAGGCGATGATCGACGCGCTCGCCGCCCGCGAACGGATCTCCTTCGCGCAGGCGCTGGGGCGGGTCGACGAGGCGTATGGAATAGCGGCACGCTCCGCCAACGCGGTGAAGAAGTTCAACGACCTGCTGGCCGGGCTGCGCCAGGTCGTCGAGTCCGGGGCCGGGCCGGCCGCGGTGCTGGAGGCCGTCCTGGAGGAGACCGGGTACCTGGCCGAACTCCAGGCGTCCACCGACCCGCAGGACGAGACCCGGGTGGAGAACCTCCAGGAACTCGCCTCCGTGGCCCTCGAGTACGAGAAGGACCCGGGGGAGCGGCCCGAGGGTGACGAGGGCCCGCCGGTCGGCTCGCTCGCCGACTTCCTGGAGCGGGTGGCGCTGGTCGCCGACTCCGACCAGATCCCCGACGACGAGGACGGTGCCGGGGTGATCACGATGATGACCCTGCACACCGCCAAGGGCCTGGAGTTCCCGGTGGTGTTCCTCACCGGCATGGAGGACGGGATCTTCCCGCACATGCGGGCGCTGAACCAGGTCAAGGAACTGGAGGAGGAGCGGCGGCTCGCGTACGTCGGCCTCACCCGGGCCCGGCAGCGGCTCTACCTGACCAGGTCGGTGCTGCGCAGCGCCTGGGGGCAGCCGTCGTACAACCCGGCGTCCCGGTTCCTGGAGGAGATCCCGGAGAACCTGATCCAGTGGAAGCGCACCGGCGCGGCGGCCGTGCCCGCCTCCCGCTTCTCCTCGTCCAGCTCTTCCGGTTCTTCCGGTTCTTCCGGCGGACGTAGCAGCAGCTTCTCGGCGAGTGCCTCGCCGAAGGCCGGCTGGGGCAAGTCGGCGCGCACCATGGTGGACCGGGAGGTGGTGGCGCTCACCGTCGGCGACCGGGTCAGCCACGACAGCTTCGGTCTGGGCACCGTGGTCGCCACCCAGGGCGTCGGCGACAAGGCCCGCGCCACCGTCGACTTCGGCACCGCCGGGCGCAAGGAACTGCTGCTGCGCTACGCCCCGGTCGAGAAGCTCTGACGGGAAGCGCTGAAAGGCGGTCAGCGCGGGTCGAGCCCGTGGGCGAGCAGCCACGGCACCGGGTCGACGGGGACGTCGCCGTCGGGCCGCACCTCGAAGTGCAGGTGCGGCCCGGTGCTGTTGCCGGTGTTGCCCGACCAGCCGATCACGTCACCAGCCCGGACCGGGCCGTGCAGGATCCGGTAGGAGCGCAGGTGCCCGTACACGGTGCGGGTGCCGTCGGGGGCGGTGACCGTCGCCATCCGGCCGTACGCCGGGTGCCAGCGGGTGCTGACGGTGCCGTCGGTGACCGCCAGCACCGGGGTGCCGGACGGGACGGGGAAGTCGATGCCGGTGTGCCGCGCCGCCCAGTGCGCGCCGGGCTGGCCGAACACGGCGCTCAGGCCGCGCAGCGCCACCGGCAGCGAGAAACGCCGCTCCTCCGCCTGACGTGACGCCAACCCGGCGACCTCGTTCGAGGGCTGGCGTTCCGCGCGGTCGGCGCGGTCGGTGTGCTCCGGCCCGGGACGCGGAGCGCCCTGCCTGGTCGGATCGCCGGGCCGCGGGACGGCGCCCGCCAGGCGCTGCTGCGGCGGGTGCACCGAGACGACGGCGGCCGCGAACACACTCAGCGCCGCCACCGAGGGCAGCGCCACCGCCAGCACCGCCGTCCTGGTGGCGCTGCGGGCCCGCGCCCGGCGGTGGGCACGAGCGGCGGCACGGCTGCTGGGGACCACGGCTGTCACACCTCGCGGTGGCTCGGGGACGTACGGCAAGAACCGGTCGAGACTGTAGCGGTGCGGCGACAGAGCGGACAAAGCGTGCATTTCAGCGGGCGTGGCGCATCGGCGGCCGGGGCCCGCAGAGCGTGTGGGCTGTGATTTTCCCCTCCTCTGGAGGGGCGGGAAAGGACGGCAGCCCCGCCGGGCCGCTACCCTCCCCTCAGATCTGTTAAAAGTGGTTAACACGCCCCCGCGACGAGGTCGGCCGGGTGGTGGACGACGTGGTCCAGGAGGCAGTGATGGTTGTGTCAGGGCCGATCCGAGTGGTGGTCGCCAAGCCCGGTCTCGACGGGCACGACCGGGGCGCCAAGGTGATCGCGCGGGCGCTGCGCGACGCCGGCATGGAGGTCATCTACACCGGCCTCCACCAGACCCCCGAGCAGATCGTCGACACGGCGATCCAGGAGGACGCGGACGGCATCGGCCTGTCCATCCTGTCCGGCGCGCACATGACGCTCTGCGCCAAGGTGATAGAGCTGCTGAAGGAGCGCGACGCGGCCGACATCAAGGTGTTCTGCGGCGGGATCATCCCGGACGCCGACATCGCCGAGCTGAAGACCCTCGGCGTCGCCGACATCTTCACCCCCGGCACCCCCACCCAGGACGTGGTGAGCTGGGTCGAGGCGAACCTGCGCACCGCCAGCTGAACCTGCCGCGCGTGAATTCTCCGCAGTGGCCCCGGGCGACAACTCGCCCGGGGCCGCCGTGTTCTACCGGGTCAGTCGGTCAGCTCGGCGAGCATCGCCTGGCGGAAGCGCAGGGTGCCGGCAAGCCGGGTGAAGGTGTCGGACCAGGCGGTGTCGGGCGAGGTGCCGGCGGCCAGCGCCTCGACCGCCGGGGCGGTCTCCGGGGCGAGCGCCCGCTCGGTCATGCCGAGGACGCCGCTGTGGCTCCACGGGTACGAGCCGAGCTCCGCGGCCCGCTTGAGGGCGGCGACCACGGCGGTGGACAGCGGCGGCGTCCACGGGGTGGCGCAGGCACCGAGCAGCTGGAAGGCGTCGCCGAGGCCGTGGGTCTGCACGAACGCGGCCGTCCAGGAGGCGCGTTCGGCGGGCGACAGGACGGCCAGCAGCTTCGCGGGCGCGCCCGGGGTGCGGCCCTCGCGGCCGGGGCGGGGCGGGGCGCCGAGCAGCGCCCGGGCCCAGCCGGCGTCCTGCTGGCGGACGGCGGCGCGGGCCCAGGCCTCGCGCAGGTCCTCCGCCCACTCGGCGCCGCCACCGCCGTCCGTGGCCAGGGTGGGTACGGCGAGCAGCTGTTCGGGGGTCAGGCCGGTGTCGGCGGTCCACAGCGCGAGCGGGGCGGCGGCCGCGACCTCGCCGAACCACCAGGCCCGTTCGCCGCGCCCGGTGGGCGACTTGACGGGTATGCCGTCGCGCTGCATGGCCGGGTCGCAGGCGGCGGGCGGCGTGATGTGCAGCCACCCGTCCTCGTACCGGGCGGCCTCCCGGGCGCGGGCGGCCATCCGGGCGGCGAGCGCCGAACCGGGCAGCGTCGAGAGCAGCTCGGCGGCGGTGGCGCGGACGTTCTTGGAGCGGTCGCCGAGCGCGGCCTCCAGGAACTCCTCGTCGGAGGCGGACAGTCCGTCCTGCAGCGCGTCGAGGAACAGCACCCGGTCCTCGGCCCGCTCGGTGGACCAGGTGGAGACGAGCAGGGCCAGGCCGGCCGCCGGGTCGGTCCGGCGCAGCCGGGTCAGGTGGGTGACGCGTTCGGCGAACAGGCCCTCCTGCCAGAGGCGTTCGCCGGGCTCTCCGGTGGTGTCGTGGTCGGCGGCGGTGCGGGTGACGTACCGCCAGTCGGGGTTCTGCGGGGCCAGCCAGCGGCCGAGCGGGCCGGCCAGCGTGACGGCGTCGGCACGCAGTTCGGAGCGGGCCCGGGCGGAGTCCAGCAGCGCCGGAACGAGCGCGGGCGGCAGTCGGTAGCCGTGCGCGCGGGCCGCGGCGAGCCACTGCGGGAGCAGCTCGGCCAGGTTGGCGGTGGAGCCGTGGCCGCCGCGGGTGCCGAGCAGCACGGCGAGCCGGCGGGCGGCGGGTTCGGGCAGCGCCGGGCGGGTGTCCTCCGGGGCGGGCGCGGGGGTGTCGACGGCGGGCCCGGGCAGCGCGCCGGCCCGGCGGCGGACCGCGGCGAGGGCGGCCAGGTCGAGCAGCGCGGTGGCCGGCTCGGCGCGGTCCACGGACCCGGCGAGCGGCGTGCCGGGCTCGGGCAGCGGGCGGCGGTCGGTGCCGAGCAGGGCCGCGCCCTGCAGCTCGGCCCACTGGTCGGCGGCGACGGCGGGGGCGGTCATGCGCGGCCTCCGGCCGGACGGGCGGTGGTGCGGTGACGGCGGCCCCAGCCGCTGGCGGTGGCGGCGCGGCGGGCGGCGTGGTGCAGGCAGATGCGTCGGACGGCGGCGCGCTGGCGGGTGCGGGTGCAGGACATGTGGTTCCTCCGGTTGACGGGCCGTCGGGAACGCCGGGGAGCGCCGATGGGCCGGTCGGTCGGGTGTGGTGGGCGGCGGGGGCTTGGCTCGGCCGCCCGGACGGTGCGGGTGGTGGATGCGTGATGGCGTCAGGGGCAGGTGGTGGTGCGGTGGCGGCGGCCCCAGCCGCTGGCGGCGTGCTGGCGGGTGGTGCAGGTGCGGGGCATCTGGTTCCTCCGGTTGACGGGCCGTCGGGAACGCCGGGGAGCGCCGATGGGCCGGTCGGTCGGGTGTGGTGGCTTTGCGTTCGGCCGGCATCGGGGCGCGGCCGGGCACGCCGAAGCCGTGACGTGGCGTCAGGGTGGTTCGGCGGCGGTGGTGGGAGTGTCAGCCGAGGCCGACGGGGCGGCGCTCGGCGTCCCAGGCGGTGACCGGCGTGAAGCCGGCGTGACCGCACTCGCCGAACAGGGTGACGGGGTGGCCGGCGGAGACCGCGGCGAGGCGCCACAGCGCGGCCTCGGCGAGCGCGCCGCGGCGCACCGGCAGGGTGTGCCGGCCGTCGGTGAGCTGCCAGCCTTCCGCGGTGAGGACGGGCACGACGTCGGTGAGGACGGCGGGCCAGCTGTCCAGCCACGGATCCTCGGCGACGGCGGTGCCGTACGCGGCCAGCGCCTCCGCCGGGGACAGCCCGGCGGGCACGGCGGCCGGGGCCGGCTCGGGGCTGCCGTAGCGGGTGCCGAGGACGGCGCGCAGCGGGCGGGCGCCCGGGTGGAAGGCCAGGTCGGCCTCCAGCAGGCGGCCGGTGGGCAGCGCCAGGTCCGGCGCCTGGCCGGGGCGGCCGAAGGCCAGCAGCAGGGCGTCGCGGCCGGTCTTCGCGCCGCGCAGCCACACCCGGCGGGTGGTGAGCCGCTCGTCGGCGGTGTCGCGGCTGCCCAGCACCTGCCAGCGGTCGCGGACGGTCGGCCCGGCGAGCAGTTCGGCGGTGTCGGTGGTGAAGCCGACCCGGGTGCGGACGGTGGCGGCGAGCGCCTCCGGCAGGGTGTCGATCCGGCCGTACGCGCCGGCCAGCAGGTGCAGCATCGCGTACTCCTCCAGCAGGGCGTCCTGCGGGGTGTCGGCCAGCGCCCGGACCCGGCCGGCCAGGCCCGGGGCCTGCGCGTCGACCATCCGGGCGGCGACCTCGTCCCACGCGCCGGCCGGCAGCGGGTCGGCGAGGCCCCGGCGGACCCCGTCGGCCAGCCGCAGCCGCAGGTCGAGCGCGCCCGCGGCGACCCGCGCGGAGCGCTTGGCGGCCCGCTTGCGGGCGGCCTCCGGGTCGGCGTCGGCAGCCTTCGCCTGCTGCTTGGCCGCCTTCTCGGCGGCGGCCTCGCTGCGGCCGTTCAGCCACTCCGACACCCAGTCCGGCGGCTCGGCGGCCGCCGTGACGCCCTCCGGCCCGGCCGCCCACAGCAGCAGCAGGCCCAGGGCGTGCTTGCACGGGAACTTCCGGCTCGGACAGCTGCACTTGTAGGCGGGGGTGCCGAGCTCCACCGCCGTCCGGTACGGCGTGCTGCCGCTGCCCTTGCACAGGCCCCACAGCGCGCCCTGCCCGGTGCCGGTACCGCTCCACGGGGCGGGCCCGGAGAGCTTGCCCGCGGCTTTCTGGGACGCCGGGTCGGGGGCCAGGGAAAGGACGTGTTCGGTGCTCCAGCGTTCCTCCATGCCCACGACGCTAGGCGGTGCCACTGACAGTTGAGGGTCGGTCAGGCCGATGCCTCAGCCGATGCGGCCGAGGTGGATCACGACGACGGTGACGACGGACTCGGTGATCTCGTACAACACGCGATACCGGCCGACGTGCATCCGGCGCAGGTCCGCGGAGCCGTACTCCGCGCTGCCCGATGGGCGTGGGGAGTCGGCGAGCAGGTCGACGGCGTCCATGACCTGGCGCAGGCCGTCGGGGTCGTCCTTGAGGAACCGGGCGGCGGCGTTGATGGCCGGTTCGTCCCAGATGATCGCGTAGCTCAAGCGGTCGGCCGCATGCCGAGGCGGGCGCGAACCTGCTCGTTCGGTACAGCCGTGGTCTCCCCGGCCGCCTGCCGGGCCCGGTACCGGGCCAGGGCGAGGGCGTCTTCGAGGTCGGCCAGCTCCTGGGGGTTGATGAGGACCGCGGCGGGCTGGCCGTGGTCGGTGATCGTGATGCGCTCGCGGGCGTGGGAGGCGCGCCGGACCAGCGAGCCGAGGCAGGCTCGGGCCTCCGTGATGGGCAAAGTGTCACTCATGTACTGAACTGTACACTTCGGCTCGCTTCTGTGCAGTGGTGCCGCCTAGCGGGGCCGGTGGGCAGCCGGTGCCGACCCGCCCGACGAGGTCGGCGCGCAGGGCGGTACGGGCGTCGATCAGGGCGATCTTCCGGCGCGGCAGCTCCGGGAGCCGCTCGGCGGCGTCCGGCGCGCCGTCCAGCTCGGCGCCGGTGCGGGCGATCTCGGCGAGCGTGAAGCCGAGCGCCTGCGCGGTGCGGACGTACCGCAGCCAGGGCACCGCCTCCGGCGGGAAGTCGCGGTAGCCGTTCGGCAGCCGGCGGGCCGTCAGCAGGCCCGTGCGCTCGTAGAAGCGCACCGCGTCCCGGCTCAGCCCGGCCTGCTCGGCGAGTTCCCCGATCCTCATGTCCCTGCCCCCGTCGGCGACTTGACCTTGGACAGTACTCCAGGGTCGAGCCTGGGGCGGTCCGCACCGAAGAAGGAGACCGCCCGATGACGCCCCTCCGTACGGTCCGCGCCGGCGCCTGGTACGACCTGCTGGTCACCGCCCCGTTCGCCACCCCCTGGACCTTCGCCCTCGCCCATCGGGCGCTGTCCGCCGCCGGGCGGGCCCTCGGGCTCGGCGAACTGCCGCCGCCGGAGCCCGTACTGACGCTGTTCGCCAACCTGATGGGCTCGCTGGTGGTGGTGTGGGCGCTGCTGCGGCTGCTGCGCCCGCTGCCGGTGCACGGGCTGTACGACGGTGTGGCCAGGGTGCTGTTCGCCTGCTGGCAGGCCTGGGCGCTGGCGCACGGCGCGACCGGACTGCTGTGGGGATTCCTCGCCGTCGAGGTGGCGTTCGGTGCGGCCCAGCTGTGGCCGTTCGTCGCCAACCGTGCTGCCGCAGTGCGGAGTTGAGTCAGCCGGTGGCGCGGCCCGCGGCTTGCAGCAGCCGCCACCAGTCGTCCCACTCGAGGTCGTCCACGGCGGCCTCGACCAGCTCGGGGAAGCGGGGCCCGGCCACCCACTCGGACACGAACACCTCGAGGCTGTCGGCGATCCGTTCCAGGCGGCACCCCTGGTACCAGAGGCCGCCGTCGTCGCGGACCGCCCAGACGCTGCCGTCCGCCGTGTCGAGCAGCAGCGGGGCCTCGTTGACGAAGCCGATGTTCAGGTAGTGCCCGGCGTCCGGGATCCCGGCGGCCAGGGCCAGCACCTCCAGGCCCTGGAAGAACCCGATCTGCCCGGCGGAGTGCAGGGAGGCCCGCACGCCGAAGTGGGGCCCGTCGCTCAGCGCCAGCAGCCGGCGCAGGTCCGCCGGCAGCTCGTCGGACAGCTCCTCGGCAGGGGCGCCCGCGGGGAGGCCGACCGCCGCGAGGTCGAAGTTCTCCCGCCGGGCCCGCGTCAGTGTTGCGAAGAGCTGTTCCATGGTCCGGTCCCTCGCGTCGTGCGGCATTCGCGGATTCTTCCACGGCGTGACCGACGTGCCGTCAGGAGCCGGTCCGGTTGTCAGTGGCAGACGGCAAAGTAGTGGTTGCACGGGGCGAACGGGAGTTCGTTCTCCCAGGTCAGCGCCGTGCCATTCCTTCTTCGCGCCCTTTCTGCGCAGTGTTCTGACGTCCCGTGAGATCGGAGCAGTCGATGACCACCGAGACGACCAGCGAGGTCCTGCGGCAGCACGCCGAGGACGCGTTCGCCGAGGAGCTGGCCGCCCTCGCCCGGCACGACGACCGGGCCCGGCCGGAGCGCTGGCGGCTGTCGCCGTGGGCGGTCGCCACCTATCTGCTGGGCGGCGAGCTCGCCGACGGCACCGTGATCACGCCCAAGTACATCGGCCCGCGCCGGGTGATCGAGGTCGCCGTCACCACGCTGGCCACCGACCGGGCGCTGCTGCTGCTCGGCGTGCCCGGCACCGCCAAGACCTGGGTGTCCGAGCACCTGGCCGCCGCGATCTCCGGCGACTCCACGCTGCTCGTCCAGGGCACCGCCGGCACCCCCGAAGAGGCCGTCCGCTACGGCTGGAACTACGCGCAGCTGCTCGCCCACGGGCCCAGCGAGGACGCCCTGGTGCCGTCCCCGCTGATGCGCGCCATGCGGGACGGGCAGATCGCCCGGGTCGAGGAGCTCACCCGCATCCCCGCCGACGTGCAGGACAGTCTGATCACCATCCTGTCCGAGAAGACCCTGCCGGTGCCCGAACTCGGCACCGAGGTCCAGGCGGTGCGCGGCTTCAACGTGATCGCCACCGCCAACGACCGCGACCGCGGCGTCAACGAGCTCTCCTCCGCACTGCGCCGCCGCTTCAACACCGTGGTGCTGCCGCTGCCCGCCACCCTCGAGGAGGAGGTGGAGATCGTCACCCGCCGGGTCGGCCAGCTCGGCCGCTCCCTCGACCTGCCCGAACTGCCGGGCGGCGCCGAGGAGATCCGCCGGGTGGTCACCGTCTTCCGCGAGCTGCGGGCCGGCCTGACCGCCGATGGCCGCACCAAGGTGAAGACCCCCAGCGGCACGCTGTCCACCGCCGAGGCGATCTCGGTGGTCACCAACGGGCTCGCGCTGGCCACCCACTTCGGCGACGGCGTGCTGCGGGCCGGCGACGTCACGGACGGCATCGTCGGCGCCGTGGTCCGCGACCCGGTCGCCGACCGCCAGGTGTGGCGCGAGTACGTGGAAGGCGTGGTCCGCGACCGCGACGGCTGGAAGGACTTCTACCGGGCCGCCCGGGAGGTCTCCGCGTGAGTGCCCAGGTGACGCTGCTCGGGGTGCGCCACCACGGCCCCGGCTCGGCCCGCGCGGTCGCCGCCGCGCTGGCCGCCCTGCAGCCCGACGCGGTGCTGATCGAGGGCCCGCCGGAGGCCGACGAACTGACCGGGCTGGCCGCCGAGAAGGACATGGTGCCGCCGGTCGCCCTGCTCGCCCACGTCAGCGACGACCCGGCGCGGGCCGCGTTCTGGCCGGTCGCCGAGTTCTCCCCCGAATGGGTGGCGCTGCGGTACGCCGCTGACGCCGGGGTGCCGGTCCGCTTCATCGACCTGCCCGCCGGGCAGAGCCTCGCGCTCGGCCCGCGCGGATCGAACCCGGATGCGACAAACGAGGCCGACGGCGCGTCAGAAGGAGTGGAGGAGGGGTCGGGAGTGCCGGGGGGCACTTCCGGGCCCGCCCCCGCCGCTGTCCCCGTCGACCCGATCGCCGAACTCGCCGCCGCCGCCGGGCATCCCGACCCGGAGGCCTGGTGGGAGGACGTGATCGAGCACCGCACCCCGGGCGACGATGCGCTCGAACCGTTCGCGGCCGTCGCCGAGGCGATGACCGCGCTGCGTGAGCACCACCCCGTCGAGCGGCGCGACGAGATCCGCGAGGCCGCCATGCGGCAGCAGATCCGGGCCGCCCGCCGGGCCGGGCACCGCACCATCGCGGTGGTCTGCGGCGCCTGGCACGTCCCCGCGCTGGCCGTCATGCCGACCGTCGCGCACGACCGGGCGCTGCTCGCCGAACTCCCAAAGAAGCTGAAGACCGAAGTCACCTGGGTGCCGTGGACCCACCGCCGGCTGTCCCAGCACACCGGCTACGGCGCCGGCATCGACTCGCCCGGCTGGTACCAGCATCTGTACACCACGCCCGAGCAGCCGCTCGCCCGCTGGATGACCAAGGTCGCCGAACTGCTGCGCGCCGAGGACCACCCGGTCTCCTCCGCGCACGTCATTGAGGCGATCCGGCTCGCCGACACCCTCGCCGCGATGCGCGGCCGCCCGCTGCCCGGCCTCACCGAGACCCTGGACGCGGTGCGCGCCGTCATGTGCGACGGCTCCGACCTCGCCCTCGCGCTGGTCCACGACAAGCTGGTGGTCGGCGACGCACTCGGCGAAGTCCCCGACGGCGCGCCCGCGGTGCCACTGCAGCGCGACCTGACCCACCTTCAGCGCACCCTGCGGCTCAAGCCCGAGGCGACGACCCGTGAACTCGTCCTCGACCTGCGCAAGGACCTCGACGCGGAACGCTCCCGACTGCTGCACCGGCTGCGACTGCTCGGCCTGCACTGGGGCCGGCCGGTCCGCGACAGCGTGCAGTCCACCGGCACCTTCCGGGAGACCTGGCAGCTCGCCTGGGAACCCGAGTTCTCCGTCCGCCTGGTCGAAGCCGGCCAGTGGGGCACCACCGTGCAGGGCGCCGCCACCGGCAAGGCCGTCGCCGAGGCCGCCACCGCCGAACTCACCGCGCTCACCGAACTCGCCGAACACTGCCTGCTCGCCGCGCTGCCCGACGCACTGCCCGAGGTGATGCGACGGCTCGCCGACCGTGCCGCGCTCGACACCGACGCCGGACACCTCGCCACCGCGCTGCCCGCCCTGGTCCGCACCCTGCGCTACGGCGACGTCCGGGCCACCGACACCAGCGCCCTCACCGCCGTCGCCCTCGGCCTCGCCGAACGCCTCTGCGTCGCCCTGCCCGCCGCCTGCACCGGACTCGACGCGGACGGCGCGAGTGCTCGTCGCACCGAACTCGACGCCGTCCACCAGGCGATCGCGCTGCTTTCCTCCACCGAGGTCGGCGAACAGTGGGCCGGCACCCTCACCGCGATCGCCGCCCGCGAACCGCACGGCGGCCCCGCCACCGGCGTCCCCGGCCTGCTCCGCGGCCGCGCCGTCCGACTCCTGCTGGACGACGGCCGGATCGACACCGAGGAAGCCGGCCGACGCCTCGGCCTGGTCCTCTCCGTCGCCTCCGGCCCACTGGACGCCGCCGGCTGGGTCGAAGGCCTGGTCTCCGGCGGCGGCGCGCTGCTCCTCCACGACCCGGCGCTGCTCGGCCTGCTCGACACCTGGCTGTGCGGCGTCCCCGCCGACACCTTCACCGACCTGCTGCCGGTACTGCGCCGCACCTTCTCCTCCCTGGAGACGGGCGTCCGCCACACCATCGGCTCCCGGGTCGCCGCCGGACCACTGAACACTTCCGTGGTGGACAGCGGCCCGGACGTCGAACTGGACGCGGAGCGCGCGGACGCGACGACGTCCGTGCTGGCGCTGCTGCTCGGTCTGCCGCAGCCGCGAATCCCACGCCAGCTGGACCGTCGGACCGGGTGACATGCCGTGGGCGACCCGCAGTCGGTGTTGTACCGCGCATGGTGCCCCGCCGCGTGGGCGGCCCGCAGGGCGTACTTGCTGCGCTGCCCCGATCTTTCCCGTTGTTTCTTCCGCTTCGCGCAGTTCCCCGCGCCCCTGACGGGGCGTGGGGGGATTGTCGTAGGCGGGCGGCAGGATCGGTGTTGTTCCCACCGCGTGGGCGGCCCGCAGGGCGCACTTGCTGCGCTGCCCCGATCTTTCCGGCTGTTTCTTCCGCTTCGCGCAGTTCCCCGCGCCCCTGTCGGGGCGCGAGATGCAGGTGCACTGTTCTGCTGCCCTGATCCCTCCCCCTGTTCCTTCCGCTTCGCGCAGTTCCCCGCGCCCCTGACGGGGCGTGGGGGTTAAGGAGTGATTCAAAGTGACTGTCCGTCAGGACGATGAGCGGATGCGTCGGTGGCGGCTCGTGCTGGGGGCCGACGGGGACGGGACCGGGGTGCGGCTTTCGCGGCGGGACGCGGCGATGGATGGGGCGCTGGGGGCGCTGTACCGGGAGGACGGGAAGCGGTCGGCGGGGCTCGGGGGGTCCGCGCCGCAGGTGGCGCGGTGGCTGGGGGACATCCGGGAGTACTTCCCGACCAGCGTGGTGCAGCTGATGCAGCAGGACGCGATCTCCCGGCTGGGGCTGGACCGGCTGCTGCTGGAGCCGGAGATGCTGGCCGCGGTGGAGCCGGACGTGCACCTGGTGGGGACGCTGCTGTCGCTGAAGCACGCGCTGCCGGAGACCACCCGGGAGACCGCGCGGATGGTGGTCGGGAAGGTGGTCGCGGAGCTGGAGCGCCGGCTGGCCGACAAGACCCGTTCCACGCTGGGCGGGGCGCTGGACCGCAGCGCGAAGGTGAACCGTCCCAAGCACCGGGACATCGACTGGGACCGGACCATCCGGGCGAATCTGTCGAAGTACCTGCCGGAGTACCGCACGGTGGTGCCGGAGCGGTTGGTCGGTTACGCGCGGGCGCAGCGGGCGGTGAAGAAGGACGTGATCCTGTGCATCGACCAGTCCGGGTCGATGGCGCCGTCGGTGGTGCACTCGGCGGTGTTCGGCGCGGTGCTGGCGTCGATGCACAGCCTGGACACCCGGCTGGTGGTGTTCGACACCTCGGTGGTGGACCTGACGGAGCAGCTGAGCGATCCGGTGGACGTGCTGTTCGCGACGCAGCTGGGCGGCGGCACCGACATCAACCGGGCGCTGGCGTACTGCCAGTCGAAGATCACCCGTCCGTCCGAGACCATCGTGGTGCTGATCAGCGACCTGTACGAGGGCGGCATCCGGGACGAGATGCTGAAGCGGGTGGCGTCGATGAAGGCGTCGGGGGTGCAGTTCATCGCGCTGCTGGCGCTGTCCGACGAGGGGGCGCCGGCCTATGACCACGCGCACGCGCAGGCGCTGGCGGCGCTGGGGGCCCCGGCGTTCGCCTGCACTCCGGACGCGTTTCCGGACATCATGGCGGCCGCGATCGAGAAGCGCCCGCTGCCGGTGCCGGACCGGCAGTAGCGGCCGACGCCACCCGTGCGGGTGATCCTGTGGTGCGGCGGACCGTCGTGCGCCGGTGGCCCGGGACACGCCGGGCCGGGCCGGCTGTGACGGTTCTCACGAAGGTCGAGCAGGTCCCGGGCGAAACATGCCCGCCGTCCGGGGATAACCTGCCATGCGGACGTGACGCGCGTGTAGATCCACGATGCGCCCGGCAACTGGGTGGGCCGCAAGGCCGTACATCTGCGTACCCGCTCAGCGCCGACGACCCGCAGCGAAGATCCTGCCGTGGCACGCTCGTAGAGACACATTCCGCGACCACGAACAAGGACAAACACGTGGACCTGTTCGAGTACCAGGCGAGGGACCTCTTCGCCAAGCACGGTGTACCCGTGCTTGACGGCGATGTCATCGAGACCGCCGCAGACGCTGCCGCCATCGCGGAGCGCTTCGGCGGCCGAGCCGTCGTCAAGGCTCAGGTGAAGGTGGGTGGCCGAGGCAAGGCCGGTGGCGTGAAGCTCGCGTCCGACCCGCAGGACGCCGTGGCCAAGGCCGAGGCGATCCTCGGTATGGACATCAAGGGCCACACCGTCCACAAGGTGATGCTGGCGCAGACCGCGGACATCAAGGAGGAGTACTACGTCTCCTTCCTGCTCGACCGCACCAACCGCACCTTCCTGGCCATGGCCAGCGTCGAGGGCGGCGTGGAGATCGAGGTCGTCGCCGAGGAGAACCCCGACGCGCTCGCCAAGATCCCGGTGGACGCCAACGAGGGCGTGACCGCGGAGAAGGCCGCCGAGATCGTCGCTGCCGCGAAGTTCCCGGCCGAGATCGCCGACCAGGTCGCCGACGTCCTGCAGAAGCTCTGGGTCGTCTTCGTCAAGGAGGACGCCCTCCTGGTCGAGGTCAACCCGCTGATCAAGTCCGGCGACGGCAAGATCATCGCCCTGGACGGCAAGGTCTCCCTCGACGAGAACGCCGAGTTCCGCCAGCCGGAGCACGAGGCGCTCGAGGACAAGGCCGCCGCCAACCCGCTGGAGGCCGCGGCCAAGGCGAAGGGCCTGAACTACGTCAAGCTCGACGGCCAGGTCGGCATCATCGGCAACGGCGCGGGCCTCGTCATGAGCACCCTGGACGTCGTCGCGTACGCCGGTGAGAACCACGGCGGCGTGAAGCCGGCCAACTTCCTCGACATCGGCGGCGGCGCGTCCGCCGAGGTGATGGCGAACGGCCTGGAGATCATCCTGGGCGACACCGACGTCAAGTCGGTCTTCGTCAACGTCTTCGGTGGCATCACCGCGTGCGACGCGGTCGCCAACGGCATCGTGCAGGCCCTCGCGCTCCTCGAGAGCAAGGGCGAGGCCGTCACCAAGCCGCTGGTCGTCCGCCTGGACGGCAACAACGCGGAGCTGGGTCGTCAGATCCTGACCGACGCCAACCACCCGCTGGTGCAGCAGGTGGACACCATGGACGGCGCCGCTGACCGCGCCGCCGAGCTGGCCAACAAGTAAGGAAGGGGACTTAACACCATGGCTATCTTCCTTACCAAGGACAGCAAGGTCATCGTCCAGGGCATGACCGGCTCCGAGGGCATGAAGCACACCCGCCGCATGCTCGCCTCCGGCACCCAGATCGTCGGCGGCGTGAACCCGCGCAAGGCCGGCACCACCGTTGACGTGGACGGCACCGAGGTCCCGGTGTTCGGCACCGTGGTCGAGGCGATGGAGAAGACCGGTGCCGACGTCACCGTCATCTTCGTCCCGCCGGCGTTCACCAAGTCCGCCGTCGTCGAGGCGATCGACGCCGAGATCGGCCTGGCCGTGGTCATCACCGAGGGCGTGCCGGTGCACGACACCGCCGCGTTCTGGGCCCACGCCGGTGCCAAGGGCAACAAGACCCGCATCATCGGCCCGAACTGCCCCGGCCTGATCAGCCCCGGACAGTCCAACGCGGGCATCATCCCGGCCAACATCACCGGCGCCGGCAAGATCGGTCTGGTGTCGAAGTCCGGCACCCTGACCTACCAGCTCATGTACGAGCTGCGCGACCTCGGCTTCTCCTCCGCCGTGGGCATCGGCGGTGACCCGGTCATCGGCACCACCCACATCGACGCCCTCAAGGCGTTCCAGGAGGACCCGGAGACCGAGCTGATCGTCATGATCGGCGAGATCGGCGGCGACGCCGAGGAGCGTGCCGCGGCCTACATCGCCGAGCACGTCACCAAGCCGGTCGTCGGCTACGTCGCGGGCTTCACCGCGCCCGAGGGCAAGACCATGGGCCACGCCGGCGCCATCGTCTCCGGCTCCTCCGGCACCGCCCAGGCGAAGAAGGAGGCCCTCGAGGCCGCCGGCGTCAAGGTCGGCAAGACGCCGTCCGAGACCGCCCGCCTGGCCCGCGAGCTGATCGCCGCCGCCAAGTAAGGCAACGCCGCTTCGGCACGAAGGCGCCGTCCACCCCCGGGGTGGGCGGCGCCTTCGGCGTCCGGGCGCTGTCGTGGGTGGTGGGACCCGGTCAGGACCCGTGCGGCCGGCAGTGCGCCAACGGCACGCACGTGCCGGCCAGCGGCGGCGGCATCCGGTGGTGCGCCGGCGGCGGGAGCAGCGGGCGGCGGGGCGCCCGGAACGGACCCGGCGGCAGCGCGTCGATGCTGTTCGTACCGTCGTCCTCGTCGTCGCCGTCGGACGGCTCCACCGACGGCAGCTCCCGGGCCGGCGGGCCGACCAACCGGGCCGGCACCCCCGGCGTCGGACCGCACCACGGCGTCCGCAGGCCCGGCGCGCCGGCCCCCGCCGCCGGACCCGCGCTGCCCGAACCCGCCGCCGTGCAGGCCGTCGCCGCCGGCTGGCCCGGACGCAGCAGATCGGCCGGGCCGACCCCCAGCAGGGTGGCCGCCACGGCCGCGCCCACCGCCACCGTCAGGGTGGCCGCCGCGCCAGTCAGCAGGCCCGTGTGCAGGCGGCTGTCGGCCACCAGCAGGGCCGGTGGCGGCAGCCAGGGGCCCGGGCAGCCGTGCACCGCAGCCCGGTGCAGCAGCTCGCCCAGCCGCTCCGCGAACTCCGGGTCGGCCGGGTCGCCGACCAGCGCCGGGACGTCCCGGGCCAGCGACGCGCGCGCCGAACGCACCCGGGCCTCGGCCGCCGCCGTACTCGACTCCGCCTCCACCGACAGCTGCTCCACCGACAGCCCCAGCGTGTCGTGCAGCACCAGCGCCCGGCGGCGCGGCCGGGACAGCCGCTGCAACGCCTTCAGCAGCGCCCGGTCCCGGGGCGTCAGCCGGGTCGGCGGCTCCGGAACGACCGGCTCGGCGACCTTGATCCGGCGCCGCGCCGCCCGCCGCAGCACCCTGGCCCGGCGCGGGCCGCCCCGGTGCCACGGCGACAGCGCCAGGTCGAACGCCGCCGACCGCACCCACCCCTCCGGGTCCGCCGCCGACGACACCTCCGCCCAGCGCCGCCCGGCCGCCCCCAGCGCGAGGTGCACGCAGTGCACGGCGCGGTGCCGGTGGCCGGTCAGCAGGAAGGTCTGCTGCACCAGGCGGGTGTGCACCAGGGCGGCGAAGTCGGCGAACCCGGAGGGGGCCTCGGGCTCGGCGGACGGGGCGTGGTGGGCGTGGGGGGCTTCGGGGCTGATGGGCTTGTGCTTCGGCGGGCGGACGGGGGCGGGTGCCGGTGCGGGTGCCGGTGCGGGGGAGTCAGGGGCCGGGGCGGTGCCCGGTGTTGCCGCCCGGGGGGCCTTGGCGGGCTTGCGCTTCGGGCGGCGGACGCGGCCTGACGTCAGTGAGGCCGGGGCGGACGGGGCGGGCGTGGTCGGTCCGGGAGCCGGGGTAGCAGGGGTTCCTTCCGCTGCGTTCGCCGTTGCTGCCGGGGCGGCACTCTCGCGTCCCGACGGGGCCGGGGCGGTGGCGAGGGCGGCGGCTTCCTCGGGAGTGCGGGCGCCGAGTTTGCGGGTGGCGCGGTTGAGGTGGGCGCGGGCGGTGCCGGGGGCGACGCCGAGGTTGCGGGCCATGGTGCGCAGGTCGTCGCCGGCGGCGAATCGGGTCAGCGCCTGGGCCTCCCGCGGGGAGAGGCTGCGCATCAGGTCGCGGGTGCGGGGGGAGCCTCCGGTGGTGCGCCCGGGCCCGGCGGTCGAAGGTGAAGTCACCGCAATCCTCCGCTGCGAATTCGTCCCGGCGATAGGCACATGTACTGATAATCCGGGACACGGCGAAGGTTTGCGCGTTGACACCCCGTAACGCGCGGTCTTGGCAGCATGTGGCCCATGACGCAGCTGATGGGCCGTCCGATTCTCGGCCTGCCGAGCGAACTCGACAGTCGTTCCTCCCTCGCCGATCTGCTCGCCGGAGTACGCACCGCGCTGCTCACCCTGTCCGTGGTCGCGTTACCGGTGTTCGGCCTGTGGGTGCTGGCCCCGTACGGCGACGACACGGCGCAGGGCGCGGCCAGGACGGCGTTCGGGCTCTGGCTGCTCGGCCACGGCGCGCCGCTCGCCCGGGGGCCGGAGGCCGCGCCGGTGACGGTCACCCCGCTGCTGCTCACGGCGGTCATCACCGTGCTGGTGGTGCGGGCCGGACGCCGGGTGGCCCGGCGCTCCCGGGGGCGCGGGTTCGTCCGCTGGCGCTCCCCGTTGGCGATGTACGCCGGGTACCAGCTGGTCGCGGCCGGCGCCGTCGCGCAGTGCGCCGACCCGGAGGCCGCACTGTGCTCCCGGGGAATCCTGGACCTGCTGGCGGTCGCGGGGCTGACGGCCGGTGCGCTCGGCTACGGGCTGTGGACCGGACTCGGCCGGCCCGGGCAGCTGCGGCGGCTGCCGCTGCCCGCCGCGCTGTGGCCGCCGGACGGAGCCGAGCCGGCGGCCCTGCGGGCGCTGGGCGTGTGGGCGGGCGCGCTGCTGGCCGGCGGCGGGGCGGTGTTCGGGGCGGCGCTGCTGCTCGGCTCGGCCGGACAGAGCGCGCAGCGGCTCGGCGGCGGCGCCGCCGGATGGCTCGGCATGCTGCTGGCCTGCGTGGCACTGGTGCCCAACGCGCTGCTCTGGGCAGCGGGTTACGCGCTAGGCCCGGGCTTCGCGGTCGGCGCGGGCAGCCACGCCGGGCCGCTGGGCACCCGGCTCGGCGCCGTCCCCGACTTCCCGCTGCTCGCCGTGCTGCCCGACCGGCGCGGCCCCGACTGGCACCTGCTGGCCTGCGCGGCACCCACCGCCGCCGCGGTCGTCGCCGCGCTGCTGCTGGGTCGCGCCGCCACTCGTTGGAGTGCATTGCAGACCGCCACTGTCGCCGCCGCCACCGCGCTGGCCGCCGCCCCGCTCGGCGTGCTGGCCGGCTGGTCCTGCGGAGGCGCGCTCGGCACCCGGCGGATGGCCGAACTCGGACCGGTGCCCTGGCAGTTCGGCCTCGCACAGAGCGCCTGGCTGCTGGCCCTGGCGGTGCCGGGCGCGCTGCTCGCCCGCTGGTGGCACACCCGCGACGGGGCGGGCCCGACGGTGCGCGTGCGGGTCGGGGCGTACCGGCTGGTCTGCCGCCTTGCCGCGTAGCGCGGTGGCGCCTGCCCGCCCGCCCGCCCGCCCGTGACCCCGCCGCCGAAGTGGACCCGGGGCATTCCGCTGCGCGGGGCTGGGGTGGGAGATGGGTGAGTGGACTCGGGGCGGTTCGCTGCGCGGGGCTCGGCGGTGCGCGTGCGGGTAGGCGTGTACGGGCTGGTGTGCCGCCTTGCCGCGTAGCGCGACGCCCGCCCGCCCGCCCGTGACCCCGCCGCCGAAGTGCACGCACGCCAACCCGCTGCGCGGGCCTTCACACGAGCCCCGCGCAGCGGGACGCCCGCCCACCCGTGACCCCGCCGCCGAAGTGCACGCACGCCAACCCGCTGCGCGGGCCTTCACGCGAGCCCCGCGCAGCGGTTTCGGCCGGGTTTCGGCCCCAGCCCCGTGCAGCGGCCGGGCTTCCGCCTCAGCCCCCAGCCCCGTGCAGCGGCTGGGCTTTCGCCTCAGCCCCGCGCAGCGGGTGTCGGCCGGGCTTCTGCCCCAGCCCCGCGCAGCGGACCGCTCGGGGCTCACCTTGGCGGCGGGGTCACGGGTGGGTGGGTGGGCAGGCAAGGGCGCAGTCACGCGTCGCGGCGGCGCAGCGTGCGCAGGCCCGCCGCCGCCGCGACGGCCGTCCATGCGGCCATCAGCAGCAGGCCGACGCCGTGGCCGTAGTGGATGTCCGGCGCGTCCTGCAGGCGCATGGCGTACAGGCCGGCCCGGTCGGGGAGGAACTGGGCGGCCTCGCGGATCCCGGGGACGGCGGACAGTGCGGTGGTGCCGAGGAACACCAGGGGGGAGAGCAGGCCGAGTGCGGCGGTCTGGTTGCGCAGCACGGTGGTCAGTGACAGGCACAGCACCAGCAGCAGCGGGTGGTAGAGCACCCCGGCCGCGAGTGCCCGCCAGCTGCCGGGGGCGGACAGGTCGAGGCCCACCGAGGCGGCGGTGACGGCGAGTTGGCCCGCGACGGTGAGCAGGCCGACGGCCAGGCCCAGGCCCGCGCCGAGCAGCAGTTTGCCGCGGTAGAAGCGCACCCGGTCGGGGACGGCGGCCAGTGAGGTGGTCAGGGTGCCGGAGGCGTACTCCTGGCCGACCAGCAGGATGCCCAGGCAGACCACGGCGACCTGGCCGAAGTTGAGCCCGTAGAACAGGCCCTCCATCGGGTCCTCGGTGAGCGAGGTGTCGGTGCGGCCGTAGGCGAACTGGACGGCGGCGGTGATGCCGGCGCTCAGCGCGACCGCCAGCAGCGGCGTCGTCCACAGTGAGCGCAGGGTGGTGAACTTGGCCCATTCGGCGCGCAGCGGGTAGGTGCTCATGCCGCCACCGCCCGGTACTCGACGGCGTCCGCGGTCATCCGCATGAAGGCCTCCTCCAGGGAGTCGTGGGTGACGGACAGTTCGATCAGCACCACCCGGTGGGACGCGGCCAGCGTGCCCAGTTCGCCCGGGTCGGCGTCCGGTACGTCGTAGGCGCCGTCGCCGAGCGGCACCGCCGCGGGGTGGGCGTCGGCGAGCAGGGCGGCCAGGGCGGCGGGGTCGACGGCCCGGACCCGGACCCGGCGGCGGCCGTGTTCGGCGAGGAACGCGCTGGTGGAGGTGTCGGCCAGCAGCCGGCCCCGGCCGATCACCACCAGGTGGTCGGCGGTCTGCGCCATCTCCGCCATCAGGTGCGAGGAGACCAGTACCGCGCGGCCTTCGTCGGCGAGCCGGCGCAGCAGTGTCCGGATCCACCGGATGCCTTCCGCGTCCAGGCCGTTGACCGGTTCGTCCAGCAGCAGCGCGGCGGGGTCGCCGAGCAGGGCGGCCGCGATGCCCAGGCGCTGGCGCATGCCGAGCGAGAAGGTGCGGATCCGGCGTCCGGCGGCGTCGGTGAGGCCGACCAGGGCGAGTACTTCGTCGATCCGGCGGGTGGGCAGGGCGTGCGTGGCGGCGATCCAGCGCAGGTGGCCGGTGGCGGTGCGGCCGCCGTGTACGGCCTGGGCGTCCAGCAGGGCGCCGACCCGGCGCAGCGGTTCGGCGAGGCGCTCGTAGGGGCGGCCGTCGACCAGGGCCGTGCCGGAGGTCGGCCGGTCCAGGCCGAGCACCGTCCGCAGGGTGGTGGACTTGCCCGCGCCGTTCGGCCCGAGGAAGCCGGTGACCCGGCCCGCCTCCACTCGGAAGCTGAGGCCGTCCACGGCCCGGCGCTCCCCGTACGTCTTGGTCAGGTCGCGAATCTCGATCACGGCTGCGCTCCTCCCGCTCGGTATGACCCTCAGTCAATCGGCGGGCGGGAGGCGGCAGATCCCGCCCGGGAGTGGTTCGTCTCCCTCTCGGGAGGGAGGATGGCGCGATGCCCGCTCTGTTCGCCCCGCTGCTGCTGCCCGCGACCTGGGCCCGCTGGCTGCACCTGCTGGTCGGCACGGTGTTCGCCGGGATGGTGCTGCTGGTCTACCCGGGGACGGAGGGCGTCTCGACCGGGCGGGCGCTGCTGCTGAGCGGTGCGGTCGACGTGCCGCTGCTGTGCCTGGTCGCGCTGGTGCCGGCGGTGCGTCGGGCGGAGGGCGTGCAGGCGCGGCTGCTGCTGGTGCCGGCCCGCGAGGAGTCGATCGGCGTCGCCCCGTCGGCGAGTTGGGCGGACCGCGGGCGGACGGCGCTCTGGCTGGTCGCCCGGGTGGCGCTCGGCATGGCGGCGGGCGCCGTGTCGGCCGCGGCGTTCGAAGCGGCCGCGCGGTGGCCGGTGCTCGCGGTGCCGCTGCTGTGCGCGCTGCTGTGGCTGGTGGTGCTCGCCGGACGGCTCCAACTCGCCTTGGCCGTAAGGCTGTTGGGGCCGTCGGCGGCGGAGCGGCTGGCCGCGGCGGAGCTGCGCGCGGAGCGGCTGCTGGAGCGCAACCGGCTGGCCCGGGAGCTGCACGACTCGATCGGGCACGCGCTGACCGTGACGGTCCTCCAGGCGGGCGCGGCCCGGGAGGTCGCCGATCCGGCGTTCCGGGAGCGGGCGCTGGAGGCGATCGAGACCACCGGCCGCCGCGCGCTGGACGACCTGGAGCGGATGCTGGTGCTGCTGCGCGAGGCCCCCGAGGCGGCCGCCACCGAACAGCCCGGCCTGGACCGGGCCGAGGAGCTGTTCGCCGCCGCCCGCGCCGCCGGCAGCCCCGTCGACGCCGAACTGGACGTCCGCGCCGACGGGTTGCCGGGCGTGCTGTCCCGCGAGGCCTACCGGATCGTCCAGGAGGGCATCACCAACGCGCTGCGGCACGCGCCGGGCGCACCGGTCCGGATCAGGGCGCTGACCGCGGCCGGCGCGCTGGAACTGTCCTGCCGCAACACCCTGACCGGCAAGGGCAGTCCGCGCCGGGGCGGCGGCAAGGGCCTGCGCGGCGTGCGCGAACGCGCGGTGCTGCTCGGTGGCGACTGCGAGGCCGGCCCGGACGGAACGGACTGGGTGCTGCGGGTGCGGCTGCCGCTACGGTTGGGCCGGTGACGGTGATCGAGGTGCTGCTGGTCGACGACGAGGAGCTGATCCGGGCCGGCCTGCGCGCCGTCCTGGACGCCCAGGACGGCATCTCCGTCGTCGGTGAGGCCGAGGACGGCGCCCAGGCCCTCGGCCTGGTCCGCTCGCTGCGCCCCGACGTGGTGCTGATGGACGTCCGGATGCCCGGCCTGGACGGGCTGGCCGCGACCCGGGCGATCCTGCGCGCCGCCGACCGGCCGCCGAAGATCCTGGTGGTCACCACCTTCGAGGCCGACGACTACGTGTACGAGGCGCTGCGGGCCGGCGCGGACGGCTTCCTGCTCAAGCGTTCCCGCCCGGCGGAGATCGTCCAGGCGGTGCGGCTGGTCGCGGCCGGCGAGTCGCTGCTGTTCCCGGCGTCGATCCGCCGCCTCGCCGCGGCCCGGGCCGAGCGGGCGGCGGACGGCGGGGCGGTGGCCCGGGCCGGCCTGACCGAGCGGGAGGGGCAGGTGCTGCGGCTGATGGCGCGCGGCCTGTCCAACGCGGAGATCGGCGAGCGGCTGCACCTGGGCGTGCAGACCGTCAAGACGCACGTCAGCAGCCTGCTCGGCAAGCTCGGCGCGCGCGACCGCACCCAGGCGGTGATCGCCGCCTACGAGTCGGGCTTCGTCTCCCCGGCCGCCGACTCCTGTCCGGCCGTCGACGAGGCCTGAGGGCAGGTCACTCCGCCGGGCCCTCGTAGATCGTGGTCACCCAGGTGGGGACGTCGTTGCCGCAGCTGTGCACGCCCTCCTTGGTGATCGCGGAGTTCACGCAGTCCAGGTAGTCGTGGTACGCGAACTGCATGGTGAACGTCGACAGCGACATCACCAGCGCCAGACCGCCGGTGAGCAGCGCGCTGAGCGCCGCCGGGACCTGCGGGCGGACCGGGCGCGGCGCGAACGGGTCGGTGACCGGCTCGGCGGGCGCACGCAGCACGGTGACGGCGTACCAGACGGCGAGCAGGGAGAGCGGGAAACCGATCCAGTACTGGCCGAACAGCACCGACAGCAGCGCGGCGAAGCCGGACAGCAGGGCGTTGCGGGCGGCGCGGTGTGCCGGGTCGGACAGGTCGAGGCGGGGCCCCTGCGGGCCGGGTTCGGGGCGCGGGCCCCACTGCGGCGGCTGCGGGCGCTCGCTGTCCGGCTGTCCGTCCGTCCGGTCGCCGGACTCGGGCCGTTGCGGGACGCGGGGACGCCAGGGCTGGTCCGGGGCGCCGGGCGGAGGGGGCGCGAAGGGGTTGCGCTCGCCGCTGTCCTCGCCGCTGCTCATGGTGTCGGCCGTTTCTGCTCGTCGGTTTGTCCGCCCGGCGGTGGGGGAGTGGGCGGTCCGTCAATGATCCCCCAACCGGTCGGCGGCTGTACGGCACCCCGCCAGACCGCTGCCGGGCGGCCGGGAGATCCCCGTCTCAACTACGCGCGTAGCGTTGCGGGGTGGTTACGAGTGGCCTCCCACCAGCCGTTATCGTGGTGACGGTCGGCAGCTCCCGACGGTTCCCCGGGCCCCGCAGCGCCGCGGCCGCCCGCGCCCGTCGACGGCTCCCGACCTGCCGCCGCCCGTAGTCGCCCCACCGACGGTGGACGTACCAGCGGGCGACACCGACCTTCGGAGACTCGCGCCGTGGCTGCCGCTGACGCCCAAGTGTTCCCGCCCCGCACCCCTGGACCGGCCCGGCTGGTGGCCCTGGTCTCCGGCTCCGGCACCAACCTCCAGGCGCTGATCGACGCCGCCGCCGACCCCGCGTACGGGGCGGAGATCGTTGCCGTGGGCGCCGACCGGTACGACATCGTCGGGATCGAGCGTGCGGAGAAGGCCGGTATCCCGGTGTTCGTCGAGCGGGTCAAGGACCACGCCGACCGGGCCGGCTGGGACGCCGCGCTGGCCGCCGCCGTCGCGTCGTACGAACCCGACCTGGTGATCAGCGCCGGGTTCATGAAGATCGTCGGCCCCGCGTTCCTCGCTGCCTTCGCCGGACGCACCGTCAACACCCACCCCGCGCTGCTGCCCGCCTTCCCCGGCGCCCACGGCGTTCGCGACGCGCTGGCGTACGGCGTGAAGGTCACCGGCTGCACCGTGCACCTGGTGGACGCCGGCGTGGACACCGGGCCGATCATCGCCCAGGGCGTGGTGGAGGTCGAGGACACCGACCACGCCGACGGCGGTGAGGCGCTGCACGAGCGCATCAAGACTGTCGAGCGCAAGCTGCTCGTCGAGGTCGTGGGCCGGCTGGCCCGCGAAGGACACCGCATCGAGGACCGAAAGGTATGGATCCCGGCATGAGCGCCGCTTCCTCCGCCAACGCCCCCGTCTCCGAGAACGTACGCCCGATCCGCCGCGCGCTGATCAGCGTGTACGACAAGACCGGTCTGGAGGAGCTCGCCCAGGGCCTGCACGCCGCCGGTGTCGCCATCGTCTCCACCGGGTCCACCGCCGGGCGGATCGCCGCCGCGGGCGTCCCGGTCACCGAGGTCTCCGAGCTGACCGGCTTCCCCGAGTGCCTGGACGGCCGGGTCAAGACCCTGCACCCGCGGGTGCACGCCGGCGTCCTCGCCGACCTGCGCCTGGAGTCGCACCGCGCGCAGCTCGCCGAGCTCGGCGTCGAGCCGTTCGACCTGGTCGTGGTGAACCTGTACCCGTTCACCGCCACCGTCGCCTCGGGCGCCACCCCCGACGAGTGCGTCGAGCAGATCGACATCGGCGGCCCGTCGATGGTCCGCGCCGCCGCCAAGAACCACCCCTCGGTGGCCGTCGTGGTCGACCCGGCCCGCTACGCGGACGTGCTGACGGCCGTCCAGGGCGGCGGCTTCGACCTGCTGACCCGCAAGCGCCTGGCCGGTGCCGCGTTCGCGCACACCGCCGCGTACGACGTCGCCGTGGCGAGCTGGTTCGAGGAGTCGGGCTACACCGAGTCCGAGGCCGCGTTCCCGACCTTCCTCGGTGACACCTGGGAGCTCGGCAACGTCCTGCGCTACGGCGAGAACCCGCACCAGCAGGCCGCGCTCTACACCGACGGCACCGGCGGCCTGGCGGGCGCCGAGCAGCTGCAGGGCAAGGAGATGTCCTACAACAACTACGTGGACACCGACGCCGCCCGCCGCGCCGCCTACGACCACGCGGGCCCGGCCGTCGCGATCATCAAGCACGCCAACCCGTGCGGCATCGGCACCGGCGCGGACGTCGCCGAGGCGCACCGCAAGGCGCACGCCTGCGACCCGGTCTCCGCGTACGGCGGCGTGATCGCCGTCAACCGCCCGGTCACCGTCGAGCTGGCCGAGCAGATCGCCCCGATCTTCACCGAGGTCGTCGTCGCCCCCGGCTACGAGGACGGTGCCCTCGAGGTGCTGGCCAAGAAGAAGAACCTCCGGGTGCTGCGCGCCCCCGAGGCCCCCGCCGACGCGCTGGAGTCGCGCCGCATCTCCGGCGGCCTGCTGCTCCAGCAGGTCGACCGCGTCGACGCCGAGGGCGACGACCCGTCGACCTGGACGCTCGCCACCGGCGAGGCGCTGTCCGCCGACGAGCTGGCCGAACTCGCCTTCGCCTGGCGGGCCTGCCGGGCCGTCAAGTCCAACGCGATCCTGCTCGCCAAGGACGGCGCCTCGGTCGGCGTCGGCATGGGCCAGGTCAACCGGGTCGACTCCTGCAAGCTGGCCGTCACCCGGGCCGGCGAGCGGTCGGTCGGCTCCTACGCCGCCTCCGACGCGTTCTTCCCGTTCGCCGACGGCCTGGAGATCCTGCTGGCCGCGGGCGTCAAGGCCGTGGTCCAGCCCGGCGGTTCGATCCGCGACGAAGAGGTCATCGCCGCCGCCGAGAAGGCCGGCGTGACCATGTACTTCTCCGGGACCCGGCACTTCTTCCACTGACCGGCCGGTCCCGAACACCGAGGGCCCCGCACTCCGTCTCCGGAGTGCGGGGCCCTCGGGCGTTGCCGGTGAGCGTTACTTCTTGATCACCACGGTGCCGGCGGCACGGTCGTGCCAGCCCTGCAGCTTGCCGGAGTTGTCGAAGAACGGCGACAGGAAGACCAGCAGCTGGCCGATGCCGCACAGGAAGGCGCCGACCTGCGGGATGACGAAGCGGACGAAACCGCCGCCCACGCCCGGGTTCTGGCCGGTGTTCTCCTTGACCACGCGCAGGCCCAGGGCCATCTTGCCCAGGGTGGCGCCCATCAGACCGACCATCAGCCACTCGTAGAGCAGGTTGAAAACGGCGACCACGGCCATGAAGGAGAAGATCGCGGCGAGGAAGCCGGCGGACGCCTGGGCCTGCTCGTTCACGCAGTCCTGGTACGACGCGGTGCCGTAGGTGTAACCCGAGCAGTCCTTGACCTTGTCCGCCATGCCGATCGCACCGGCCAGGCCCAGGGCCATAGCGATACCGAGGACCACCGAGGTGATCAGGCCGTCCAGCAGGCGGGCCGCGAAACGCTGGCCCATGGTGGCGACGCGCACCATGCCGATGTTGGCGATGTTGATGTAGCCGTTGTTGGCCTGGATCGTGCCGGGCGCCTGCGGGTAGCCGTAGCCGTAGGCCTGCTGCGGCGGGACCTGGCCCTGCGGGTAGCCGTAGCCGGGCTGCTGCGGCGGCTGCTGCGGGTAGCCGTAACCCGGCTGCTGCTGCTGCTGGCCGTAGGGGTTGTTGGGGTCGGGCGGGTAGCTCATCGATGCCTCCGGGCAGGAAGGAGCGTGGACGGAACGAAAAAATCCTGGGGACGGGTGGGCAGGGGACACGCCGACCGCGTCGGAGAGTAGCGGACGAGTCCGACGAAGAGGGGATCAACAGTCAACCTCGGACCCTCCGTTCAGAGCGCGAGAAAGCCGAAGCGGGCCAACTCCCAGGCCCAGGCGGCCATCGCGGCCGCGCCGAGCAGCAGGTTCCGGCGGCCGTACGACAGCCGGCGCCACCAGCGGCCCGGGCCCAGCGGCGCGAACAGCAGCGCCGCCACCGCCACCACCGTCACCGGGTTCGCCGCCAGCGCGGCCCCCCAGTGCGCGTGGCCGGCCTCGATGAACACCGTGGTGCTGCCGCAGAACGGGCACGGCACGCCGGTCGTCGCCCGCAACGGGCAGAGCACGCCCGGGTCGTGGGCGTCGTGCACCGCCGCCACCGCGAGCGCCGCCCCGGCCGCCGCGGCCAGCCGCACCAGCACTCGCAGCACCACGCCCGGCACCGTCCCGGCCGACCGCCGCCAACGGGCCGTCAGCACGCCGCCGGACAGCGCCGACGGACGGGACGTCACCGGCACGGCCGGCCCGGGAGTCGCGGGGTTCATGACCTGGACTGGAGGACGATGAACCCGATCGTGAGCAGCACGGACAGCGCGCCCAGCACGATGCCGCCGATCGCGGCGGTCCGGCCCGTACCGCCCAGCTGCGCCGACTGGTTCAGCCCCGAGACGCCGAGGCCCACGCCCACCAGGCCCACCACGCCGCCGTAGACGCAGGACAGCAGGATCGCGATGAAACCGAGCACCACCGAAGTCGTGGCGTGGTTGTTGCTCACCGCCATCGGAACATTCGGCGGGTACGGGTGCGAGGGATGCGGCTGCTGCGGGTAGCCGTAACCGGGTTGCTGCGGCGGCTGCGGTGCCTGGGGATAGCCGTACGACGGCTGCTGCGGCGGCGGGCCCGGCGGTCCGCCAGCCTGGCCGTAACCGCCGTACGGATCCGGCTGGTACGGATTGCTCACTTGTCGATTCCCCCGACTGTGTTCGTCCCCCGCTGCCGGACGGTCCGTCACCAGGACCTGGGCGGCGGTACTTGCCTTGTCATCGTGAGCCTTGGCGCCGCACGCTGTCCAGCCACATGCAGGCCACCGCCACGAACGTGGCACAACCGCAACCCCCCGGCACGCTCCGTGTCCGCCAGGGACGCTCCGTGCACGCCCGCCCGGCGGCGCGGCGTGGACTCCCGATCCGGAAGAATGGAGACATGACTGCCCAGATTCTCGATGGCAAGGCCACCGCGGCCGCGATCAAGTCCGAACTCGCCGTCCGCGTGGCGGCCCTCAAGGAACGGGGCATCGTCCCCGGCCTCGGCACCGTCCTGGTCGGCGACGACCCGGGCAGCCGGTGGTACGTCAACGGCAAGCACAAGGACTGCGCGGAGATCGGCATCGCCTCCATCCAGCGCGAACTCCCCGCCACCGCCACCCAGGAGGACGTCGAGAACGTCGTCCGCGAGCTCAACGCCGACCCGGCCTGCACCGGCTACATCGTCCAGCTGCCGCTCCCCAAGGGCCTGGACCAGAACCGCGTCCTCGAACTCATGGACCCCGACAAGGACGCCGACGGCCTGCACCCGACCTCGCTCGGCCGCCTCGTCCTCGGCATCGACGGCCCGCTGCCCTGCACCCCGCTCGGCATCGTCGAACTGCTGCGCCGCCACGACGTCGCCATCGACGGCGCCGAGGTCGTGGTCGTCGGCCGCGGCATCACCGTCGGCCGCTCCATCGGCCTGCTGCTCACCCGCCGCAGCGAGAACGCCACCGTGACGCTGTGCCACACCGGCACCCGCGACCTCGCCTCCCACCTGCGCAAGGCCGACATCGTCGTCGCCGCCGCGGGCGTCCCGCACCTGGTCAAGCCCGAGGACGTCAAGCCCGGCGCGGCCGTGCTGGACGTCGGCGTCTCCCGCAGCGAGGGCAAGATCGTCGGCGACGTGCACCCCGGCGTGGCCGAGGTCGCCGCCTGGATCTCCCCCAACCCCGGCGGCGTCGGTCCGATGACCCGCGCGATGCTCCTCAACAACATCGTCGAGGCGGCCGAGCGCCGCGCCGGCGTCTGACACCGGTGCCCGGCGTCATGAAGCGCGCCCGCCGCCGACCCGCCACCACCGAGGGCACCCTGCCCCCGGAAGGCTCGGCGGCGGCCCTCGGCCGCGGCCACACCCTCCCGATGCGGCAGTGGCCGATCACCCTGGTGCTCGCCGTCGCCGCTCTCGGCCTGCTGGTCACCTGGGCCGGAAACTTCCGGCTCGGCCTGCTCGCCGTCGGCGTCGCACCCCTGCTCGGCGCCCTGCTGCGACTCGGTCTGCCGGACGTCGGCATGCTCGCCGTCCGCAGCCGGTTCACCGACATCACCCTGATGTTCGTCCTGGGCGGGGTGATCGTGCTGCTCACCCTGGTGGCGCAGCCCAACCCGTGGCTGAACGTCCCGATGCTCGACAACATCGGACGGCTCATCGGGCACCCGGTGCACTAGCGCCACCAGGGGCGCGGGGAACTGCGCGAAGCGGAAGGCACCCACCCGCAAGATCGCGACGCAGGTCAATGACTTGCGCGTGATCGCGACCTTGCGGACGTGCTGTGCGCTTGTCGCGCAGTTCTCCCCCAGCCCTAGGGGGCTGGGAGGTGCCCCCACGCGCCCCTGTTTTCCCAGCCACCTGCCTTCGCGATAGCCTGTCTCGGGTCTCTCGACATCGAGAGATCATCCTCGGCTCCGGCGCCGATGTGCCTGGGGCGCCTGGCGACAGCTGGAGAAGGTAGATATGACTCGCACCCCCGTCAACGTCACCGTTACCGGAGCGGCCGGCCAGATCGGCTACGCGCTGCTCTTCCGCATCGCCTCCGGTCACCTGCTGGGTGCCGACGTGCCGGTGAACCTGCGCCTGCTGGAGATCCCGCAGGGCGTGAAGGCCGCCGAGGGTGTCGCCATGGAGCTGGACGACTGCGCGTTCCCGCTGCTGCGTGACATCACCATCACCGACCAGGCGAACGTCGCGTTCGACGGCGCCAACGTCGCGCTGCTGGTCGGCGCCCGTCCGCGCACCGCGGGCATGGAGCGTGCCGACCTGCTGTCCGCCAACGGCGGCATCTTCGGCCCGCAGGGCAAGGCGATCAACGACAACGCCGCGGACGACATCAAGGTCCTGGTGGTCGGCAACCCGGCCAACACCAACGCCCTGATCGCCCAGCGCAACGCCCCGGACGTTCCGGCCGAGCGCTTCACCGCGATGACCCGCCTGGACCACAACCGCGCCGTCGCCCAGCTGGCGAAGAAGGCCGGCGTGACGGTCGAGGACATCAAGAAGGTCACCATCTGGGGCAACCACTCCGCCTCCCAGTACCCGGACCTGTTCCACGCCGAGATCTCCGGCAAGTCCGCGTTCGACGCCGTCGGCGCCGACCAGGAGTGGGTGGAGAACTTCTTCATCCCCAAGGTCGCCAAGCGCGGCGCCGAGATCATCGAGGTCCGCGGCGCGTCCTCGGCCGCCTCGGCCGCGAACGCCGCCATCGACCACGTCCACACCTGGGTCAACGGCACCCCGGCCGGCGACTGGACCTCGATGGGCATCGTCTCCGACGGCTCGTACGGCGTGCCGGAGGGCCTGATCTCCTCGTTCCCGGTCACCACCAAGGACGGCAAGTTCGAGATCGTCCAGGGCCTGGACCTCTCCGAGTTCGACCGCGCCCGGATCGACGCCTCCGTCCAGGAGCTCGCCGAGGAGCGCGACGCGGTCAAGGAGCTCGGCCTCATCTGAGCGCCGCTCCGCCGCGTGTGAACGGCCGGGTGCCCACGGGGCGCCCGGCCGTTCTCCTACACTCGGGCCGTGAGCGAAACCCTGCAGGACGCCGCGCTCGTCCTGGTGTTCATCATGCTGGGCGGTCTGTTCAACGTCGCCGAGATCGCGCTGATCTCGCTGCGCGAGGGGCAGATCCGCACCCTGGAGTCGGCCGGCTCGCGCCGCGCCGCCCGGGCCGCGCATCTGGCGGCCGATCCGAACCGGTTCCTGGCCGCCGTGCAGGTCGGCGTGACGTGCATGGGCTTCCTGTCGGCGGCGTTCGGCGCCGACACGCTGGCCGGCAAGCTCGCCCCGGTGTTCGTGAAGGCAGGCCTCTCGGACGGCGTCGCGGACGCGGTGGCGCTGGTCGGCCTGACCCTGGTGATCTCCTACGCCTCCCTGGTGCTGGGCGAGTTGACGCCCAAGCGGATCGGTCTGCAGCGCGCCGAGTCGATCGCCCTGCTGGCCGCCCCGGTGGTGGACGTGATGTCGGTGGCGCTGCGCCCGGTGATCTGGCTGCTCGGCCACTCCACCAACCTGATGGTGCGCCTGCTGGGCGGCGACCCGTCCGCCGGCCGCGGCGTGATGAGCCCCGAGGAACTCCGCGGCCTGGTCGCCGCCAACACCGAACTCGGCTCGGACGAACGCGAGTTGATCAACGAGGTGTTCGCGGCGGGGGAGCGCCAGCTGCGCGAGGTGATGGTGCCGCGCACCGAGGTGACCTTCCTGGACGCCGACCGGCTGGTGCGCGAGGTGCGGTCCGAGACCGACTCCTCCCCGCACTCCCGCTACCCGGTGGTGGAGGGCTCCTACGACGCCGTCACCGGCTTCGTGCACGTCCGCGACCTGTACGGGGTGCGCGGCGAGCAGGCCGCCCGGGTCCGCGACCTGGCCCGCCCCGTCAAGCTGCTGCCCGCCACCAAGCGGGTGCTGGAGGCGATGAGCGAGATGCGCCGCGAGGGCCACCACCTGGCCATCGTGGTCGACGAGTACGGCGGCACCGCCGGCATCGTCACCCTGGAGGACCTGGTCGAGGAGGTGATCGGCGAGATCCGCGACGAGTACGACGCCCAGGACACCACCGCGACCCGCCGGCTGGCCGGAGGCGGCGTCGAACTCGACGGCCTGCTCAATCTCGCCGACTTCGCCGAGGAGACCGGCTTCACCCTCCCCGAGGGCCCGTACGAGACGGTCGCCGGCTTCGTGGTGCGCGAGCTCGGCCGGCTGCCGCAGAAGGGCGACCAGGTGCTCACCGAGTCCGGCGCCCGGCTCACCGTCGCCCGCCTCGACGGGCGCCGGATCGAACGGCTGCGGGTGAGTGCCGTCACACTGCCCAACCCGGGTGCGCAGGACGTTTCCTGAGCGGCCCGGGGAACTGGAACAATGGGCGCATGGTCAACGCAGCGGTCACCGGTCCGGTGAAGGACCGTCCCCGGGTGCTCTCCGGCATCCAGCCCACCTCAGGCTCATTCCACCTGGGCAACTACCTCGGCGCGGTGCGTCAGTGGGTCGACATGCAGGAGGCCAACGACGCCTTCTACATGGTCGTCGACCTGCACGCGATCACCGTCGAGCAGGATCCGGCGACGCTGCGGCAGAACACCCGGGTCTCCGTCGCGCAGCTCCTCGGCGCCGGCCTCGACCCGGAGCGCTGCACCCTGTTCGTGCAGTCCCAGGTGCCCGAGCACGCGCAGCTGGCCTGGGTGATGAACTGCCTCACCGGCTTCGGCGAGGCCTCCCGGATGACGCAGTTCAAGGACAAGTCCCTCAAGCAGGGCGCCGACCGCACCACCGTCGGCCTGTTCACCTACCCCGTGCTGATGGTCGCCGACGTCCTGCTCTACCAGACCCAGACCGTCCCGGTCGGCGAGGACCAGCGCCAGCACCTGGAGCTCACCCGCGACCTCGCGGAGCGCTTCAACACCCGCTACGGCAAGACCTTCACCGTCCCCGAGCCGTACATCCTGAAGGCCACCGCCAAGATCCAGGACCTGCAGGACCCGGCGGCGAAGATGAGCAAGTCCGCGGTCAGCGACAAGGGCCTGATCAGCCTGCTCGACCCGCCGAAGACCAGCGCCAAGAAGTTCAAGAGCGCCGTCACCGACACCGACACCGTCGTCACCTACGACGAGGCCGGTAAGCCCGGCGTCTCCAACCTGCTGCGCATCCACTCCGCGCTCAGCGGGATGAGCATCGAGCAGCTGGTCGCGCACTTCGACGGCAAGATGTACGGCGCCCTGAAGACCGAACTGGCCGACCTGTTCACCGACTGGGTCACCCCGTTCCAGACCCGCGTCCAGGGCTACCTGGACGACCCGGCCGAGCTGGACCGGGTGCTCGCGCTCGGCGCCGAGAAGGCCCGCGCGGTGGCGTCCGAGACGCTCGCCGAGGTGTACGACCGCGTCGGCTTCCTGGCGCCGAAGCGCTGATGCCGACGGCTGCCGCCCCCGATGGTGACGGTCTCCCCGAGACCGTCACCATCGGCGTGTCCATACACGTCCCGGAACCGTACGGCAGCCAGGTGCAGGACGCCCGGGCCGGCCACGGCGACCCGCAGGCCCGGTCGATACCCACCCACGTCACCCTGCTGCCCCCCACCGAGACCAGCGCCGACCGGCTCCCCGGCATCGAACACCACCTGCGCACGGTGGCCGCCGCCCACCGCCCGTTCCGGATGCTCCTCCAGGGCAGCGGAACCTTCCGCCCCGTCTCCCCCGTGGTCTTCGTCCGGGTCGAGGAGGGCGCCCAGGAGTGCCGCGCCCTGGAGGCCGAAGTCCGTTCCGGCCCCCTGGCCCGCGAACTCGCCTTCCCCTACCACCCCCACGTCACCGTCGCCCACGGCCTCCCCGACCCCGTCCTCGACCAGGCCCACGAACAGGCCCGCACCTTCCGCGCGGTCTTCGACGTCACCGAATTCGTCCTCTCGACGTTCGGCGCGGACGCCGTGTGGCGGCCGTGGCGCAGCTACGCGTTCGGTCGATCCTGAGCGTTTCGGCCGGGGATTCCTGGAGTTGTCTGGGAGTCCTTTGCCATTCCTTCACCTGGGCTTTCTCCGTTGTTACCGTCGAATCGGACCATCGCGGAGCGGGAGAAGAATGGCTGGCAGGTCGATGCGGAGACTGGCGCGGCGTTTTGCGGGCCGGGTGCTCCGCCGACTCGGCGTCCTGCCGGCGCCCGTTCCCGCAGCTGTCCCGGCCCCGCCGCCGGACCCGCAGCGGGTTCGCGAGGACGAGCTGCTGGCCGCCGACCGCCGGCTGGTGCGGCACCACGACCGGCTGGCCGAGCTCCGTGACGACCTGCTCGCCCCGCAGGCCCACCAGGCCAACCTGACCGCCGCCGCCGAGGCGCTGGACGCCGCGGACGTGCGCTACACGCTGATCCCCGACCGCGGCCCGCGCCACCGGCTGGCCGTTCCCCCCGGCGGCCGGGACCGGGTGCTGGACATCATCGCCGACACCTTCCGCGGCGCCCCCGTGTACGCCGCGCTGCTCGGCCACGGCAGTGTGCACCGCACGGTGCTCGCCGAGGAGCTTCCGCAGGCCGTCGCGGAGCACGAACTGCCGCCGCCGGCGGAGGAGACCGCGCAGGACACGGGCGAAGCACCGGACGGCGCGACCGACCCGGTGGAGCCCGGCGAGCTGCCCGAGCGGGTCAAGGGTGTGCGCCTGTTCCGGCCGGTGGTGACCGGCACCCGCACCCTTTACTACGGCGAGGACTACGGCTGCGACCTGGAGTTCTGGGACACCGACGGCTCGGCGCGCGGCGCCGTCGCCTCGATCGACGAGACCCCGTTCGGCTGGTGGCTGCCCTCGCTGGAGGTGGCCGGCACCGTCCGGGTCGGCGGCCACGACTACCCCGTCGCGGAACCGTTCCTGCACGCCCTGCCCGAGGACGTCCGCTTCCCGGTGGACGCCGTGATCACCTGGGTCGACGACCGCGACCCCGCCTGGCGCGAACGCCGCGACGCCGCCCGCGCCCGGCTGTACGGAGACGCCGCGCCGACCGCCGACGACACCGACCACGACGACGGCGACCACCGCTACCGCAACCGCGACGAACTGCGCCACTGCCTGCGCTCGATCGCCATGTACGCCCCCTGGATCCGGCGGATCTTCCTGCTCACCGACGACCAGACGCCGTCCTGGCTGGACACCTCGGTGCCCGGGCTGACCGTGGTGTCGCACCGCGAACTGCTGGACGGCGGGCCGGTGTTCAACTCGCACGCGATCGAGACCGGACTGCACCGGATCCCCGGCCTGGCCGAGCACTTCCTGTACTTCAACGACGACATGTTCCTCGGCGGGCCGGTCCGCCCCGAGCACTTCTTCCTCGGCAACGGACTGCCCAGGGTCTTCCGCGACACCCGGATCGTCCCGCCGTCCGCCGGGGCCGGCACCGCCGATGTCTACACGGCCGCCCAGCAGAACACCCGGCGGGCGCTGGAACGCGACCACGGCCGGGCCTTCACCCGGGTGCTCGCGCACGTCCCGTACGCGCTGCGGCGCACCCTGCTGGAGGACTCCGCGCGGCGCTGGCGGACCGAACTGGAGGCCACCGGCAGCTCGGCGTTCCGCTCCGCCACCGACGTCGCCCCCGTCACCCTGGCGCTGTACCACGCGCTGCTGCGCGGCGCCGCGGTCGACGGCACCCTCGCCCACGGGTACCTGGCGGTGGACTGCGCCGAGGACCGGGACCGGATGACCCGGCTGCTCGACGAACGCGACCTGCTGGCGTTCTGTCTGGCCGACGGGACCGGCGACGGCAGCCCCGCGGAGGAGCAGGACCGGGCGATGGCCGCGTTCCTGGCCGCGTACTTCCCGGTGCCCGGCCCCTACGAGCTGCCCGCCGACTCAGCCGGCGGCGCCGAGGGCGAGCATCCGGTCGACCAGCCGGACCGCCGCCGCGCCGTCGTCCAGCGGGCAGAACCGCTCGCGGAACGCGCGATAGCTCTCCCGGTACCGCGCCGGGTCGAGGTCGCGTAGCGCGGCCACCACCTGATCGGAGCCGGTCAGCAACGGGCCCGGGGCCTGGGCCTCGAAGTCGAAGGTGAAGCCGCGCAGCCGGTCGCGGTAGTGCTCCAGGTCGTAGGTGAAGAACAGCATCGGACGGCCGGTCACCGCGAAGTCGAACATCACCGAGGAGTAGTCGGTGACCAGCACGTCGGCGATCAGCAGCAGGTCCTGGACGTCCGGGTAGTCGGCGACGTCGCGGACGAAGTCGTCGTCCGGCAGCGCGCCGCCGCAGTGCACGTGCGGGCGCAGCAGCAGCACGTGGTCGTGGCCGAGGGCGGCCCGGGCGGCGGCCAGGTCGAGCTGGAGGTCCACCTCGAAGCGGTCGCCGGGGCCGCGCCGGTCGTCCCGCCAGGTCGGTGCGTACAGCACCACCCGGCGGCCGGGCGGCACCCGCAGCCGGCGGCGGACGGCGGCCACCTCGTCCGGGTCGGGCCGGACCAGCCGGTCGTTGCGCGGGTACCCGCCCTCCAGCACCTCGCCGCGGTGGCCGAAGGAGGCGACCAGCTCCGGGGTGGCGAACGGGCTGGGCGACAGCAGCAGGCTCCACTGCCGCACCTCGCGGTCCAGCCGTTCCAGGTAGCCGTCGGCGGTGGTGCGGTTCTCCGGCATGCGGTGGCCGATCCGCTTCAGCGGGGTGCCGTGCCACAGCTGGACCACCACCTGGCCGTCGCGGCGGTGCAGGAAGTCCGGGAAGTGCGTGTTGCCGACCAGGTAGCGGCAGGTGGCGAGCGCCTCGTACCACTCGGGGCTCCACTGGCGGACCGTACGGACCGGCCCGGGTGGCTGCTCCTGGCCGTCGTCGATCACCCACAGGTGTTCCAGCGGGAGCTTCCGGCGGGCCAGTTCGGCGTGCACGGCGCGCGGGTTGCAGGCGTAGCCGCGGCCACCGAAGACGTCGTACAGCACGGCGTCGCGCAGCGGGCGGCGGCGGGCGGCGGGGTAGCTCCCGGTGCGCAGCCGGTGCTGGCTCAGGGCGCTGCGTTCGAGGGCGGCGAGTACCGGGAGGCTGTCCACGATCAGGGTGTCGTGCCAACGGCGCTGCAGCAGGAAGGACTTGTCGCCGGCCCGGCCCGGGGCCGGGAGCAGTGGCAGTACGGCCGGGTGCAGCCGCAGCGGGTGGCCGGGGTGCCGCCCGGGGCCGACCGGGTACAGCAGGGCCTCCCAGATGCCTCTGCCGAGCGGGCGGGGCACGCCGTCCGGCCCGTCGGGGGTGAGCGGCAGCCGTACGGTGAAGCGGTCGCCGCCGGCGGGGCGGACGGCCGTGCGCCGTTCCCGGCCGTCGCCGCAGTGCCGCAGCACCAGCTCCAGTGGGGCGTCCGGGCGGCCGGGGAACTCGCCGGCCAGGTCGAAGCCGCCGTCGGCGGGGGTGATCCGGTCGATCAGCGGTTCGCCCGGCTGGACGCAGAACTGCAGCCGGTCGTCGGCGAGTTGCTTGGCGTACAGCACCTGGCCGGCGGGCACCGGCAGCTGGCAGCCGCCGGTGGGAGGGTGGCGCAGGACGAGCGGGGCGTCGCCGTCGGGGAGCGTCAGCGAGGGCTCCCAGTGGCCCTCGGCGAGACGCGGGAGGGTGCCGGCGAAGGCGGTGAACTCGTGGCCCTGCCAGTGCACCAGGCTCTGCACGACGGCGCCGGTGTCGCGGTGCCGCAGGACCAGGGCCCCGCTGGTGCCGGTGGCGGTGCCGCGCAGTTCGAAGCCGTCGGGGCGGGAGCGGCAGGAGTCGACCCGGGCGCGGGCCGGGCGCACCGTCAGATTCAGCGCGCCGTCCTCGACGGTCGGCACCAGTTGGAGCGCCGGGCCGGTCCACCCGGCGGGCGGGTACTCGCCGCTGCCGCACCAGTGGCCGGCCAGCGGTGCGCGGGCCCGGCGCGGGCCGCTGCCGACCACCGCTTCGACCCGCCAGCCGGGGACCGGCCGCAGCGCGGGGGCGTGCAGCAGCACCGGGTCGAGGCGGGCGGTGAACCCGGTCCAGTCGAGGCTGTGCCGGGTCTGCGCGCTGTTGTCGGTCGCCTCGGGCAGGTAGTGCGGGACGGTGCGCAGCCGCAGTGGGCGCCGGCTCCGGTCGGTGGGGTGCAGTTCCAGCACGATGCGGGTCTGCCCGGGGCGTTCGCCGGGTGCGTCGAGGAGCCGGCCCTCGCCGGTCAGGACGAGTTCGCCGCCCTCCCAGACGGCGCGGCGCAGCGCGGCGGCGGCGGCCGGTTCGGTGGGGCGCGCGGGCCGAGCGGTGGTGGGGCGCCGTACAAGGTGGGACATTCCCGATATCCCAGTGCACAATACGGGGAAAAGTCAATTCCCCCCCTTTGTCAAAAAGGGAGGGAATTGATTTATTTACATACGATATTTGCTTTTCCTGGGGCTATTTCCCCGCTCACTTTCCTTCGGCGAGCAGCGCGTCCGTCACCCGTCCGGCGGCACCGCCGTCGTCCAGGTCGCAGTACGCCTCACGGAACGCCGCGTACTTGTCGGCGTACTCGGCGGTGACCTCCGGCAGGTTGCCGAGTGCGGCGACCACCTCGGCGGAGGTGGTGAGCAGCGGGCCCGGGGCCTTGTTCTCCAGGTCGAGGCTGAAGCCGCGCAGGTTGTCGCGGTAGTGCTCCAGGTCGTAGGTGAAGAACAGCACCGGACGGCCGGTGTTCATGAAGTCGAACACCGAGGAGGAGTAGTCGGTGACGAGCACGTCGGCGACCAGCAGGAGCTCCGCCATGTCGGGGTAGGTGCTGACGTCCCAGACGTAGCCGTTGCCGGCCTCGGGGAGGCGGCCGCGGACGACCTCGTGGGCGCGGACCAGCAGGACCTGGTCGTCGCCGAGGGCGGCGCGGGCCGCTTCGAGGTCGAGCTGCAGGTTGAGCTGGTAGCCGCCGTCGGGCAGGCGACGGTCCTCGCGGTAGGTGGGTGCGTAGAGCACCACCTGCTTGCCCTCGGGCAGGCCGAGCTGCTCGCGGACCCGCTCGGCGGTCTTCTCCCGGTCGGGGGCGAAGAGCAGATCGTTGCGCGGGTAGCCGGTCTCCAGCAGCGTGCCCTGGAAGTCGAAGGCGCGGCGCAGCACGGGCGCGGCCCAGCGGCTGCCCGCCACCAGCAGGCTCCACTGCGGCACCTCCTCCTTGAGGTGCTCGAGGTAGCCGGAGTCGGTGAACCAGACCTTCTCGAAGTCGGTGCCGATCCGCTTCAGCGGGCTGCCCTGCCAGGTCTGCAGGACGACCTGGCCGGGGCGGCGGCGGAAGTACGTCGGCAGGTGGGTGGAGGTGACGATGTACTTGGCGGTGGACAGCGCCTCGAACCACTCGGGGGAGCGGTGCCGGACACACTCGGCGGTCTGCGGCAGCTCGGCCTGCAGGTCGACGGAGGTCCACAGGTGGCGCAGCGGCAGGCCGCGGCGGACCAGTTCCTCGTGCACGGCGCGCGGCGAGTCCGCGTACAGGCCGCCGTCGGCGGCCCACCAGTCCTCGCGGACGGTGTGGTAGAGCACGGTGTCGGTGAGCGGACGGCGCTGGCCCTCGGTGTACGCGTGGCGCAGCTGCCGCTGGCGGTAGCCGCTGCGTTCGGCGGGGGACAGCGCGTCGGGGGAGTCCAGCGACAGGCTGTCGTAGACGCGGCGCTCCAGGGTGACCCGCTTGCCGCGGGCCTCCAGCTCCAGCGGCAGGGTGTCGAAGGTGGACGCGGCGAGCACCGCGGCCGGCCACTCGCTGTCGACGGGGGCGCCGACCGGGCGGAACAGCACCGTCCAGGTGCCCTTGTGCAGCGGGACCTCGCCGGCGAAGGACGCGTTCGGCACGGCGGGCAGCGCGGCCCGGAAGCGGCCGTCGGCGATCTCCACCGGGTAGGCGTGCTCCTCGCGGCGCTTGGCGTGCAGGATCACCAGTTCGTAGCGGTGGGTGCCGGGCAGCGGGAAGGAGCCGCTGAGCACGAAGCCCTCGCCGCCCTTGGCCCGGGTGATCTCCTCGACGACCGGCTGCAGCACCTGGTCGCACAGCTGCAGGTAGCCGCTGGGGGAGGGCTTGGCGTACAGCGCGCGGGCGCCGTCGCCGATCGGCAGGTGCAGGCTGACGGGGGCGCGGCGGTCGTCCAGGACGACCGGCAGGCCGGTGCCGTCGGTGAGCTTGAGTTCGAGGTCCCAGCGGTCGCGGGTGCGCTTCTCCGCGGTCGGGTCGAGGGTGTTCCAGGCCTCGCGGACGGCGGTCAGCTCGGCGACCCGGACGTGCGCGGTGAACGGCAGGTCGCGGCCGGCCGGGACGCCCAGGTCCAGCGGGACCAACACGTCGCGCTCGGACTCGACGTGCTTCAGCCGCAGTTCCGCGCCGGCCAGGTCGGCGCCGGAGCGGACCAGGCCGCGCAGTTCGAGGGTGCCGCCCTCGGCGGACACCGAGGTGGCGCGGGCGCGCACCCGCTCCACCCGCAGCAGCAGGTGGCCGTCACGCTGCCACGGCACCACCCGGACGTCGTCCTCGACCCAGTGCACGGGCGCGTACTCGGCGCGGTCGTGCCAGCCGACCGACACCCGGCCCTTGTAGACGCCGCCCTTGCCGGCGCCGGCCACCAGCACCCGCCAGGAGCCGTCCTTCCACTCGCCGCGGTGCTTGAGCCGCTGCGGGTCGATGGTGGCGGAGAAGCCCGCCCAGTCGCAGCTGTACAGGTCGTGCGGCGAGCTGGCGGTGGCCTCCGGGCTGAACTCGGCCCGGGTCGGCACCGCCACCACGCGACGGCCCTTGGCCTCGCGCAGCACCAGCGCCTTGACCATGTCGTGCTTGTTCTCGGCGCCCAGGTGCTCGGGGAAGGCGTGCCCGGTCAGCTGGAGCCGGCCGCCGGACCAGCGGGCCTCGTACACCCGGGAGCGCATCACCAGGGCGTTGCTGAGCCGCAGCACGTCCGCGGGGACGCTCTTGCGGCCGCCGCGCAGGAACGGGTAGTCGGCGTACGGGCGGAGCAGGCCGCGGGCCGGGGCGGCGCCGTTGCTGTCCTTCTCGAAGCGCAGCTGCTCGATCAGCTCGGCGAGCCGGCCCTGCAGGGTCAGGTGGTACTTGAGCTTCAGCGGGGCGCGCAGCTTGCGGACCTGCTCCGGGCCGATGGCACGGAGCAGGCGGCCGGCGGACTCCAGGTAGGCGGCGTTGTACTCCGGGTCGCCCTCCAGCACCGAGCCGAAGAACATCGGGATCTCCTCGACGAGGTTGTTCTCGTCGTAGGAGTGCAGGTACTTGCGGAACTTCGGGTCGCTCTGCTTGCCCAGCCAGTCGCGGACCAGCTCCATCGACTTGACCCGGTCGATGACGCCCTTGGGGTTGGTCTTCATCTGGGTGATCGACATCTCGCCGACCTCCCGCTCGCGCCAGTGGTAGATCGGCTCGGCGAGCACGTCCACCCGGCGGGCCAGGTAGTGGTGCGGCACGCTGACCGGGGCGTCCTCGTACAGGATGCCCTCGGGGTAGAGCACGCCCGCCTGGTCGAAGAACGAGCGGCGGTACACCTTGTTCCACGCGGTGCGGTCGGTGACCAGCGCCGGGATCTCGGTGATGTGGGTGCGCAGCCGGGTGGCCGCGAACGGCTTGCGGTGGCCGCCCGACTGGTAGTGGCCGACGGCGCGGAAACGCAGCACGTTGCCGGTGCAGAAGTCCGAGCCGGTCTCGTCCAGCGTGCCGATCATCAGCTCGTACGCGGACGGCGGCATGGTGTCGTCGCTGTCGACGAACGCGAGGAACTCGGTGCCCTCGGAGATGTGGCGGTAGCCGGTGTTGCGCGCCGCACCGAGGCCCTTGTTCACCTGCTGGACCAGCCGGAAGCGCGAGTCCTTCGCGGCGTAGGCCTTGGCGATGTCGGCGCTGGAGTCCTTGGAGCCGTCGTCGACCATGACGCATTCGAAGTCGTCGAAGGTCTGGGCGGCGATCGAGTCGAGGCACTCCTCGAGATAGCGCTCGACGTTGTAGATCGGGACGACGACGGACAGACGGGGGGCCATCGGGAGCGCAGAGCCTTTCCTCAGGGAGTGCTGCCGGGTGGGCCCGGCAGATGTGTCGAAACCCGGACCGGCACCAGCCGCGATCCTACCTCTCCGGGCTTGCTAGTCTGCGCCTGGCCAGGCCAGGTGAGGAGAGTGAAGAGATGCCGCGGTTCAGCGTGATCGTGCCCGTCCACGCCGTCGAGGAGTACCTCCCCGCCTGCCTGGAGTCCGTCCTCGGACAGACCTTCACCGATTTCGAACTGATCGCCGTCGACGACCGCTCGCCCGACGGCTGCGGCGCGATCCTCGACGAAGTCGCCTACCGGGACAAGCGGGTGACGGTCCGTCACCTGGAGCAGAACGTCGGCCTCGGCCTCGCCCGGAACGCCGGAATGGAACTCGCCACCGGCGACTACCTGTTGTTCCTGGACAGCGACGACACCCTCACCCCCGACCTGCTGGCCGCCACCGACGCCCGGCTCCGCGCCACCGGCGATCCCGACCTGCTGGTGTACGACTACGCCCGCAGCTACTGGGACGGCCGCGTGGTGCGCTCCGCCTCCGCCCCCGTGTTCGCCAAGCCCGGCGCCGACACCTTCACCCTGGACGAGCGCCGCGACCTGCTCGACCTGCTCCAGGTGGTGTGGAACAAGGCCTACCGCCGCGAATTCGTCCAGCAGCAGGGCCTGACCTTCCCGCCCGGGTACTACGAGGACACCCCCTGGACCTACCCGGCGCTGCTCGCCGCCGAGTCCATCACCCTGCTCGACCAGGTCGGCGTGCACTACCGGCAGCGCCGCGAGGGCGGCAACATCCTCGCCACCGCCTCCCGCAAGCACTTCGACGTCTTCGAGCAGTACGACCGGGTGTTCGCCTTCCTCGACGCCCGCTCCGACCTGGACCGCTGGCGGCCGGTCATCTACCGGATGATGCTCGGCCACCTCGCCACCGTGGTCACCAAGCCCGGACGTGTCCCCGCCGCCGACCGCCGCGAGTTCTTCCGCCGCGCCGCCGAGCACTGCGCCCGGCACCGCCCGGCCGGCTACCGGCCGCCCGCCGGACCGGAGGGCGTCCGCGGCGAACTGCTCAGCCGCGGCAGCTACCTGGGCTTCCAGAGCCTGCGGGTGCTGGCCAAGGCCCGCCGCGCGGTGCGCCGCTGAGCGGCCGAGCCACTGAGCCGTCCGGACGACGGCGCGTCACCCGGACGTGGGAGCGCGCGGCCGGTATACAGCGGAGGATGGACTTCCCTGCCGGCCTGCCCCTGATCGGTCCGCTGGTGGCCCGGGTCATGCGCAGCCGCCCGTACCTGGTCTACCGGCTGTTCGCCGACGTGGACGGCAATCGGCTCGCCGGGGCGGTCACCTTCTTCGGCTTCCTGGCCCTGTTCCCGCTGCTCACCGTGGCCCTGGCGATCGCCCTGGCCACGCTCTCCGACTCCCGGGTGCACCAGCTCCAGGAGAAGATCACCGAGCAGCTCCCGGGCCTGGCCGACGCGCTCGACCTGAACGCGATGGTCGCCAACGCAGGCACCGTCGGCCTGCTCTCCGGCGCCCTGCTGCTGGCCTCCGGCCTCGGCTGGGTGGATACCATGCGCGGCGCCGTGCGCACGGTGTGGCGGCTGCCCGACGACGCCGGAAATCTCATTCAGGTGAAAATCCGGGACAGCGTGGTGCTGCTCGGGCTCGGTCTGGTCTGCCTCGCCTCGCTGGCCGCGTCCGCGGTCGCCACCACGCTCGCGCACCGGCTGGCCGACTGGCTGGGCCTGGACGGCGGGGCCGCCCGCTGGCTGCTGGCCGGGCTCGGCTTCCTGATCGCCGTCTGTGCCGATGTGCTGCTGTTCGTCTACCTGCTCGGCCCGTTCCCGCGGATCGTCGTCCAGCGCCGCCGGGCCCTGCTGCAGGGGGCGCTGATCGGCGCGGTCGGCTTCGAACTGCTCAAGTTGGCACTTTCTTCGTACCTGGGTTCGGTTGCCGGCCGCAGCCTCTACGGGGCGTTCGGGGTGCCCGTGGCACTGCTGCTGTGGATCAACTTCGTGTCCAGACTGCTGATGTACTGCGCGGCCTGGACGGCACTCGCGGACCCGGAGGCCGCCCGCCGGCGGGCCGTCCGACAGGCCGAGGCAGCGCTGAAACAGGCCGGTGAAACGCCTGGTTCACCCCCTGTCCGACATCCGGACAACTGACTATGATCCCGGTCACAACCACAGCGTGGCCGTCTCCCCGGCCGACCGTTCCGCCGGTGCGTCCTCGCGTTCCGGCCACTTCCCAGGAGGCCGTGTGTCACTCACCGACACCACCGCCGCTCCGCCCGTTCCCGCCACCCCCGACGACGTCCCCGGGTGGTTCTTCCGCGTCGACCGTGAGGTCTTCGCCTGGCTGCTCAGCCGCCAGAGCGAGGCCGGCGTCACCGGCGACCTGCTGGAGATGGGCGCCTACCTGGGCCGCTCCGCGATCCTGCTCGGCGACCACCTGCGCCCCGGGGAGAAGTTCACCGTCTGCGACCTGTTCGACATGGACGCGCCCGACGACGAGAACTCCGCCGAGATGTCGATGTCCTACCGCTCGACCCTCACCCGGCGCGCCTTCGAGACCAACTACCTGGCCTTCCACGCCGAACTCCCGACGATCGTGCAGGCCCCCACCTCGGTACTCGCCGACGGCCGGATCACCGCCGACAGCTGCCGCTTCGTCCACATCGACGCCTCGCACCTGTACGAGCACGTCGCCGGCGACATCCTGGTGGCCCGCGACGCCCTGGCCGGCAACGGCATCGTCTCCCTCGACGACTACCGCGCCCCGCACACCCCCGGCGTGCACGCCGCCGTCTGGGAGGCCGTGTTCACCCTCGGCCTGAAGCCGGTACTGCTCACCCCCGAGAAGTTCTACGGCACCTGGGGCGACGCGGACGCCGTCCGCGCCGATCTGCTCGCCCGCGACTGGCGCGGCGAAGGCTTCCGCCTCGACGAGGAACACCTCGCCGGGCAGATCTGCCACCGCCTCGCCTGGGACGGCGCCGACGGCCGCCCGGAGACCGCGGCCGGAGCACAGGCCGGCAGCCCGTCCGCGCCCGCCCGTCCGAGCTCCCAGCGCTCGCTCGCCCGCCGAGTCGCGCTCGACGTGATCCCCCCGGTCGCCACCCGCGCCGTCCGCCGCGCCCTGGCCGCCGGCCGCGCCCGCAAGTCGGACTAGGACCTAACGCCACTCGGACGGTCTGCCGCCGGACCGGGCCTCCCACAGGGCGGCCCGGCGGCGCAGCGCGCGCAGCCGCAGCATCCCGGCCGCCGCCACCGCCGCGCACAGGCCGACCGCCGTCCAGGTCGCCGCGCCCGGACCGTCCGCCGCGGTGTGCGCGGCCCGCACCGGGTCGGCCTGCTTCGCGGCCGGTGCGGCGGACGGCTTCGCCGGCGGCACGGTGGACGGCGCGGCCGGCGCGGCCGGTGCGGACGGGGCCTCGGTGACCGGCCGGGCCGACGCCTCCGGGGCCTGGGCCGGCGCCCGGTCCTCGGCCAGCGCACCCACCGGGGTGACCTTGCCGGCTGCGGCGAAACCCCAGTCCAGCAGCGCCGCCGCCTCGTCGTACACCTTCGGGCTGCTGTCCGGGTGCATCACCGTCACCAGCATGGTGCGGCCGCCGCGCACCGCGGCGCCCGTGTAGGTCGCGCCCGCGTTGGTGGTGTAACCGTTCTTCACGCCGATCAGCCCCGGGTACTTGCCGAGCAGCCGGTCGGTGTTGGCGATGCCGAAACTGCCGCGCTGCCCGTTCTTGTCGACCGCGCCGGGAAACTGCGCCCAGCGGGTGCCGCAGTACCCGCGGAACTCCTCGTTGCGCAGGCCCGCCCGGGCGAACAGCGTCAGGTCGTACGCCGAGGTGACCTGCCCGTCCATGTCGTAGCCGTCCGGGCTGACCACGTGGGTGTCGCGGGCCTGCAACTGGTCCGCGCGGGCCTGCATGTCGGTGACGGTCTTCGCCACCCCGCCGTTCATGCTCGCCAGCACGTGCACCGCGTCGTTGCCGGAGGACAGGAACACCCCGCGCCACAGGTCCTCGACCTTGTAGTCCAGGTCCTCCTTGATGCCGACCAGGCTGCTGCCCGCGCCCATCCCCTGCAGCTCCGTCCAGCCCACCCGGTGCACCTCGTCCGCCGGGAAGCGCGGCAGCACGGTGTCCGCGAACAGCATCTTCAGGGTGGACGCCGGCGGCAGCTGCGCGTGCGCGTTGAACGCGGCCAGCACCGCGCCGCTGTCCGCGTCCGCCACCACCCAGGACTTCCCGGTCAGACCGGACGGCAGCGCCGGCGCCCCCGCGCCCGGCGCGACCTGCACGCCCGCCGCGCCCAGCCGGTCACCGCCCACCACGGGCGGCGGCGGGGCGTCGCCGGGCGTCACGGCACGCGCGGCCGGCGGGCCGACCGGGAGCAGCACCAGCGCGGCCGCGGACGAACCGTGGACGATCCGGCGGATTGTCTGCATTCACGGAAGCTAACCCGCCCCTCCGCCGCCCCGCCGTCGAAGTCGGCACCGACGCCACGAACGAGTACCGCCCGCTGCTCCGTTCGGCGGGCCACGCATACTGGACGGGCCACCCGTCTGCCGCGAAGGACCCGTCATGAAGCTCAGCCGCCCGGTCTCCTGGTTCCTCACCGCCTTCGGCGTCTGGTCGATCTTCATCTGGACCACGTTCGCCAAGAACCTCTGGAAGGACTCCGGCGGCCAGGCCTTCGTGAACGGCGACCACGGGCAGCCGACCGCCTTCTTCTGGGTCCACCTGCTGCTCGCCATCACCTCCCTGACGCTCGGCCTCGCCATCGGCTGGATCGGCGTCCGCGGCCTGCGCGCCCTGCGGAAGCCGGCCGTCGCGGAGTAGCGGCTCTGGCATACCAAAATTTTGCTTGTGCGCAGGTCACAGGGGGTGTCAGGATACGCGGCCGGGCAGGTTGACCGACCTGCCCGAGCAACGCTCCTGGGGGAAGATCCCTGATGTCCCGTGTCACCTCCCCGCGGCTGATCGCCGCCTGCGCCACCGCGGCCGTCGCGGCCGGCCTGTTCGCCGCACCCGCCGCGCAGGCGGCGCCCGGCGCTGCGGTCACCGGCCCGACCGTCATGCCGGGCACCTCCCTGGACACCGGCCGCACCGACGGCTGCAGCGCCACCGGCACGCCCGGCTGGGTCACCCTCAGCAACCCGGGCCCGGTGCTGTTCGCGAAGACCGGCGCGCCCGCCGCCCGCTTCAAGGTGTGGGACGCGACCGGCGCGAAGGTCCTCGACACCACCGCCGAGGCGGACGCCTCCGGCGGTGTGCAGACCTCCATCGCCGGCCTGGCCGAGGGCAGCGGCTACACCTGGCAGGTGTGGCCGGAGTACCGGCCCGGCTCCGGCGCGCCCACCGAGACCTGCCGGTTCGGCGTCGACACCACCCAGCCGACCGTCCTCGGCGTGCACTCCGACGACTTCCCGGAGCAGGGCGGCGGCGGCAAGTACGCCGGCCAGCCCGGTGTGTTCACCTTCTCCGGCTCCGACAGCGGCTCCGGCCTGGCCTGCTTCCGGTACGTGCTCGACGGCGACGCCGGCGTCGGCGGCTGCACCCCCGGCCCGGGCGTGGTCGCGGCCGGGGCGGACGGCACCGCGAGCGTCACCCTGAAGCCCGGCCAGTGGGGCACCCACACGCTCCGGGTCCAGGCGGTCGACCACGCGGGCAACGTCAACCCGCCGGTCGACTACAGCTTCTACGCCCCGTCGAACCCCAACCCGCCGAAGGCGCTCGGCGACGTCGACAACGACGGCGTCCCCGACATCCTGCTGCCCGACTCGCAGGGCAACCTGCTGGTGATCAGCGGCGACTCCGGCAGCACCACCCCGAGCACCGTGGTTCCCGCCGCCTGGGCGCCCGGCGGCACCGGCTGGAGCGGCCAGCAGGTGGTCCACAAGGGCTGGGGCAGCGCCTCGCTCGCGCCGGCCGACACCATCTACGTCCACGACCCCGCCGCCAACTACCTGTACCAGTACGTGAACCGCGGCACGTTCTCGATCACTTCGACCAACCCGCCGCTCGTCCGCCACGCCACCTCCTGCGTCGACCTGGCCAAGGCCCCGGTCGCCTGCCCGGCCGACTTCGGCACCAGCTACGCGGGCATCCAGCAACTGGTCGCCTTCGGCTCCCTCGACCCGGCCCAGCCGTACGGCCTCAACCTGCTGGACGTCGAGCAGGGCAACCTGTGGCTCCAGCGCGACCCGTCGCGTTTCGGCAAGTCCACCCAGCTCACCACCACCGGCGCCTGGAACGGCTACGACCTGATCGCCCCCGGCCCCGACGCCAACGGCAACCTCGCGCTGTGGTCCCGCGAGCAGGCCACCGGCACCCTGCGGGCGCACGCGGTCCCGAAGCTCGCCGACGGCAGCTACGACTTCTCCGGTCTCGCGGGCCCGGCCGGCGGCACCGTCATCGGCACCTTCCCGGTGGCCGAGTACCCGACCCTGGGCAGCTCCGGCGACCTGGACGGGGACGGACAGGCCGACCTGTACGCCGTTACCGCCGACCGGCACCTGGTCACCTTCAAGGGCGTGGGCAGCCCGAAGGACCTGGGCGTTCTGGCCTGATGGACCGTCAGGGCCCGTTCCGGCCACGGTCGGTGCGGGCCTTTGGCGTGTCCGGACCCCTGGAGGTGGCCGAATCCGGCTGCTAGCCTGCCCGGCACGACTCCCGGGCGGATGGGCGGCGAGGGGCCGGTGGCCGGCCGGGGAGCAGGGGATGTGGGAGGCTCCGCGATGAGCACCAGCACCACCCTCGGCGACGCCCGCCCCGAGTGGGCGCAGCGCCAGGAACGGGAACGCCGGCACCGGCGCGCCAAGTCCCGGCTGCGGCTGCCGTTCGCGGTGGCGGCGGCCTGTCAGGCGGTGCTGCTGCTGTGGTGGGCGGCCGGGTACCCGGCGTTCACCGGCACCGCCACCAGTGGCGCACCGCTGTACGACGCCGCCGTGCGGCTCCTGCACCCGGCGGGGGCGACGCTGGCGCAGACCGTGGTGGTGGCGTTCGCGCTCGGGCACCTGGTGGCCGCGCTGGCCCGGTTCGGGGTGCGCGGCCGCTGGTCGGGGCCGGTGGCGGTGGCGCTGGCCGCGCTGCCGCCGACCGGCAGCCTGGTGGTCTCGCTCAGCCCCGAAGTGCCGTCCACCGCAGGGGCGTTGCTGCTCACCGCGGCGGGCCTGCGGCTGCTCGCCCGGCGGGCGGAGGGGACGCTGCACCGGGGCGGACCGGCGCAGCGGCTGGATCTGGCCGTACTGTTCTCGGCCATCGCGCTGCTCGCCCTGACCGGCCCCCGGGGCGCGGGCACCGCGCTGATCGCCGCCCTGGTGCTGCTGCCGGCGCTGCCCCGGGTCCGGGGCCGGCTCGCGCTGCTCACCGCCCTCGCGCTGGCCGTGCCGATCGCCCTCGCGCTGCTCGGCCACCCGACGGTCCGCGCCGGGGACCTGCACCCGCTGCGCGCCGCAGACCTGGCGCTCGCCCAGCACCGCGACCCCGGCCGCGAGGACCGGGCGCTGACGGCGCTCGCCCCGGCCGCCGACTGGGACGCGGCCGGCGCGGACTGCTCGGCGACCGCCGCCCTCACCGACCGCTGGGACACCGCCGCCGCCCGCCGCGAGCAGGACGAACTGGCCAGGGAATGGCGGCAGTTGTTGCGCGACCACCCGGACCGGGTGCTGGACGCCCGGCTCTGCCGCGGCCGCCTCGCCTGGGCGGTGTGGGCGGGCGCCGGCGGCCCGCACGCCGCCACCGAGGTGCCGGACCCGTCCCCGTCCTCGCACGGCCTGCTGCGGCCGCTGCACTCCGCCGCCGCCTGGAGCCGCACCCTGCTGCGCGCCCCGCAGCTGGACTGGCTGCTGTGGCGCGGCGCCCTGTGGGCGTACCTGGGCCTGGCGGCGGCCCTGCTGTACGCCTGGCGGCACCGGCTGCCCGCGCTCGTCCCGGTGGCCGGAGCGGCCGTCCTGGGCACCCAGCTGGCGCTCACCGCGTCCGCCGCCGGGCAGGACTACCGGACGATGGCCGTGGCACTGTTCCTCGGCCCGCTGCTGCTCACCCTGGCCACCGTCAGGCGCGCACCCGAGTCCTGAGCGACGCCGAAGGGCCCGCCCGGAGCGAACTTGGGTTCTAGTGGTTGCTGCAACACCCCAGCTCAGGGGACGCGATGACCTTCGAGATCCGCGAGGACCGGAGCCCTCAGGGGCGGCGGAAGCT
>NZ_JBIALR010000016.1:0-168600 GCF_042873675.1 Kitasatospora sp. NPDC004614
TGCTTCCCCGCCCTCGACTACTTCGAGAACTCGGGACTCCCCTTCGTCGTCGCCCTCAACGGCTTCGACGGACACCAGCCCCACACCGGCGACGAAGTCCGCGAAGCCCTCCAGCTCAACGCGGACATCCCGATCATCACCCTCGACGCCCGACGCCGGGACAGCGCCAAGAGCGCACTCATCACCCTCGTCGAGCACGCCCTCCTCGCCCGCCTGCGCTGACGAGACACGGGCATGGCCACGCCAGCAGGGGGCGTGCGGAGCCATCCGCACGCCCCCTGGGCACTTCCTCGCACCGACCGCGGTTACGGCCGCTGATCGGCCCTCAGCAGGCCGTAGGTGTACGCGTCCTCCAGCGCCACCCAGGACGCCGCGATCACGTTGTCCGCCACCCCGACCGTGGACCACGTCCCGGTGCCGTCGGTGGACTGGATCAGCACCCGGGTCTTCGAGCCCGTACCGTGCTGGCCCTCCAGGATGCGGACCTTGTAGTCCACCAGCTCCAGCTTCGCCAGCGGCGGGAAGATCGGCTCCAGCGCCGCCCGCAGCGCCTTGTCCAGCGCGTCCACCGGGCCGTTGCCCTCGCCGGTGGCGACCTTCCGCTCGCCCCGCGCCCACAGCTTCACCGTGGCCTCGTTGCCCGCCCGGCCCTCCGGGCCCTGCTCGCTGATGGTCCGCCAGGACTCCAGCTCGAAGAACCGCAGCCGCTCGCCGCCGTTCACCTCGTCGCGCAGCAGCAGCTCGAACGACGCGTCCGCCGCCTCGTAGGTGTAGCCCAGGTTCTCCTGCGCCTTCACCCGGGCCACCACCCGGCCCGCCAGGTCACAGTCGCTGGACAGGTCGTAGCCCAGCTCCTTGCCCTTCAGCTCGATCGACGCCCGGCCCGCCATGTCGGACACCAGCATCCGCATGGTGTTGCCGACCCGCTCCGGATCGATGTGCTGGTACAGGTCCGGGTCCACCTTGATCGCCGAGGCGTGCAGGCCCGCCTTGTGCGCGAACGCCGAGAAGCCGACGTACGGCTGGTGGGTGGACGGGGTCAGGTTCACCACCTCGGCGATGGCGTGCGAGATCCGGGTCATCTCGGCGAGACTGCCGGCCGGCAGCACCCGGCGGTCGTACTTCAGCTCCAGCGCCCCCGCCACCGGGAACAGGTTGGCGTTGCCGACCCGCTCGCCGTAGCCGTTCGCGGTGCACTGCACGTGCGTGGCGCCCGCGTCCACCGCGGCCAGCGTGTTGGCGACCGCGCAGCCGGTGTCGTCCTGCGCGTGGATGCCCAGCCGGGCGCCCGTCTCCGCCAGCACCGTCGCGACGATCTCGCGCACACCGGACGGCAGCATCCCGCCGTTGGTGTCGCACAGCACGACCACGTCCGCGCCGGCCTCGTGGGCGGCCCTGACCACGGCCAGCGCGTACTCCGGGTTCGCCCGGTACCCGTCGAAGAAGTGCTCGCAGTCGATGAACACCCGGCGGCCCTGGGAGCGCAGGAACTCCACGCTGTCCCGGACCATCTCCAGGTTCTCCTCCAGCGTGGTGCGCAGCGCCAGCTCCACATGCCGGTCGTGCGACTTCGCCACCAGCGTCACCACCGGCGCGCCGGACGCCACCAGCGCCGCGAGCTGCGGGTCCTCGGCAGCCTTCCCGCCGGCCCGGCGGGTCGCCCCGAACGCCACCAACTGGGCGTTCTTCAGCTCCAGTTCGGCCTGCGCGCGGGCGAAGAACTCGGTGTCCCGGGGGTTGGCGCCGGGCCAGCCTCCCTCGATGAAGCCGACGCCGAACTCGTCCAGGTGGCGCGCGATGGCCAGCTTGTCCGCCACCGTGAGGTTGATCCCCTCACGCTGGGCGCCGTCGCGGAGCGTGGTGTCGAAGACGTGGAAGCCGTCGTGCGGACGGTCGTTGGCCTCGGTCATGGCCCTGGGTTCTCCGTTCGGTGGAGTATTTTCATGCATTTTGCCGGGATCGTGATCCGGCTCCACTGTCCAGCATCCCGCGCGCTCCCCCGGTGTCTCCGGCCCCCTCGTGAGGGCCCGGGCCGGTCCGGGACAAAACAAAAGACCCCTCGCGGGTGCGAGAGGTCTGCGCGCGGGTCTGGACGCTGGTGGTCGCTCCGCGATCAGGGTGTTGCCACGGAAGCGGTCACTGCGGACCGGCGCGCCTGCTGCTAATAATCAGCGAAAGCGAGGACACCTTTGCAGTCTTGCACACGGTCCGCGATACGACAGACCCGTCTCGCCATCCGAAACGCCTACGCGAACAGCTCGGCCGTGTCGAGCTCGAACCCGAACGGCTCGGGCAGCGGGAGCAAGACACCGACGGGCACCGTTCCGGTGGTGGCGTAATCACCGTGGGCCGGGATGCTGTGCAGCACCACTTCGTCGACGCTGCGGTCCACCAGCAGGTACAGCGGGATCCCCGCCGCCGCGTATCCCAGCCTCTTGATGGCGCGCTCCCGGATCGGCAGCCGCGAGGTCACCTCCAGCACCAGCACCACACCGGACGGCACCCACCACGGCGGTTGTCCGTTCATCGCGTTCCGCTCGGTGAACATCGCGTCGGGGATGTAGTAGCCTCCCGGCACGATCAGCCCCTTCCGCAGGCCGGCGTCGAAGTCACCCCCCGAACGGAACACCTGCCGGAGGACCCGGCTGATCACGGTGTCGTGGCCGCCGTCCTGCGGTGGGGACACCACGATCTCGCCCGCGACCAGCTCGGTGCGGTAGCCCTCCGGGGTCTCCATGGCGAGGAAGTCGGCCACCAGGTACGGGTCTTCCGGTTCGATCGCACACACGGCAGGCTCCTTCTGTCACCGAGCCCAACGTGCCGCCGCGCCAAAGGTTGTCAGCCCGGGCATTCCGCCATGGAATGCCCGGGCCGGCGTCGTCAGACGATCTTGTGGAGCCAGTGGTGGGTGTCCGGGCGGTGGCCGCCCTGGATGGCGAGGAGGGCCTCGCGGAGCTGCATGGTGATGGGGCCGGGCTCGCCGGTGCCGATGGTCCAGTCGGCGGTGGCGGACTTGACGTGGCCGACGGGGGTGATGACGGCGGCGGTGCCGCAGGCGAAGACCTCGGTGATGGTGCCGTCGGCGTTGCCCTGCTTCCACTCGCCGGTGGAGATCTTGCGCTCCTCGGAGCGGTAGCCGAGGTCGCCCGCGAGGGCGAGCAGCGAGTCGCGGGTGATGCCGGGGAGCAGGGCGCCGGAGAGTTCGGGGGTGACGACGGTGGCGTTCTCGCCCTCGCCGACGACGAAGTAGAGGTTCATGCCTCCCATCTCCTCGACCCACTTGTGCTCGGCGGCGTCCAGCCAGACCACCTGGTCGCAGCCCTTGGCGGCGGCCTCGGCCTGGGCGACCAGGGAGGCCGCGTAGTTGCCGGCGCACTTCGCGGCGCCGGTGCCGCCCGGCGCGGCGCGCACGTAGTCCTCGGAGAGCCAGACCGAGACCGGCTTGACGCCGCCGGGGAAGTACGCGCCGGCCGGCGAGGCGATGATCATGAAGATGTAGGAGTTGGCGGGGCGCACGCCCAGCCCGACCTCGGTGGCGAACATGAACGGACGCAGGTAGAGGCTCTGCTCCGGCTGGTTCGGCACCCACGCCTGGTCCTGCTGGACCAGCAGCTCGACCGCCTCGACGAAGGCCTCGACGGGCAGTTCGGGCATCGCCAGGCGGCGGGCGGAGGCCTGGAAGCGCTCCGCGTTGGCCTCCGGGCGGAAGGTCGCGATGGAGCCGTCGGCCTGGCGGTAGGCCTTCAGGCCCTCGAAGATCGCCTGGCCGTAGTGCAGCGTCATGTTGGCCGGGTCGATCTCCAGCGGCGCGTACGGCGTCAGCTGGGCGTCGTGCCAGCCGCGGCCCTCGGTCCAGCGGATGGTCACCATGTGGTCGGTGAAGATCCGGCCGAAGCCGGGGTTGGCCAGTCGGGCCTCGCGCTCCGCGTCGGACAGCGGCTGCGCCGAGGGCTTGAGGTCGAACGTGATGGGCGCCTGGGTGGGCGTGCTCATGGCTGTCTGTCCTTCACCGTGGGGTTTGGCTGGGCCACCGCCGGGCGGAGGAACGCATGACGGCACGGCCCACTGTCGATACTCGCATCCAGAGGGCCGTGCCGAACAGCCGGGAGGCTGTACGTCTATGAACCGGCCCGTCGGCCGGAATTGTGATCCGGCCGGTCAGCCCGATACTCGGGCGGCGAGCGCGTCGCCGACCGCGGAGGTGGACCGGGGGCCGGTGCGCGCGGTGAGGTCCGCGGCGACCGCGGCCTCGACCTGGGCGGCCTCGGCGGCGAAGCCGAGGTGCTCCAGCAGCATGGCGACCGAGAGCACGGTGGCGGTCGGGTCGGCCTTGCCCTGTCCGGCGATGTCCGGGGCGGAGCCGTGCACCGGCTCGAACATCGACGGGAAGTCGCCGCTCGGGTTGATGTTGCCGGACGCGGCCAGGCCGATGCCGCCGGTGACGGCCGCGGCGAGGTCGGTCAGGATGTCGCCGAACAGGTTGTCGGTGACGATCACGTCGAACCGCTCGGGCTGCGTGACGAAGAAGATCGTCGCCGCGTCCACGTGCAGGTAGTCGGTGGTGACCTCGGGGAACTCCCGGCCGACCTGCTCGAAGATCCGGGTCCACAGGTGGCCGGCGTGCACCAGCACGTTGTTCTTGTGGACCAGCGTCAGCTTCTTGCGCGGACGGGCCTGGGCGCGACGGTACGCGTCCCGGACGACCCGCTCGATGCCGAACGCGGTGTTCAGGCTGACCTCGGTGGCGACCTCCTGCGGAGTGCCGGTGCGCAGCGTGCCGCCGTTGCCGACGTACGGGCCCTCGGTGCCCTCGCGGACCACCACGAAGTCGATCTCCGGCTGCCCCGCCAGCGGCGACTGCACGCCCGGGAACAGCTTGCCGGGGCGGAGGTTGATGTGGTGGTCGAAGGCGAACCGCAGCTTCAGCAGCAGCCCGCGCTCCAGCACGCCGGACGGCACGCTCGGGTCACCGATCGCGCCGAGCAGGATGGCGTCCTGCCCCTTCAGCTCCTCCAGCACCGCATCCGGCAGGGTCTCCCCGGTCCGGTGGTACAGCCGGGCACCGAGGTCGTACTCGGTGGTCTCCAGCTTCACATCGGAGGGCAGGGCGGCGCGAAGCACCTTGAGGCCCTCGGCCACGACCTCCTGGCCGATGCCGTCACCCGGGATCACTGCGAGACGAATGGTGCGAGACATGTTTCGGACAGTACAACCGTCCCAGGCCCTGAGCACATGCCGTCCACCATTCGGACGGGACGTCAGCTCAGATCGATGTCGACGGGGAAGGGGTGCTCGACCTTGAGACGGTCGTGGAAGATGCCGGTGGGGGTGTAGCGGTTGGTAGCCGGGTCCAACTCGTAGGTGTAGACGACGGGTCGGTCATCCACGTTCTCCACCCGCCAGAAGTAGCGGATGCCGGCGGCGGCGTACTTGCGGGGCTTGATCTCGCGGTCGCGTGTCCGCGACTCGGGCGAGACAACCTCGACTGCGAGCAGAACGTCCCTGCCCAGGAAGTAGGTCTGCCCAAGCCCCTTGTCCGATGCGCTGTTGACCACCACGAGGTCGGGCTCCGGCCGGTTCCTGTCGTCCAGCTTCACCGTCATCAACGGCCAGGATTCCCACCCGTCGGGAACGGCTGCCGCCAACGCCATGTGCAGCGTCAGGATGACCCGAATGTGGAACTTCGCCTGCGGACTCACGAAGATCAGGCTCCCGTCGATCAGCTCTGTGTGCGGCGGGAGGTCCGGCAGTCGGTCCAGGTCGTCGGCGGTGTAGCCGCCGACCGGCGGGCGGAGCCAGTCCGGGTACGGGTCGACGCTCATCAGTGCTCCCATGGCGGGGATTCTGGCCTGTGCTGTCAGGCTACCGGGTGGTTTCCCGCCCGGGATCACCCTTCGGAGTGAGGACCTGAACGCGCTGCCCGACCGGGTTCAGGTGGTGGAGGAGGAGGGCGGTGGGCAGGGGGGTGTGGAGGAGTTCACCGGGGTGGGTGAGGTGGAGGGCGGGGGTGGGGCGGGTGAGGTCCACGGTGAAGGGGCCGAGGGTGGAGGGGCCGGTCGAGAGGGTGTAGTGGACGTTGGTGGCCGGGGGGAGGGCGGCGAGGCGGACGGGGAGCAGGAGGGTGTCGGAGTCGAGGAGGGCGGTGTCGGTGTCGCCCCAGCGGCCGCCCAGGGGTTGGACGTCGAGTTCGGTGCCGATGCGGGCGTCGCGGGTGCGGGCGACCAGGACGTCGCTGCCGGGGAGGCGTTCGGCGGTGACAGCGGCGTCGGGGGTGCCGTCGCCGTCGAGGTCGAGGGTGGCGCGGACGGCGGAGGCGCCGACGGGGGTGGCGGTGGGGGCGGCCAGCACGGCGGCGAGGTAGAGGGTGCCCTGGTCGTCGACGGCGGCGGCAGCGTGTCGCAGCTCGCCGGAGCCTTCGCCGCCGGGTTGCAGGACGGTGAGCAGGTCAGGGCGGATGCCGCCGGTGAGGGCGAAGTTGGTGGGGGTGCCGAACGCGGTGGCGTCCGTGGCGGGGCGCGGGGCGGCGAACAGCGGGACGCGCAGCGCGGGGAGGGTGGCGTCGGTGGGGGTGAGGGTGAGGCGGCCGGAGAGTTCGCCGCGGTAGGTGCGGGCGTGGCCGGCCTGGATCAGGTCGAGGGTGGGGTCGGGGGCGCGGCCGAGGCCGCTGGTGAGGCGGAGTGTGACGGTGACGGTCGCGGTGCCGTGCGGCGGGAGGACGACCCGGGCGGGTGAGAGTGCGAACGATGCGCCGGGGACGGAGGTGGAGCCGGAGTAGCCGACGCCGTAGGCGAGTTGGCGGTCGCCCAGGTTGCGGACCTCGACCTCGCGAGTGGCCGTCAGGGCCCCGGTGGCTTCGACCACGCCGAACGAGACGCCGACCGCGCCGTCGAGTTGGGTGCCGTAGGCGAGGACGGGGGTGCGGATGGCGTCGTCGGCGCGGGCCCGGCCGCTGCCGGTGCGTTCGGGGCCGTAGACGGGGCCGGTGCGGTTGTCGTGCCGGTAGGTGTCGGTGGCGGTGTTCATGAGTGCGGCCTTGATCTCGGCGGCGCCCAGTTCGGGGTGGGCGGAGCGGACCAGTGCGGCGAGGCCGGCCAGGTGCGGGGTGGCCATGGAGGTGCCGTCCTCGCGCATGCCGGCGCTGCCGGAGCCGGCTTTCGCGGACCAGACGGTTTCGCCGGGTGCGGCCAGGTCGGGTTTGACGATGCCGTCGACGCCGATGCCGCGGGAGGTGAACGTGGCGAGGGTGTCGGTGCGTTGCGGCTGGTCCTGCGGGACGGCGCCGTGCAGCGGGTTGCCGGGTGTGGCGAGCCGGACGGTGACGGGGCCGTCCCGCAGGCCCGCGAGGAGGCGTTCGCCGTCGGCGCGGGCCAGGATCGCAGCGGGGATCCGTTCGTCGCCGGCGATCTCGCCGAGGTCGTCGCCGTCGGCGGCGTACAGCGCGCCGATGGCTCCGGCGTCGGCGGCGTGGTCGGCGCGCGGGGCGGAGCCGCAGGCCCGGTCGGCGTCCTTGGTGGTCCAGCGCAGGACGGCGATCTTTCCGCGCAGCCGTTCGAGATCGTCGGCGCCGAAGGCCGCGCAGCCGTCCAAGTCCTGGGCGGGAACGGCGAGTTCGCCGCTGACGGTGGCGGTGTCCCACTGGGTGTACCGGCCGCTCCAGTGTGCGGGGACGGTTCCGGCGAGAGCGGCGGGGGCGAGCACGGTGATGCCGTCGGCGTCGCCGTGCGGGTCGACGGACGCGGCGGCGGTGAGCACTCGGCCCGCTGTGCCGGGACTGCCGCCGACGCCGTACACGTCGCCCTCGTTGCCGGAGGCGGCGACCACCAGGGTGCCGAGTGCGGCTAGCCGGTCGGCGGCGAGGGCGTCGGCGTCGGCGGGGCTGCCGAACGGGCTGCCGAGGGAGAGGTTGACCACGTCGAGGCGGTCGCTCAGGTCGCCGTCGCCGTTGGGGTCGGCGGCCAGGTCGAGGGCGGCGGCGAGCTGGTCGGTGGAGCCGTGACAGCCGAACACCTTGATGGCGTACAGCTGGGCGCCGGGGGCCGCGCCGGGGGCGACCTTGAAGTCGGCGGGGTTCAGGCCGGGCCGGTAGGGGCCGCGGTAGGGCTTGCCGTCGGCGGTGACGCCGAGGCCGGCGGCGGTGCCGGCGACGTGGGTGCCGTGGCCGTTGGCGGCGCAGTCGAGCGGGTTGTCGTCGGGGTGCGGGACGGGCTGCGGGTGTTCGGCGGCCGGGTCGGGGTCGTAGTCGTCGCCGACCAGGTCCTTGCCGCCGATCACCTTGCCGTTCGGGAAGAGTCCGGCGGGCGCGGGCTCGGCGCCGTCCACGGCGGCGTAGGCCTCGGGGGTGCCGGGGCCGCCGAAGTCGGCGTGGGTGTAGTCGATGCCGGAGTCGACGATGCCGATCCGGACGCCTTCTCCGGTGTGCCCCTCCGGGCCGTCCCACACCTTGGGGGCGCCGGTGAGCGGCACCGCGTACCCGTTGGTGCGCTGTTTGAGCGCCACGGGGTGGACGGCCTTGACGCCGGGCAGGCCGGCCAGGCGCGGGAGTTGGTCGGCGGGCAGCCGCAGGGCGAGGCCGCTGACCAGGGTGCGGGTGCGGTACAGCGGGCGGGCGTCGGGGACGGCGTGCCGCAGGGTGGCGGTGAGGGCGTCCAGCGAGCGGTCGGCGGCGGCGCGCTGGGCGCTGCCGGCGGCGGCCGCGGCGCGCCAGGTCTGGTCGGGGGTGCGGTGTTCACGCCGGGCGCCGTCCTGGGCGCGTTGCCAGGCGGTGGCGGCGGGTTCGGTGGCTAACTCCAGCAGCACGGCGGTGCTGGACCCGGGTGTCCCGACCGAATGGGCCGGGGTGGCCGGGGCGAGCAGGGCGAGGGTGGCGAGAAGGCCGAGGGCGGTACGCACCCCGCCCAACCTAGGAGGGGCCGCCGGGCCGGGTGCGGACGTTCACCGCATGGGTGACGGTAAGTCACCCGGCTGGCGCAGTGGCGTGCGTGCGGCTCAGTGCTCGGCGGGGGCGCCGTTGTCGCGCCGGTCGAGGGCGCGCTGCAGGGCGGCGGCGGCGCGGGGGTCGGCCTGGGCGCGGCGGCGCCGGCGCTGGACGAGCGTGGCGACGGCGGTGGCGGTGGTGGGGGCGGTGGTGCGGTCTGCGACGAAGGGCATACCGGGCTCCTTGCATACGGGGGCGCAGCAGCGCGCGAGGGTGGTGACTACAAGAAGTACGCCTGGCAGGGGTCGCCTGCCGCACCGCGTACGTGCACACGGGCCACGCTCCCCGGCGTTGCGGGGGTGGCGCACCGTATGACTACTCCACAGTACGGCGGGCGGGCCGCGGTGTCGCCGAATTACTTGGATTTCCTACTATCTGAGACGGCGACGACCACCGGGTATGCGAACGGCCCTTCCGCCTCAAGGTCGGAAGGGCCGTTCGGGGGCGCTGAGGGGGCGTCAGCCGAGGTTCACCGCGCGGGCGAAGCGGGCGCCGATGGCGCCGGCGATCTCGGCGAGGACCTCCTGCGAGACCTCGGTGTCCACGGTGATCGAGGCGAGCGCGTTGTCACCGTCGCGGGCGACCTGCATGCCCGCGATGTTGATGCCGGCGTCGCCGAGGATCCGGCCGAGGGTGCCGACCACGCCGGGGCGGTCCTCGTAGTGGAAGAACGCCATGTGGTCGGTGAGGGCCACGTCCACGTCGAAGCCGTCCACGCCGACGATCTTCTGGGTCAGCTTCGGGCCGGAGAGGGTGCCGGAGATCGACACCTCGCCGCCGTCCGCCAGGGTGCCGCGGACGGTGATCACGTTGCGGTGCTCGGGCGACTCGCTGGAGGTGGTCAGGCGGACCTCGACGCCGCGCTCCTGGGCGAACAGCGGGGCGTTGACGTAGGACACCGTCTCGGCCACCACGTCCTCGAACACGCCCTTCAGCGCGGAGAGTTCGAGCACCTTGACGTCGTGCTGGGTGATCTCGCCGCGGACCTCGACGTCGAGGCGGACGGCGACCTCGCCGGCCAGCGCGGTGAAGATCCGGCCGAGCTTCTCGGCCAGCGGCAGGCCCGGGCGCACGTCCTCGGCGATCACGCCGCCCTGGACGTTGACCGCGTCCGGTACCAGTTCGCCGGCCAGCGCGAGGCGCACGGACTTGGCGACGGCGATGCCGGCCTTCTCCTGGGCCTCGTCGGTGGAGGCGCCCAGGTGCGGGGTGGCGACCACGTTGTCGAGGGCGAACAGCGGCGAGTCGGTGCACGGCTCCTTGGCGTACACGTCCAGGCCGGCACCGGCCACCCGGCCGTCCTGGAGGGCGCGCAGCAGCGCTTCCTCGTCGACGATGCCACCGCGGGCGGCGTTGACGATCCGCACGCTCGGCTTGACCTTGTGCAGCGCCTCGTCGCCGATCAGGCCGATGGTCTCCGGGGTCTTCGGCAGGTGCACGGTGATGAAGTCCGCGACCTCCAGCAGCTCCTCGAGCGAGAGCAGCTTGACGCCCATCTGGGCCGCGCGGGCGGCCTGGATGTAGGGGTCGTAGGCGACGATCTTCATGCCGAACGCGGACATCCGCTGCGCGACCAGCACGCCGATCCGGCCGAGGCCGACCACGCCGAGGGTCTTCTCGCTGAGCTCGACGCCGGTGTACTTGTTGCGCTTCCACTCGCCGCCCTTGAGCGCGGCGTTGGCGGGCGCGATGTTGCGGGCGACCGAGATCAGCAGGCCGCAGGCGAGCTCGGCGGCGGTGACGATGTTGGAGGTCGGCGCGTTGACGACCATCACGCCGGCCTTGGTGGAGGCGGCGACGTCCACGTTGTCCAGGCCGACGCCGGCGCGGGCGACCACCTTGAGCTTCTTCGCGGCGGCCAGTGCCTCGGCGTCCACCTTGGTGGCGGAGCGGATCAGGATGGCGTCCACGTCGGCGATCGCGGTCAGCAGCTCGGCGCGGTCGGCGCCGTTGCAGTGCCGGATCTCGAAGTCGGGGCCCAGCGCGTCCACCGTGGCCGGCGAGAGCTCTTCAGCGATCAGAACGACAGATTTGCTCACGACAGTGTTGTCCTTAACTGTCCGGTTCACCCCGCCACACGAAGGTGGCGTGCACTGGGCGGGGGAAGGTGGCATGTCGCGTAGCTAGACGCACGACGCTGTGGGCCTGACGCGTATTCGGGAGTCTATCGGCGGGGCGCCGGGGGGACTGCTCCCGTCCGGCGAAATCACCCGGACGGGAACAGCCTTGTTGTACAACCTGGATGGCGAGGATCAGGCGCTCTCGTCGACCCAGCTCATCAGCTTGCGGAGCTTCTTGCCGGTGGTCTCCAGCAGGTGGTCGGCGTCCGCGTTCTTGTACTCGTTGTACTTCGGCAGACCGGCCTTGTACTCGGCGATCCAGGTGTTGGCGAAGGTGCCGTCCTGGATCTCGGTCAGGACCTTCTTCATCTCGGCCTTGGTGTCGGCGGTGATGATGCGGGGGCCGGTGACGTAGTCGCCCCACTCGGCGGTCTCGGAGACCGACCAGCGCATCTTCTCCAGGCCGCCCTCGTACATCAGGTCGACGATCAGCTTCAGCTCGTGCAGGCACTCGAAGTAGGCGATCTCGGGCTGGTAGCCCGCCTCGACCAGGGTCTCGAAGCCGGCCTTGACCAGGGCGGCGGTGCCACCGCAGAGGACGGCCTGCTCACCGAACAGGTCGGTCTCGGTCTCCTCGGTGAAGGTGGTCTTGATGACGCCGGCCTTGGTGCCGCCGATGCCCTTGGCGTAGGACAGCGCCAGGTCGAAGCCCTTGCCGGTGGCGTCCTGCTCGACGGCCACGATGCACGGAACGCCGCGGCCCTCCTGGTACTGGCGGCGGACCAGGTGGCCAGGGCCCTTCGGGGCGACCATGCAGACGTCGACGTCGGCCGGCGGCTGGATGAAGCCGAAGCGGATGTTCAGGCCGTGGCCGAAGAACAGGGCGTCGCCCGCCTTCAGGTTCGGCTCGATGGCCTCCTTGTAGACGTCGGCCTGGATCGGGTCCGGCACCAGGATCATGATGACGTCGGCCTCGGCCGCGGCCTCGGACGGGGTGACCACGCGCAGGCCGGCCTCCTGGGCGGCGGCACGGGACTTGGAGCCCTCCAGCAGGCCGACGCGGACGTCGACGCCCGAGTCGCGCAGCGACAGCGCGTGGGCGTGGCCCTGGCTGCCGTAGCCGATGACCGCGACCTTGCGGGCCTGGATGATGGACAGGTCGGCGTCGTCTTCGTAGAACAGCTCGGCCACGGGGGCACATCTCCTTGCGTGGTGGTGTTGCCGGGGGTTCCTACCGTAGGCGCACCCGGCGGGGGTTCGGTGGTACTGCTCAGGGTGTAAGACGGGCCGCGTCAGGCGGTGCGGTCGAGCGCGCGCAGCGAGCGGTCGGTGATGGAGCGGGCGCCGCGGCCGATCGCGACCAGGCCGGACTGCACCAACTCCTTGATGCCGTAAGGCTCCAGCATCTTCAGCATGGCCTCCAGCTTGTCCGATGCGCCGGTCGCCTCGATGGTCACCGCGTCGGGCGACACGTCGACGGTCTTGGCGCGGAACAGCTGGACGATCTCGGTGACCTGGGAGCGGGTCTCGGCGTCGGCACGGACCTTCACCAGGATCAGTTCGCGCTGGACGGCCTGGGTCTGGTCCAGTTCGACGATCTTGATCACGTTGACCAGCTTGTTGAGCTGCTTGGTGACCTGCTCCAGCGGCAGCTCCTCGACGTTGACCACGATGGTCATCCGGGAGATGTCGGGGTGCTCGGTCGGGCCGACCGCCAGCGAGTCGATGTTGAAGCCGCGGCGGGAGAACAGTGCGGCGATCCGGGCGAGCACGCCGGGCTTGTTCTCGACCAGGACGGACAGGGTGTGCTTGGACATGGTGGTCATCGCTTTCTGGTCCGTCAGTCCTGGTCGTCGCCGAAGTCGGGGCGGACGCCCCGGGCGAACTGGATCTCGTCGTTGCTGGTGCCGGCCGCGACCATCGGCCAGACCATGGCGTCCTGGTGGACGATGAAGTCGATGACCACCGGGCGGTCGTTGATCTCCATGGCCTGCTTGATGACGGCGTCCAGGTCCTCGGGGCGCTCGCAGCGCAGGCCGACGCAGCCCATCGCCTCGGACAGCTTCACGAAGTCCGGGATCCGGGTGCCCTGGGCGGGCTGCTCGATGCCGTCATGGCCGGGGCCGGAGTGCAGGACGGTGTTGGAGTAGCGCTGGTTGTAGAACAGCGTCTGCCACTGGCGGACCATGCCCAGCGAACCGTTGTTGATGACCGCGACCTTGATCGGCAGGTTGTTCAGGCTGCAGGTGGTCAGTTCCTGATTGGTCATCTGGAAGCAGCCGTCGCCGTCGATCGCCCAGACCGGGACGTCGGGCTGACCGGCCTTGGCGCCCATCGCGGCCGGGACGGCGTAGCCCATGGTGCCGGCGCCGCCGGAGTTCAGCCAGGTGGCGGGCTTCTCGAACTTGATGAACTGGCTGGCCCACATCTGGTGCTGGCCGACGCCCGCGGCGTAGATGGCGTCCGGGCCGACCAGTTGGCCGATCCGCTCGATCACCTGCTGCGGCGACAGCATGCCCTCGGGGGCGGGCTCGTAGCCCAGCGGGTAGGTCTGCTTCCACTGGTTCAGCTTGGTCCACCAGTCCGCGTAGTCGCCGCGGTGGCCGGCGTCGAACTCGGCCTGGACGGCGACGATCAGGTCGGCCAGCACCTCGCGGGCGTCGCCGACGATCGGGACGTCCGCCGGGCGGTTCTTGCCGATCTCGGCGGGGTCGATGTCGGCGTGCACGACCTTGGCGTTCGGGGCGAACGAGTCGAGCTTGCCGGTGACCCGGTCGTCGAAGCGGGCGCCCAGGGTGAACAGCAGGTCGGACTTCTGCAGCGCGGTGACCGCGGGGACCGAGCCGTGCATGCCGGGCATGCCCAGGTGCTGCGGGTGGCTGTCCGGGAAGACGCCGATCGCCATCAGGGTGGTGACCACCGGGGCGCCGGTCAGCTCGGCCAGGATGCGCAGCTCCGCGCCGGCGTTGGCCTTCAGCACGCCGCCGCCGACGTACAGCACCGGGCGCTTGGAGTTCACCAGCAGCTTGGCGGCCTCGCGGATCTGCTTGGCGTGCGGCTTGGTGACCGGGCGGTAGCCGGGCAGCGAGGTCTCGACCGGCCAGCGGAAGGTGGTGGTGGCCTGCAGGGCGTCCTTGGCGATGTCGACCAGGACCGGGCCGGGGCGGCCGGTGGCGGCGATGTGGAAGGCCTCGGCGATCACCCGGGGGATCTCGGCGGGGTCGGTGACCAGGTAGTTGTGCTTGGTGATCGGCATCGTGATGCCGCAGATGTCCGCCTCCTGGAAGGCGTCCGTGCCGATCGCCTTGGAGGCGACCTGGCCGGTGATCGCGACCATCGGGACGGAGTCCATGTAGGCGTCGGCGATCGGGGTGACCAGGTTGGTGGCGCCGGGGCCCGAGGTGGCCATGCAGACGCCGACCCGGCCGGTGGCCTGCGCGTAGCCGGTCGCGGCGTGGCCGGCGCCCTGCTCGTGGCGGACCAGGATGTGCCGGACCTTGGTGGAGTCCATCAGCGGGTCGTACGCAGGGAGGATGGCACCGCCCGGAATGCCGAAGACCGTGTCGGCCCCGACGGCCTCGAGCGAGCGAATGAGCGACTGTGCGCCGGTCATGGTCTCGATGGTCTGCTGACCCGGAGCGTGGGCGGCCGGGTGGTCCCCACGACGGGGGGTTGCGGCGTGCTCAGTCATCTGCCTGTCTCTTCTCGGGTTCTGCTCGGGGTGGCGCCGGCCCGGGGGCGGTGGCTCCCTGGGCGGTCTCCGGCGGTGCCTCGATCGTCCGGATTTCGGGGGGTTGAGGCCAGGATTCCTGCGGTGGCCGACCCGGATTCGTGCAACAAAAAACCCCTCGTGCCAAGGGCATGCGAGGGGGAGGCGCGTCAGGCTGTTCTTCAGCCGACGCGCCCGCCAAGTACGAGAATTCGGGTGGTCATGGCACCGACCTTCCTCCCACGCAGTGGTGGGTGTCAAGCTGGTGGGACCGCCGTCTCACCATGCGGGCCACCGCTCGGACCCCCGACGGTGTGCCGTTGCGGCAGCTCAAGGCCGCTGTGCAGGTGCCCCGGGCGGGCCGCGGAAGTCTCCGCCAATCCGCTCGTGCGGGCCTCGGGGGTGAGCAGCGGGCGGCGGCCGGGGTGGCCCTGGCCGGGGCGCGGGACGGAGTAGCCGCGGCGCAGCAGGGCGCGGCGCAGCCGCAGTTCGTCGAGCGGGCGGTCGAAGGCCAGGCCCTGGCCGCGCCGGCAGCCGAGTTCCTGGAGCACGGCGAGCTGCCGGGGGTGGTCGACGCCGTCGGCGCCGGTGACCAGGCCGAGGTCGCGGCCGAGGCGCAGGGCGTGCCCGGCGAGTGCCCGGGTGAGGGTGGAGTCGGCGATGTCCTGGACCAGGCTGCGGTCCAGTTTGAGCGCGTCGAACGGCATCCGGGCGAGTGCGCCGAGCGAGCCGCCGCCGGCGCCGAACCCGGCGAGCGCGGTGGACACCCCGAGGCGGCGGAACGCGGCCAGGCGGCGGCCGAGTTCGTCGGCGAGCGCGTCGGGGCCGGTCCGGGAGACTTCCAGGACGAGCAGGTCGGGCGGCAGTTCGGTGTCCCGCAGGGCACCGGCCAGGGTTTCGTACATGCCGGGGGCGCAGAGCCGTTCGGCGGCCAGCCGGACGGTGACGGGGACGGGCGGGGCGGCGGGGCCGTCGGCGCGGCGGCGGGCGGCGGCGGCGACGGCTTCGGTGACCAGCCAGCGGGCGAACCGGGTGGCGCCGTCGCCGGTGTCGGCGGTGCGCAGGAACTCGGCGGGAGTGAGCAGCAGGCCTTCGGCGGAGCGCCAGCGGGCCTGGGCCTCGACGCCGGTGAGCCGGCCGCCGGCCAGTTCGACCACGGGTTGGTGGAGCAGCGCGAAGGAGCCTTCGCGGACGGCGGCGCGCAGCCGCTCCTCCAGTTCGCCGCGCCGGTCGAGTTCGGCGCGCATCGCCGGGGTGTAGAGCACCACCCGGCCCTTGCCGCGGGACTTGGCCTGGTACATCGCGAGGTCGGCGTTGCGGAGCAGTTCGTCGGCGGCGCTCGCGGCCCGGCTGTCGGCGCTGCGGGCGCGGGCGTCCTCGTCCTCGCCGGGGGCGGGTTCGGGGACGGGCAGTGGGGCGTCGGGGCCGAAGGCGATGCCGATCGAGGCGGCGACGCCGAGTTCGGTGCCGCCGATCCAGTACGGCTCGGAGAGGGCGGCGCGGATGCGTTCGGCGAGGTCGCGGACCTGGGGGTGGCCGAGCCGGCCGCGGACCAGGACGGCGAACTCGTCGCCGCCGAACCGGGCGACGGTGTCCTCGGTGCGGACGGCGGCCTGGAGGCGGCGGGCGGCCTGCACCAGCAGTTCGTCACCGACCTGGTGGCCGGCGGTGTCGTTGACGGCCTTGAAGCCGTCCAGGTCGAGGAAGAGCACGGCGACGGCGGTGCCGGCCGGGCCCTGCGAGGTGAGCGCGGCCCGGACGCGCTGGGCGAACAGGGCGCGGTTGGGCAGGTCGGTGAGCGGGTCGTGGAACGCGTTGTGCTGCAACTGGGCCTGCAGGCGCACCCGTTCGGTGATGTCGCGGCTGTTCAGGATCAGTCCGTCGCGGTACGGGTTGACGGTGGATTCGACGTGCAGCCACTCCCCCTCGCCCTCGCCCTCGTTCTCGCCCGAGCGGATCCGGCATTCGACCCGGGCGGAGGGTTCCCCGGGCTGGAACCGGGCGCCCCGGCTGCGGGCCAGGATGCGGCGCACCTCGGCGAGCACCCGGTCGACGTCCTCGGGGTGGACCAGGTTGAGCAGGTTGCCGCCGACCAGGTCTCCCGGGTCACGGTTGTAGACCCGCAGCGCGGCGGGGCTGACGTAGGACAGCGCGCCGGACGGCCCGGCGATCATGATGACGTCGCTGGAGCCCTGCACCAGGGAGCGGAAGTGGGCTTCCTTGGTGGCGAGTTCCTGTGCGAGCGACAGGTTGTCGAGCAGCATCACGCCCTGCCGGACGATCAGGGCCAGGCCGACGGTGCTGGCGGCGGCGAGCATCACCCGGTCCAGCGGGCGGCCTCCGAGCGTGTTGTAGAGGATGCCGGCGGTGCACACCGCGGCGGCGGCGTAGGGCGTGAGCGCGCTGAAGGTGGAGGCGACCCGGCGGCGCGGCCCGCCCTGGGTGGAGGGGTGCTGGCGGCTGGGGCGGCGGGTGTGCGACCAGGGGGCCCAGGCGAGCAGCAGGGAGCCGGCGAACCAGCCGGCGTCCAGCAGTTCGCCGGAGTGGTAGTCGCTGTGGAACTGCGGGGTGGTGAACAGGGCGTCGCAGACCACGGTGACGACCAGGCCGATCATCGCGGTGTGCACGGCGGCCCGATTGCGGTCCCGGCCGCGGACGTTGAGGCCGACCACCAGGCCGACCAGCAGGATGTCCAGTACGGGGTAGCCGAGGCCGATGGCGAGCTTCAGCGGGTCGTCACCGTCGCCGGCGGCGACCCGGCCGAGTGCCAGGCTCCAGCTGAGGGTGAACAGCGAGCCGGCCACCAGCCAGCCGTCCAGCATCAGGCAGAGCCAGCCGGCCGGGTTGCGCGGGCGCTGGGCGAGCACCAGCAGGCCGGTGATGGCGAGCGGGGCAAACAGCAGGAACGGGTACTCGGCGGAGGAGTCCGGCGGCAGCGGCCGGCCGAGCACCACCTCGTACCAGCCCCACAGGCCGTTGCCGAACGCGACCACGGCGGAGGAGAGGCCGAACAGCAGCCAGGCAGGCCGGGTGTGGCCGCCGACCGCGATGCCGTGCGCGAGGCAGGACAGGGCGGCCGCGAGGGCCGCCCCGGCGAGGCCGAAGTCGCCCATCACCAGGGCGAGTTCGCACGAACCCCAGCCAAGTCCGGAACCCACCGCGTACCCGGCGCAGAGCACCGCGAGCAGCACGGCCGTGAGCCTGCGCAGGGCGGGATGGGCAGGCAGCACCGATTCGGTGGAGTTCAATCGACATCTCCCCCTCCGGCCCGTGGCCGTACCGGTGTTCCCGCTTCGGACCCTACACCAATCCGGTCACGCACCGGCACGCAGTCTCAACTCAGCGTAATGATTGGCAGGTGGGGCGGGGGACCTTCGGGCGGGTGTCGCCCGTTCGGCTCAGGCGGTGGGGGTGGCGGCGGCGCGGAGCCGGTACAGCAGTTCGGACTGCCGGTGGGTCAATTCGTCTGCGGCGGTGGCTCCTTCGGCGACGGCGCGGGTGAACGCGGCGAGTGTTTCGGCGACTTGGTCGGCGGCGGCGAACAAGGGCTGCTCGGTGCTGCCGCCGCGTTCCAGCAGGACGGTGGGGGGCTGGTCGGCGGGCGGGGTGAAAGCGCGCTCGACCCGGATCCGGCCGGTGCTCCCCCACAGTTCGTAGCTGTTGCGGTAGGCGTGGTCCATGCCGAAGGCGAGCTGGGCGAGCACGCCGCCGGGGGTGGTCAGCACGGCCGCGCCGGAGGTCTCCACGGCGCTGCCGGCGCCGCGGTGCAGGGCGGCGCCGGTCACCGTGAGTTCCGGGCCCAGGAAGTGCAGGGCGGCCCGGACGGGGTAGTAGCCGACGTCCAGCAGGGCGCCGCCGCCGAGTTCGGGCCGGTGCCGGATGTTGTCGGCGGGCAGCGCGGGGATGGCGAACGCGGCGGAGAACATCCGCAGTTCGCCGATCGCGCCGTCGGCGACCAGCCGCCGGACCTGCTCGTGCACCGGGTGGTGGACGAACATCACGTTCTCCCGGAGCACCAACTCGCGCTCCTCGGCCCGGCGTTGCAGGGCCGCGGTGGCAGCCGGGTCGGCGGTGAGCGGCTTCTCGGCGAGGACGTGCTTGCCGGCGTCGAGGGCTGCGGCCACCCACTCGGCGTGCAGGGCGATCGGCAGCGGCACGTACACCGCGTCCACGTCGGGGGATTCGACCAGTGCGCGGTAGTCGGTGGCCCGGCAGCCGTACTGGGCGGCGAGCGGTTTCGCGCGTTCCGGGTCGCGGCTGGCGATCGCGGTGAGGCGCAGGCCGGGCTGGGCGGCGATCGCGGGCAGCATCCGCCGCCGGGCGATCTCCGCGCAGCCCAGCACGCCGATCCGCAGGGGGTCAGGCACGGTCGTCCAGGCCGTTCAGTACGGCCAGCAGGGTGCGGGCCTGGACGTTGACGTAGTGGCCGTGCCGGACGAGCTCGGAGAGCTGACCCGGCGTCACCCAGGCGTAGCCCTCGGGCTCGTCGACCGGTTCGTCGTCGCCGGTCTCGACCAGCAGGTAGTCGGCCTCGGCGTGCAGGAAGCGCCCGCCCTCCTCGGAGTGCACGGCCCGGTAGGCGACCTGCCCGTTCAGTACCCGGTCGAGGAACGGGGGCCGCTCCTCGTGGTTGCCGGGGGTGCACTGGACGGTGGGGGCGAGTTCGACGGCGTCGAGGAAGCCGCCCTCGACCTTGGCGTGCGCCAGGACGTGCCGGACGCCGTCGATCCGGCGGGTGAGGAAGGCGGCGACGCCGCGGCCGACGGGTTCGATCAACGGCTGGGTCCAGCTGGTGACTTCGCGGTTCCCGGCGGTGACGTTGACCGCGACGACCTTGAAGAACCGGCCCTGCTCGTGCGCGATGGTCTCCTCGTCCTGCGTCCAGCCGGGCAGGTCGGCCAGCGGGACGCGTTCGGCGTGGATGTCGTGGCGGGAGCGCTGCCCGGTGAACCAGGAGAGCAGCTCGGTGTCGGTGTGCAGGGCGCGGCCGTCCGGGTCGGCGACCGGGGCGCAGGCCAGCACGGTGCGGGAGTCCATGTTCACCACGTTGTCGCGGCGCAGCAGTTCGGCGATCTGGCCGAACGTCAGCCAGCAGAAGTCGTCGTCCTCGGGGACGTCGTCCAGCGCCTCGACGATCATGTTGCGGTTGCTCTTGTGGAAGAACCAGGAGCCGTGCTCGGACTGCAGCACGTCGGCGAGCACCCGGCGGGGGCGGCCGCCGGTGAAGTACTCGATGTACTTCACGTCGGCGCCCTGGTGCACCTTGGTGTAGTTGCTGCGGGTGGCCTGGACGGTCGGCGAGAGCTGGAGCAGGTTGCGGTTGCCGGGTTCCATCTTGGCCTGCATCAGGCAGTGCAGGACGCCGTCGAACTCCTTGACCAGGATGCCGAGGATGCCGACCTCGGGCTGCTTGATGATCGGCTGGTACCACTCCCGGTAGGGGCCGTCGTCGAGGGTGACGTGCAGGCCCTCGACGGAGAAGAAGCGGCCGCTGCGGTGGACCAGGTTGCCGGTGCCCTCGGCGAAGGACCAGCCGTTCAGTTCGGCGAACGGGATCTTCCGCACGGTGAAGTCGTTGGCCCGGCCGCGCCCGGCCAGCCAGTCGGCGAAGGCGGCGGTGCTCAGCCTGGCGCCCTCGGTGGCGGCGGCGGAGCGGGCGATCCTGGCGGCCGGGCCGGCGTCCCCGCGGGGGCGGGCGGTCGCGCGCGGGCGGGCGGCGGCGGTGTCCGGTGCGGGCATCGGGCGTTCCCTCTCAGCTGTTCTTGGCGACGAACTCGCGGACGGACTCGATGATGTAGTCGAGCTGGGCCTCGCTCAGGCCGGGGTACACGCCGACCCAGAAGGTGTGCTCGGTGACGATGTCGCTGTTGGTGAGGTCGCCGACGACGCGGTGCGGCTTGCCGATGTAGGCGGGGTGACGGGTCAGGTTGCCGGCGAACAGGCGGCGGGTGCCGATCTTGCGGGCCTCCAGGAAGTCGACCAGCGCGGCCCGGGTGAACGGGGCCTCGGGGTCGACGGTGAGCACGAAGCCGAACCAGCTCGGGTCGGAGTTCGGGGTGGCGTGCGGGAGCAGCAGCCACGGCACGTCGGCCAGGCCGTCGCGCAGGCGCTGCCAGTTGGCCTTGCGGGCATCGACGAAGGAGTCCAGCTTGGCCAGCTGGGTGAGGCCGAGGGCGGCCTGGATGTCGGTGGCCTTCAGGTTGTAACCGACGTGCGAGAAAATGTACTTGTGGTCGTACCCGGCGGGCAGGGTGCCCATCTGGTAGTCGAAGCGCTTGAGGCACTTGTTGCTCTCGCCCGGCTCGCACCAGCAGTCCCGGCCCCAGTCGCGCAGCGACTCGACGATCCGGGCCAGCGCCAGGTTGGAGGTCAGCACGCAGCCGCCCTCGCCCATCGTCAGGTGGTGCGCCGGGTAGAAGCTGACGGTGGTCAGGTCGCCGAAGGTGCCGGTGAGCTGGCCGTTGTAGGTGGCGCCGACGGCGTCGCAGTTGTCCTCGATCAGGAACAGGTCGTGCTCCTCGGCGAGCTGCGCGATCTCGGCGACCGGGAACGGGTTGCCCAGCGCGTGCGCGATCATGATCGCCTTGGTGCGCGGGCCGATCGCGGCGGCCACCCGGTCGGCAGTGGTGTTGTAGGTACCGAGCTCGATGTCGACGAAGACCGGGATCAGCCCGTTCTGCAGGATCGGGTTGACGGTGGTCGGGAAGCCCGCCGCGACGGTGATCACCTCGTCGCCCGGGACCAGCTTGCGGTCCTCCAGGTGGTCGGAGGTCAGCGCGGTCATCGCCAGCAGGTTGGCGGACGAGCCGGAGTTGGTCAGGTGCGCCTTGCGCCGCTTGCACTTCTTGGCGAACAGCGACTCGAACTTGCGGGAGCTGCGGCCGGCCGCGATCCGCATCTCCAGCGCGGCCTCGACCAGCGCCACCCGGTCCTCCGCGTCCAGCACCGCGCCGGACGGCCAGATCTCGGTGACCCCGGGCACGAACGCGCCGTCGTCCTCCTGCTCCTGGTGGAACTTGCGAACCTCGTCGAGGACGAGCTCCTTGTGCACGCTCATCGCCGGTCTCCTTCTGATGGGGCATCGGGTGGGGTCTTCTCGTCGGTCCGGTCCAGCTTGCGGGCGGCTGCTGGAGCCGGACTCGACAGTGCCTCGGCGGGCGGTTCAGCAGCCGGTTCAGCAGCCGGTTCAGCGGCCGGTTCAGCGGCCGGTTCAGCGGCCGGTTCAGCGGCCGCCGGCGACGGCGAGGGCCTCGCCGGTGACGTTGCCGTTGGCGGCCGAGCCCAGGTACAGCACGGCCCGGGCCACCTCCTCGGGGGAGCTGAGCCGGCCGCTCGGGGTGGCGGCGGTCTCCCGCTCGCGGACCGGCGCGGGCAGCCCGGCGGCGACCCGCTCGGTGGTGGTCAGGCCGGGGCAGACCACGTTCACCAGCACGTCGGTGCCGGTCAGGTCCCACATCAGGCTGCGGGTCAGGCCGTGCAGTCCGGCCTTGGCGGCGCCGTAGAACTCCTGTCCGCGGTTGCCGCCGAGCGCGTTGTGCGAGGAGATCAGCACGATCCGGCCCCAGCCGCGGGCCCGCATGCCGCCGACGGCGGCCTGCACGGTGCGGACGGTCGGCGCCAGGTTGCCGTCGATCACCGGCAGCCAGTCCGGCTCCGGAACGTCCTCGAACCGGGTGCCGGGGATGCGCCGCTCGCCCCAGCGGACGGCGTTCGCCACCAGCACGTCCAGCCGGCCCCAGCGTTGCTCGACCTCGGCCACCGCGAGCTGCGGCGACTTCGGGTCCTCCAGGTCGTACGGCAGCGCGAACGCCCGCTCGGGGCCGCCGAGTTCGTCGGCGAGCTGCTCGGCGGCAGCCCGGTCGGAGCGGTAGGCAACGGCCACCCGGGCCCCTTCGGCGGCGTACGCCCGGGCGACCGCGCGCCCGATCCCGCCGGTCGCCCCGGTCACCAGTACGACGCGCTCTCGCAGTCCCAGGTCCATGCCACTCCTCGGTGCGCGGCCGGCCCGGACGGGTCCCGCCCCGACGCGGGGCGGCCCGGCCGCCGGGTGCCGACCCGCCGTCGACGGCAGCCCCGAGCCTGCGCCCGCGGGCTGGAGCGGTGCTCGCGGACGGGTCGCAACTCGGCGTCATGGCAGGGAGGTTGGCGCGCCTGTAAGGGCCATCCGACGACCTCCCCGGCTCCGGGACGAACCCCGGGCCGGCGCGGTACTCGCAGGAGGCTCGCAACTCCGCGCCCCGGCAGGACAGTTGGCGCTGGAAGTGGACTACCCGGCGACCGCCTCCGACTTCGGGACGATCCCGGGCCGGCGCGGTGTCACAGGAGGGTCGCAACTCTGCGCCCTGGCAGGTCAGTTGGCGCTGAAGGCGGACTACCCGGACACCGCCTCCGACTCCGGGGCAAGCACCGGCCGGCGCGGCACTCGCGGATAGGCAGCAACTTCACCTTCCGGCAAGTCAGTTGGCGCTGAAGGCGGACTACCCGGCCACCGCTTCCAGCTCCGGGGCAAGCACCGGCCGGCGCGACACTCGCAGACGGGCGGCAACTACGGCTCCTGGCAGGTCAGTTGGCGCTGAAGGCGGACCACCCGGGCACCGCCTCCTGCTCCGGGACGAGCCCCGGCCGGCGCGGCGCTCGCGGGCGGGCGGCAACTTCGGCTCCTGGAAGGTCAGTTGGGCGGACTACCCGGCCACCGCCTCCGGCTCCGGGACGAGCCCCGGCGTCGAGGTCAGCAGGTCGCGCAGCGAGGTGTCCAGGTCGCGCTGCGGCCGCCAGTCGAGCAGCCGGGCGGCCTTGCCGATGTCGACCTGCTGCCAGTCCACCGCGCCGCGCTGCGGGGCGGTGTCCGGCTCCTCGGCCACGGTCAGCGGCAGGCCGCTCAGCTCGATCAGCCGGTCCACCAGCCGGCGCACCGCGACGGCCTCGCCCCGGCCGATGTTGATCACCTGGCCGGCCAGCCCGCCGGGGGCGTCCGCGACGGCGGCCGCCACCACCGCGTCGGCGACGTCGCGGACGTCCACGAAGTCCCGCCGGGCCCGCAGCGGGGTGAGCCGCAGCGGCTCGCCCGGGCCGCCGCGGGCGACCTCGGCGAGCCGGCCGGCGATCATGCCGAGCAGGCTGCCCGCCGGGGTGCCGGGCCCGGACACGTTGACGATCCGCAGCACCACCCCGTCCAGCCCGCGGTCCCGGGCGGCGGCCAGCACCGCCTCGGTGCCGAGCAGCTTGGTCCGCCCGTACGAGCTGACCGGCGCGGGCGGCAGGCTCTCCGGGATGGCCACGCCCCACGGGCCCGGCCCGTACTCGTGCACCGAACCGAGGTGCACCACCCGCGGCCGCCCGGGCAGCAGGCCGACCGCCGTGACCAGCCGCTCCGGCAACTCGGCGTTGGCCTGCGCCATCTGCTGGTCCGTCACACCCCACACCGCGCCCGCCGCGTTCACCACCACGTCGGCGCCGGTGCTGCGCAGCACCTCGGCGAGCCGCTCGGGCGAGGTGGCGGCGAGGTCGAGCGGGATCGGCTCGAAGTCCGCGGCGCCGGCGGCGCTGCGCGCGACCCCGTACACCCGGGCGCCGGCCGCGGCGAGCGCCTGGCAGACACGACGGCCGACGAATCCGGTCGCGCCGAGGACCGCTACCCGCCGGCCCTGGGCGGCCGGTGGTCGATCCGCGCTCCGCACGTCGAACTGGGACACCGTCGGCACCTCCGTCTGCATCGGCCCGCGGCCGGATCGCCGCGTGCCTCTCCGTGGTCGCGCCGCATGGTGCAGCAGTCGGCTCGAATCCTGGTGGACGGCCGGGCCGCTGCTCGCCGCCGCCGCTACCGGTGCTCTAGCGGCGCTCCCTACAGTCCGCACCCATGGGGATACAAGCCACCGCGGTGCCCGACGCCTATCGGATCACCCCGCGTCAACACCCCGACTCCCGGGGCAACTTCTTCGAGTCGTACAAGCGCGACGCGCTCGCCGAGGCGACCGGCCACCTGTTCACGCCACTGCAGGTGAACTACTCGACCTCGTCCCGCAACACGCTGCGCGGGATCCACGGGGTCACCATCCCGCCCGGGCAGGCCAAGTACGTCAGTTGCGTGCGCGGCGTCCTGCTGGACGTGGTGGTCGACGTCCGGCTCGGCTCGCCCACCTTCGGCACGCACGTCACCACCGTGCTCGACGCCAAGGAGGGCACCGCGGTGTTCGTCGCCGAGGGCCTGGCGCACGGCTTCGTGGCGCTCACCGACGACGCCTGCATCAGCTACCTGTGCTCCACCCAGTTCGTCCCCGGGACGCAGTTCGACATCCAGCCCTTCGACCCCGAGCTGAACATCCCGTGGAAGAACTGGCTCGACGGTGAACCGCTGCTGTCCGAGAAGGACCGGTGCGCGCCGTCGCTGGCCGAGCTGACCGAACGCGGGGTCCTGTCCACCTATGACGAGTGCCGCGCGCTCTACGCGCGGCAGCGCCCACCGAGGAGATGACATGCGAGTGCTGTTCGCCACCTGGGCGGAGCCCGGGCACCTGTACAGCCTGGTCCAGCTGGCCTGGGCCTGCCAGGCGGCGGGCCACGAGGTACGGTTCGCCACCCCGCCGGCCAGCGCCCCCGCGGTCGCCCGGGCCGGGCTGATCGGGGTGGCGGTCGGGCAGGACGTCGCGGTCGCCCAGATCCGCAACCGCGCGGACCTCGCACCGTGGCGCAGCTTCGGCCGCTGGCCCGAGAGCTGGGCCGCCCGCCCCGAGCTGCTGGACGACGGGCACCGCACCGTGCTGGCCGCGCTGGCGGACAAGCAGCTCACCGTCGCCGACGCGATGGCCGACGACCTGATCGCGTTCGCCCGCGCCTGGCGGCCCGACGTCGTGGTGCACGACTCGCTGACCTTCGCCGGCCCGCTGACCGCCGCCGTCCTCGGCGTCCCCGCGTTCGGCCACACCTGGGGCACCGCCACCGTGATCCGGATCGAGACGGACCGGCTGGACGGTGAACTCCGGCCCGGCTACCGCGACTTGTTCGAGCGGCACGGCGCCGACCCCGAGCGCGGGCCGATCGGCTGGTTCGACCCGTGCCCGCCCTCGCTGCGGCTGCCCGACCCGGCGCCGCGCCGGCGCATCCCCGTCCGCTACGTGCCGTACAACGGCCCCGGCCTGCTGCCCGACTGGCTGCACACCGACTCCGGCCGCCCCCGGGTCTGCGTCACCGCCGGGGTGTCCGGCGGCAAGGTCTCCCCCGACCGGCTGCCCGACGTCCTCACCGGCGCACTGGCCGCACTCACCGCACTCGACGTCGAGGTGGTGCTGGCCGTCGGCGCCGGCCAGGCCGGGAAGCTCGGCGGCCTGCCGGACGGCGTCCGGGTCGCCGAATCGCTGCCGATGACCGCGCTGCTGCCGACCTGCGCGGCCGTCGTCCACCACGGCGGGTCCGGCACCGGCCTGACCGCCGCCGCGCACGGCGTACCGCAACTCGTGCTGCCGCAGGTGCCGATCTCCGCCGAGATCGGCGAACGGCTGGCACACGCCGGCGCCGGGCTGCTCCCCGCACCCGGCGAGCAGCACGACCCGGCGGTGATCGGCGCCTCGGTCGCCGCGCTGCTGGACGACCCGCGGTACGGCAAGGCCGCCGCCGCGCTGCGCGAGGAGATGCTCGCCGAGCCGACGCCCGCCGAGCGGGTCGCGGTGCTGGTGGACGCGGTGGCCTGAGTCCCCTGAAGTCGCTGAAGGGGCGGCCCCGACCGCAGTGGTCGGGGCCGCCCCTTCGTCGGCCCACCTTCGTCGGCTCAGCTCCGTAGGCTCAGCTCCGTAGGCTCAGCTTCGTCGGCTCAGCGCACCAGTTCGAGCAGGCGCTCCGCGGTCCGCGCCGGGCTGGGCTGCGCCTGCGACTCCTCGCGCAGCCGGGCGGCGGCGTCCCGGTGGGCCGGGTCCTCGACCAGCGCGAGCACGTCCTCGTGCACCCGCTGCCCGGCCCGCTCGTCCTCGATCAGCTCGTTGTACGGGACGTGCCGGGCCGCGCCGGCGCCGGTCAGCCGGTCACCGGTGAGCATCTGCTCCGGGCGCGGCGAGAGGATCAGCTGCGGGGTGCCGGCCGCGACCGCGGTCATCGCGGTGCCGCCACCGCCCTGGTGCGCCACCGCCGCGCAGGTCGGCAGCAGCAGGTGCAGCGGCAGCATCGACACCGTCCGGATGCCGCTCGGCAGCTCCCCCAGCAGCTCGCGCTGCGCCTCGGTGACGGCGAGCACCACCTCCAGGCCGGCCGCCGCCAGCGAGTGGGCGGCGCCGAGCAGCGGCGCGGGCAGCGCGGACTTCGGGTCCAGCTTGCCCGCCGTGACTCCCCAGGTGATGCACACCCGCGGCGCCTCCGGCTCCTTCCGCAGCCAGTCGGGCAGCTCGCCCGGGCCGTTGTACGACACGATCCGGGTGTTCAACCGGGTTGCCGGGGTGGGAAGTTGGAGGGACGGCGGGCACGGGTCGACGAACACGCCGGTGCCGTCGTCGGCCTGCGCGCCGAACTTCTCGAACAGCGCCCGGTAGCCCGGCCACGCCTCTCCCCCGGGCGCGGAGTGCTCGACGTCGAGCACCGCCGGGCTGCCCCACTGGTGGCTGGCCAGCGGCACCCCGAGCAGGTCGGCGACCACCGCGGCCGCGTACGTGCCCGCGTCCCGGACGATCAGGTCCGGCCCGAAGTGCCGGGCGAACTCCAGCAGTTCGGGCACCATCGCCTCGGCGGTCACCGCCTGCCGGTCAACCAGCGCCTGGAGCAGGCCGAGCTGACCCTCGTCCAACCGGTCGAGGTGCAACGGCCAGTCGGCCGGCCAGGACCGCTGCGAATGCCAGACCTTCAACTGCCCCTTCGCCTGCCCCTGCCCGCTCCCGGCCATCGCCCCGGGCACCGGACCGATCGCCACCGGCGTCAGCCCCGCCCCCGACACATGAGCGGTGCAGTTGGGCGGCACGGCGACCCGCACCTCGTGACCCGCCGCCTGGAACGCCCAGGCCAGCGGGACCATCGGAAACAGGTGGGACGGGGAGGCCCAGGTGGTGAAGAGGACGCGCACTGTTCTCCTCCATGCGCTCGGTTCGACTCCGCCGCGACGACGGACGCGGGCCCAGCGTCCGGCGCCCCGCTCGACCCACGATCGAACCCGGACGGAAGGCCAGCGCCTACCCGGCGAGGGCGGCGAGGGTGGTGACGACGTCCGCCGGGGTGGGCATGGCCGCGATCTCGGTGCGCAGGTGGGCGGTGGCGGTGCGGAAGGTGGGGTCGTCGAGGAGCCGGGCGGCGGCGTGGGCCACGGCGTGCGGATCGCGCTGTTGCTCGTCGGTGGGAAGGCTCAGGCCGATGCCGAGGGCGGTGACGCGTTCGGCGTGCTCGGCGGTCCACGGGGTCTGCGGCAGGACGAGTTGCGGCAGGCCGCGGGCGATCGCGGCCAGGCCGGTGCCGCTGCCGCCGTGGTGGACCACGGCGTCGCAGCCGTCCAGGAACAGGTCGAGCGGCGTGGGGTCGACCAGCCGTACCGAGGCGGGGAGTTCGCCGAGGCCGGCCCGGTGCTCGGCGGGAACGGTCGCGACGGTCTGCACGCCGGGCAGCGAGCCGAGGCCGCGCAGTGCGGCGGCGATCACGGCGGGCCCTTCCAGGGCGAGGGTGCGCAGGCCGAGCGAGACGCAGATCCGGCGCGTCCCGGCGGGCTTCGGCGCCCAGTCGGGTCGCAGGCCGACGCCGTTGCTCGGAACGAAGCGGACCGGGCGGGCGGGTGCCGCGTCCGGGTGCTGGAGGCTGGGCGGGCAGGGGTCGAGCACCAGGTCGGGGGTGGGCAGGCCGGGCAGGCCGTGGGCCTGGCAGATGCCGGCCAGGGCTTCCTGGATCCGGTCGAAGTCGCGGCTGGTGAACGAGTCGACGCCCCACCGGTGGTGGACCACCGGAATGCCGCGCACCGCGCCGACGATCAGCGAGGCGTACTCGAGCGGGTCGGCGAGCACCACGTCGGGCCGCCACCGCTCGGCGATCCGCAGCAGGTCCGGCAGCACGTCCTCGACCCGGGCCCGCCAGCGGTCGGCGAGCGACTTCCACGGCGGTTCGCGGCGCGCGCCGCCGTCCCCGCCGGGGTCGGCCTGGCCGAGCGCCCGGCGTTGGCGGCGTTCCTCGATCTCGCGCTGCTCGTGGCCGACCACGGCGATCGACAGGCCGCCGCCGCGGGCGGCCTCGACCAGGTCCGGCTGTCCGGCGACCAGTACGTCGTGGCCGGCGGCGCGGGCGGCCCAGGCGATCGGCAGGAGCGGGAGCAGGTGGGTGGGCACGGGGCTGGCCATCACCAGGACGCGCACGGCGGTGTCCTCTCGTCGGCGTTCGGGGGCGGTCGGGCGGCTTCGCCCGCGCGGGCGGCGAGGCGCCGGACGGCTGCTGGCGTGCAGCGTGCGGGCCGCCGCTCGGGTCCGGCTCGAAGCTCGGCGGGCGGCGGGCTCCGGCCGAGGCGGGGGGCTCGCGCGACCCGGACGCACGGTGGGCCGGGGCGCCGGCCCGGGCGGTGCGGAGGGCAATGCCGTCGCACCACGGCGGCGGCGACGGCTCCGGCGCAGGCGGTGGCTTGCACGACCCGGACACGCAGTGGGCCCAGCAGACCGGGATGCCGACCCGGGCCGCGCGGAAGGCAATGCCGCCACACCACAGCGGCGGGCAACGGCCGGCGCAGGCGGCGGCTTGCACGACCCGGACACGCAGTGGGCCCAGCAGACCGGGATGCCGACCCGGGCCGCGCGGAAGGCAATGCCGCCACACCACAGCGGCGCCCGACGGCTCCGGCGCGGGCGCGTTCGGGCCGGACCGGCTGATGGGGGTGGCTGGGCCGCTCGGGGCGGACGGCGGGCACCCGTCCCGGCCTGCGTCCTGCGGGGCCGGCCGGTTCCCGCACCCGGTGGCCCGGCCGGCCCGGTGGCCACCGGATACCTCCGGGCAGACCTGCGCGGCAGACCCGGACGTCCCGGCCGTGGGCCTGACCGTCCACCCGCGCACGGCAGCCCCGCGCTCCGTCAGGCGGCTGCGTGGCCCGGCCGGCCCGGTGGCCACCGGACGCCTCCGGGCAGACCTTCGCGGCAGGCCCGGACGTCCCGGCCGTGGGCCTGACCGTCCACCCGCGCACGGCAGCCCCGCGCTCCGTCAGGCAGCGGCCAGGAATCCGTCAGGCAGCGGCCAGGAAGGTGTCCAGCACCGGCCGGTAGTACTCGGGTCCGAACTGCCGGGCGACGTCGGGCACCAGGGCGGCCAGCCGGTCGGTGGCGATGGCGTGCTGGGCGGCCCCGGAGTCGGCGTATCCGCGGTCGACGTGCAGGCCGAGCCGCTGTTCCAGGTGGTCGACGATCCGTTCGACGGGGACGGCGAAGCCGGAGGCGACGTTGACGACTTCGCCGCGCAGGCCGCGGCCGAGCAGCCGGTCGATGACGGTGATCACGTCGGCGACGCTGATCAGGTCGCGGGCGGCGCCGCGGTGGATCTGCACGGCGCCGGAGCGGACCTGCCGGAGCAGGGCGGGCAGCAGTTGGTGCGGGGGCTGGCCGGGGCCGACCAGGTGGCCGAGGCGGAGGATCAGGTACTCGGCTCGGGAGTCCTGCAACTGCCGTTCCAGCGCCAGCTTGTGGCGTCCGTAGGGGGTGCAGGGTTCGACGGGTTCGTCCTCCCGGCCGGGGCCGTGGGCGTTGCCGTACATGCCGGTGGAGGCGGTGGAGAAGAACAGCAGTCGGCGTCCGTCGGCGGCGCACCGGCGGGCGGTGTCGGCCAGCAGGTCGGCCTCGCGGGTGAAGTCGGTGTCGGAGGTGCCGGAGGCCCAGGAGACGCCGGCGGCGAGTACGACGGTGTCGGGGTGGGCGTCGGCGATCGGGGTGAGGCTGCGGGCGAGGAACCCGGTTCCCACGATGTGCATTGTCTGTGTGTCCCTTCAGCGGGCGGCGACGGCGGCCAGCTCCTGGAGGGTGCGGACCAGTTCGGCCGGGGCGGGCCGCCGGTCGTTCTCCTCGCGCAGCCTTCTCGCGGCGGCCCGGTGGGCGGGGTCGCCGAGCAGGGTGGTGGCGGCCGTCCGGATGTCGTCGGCCCGGGCGGTGGCGTTGGGCAGGCCGAGGCCGATGCCCGCGGCGGTGATCCGTTCGGCGTTGCGGTGCTGGTCGAGGCCGTTGGGCAGGGCGAGTTGCGGGGTGCCGGCGGCGAGTGCGGTCATCACGCATCCGGCGCCGCCGTGGTGCACCACCAGGTCGCAGTGCGGCAGCAGCAGGTGCAGCGGCACCCGTTCCAACAGGCGGACGTTCGGGGGGAGTTCGCCGAGGCGTTCGGTCCGTTCGCGGTCGGCGCCGGTCAGCGTGAGCACCACTTCGACGTCCAGCGCGGCAAGTGCCTCGATCACCTTGGGGACGGCGAAGGACACCTCGCCGAACATGTCGGACACCGAGGTCCCCCACACCACGCAGACCCGGGGCCGCTCGGGCAGCCCGGCCAGCCAGCCGGGCTCGGCGCCGGGCCCGTTGTACGGCAGGAACCGGACGGGCAGCCGGCGGGCGGCGCCGCGCAGCGGCGGGGCGACGGCAGGCGGGCAGGGGTCGATGGCGTACGCGTAGTGCTGCGGCCCGTGGTCGCCGACGCCGTGGCGGCGGAAGGCGCCGCTGTAGTCGGGCGGCAGCATGATCAGCCCCTCGCCCTCGTCGGCGGGCCCGACCGGGCCCCAGAGCTGGAGCACGGCGGGGACGTCGAGCACCCGGCCGACCAGCGGCCCTTCGATGCTGAGCTGGTCGTGCACCACCAACTGCGGCTGCCAGTGCCGGGCGTAGCCGACGGCGGCGTCGGTGGAGCGGGTGGCGTCGGCGACCAGGGTGGGGTGGTACTGGGCGAACCAGCCGCCGAGGTCGAAGTCGGCGAGCCGGGCCAGCGGCTGCCCGGTGACGGGGTGCGGCGGGGGTTCGGCGAACCGCCACTGGCCGTCCCGGGCGGAGACGTAGTTCTGCAGCCGGCCCTGGACGGCCATGTCCCAGCCGCCGAGCAGCGGGACGGCGGTCAGTCCGGCCCGGGTCAGCGGCTCGGTCTGCGAGGGCGCGCACAGCACCCGCACCTCGTGGCCGGCGCCTTGCAGCGCCCAGCCGAGCGGCACCATCGCGGACCAGTGGCCGGGCCAGTCGGAGACGGTGAACAGCACCCGCATCAGCGGCCACCGCCGACCGTGGCGGGCTGCCGGGCGGCGGCCAACTCCTCCAGGACGCTGACCAGTTCGGCCGGGGCGGGCCGCCGGTCGTTCTCCTCGCGCAGCCTTCTCGCGGCGGCCCGGTGGGCGGGGTCGCCGAGCAGCGCGGCGGCGGCCGCGCGGACCGCCCCGGGCTCCAGGCCGGCGTTGGGCAGGCCGAGGCCCGCCCCGGCGGCGGCGATCCGGTCGGCGTTCAGCCGCTGCTCGACGCCGTTGGTGAGGGCGAGCTGCGGGGTGCCGGCGGCGAGCGCGGTCATCACGCACCCGGCGCCGCCGTGGTGCACCACCAGGTCGCAGTGCGGCAGCAGCAGGTGCAGCGGCACCCGCTCCAACAGGCGGACGTTCGACGGGAGTTCGCCGAGGCGTTCGCGGTCGGCGCCGGTCAGCGTGAGTACCACCTCGACGTCCAGCGCGGCCAGTTCCTCGATCACCTGCGGCACGGTGAAGGACACCTCGCCGAACATCTCGGACACCGAGGTCCCCCACACCACGCAGACCCGGGGCCGCTCGGGCAGCCCGGCCAGCCAGTCCGGCTCGGCGCCGGGACCGTTGTACGGGACGAACCGGACGGGCAGCCGTTCGGCGCCCTGGACGGCGGGGGCGAGGCTCGCCGGGTTGGCGTCGATCACGTGGGTGACCTGCTCGAACCCGGGTTCGCCGACGCCGTACCGTTCGAAGGACTTGCTCATGTCGACGGGCACCAGGGTCAGCCCGGGCTCCTGCTCGTCGGTCCCGGCCGGCCCCCACAGGTGGATGGCGGACGGGACGTCCAGCACCCGGCCGAGCAGCAGTCCCTCGATGCTGACCAGGTCGTGGACGTGGACGTCGGGCTGCCAGCGGCGGGCGTACGCGACGGCGGCGTCGGTGGACTGCCGGGCGCGCTCGGCCAGGGCGGGCAGGTTCGCGCCGAACCAGCCGCCGAGGTCGAAGTCGGCGAGATCGGCCAGCGGCTGCCCGGTGACGGGGTGCGGCGGCGGCTCGGGGTAGGACCACAGGCCCTTCCCCGCGTTCAAGTAGTTCTGCAGCCGGCCCTGGAAGGCCATGTCCCAGCCGTCCAGCACCGGGACGGCGGTCAGTCCGGCCCGGGTCAGCGCGTCCGCCTGGGAGGGCGCGCACAGCACCCGCACCTCGTGGCCGGCGCCCTGAAGCGCCCAGCCCAGCGGCACCATCGCCGACCAGTGGCCGAACCAGTCCGACACCGTGAACAACACCCGCACGACTCGCTCCTCACACCGCGGACGCCGCGCCGGCCGGCACGCGTCCCGTCCCGGCGCGACCCGCTGCTGCGGGCCGCGCGAATTCCTGTGCCGCTGCCACCAGTTCGCGGCCGATCCGGTCGCCCAGGCCGTCCGGGAGCAGGTCGGTGCGGGTCCGGACGGTCACCTCGGCGCCGCCGTCGGGCAGCGGGCCGACCTCGATCACCAGGGCCTGCGCGGACTGCTCCTCGTCCAGGTCGAGCGGGGTGGCGGGCAGGCCGGGCAGGGTGAGCCGGGGCAGCGCGTTGTCCTGGAGGACGAACAGCGGCACGGCCAGCAGCCGGCCGATGTCCTGGCCGGCCAGCGCGAGCGCCATCACCACGTCGCGGAACGGGAGTTCCTGGTGGGCGAGGGCCCGGCCGACGACCTGCGCGAGGCCCCCGCCGCCGGGGCGGGCCCGCAGGCAGAGCAGGTCGACGCGGGTGGTGACGGTGGCGTCCATCCGCGGGCCGCCGCGCCGGGCGACGGGCACGCCGACGGTCACGTCCTCCTGCCCGGTCAGCGACCGCAGCACGCCGACCAGCGCGCCGTACCAGTGCGCGAACGGGGTGCTGCCGGACTCCCGGGCGGCCTCCTCCAGCCGGGCGCGCTGCTCGGCGGTCAGCCGGATCCGGTCGGTGCGCACCGGGCCGAGCTGCGCGGCGCGTACCGACTGCGCTCCGGGCAGCTCCAGCGCCGCGAGGCCCGTCAATTCCTCGCGCCAGAACGCCCGTTGGGCGTCCAGGTCGACCCGGGCGAGGTGCCGGCGGTGCTCCTCGGCCGCCTCGGCGAGGGTGCCGGCGGGGCTGGCGAAGACCGGCTGCTCGCCGCGCGCCCGGGCGGTGTACGCGGTGGAGAGGTCCTCGGCGAGCAGCGCCTGGGACCAGCCGTCGAAGGCGATGTGGTGCACGGCGACGCCGATCAGCCAGCTGCCGGTCTCCCGGATCCGGACGGCGGCGGTGCGCCAGATCCGGCCGGCGCCGACCGACAGCGGGCTCGCCAGGTGGGCCCGCAGCGCCCGGGCGGCGGCGGTGGTTCCGTCCGCGTCGGGGAGCTGTGCGAACTCGGCCTCGCCGGGCTGCTCGGGCAGCACCGCGACGGAGCGGCCGCGGGCCTGGTAGCGGGCGTGCAGGGCCTGGTGGCGGCGGTGCAGGTCGCCGGCGGCGGCCCGCAGCGCGGCCGGGTCGAGGTCGCCGTCGAGCCGCCAGGCGGACACCGAGATGTCGTCGAGCACCAGGAACACGTCCTGCATGGAGGTGAGTTCGACGGCGCCGGCGGGCAGCGCGGGGCCGGTGGCGGCGGGCGCGGCGGGGTCGGCCCGGTCGAGCCAGGCGGCGAGGGTGCGCACGGTCGGGGTGCGGTACAGCTGGGCGGCCACCACGGCGTGGCCGTGCGCGCCGAGGCGGGCGCACAGCCGGGCGGCGTCCAGCGAACTGCCGCCGAGGTCGAAGAACGAGGCGGCGAGCGGGACGTGCGGCCGGCGCAGGACGGCGGCGAAGGCCTCGGCGACGGCGCGTTCGGTGGGGTCGGCGGTCTCCTCCTCGGCCTCCTCGGGGGCGTCCGGGGCGGCGGCGAGGGCGTCCAGGGCCTTGCGGTCGAGCTTGGAGTTGGCGGTGAGCGGCATCCGCTCCAGCCGGATCAGCCGGGCGGGCACCAGGTAGCCGGGCAGGGCCGCGGACAGCGCGGCCCGCAGGCCGTCGGGGTCGAGCGGCGGGGTGCCCAGGGCGGTGAAGAACAGGTTCAGCGCGGTGCACGCGCCGCCGGGGTCGAGCACCGGGACGACCACGGCGTCGGCGACGCCGGGGACGGCGGCGGCGTGCGCCTCGATCTCCTCGACCTCGATCCGCAGGCCGCGCATCTTGACTTGCCGGTCCATCCGGCCGCCGTAGCGCAGCAGCCCGTCGGCGCGCCGCCGGCCGCGGTCGCCGGTGCGGTAGACCCGGACGGTGCGGCCCTCGACGGTGACCTCGGTGAACTTGCGGGCCGTCAGTTCCGGGTCGAGGTAGCCGTGCGCGAGACCGTCGCCGGCCAGGCAGAGCTCGCCCTCCTCGTCGGTCGCGCACAGCCGGTCGCCGTCCAGCACGAACACCTCGGTGTGCGGCAGCGGGTGGCCGAGCGGGATGCCGTCCGGGGAGTCGCAGTCCGCGGCGGTGATCTCGTACTCGGTGGCGAACACGGTGCACTCGACCGGGCCGTAGCCGTTGCCGAGCGGGATGCCGGGGTGGCGCTCCAGGAAGCGGCGGGCGTGCGGGGGCGAGACCTTCTCGCCGCCGATCAGCACCTTGCGCAGGCCCGCGAAGGCGTCCACGCCCTCGTCGACGATCATGTTGAACAGCGAGGTGGTGATGAAGCCGTGGGTGATGCCCTCGGCGGCGATCAGCGCGCGCAGGGTGTCGGGCATCAGCAGCGAGTCGGTGAACACCACCTTGCCGCCGCACAGCAGCGCGCCCCAGCAGTCGCACGTGAAGCCGTCCCAGGGGGCGGCGGCGATCTGCAGGATGGCGCTGCCGGGGCCGAAGTCGGAGAACGCGCAGTCGTCGAAGAGCCGGACGGTGCCGCGGTGCGGCGAGAGCACGGCCTTGGGGGCGCCGGTGGTGCCGGAGGTGAAGAAGACGGTGCTGACGTCCTCGCCGCGCACCTCGACGGGGGTGGGGCGGCGCTGCGGTCCGGCGGGCGGGGCGGCCGGGTCGGCGGGCGGGGCGGCCACCGGGACCGGCCAGTCACCGGGCAGGTCGGTGACCAGCAGCGGCGCGTCCAGCTGGGCGACCAGGCCGGCGGTGCGGTCGGCGGGCCAGCGCGGGTCGAGGGCGGCGTACGCGGCGCCGCGCTTGAGCACGGCCAGCATGGCGACCACCAGTTCGGGGCCGCGCGGCAGCAGCAGCGGGACGATCCGGCCGGGGCCGACGCCGGCGTCCTCCAGGGCGGCGGCGAAGTGGTCGGAGGCGTCGTCGAGCTGCCGGTAACCGATCCGCCGTTCGCCGTCCACCAGGGCGGTCGCGTCGGGGGTGCGCTCGGCGCTCCACCGGAAGAGGTCGTGCATGGTCCCGCCCCGTCGGTAGGGGCTTGGAGCCGGATCCGGCTGCACCGGGTTCGCCATCTCGTGCTCTCCTGTTTCGTCCGCGGGTCGACACCGGCCGCACGGCCCATGCCGGTTCGGCCATCAGCCTGCTGCCGCCCGGACGACGGCTGCTCGAATCCCGCTGGGAGCTCCGGGCCGGGCGCGGGCACGGCGAGGCCCGCCGGGGCGGTCTGCCCCGGCGGGCCGGTGTCGTACGTGTGGGGGACGGGGTGGCTCAGCCGTCGTGGCGGGTCTTCCAGCGGAAGGTGGTCAGGCAGATCACCAGGCCGACCACCACCCAGCCGCCGAGCACCAGCGCGACCCGGCCGAGCTCCCACGAGTGGGCCAGCTCCTGGGACAGGTAGGTGTCCGGCAGGAACACCGAACGCATGCCCTGGCACAGCCACTTGAGCGGGAAGAACGAGGCGATCTGCTGGAGGTAGTGCGGCAGGGTCTGGAACGGCACGAACACGCCGGAGATGAACTGCAGCGCCATGAACGGCAGGATCACGATCGGGCCGCCGCCCTCCTCGCCGCCGATCAGCGAGGAGAAGGCCAGGCCGAGCAGGCTGCACGCGGAGATGCCGAGCAGGTAGATCCAGCCGAAGGTCAGCCAACTGGTCACGTCGGTGGGCAGCTTGAGGCCGAAGAACAGCGAGCCGATGACCATCAGCACGATGGCCTGGCCGAGGCTGGAGACCAGCACCATGGCGATCTTGCCGAGGAAGTAGGCGACCGGCGGCATGGGGGTGCCGCGCAGCCGCTTGAGCGCGCCGTTGCGGCGCTCGGCGGCGACCTGCAGGGCCAGCGTCTGGAAGCTGGTGGACATCACGCCGACCGCGAGCATGCCGGTCGAGTACAGCTGGGACATCTGCAGGTCGGTGCCCTCGACCTTGCCGCCGAAGATCGCGCTGAACAGGATCAGCAGCACGATCGGCGTCGAGAAGGTGAGGATCATCTGGCCGCGGGAGCGGAAGAAGCCGCGGATCTCCAGCACCGCGCGGGCGGCGGCGATCCTCAGCAGCGCGGGCCCGGCCGCGGTGCGGGCCCGGCCGGCGGTGGTGGCGGTGGCCACCGCGGGCGTCCTGGTCGCTTCCATCACCGGTCTCCGATCATCTGCAGGTAGACGTCTTCCAGCGACGGGCGGGTCACCGTCAGCTCCGGGACCTCGCCGCCGAAGCGGGCGGCCAGCTCGGAGACGGTGCGGGTGGGGGTGGCGGTCTGGATCTCCTGCGGTCCGTCCGCGCCGATCCAGCGGACGGTGGCGGGCGCCAGGTGCCGGTCGCCGAGCCGCTCGGGGGTGGAGACCTCCACCACCCGGCCGGAGGTGACCACGCCGACCCGGTCGGCCAGGTACTCGACCTCGTCCAGGTAGTGGGTGGTGAGCAGGATGGTGGTGCCGGTGCTGCGCAGGCCCGCGATCAGCGCCCAGAACTTGCGCCGCACCTCGGGGTCGAAACCGGTGGTGGGCTCGTCCAGGAACAGCAGTTCGGGATTGCCGATGATGCCGAGCGCCACGTCCAGGCGGCGGCGCTGGCCGCCGGAGAGCGAGGCGGCGCGGGTCTTGCGCTTCTCGGTCAGGCCGACCGCCTCGATCACCTCGTCGGCGTCCCGCGGCTGCGGGTAGTAGGCGGTGAAGTGGTGCACCACCTCGGCGACGGTGAGGTCCGCGAAGTCCTTGGAGCCCTGCAGCACGATGCCGATCCGCGAGCGCCAGGCCGGGCCGGCCTTGCCGGGGTCCTCGCCGAGCACGTTCAGCTCGCCGCCGTCGCGGGTGCGGAAGCCCTCGAGCATCTCGGTGGTCGTGGTCTTGCCCGCGCCGTTCGGGCCCAGCAGCGCGAAGATCTCGCCGTGCCGGACGTCCAGGTCGACCGAGTCGACCGCGAGCGTGTCGCCGTACCGCTTGCGCAGTCCCCTGGCGTGGATGGCGAATTCGGACATGACGGATGATCCTTCCGGGGTCATGGGCGGTGGCGACGCCGACGCTAACGACCGCACCTCGGGTACCGCTCGAAGCCCGCTGGAGCGGCCGGACAACGTGCCCGGAGCGGCCGGACGACCCGGCTCCAGCCGCCGCCGAGGGCGGCTCCAGCGCGCCGACGGACCGTCTGCGTCCGTCAGTTGACACCTGTTCGAGGAGCCGAGGACCCCGATGAAGGTACTCATCATCACCACCCCGGTGGCAACCCACTTCGCCCCGCTCGCCCCGCTGGCCTGGGCGCTGCGCGGGGCCGGGCACGAGGTGCTGGTGGCCGGCCAGCCGGACGTGATCGCCGCCGCGCACGCGGCCGGGCTGAGCGGCCACAGCGTCGGCGAGGCCTTCCACGCGGGCGAGTTGATGTCGCTGGGGCTGCCGGCCGGGCTGCGTCCGATCGAGGCCGGCGGGCGTCCGGCGCCGGCCGCGTTCGCCGGCGCGGTGCGCCCGTGGACCATGCACACCCGGTACACGGTGGGCGCGTACCTGGAGATCGCCCGCTCCTGGAAGCCGGACCTGGTGCTCTCCGACCGGCTGGAGTACGGCGCGCTGATCGTCGGCGGCCTGCTGGGCGTCCCGGTGGTGCAGCACCGCTGGGGCGTCGACCCGGTCGGCGAGGTCGCGCACGCGGTGGGCGCGCACTCGCTGAGCGGGGTGTGCGCCCGCCTCGGCCTGCCGGACGGCCTGCCGCAGCCGGACCTGGTGCTCGACCCGTGCCCGCCCGGTTTCCAGGACCCGTCCGTCACCCCCGGCACCCCGATCCGGTACGTGCCGAGCAACGGCTCAGGCCCGGTGCCCGACTGGGCGTTCGACGAGCCGGCCGGGCACCGGGTGTGCGTGTCGCTCGGGCAGTTGACGCTGGCGATGAACGGGCTGCCGCTGCTGCGCCGGATCGTCGACGCCTTCGACGGCATCCCGGACACCGAGGCGCTGGTCACCGTCGGCGCCCCATACCGGGAGCAGCTCGGCCCGGTGCCGTCCTCGGTGCGGCTGGTCGACCCGGTGCCGCTGGACGCGGTGCTCGGCGGCTGCACGGCGGTGGTCCACCACGGCGGCTCCGGCACCCAGTTGACGGCGACCGCGTTCGGCCTGCCGCAGCTGGTGCTGCCCGGCCACCTGGACACCTTCGTGGTCGGCGACCGGATCGTCGCCTGCGGCGCGGGCCTGAGCCTGGACGAGGCGGCGCAGCAGAACGACGTGGAGGCCGTGCACAAGGCGCTGCGGGCGCTGGTGTCCGACCCGGCCCACGCGGAGGGCGCGGCCCGGCTGCGCGCGGGCATGGCCGGGCAGCCGAGCCCGGCGGAGACCGTCCCGGTGCTGGTCGAACTGGCCGGCGCCGCCTGAGCGTTCACCGCTCCCCCGGGCCCGAACGGCCCCCGCCCCGGCGGGGGCCTTCTCGTTGCCCGCCACCGGTCCAACGCAGACGGCCGCCCGCCCGGCCGTGGTACCGGCGGGCGGGCGGTCGCGATTGCGATTGCGGCGCGGCTCAGGCGGTCCGGCCGGAGACCGTGTGCACCGGGCGGAGCACCAGCGTCTCGGTGCCCTCCGCGCGGTAGCCGGGCGCGGCGGCGGCCGCGGCCTCGTCGCGCCACCAGCCGAGCTGTCCGTGGCCGCCGGGGCGGACCTCGGAGCGGCCGAGGGCCGCGCCCAGGAAGCCCTCCTGGCCGGCCAGCTGCTCGGTGTGCGCGGCCCAGCCGGCCTCGACCTGTTCGGCGGCGGACTCGTCGGCGGCGTGCACCGCCAGCACCAGCACGCCCTGCTCGGCGCCGTCGGCGGGCAGCAGCGTGCCGTGGTCGGCGGTGGGGACGAAGCGGTCGATCCGGGCGTCCGCGAGCCGGGGCAGCTCGCTCATCGCCTTGGCCGCGAAGGCGTAGGAGCGCACCACCGACAGGTACGACTGGGAGTCGCGCCACCAGGCGAGGTTGACGTAGGTGTCGGGCGAGGTGGTGGAGCGGGCCAGGACGCCGAGTTCGAAGCCGTCGCCGGCGCGCATCAGTTCGGCCTGCTCGGCGAGCAGCTGCTCGAACTCGGCGGCGTCGCCCTTCAGGGTGAAGGTGGCGACCACGGTGATCGGGCGGTCGGTGGTCTGGTCGTCGGTCATGTGCGGTGTCCTGTCGTGGTCTCGGTCCGTGCGGGGAGTCTGGCCGCGGCCGGTCGAGGGCCGCTCGAACGGGGTGTCAGCCGGCCGTCCAGCCGCCGTCGGCGACGAACTCGCCGCCGGAGCAGTACCCGGACTCGGCGCTGGTGAGGAACAGGGTGAGGGCGGCGATCTCGTCGGGGGCGCCGAACCGGCCGAGCGGGATGCCCTCCAGCAGCCGCTGCTCGATCCGCTCGGGCATGCCGCCGGTCATGTCGGTGCGGATCACGCCCGGGCAGACGGCGTTGACCCGGATGCCGTCGCGGCCGAGTTCCAGCGCGGCGACCTTGGTCATGCCGAGCACCGCGAACTTGCTGGCGCAGTAGGCGGTGAGCATCGGCACGCCCTGCTGGGCGTTGACGGACGCGATGTTGACGATCGTTCCGCCGCCGGCGGCGCGCAGCGCGGGGACGACGGCGCGCATGCCGAGGAACACGCCGAGCTGGTTGACCTCGATCACGTTCAGGTAGTCGTCGCGGGTGGTGGCCTCCAGCAGGCCCTGGTGCAGGATGCCGGCGTTGTTGACCAGGCCGTCGAGTCCGCCGAAGGTCTGCTCGGCGAGTGCGACGGCGGCCGCCCAGTCCTCCTCGCGGCGGACGTCCAGCCGGATCGCCGCGGCCGATTCGCCGAGCTCGTCGGCGAGTTCCTTCACGTCCTCGCGCAGGTCGCCGAGCACCACCCGGGCGCCCTCGGCGACGAACCGCCGTGCGGTGACGGCGCCCTGGCCGCCGGCCGCGCCGCTGATGAGGACGGTACGTCCGGTCAGCTTTCCCATCACATGTCTCCGTCTGCGAAGTGGTCGGTGAAAGAAGTGGCCGGCGCGGTGGGGTGGCGAGGTGGCGGTGCGCCGCCCCGCCACCTCGCCGCGTCAGCCGACGGCGAGCCGGTCCGCGGCGCCCGCGCGGAGGCCGAGCGCCGCGAACGCCTCGGCGGGCGGGGCGGCGTCCAGGCCGGGCCCGGACGCGGCGAGGTGGCCGTCGGGTCGGATCAGCAGCCAGCCGCCGGCCGGGACGCCGAGGTCGGCGGCGAGCGCGCCGTCGGGGTCGGCGAGCGGTCCTGGCCCGTCCTCGCCCAGGGTGCGGACCCGGACGGCCGGGTGCTCCTCGGCGAGCCGGTGCAGCGCCGGGTACTGGGCGGGGACGGCGCGGGCCAGCAGTGTCCAGCCGGGGGTGCGCAGTTCGTCCAGCAGCGCGGTCCAGGCGGGCGACGGGTCGGTGACCTTGGCGACCCGCTGCCCGGGTGCCGGGCCGGAGCCGGTGGCGGGTGCGGCGGGCAGGGCGAGCGGGCCGTCGGCGTAGGAGAGGTCCAGGGCCGACATGCCGCCCATGATCTTGCGTTCGATCTTCGACTTCAGCGGCCGTACCGAGCGGACCACGGTGAAGAGGGTGCGCAGTGCGGCGGCGGCCTTCCGGCTGCGGAGCTGCACCAGCATGGTGGCCATCCGGGTGGACTTCAGCAGGGTCGCCCCGACCGGGACCCGTTCGGCGCTGTAGCTGTCGAGCAGGGTTTCGGCGGCCTCGCCGTTGACCACCGCGGCGAGTTTCCAGGACAGGTTGACGGCGTCCTGGATGCCGGTGTTCAGGCCCTGGCCGGAGGCGGGGCTGTGGACGTGCGCGGCGTCGCCGGCCAGGAACACCCGGCCGCTGCGCATCTGCTCGATCATCCGCTGCTGGATGGTGAACACCGAGACCCAGGTGGGAAGTTCGACCTCGACGGGCCGTCCGGTGCCGATCGAGATCTTCTCGGCGAAGCGCCGGGCAACCGCCTCGTCGCTGGGGTACGAGGCGTCGGCGGTGTCCAGCAGCCGCCACTTGCCGGGGTCGGGGAAGGGCACCATCATCACGGTGCCGGCGGGGGTGCGCATCCAGTGGATGCTGTCCCGGGGGAGGTCGCAGTCGACCACCGCGTCGGCGATCAGCCAGGTCTCGCTGCTCTCGCCGATCAGCGGGATGCCGAGCTGCTTGCGGACGGTGCTGTGCCCGCCGTCGCAGCCGATCATCCAGTCGAACGAGGCGTCTTCGGTGCGGCCGTCGGGGTGCGTGAGCACGGCCCCGACGCCGTCCCCGCGGTCGTCGAACGAGGCGAGCCGCACGCCCCACTCGACCTGGACGCCCTGGCGGGCGCAGGCGGTGCGCAGCACCTCCTCGGTGATCACCTGGTCGACCATCAGGGTGAACGGGAAGCGGGTGGGCAGGTGGCTGTAGTCGGTGTCGAAGCGGGCCAGCCGGCGGCCGTTCTGGTGCAGCGTGAAGTGTTCGACGCGCTGGCCGCGCGGCAGTACCTCGTCCAGGATGCCGATCTGGTCGTAGACCTCCAGGGTGCGGGCGTGGGTGGCCAGGGCCCGGCTGGTGGTGGCGGGGCCGTCGGCGGCGTCGACCAGCCGGACGGTGACGCCGTGCCGGGCGAGTTCGTGGGCTGCGGTCAGGCCGACCGGCCCGGCGCCGACGACCAGGACCTGTGCGGTGGTCACCGGCTCTCCTCCAGGCCGTGCTTGACGGTCTTCCACCAGCCCGGGTTGTCCCGGTACCAGTCGACGGTGTCGGCCAGGCCCTGAGCGAACGGGATCCGCGGTGCGTAGCCGAGTTCCTCACGGATCTTGCTCTCGTCCAGCGAGTACCGCAGGTCGTGGCCCTTGCGGTCGGAGACTTTGCGCACCGCGCTCCAGTCGGCGCCCAGGTGCTCCAGCAGCTGTTCGGTGATCTGCAGGTTGGTCTGCTCGTTGCCGCCGCCGACGTTGTAGATCTCGCCGGCCCGGCCGCCGGTCAGCACCAGCTGGATGGCCCGGCAGTGGTCGTCGACGTGCAGCCATTCGCGGATGTTGGCGCCCTCGCCGTACAGCGGGACCTGCTTGCCCTCCAGCAGGTTGGTGACGAACAGCGGGATGAGCTTCTCGGGGTGCTGGTAGGGCCCGTAGTTGTTGGAGCAGCGGGTGACCGAGACGTTCAGCCCGTGGGTGCGCCAGTAGGCGCGGGCGATCAGGTCGGAGCCGGCCTTGGAGGCGGCGTACGGGGAGTTCGGCAGCAGCGGCCACTCCTCGGTCCAGGAGCCCTCGTCGATGGAGCCGTACACCTCGTCGGTGGAGACGTGCACCACCCGCGGCACGCCGGAGCGCAGCGCGGCCTCCATGACGTTCTGGGTGCCGCCGACGTTGGTGCGGACGAACTCGGCGGCGGACTCCAGCGAGCGGTCCACGTGCGATTCGGCGGCGAAGTGCACCACGGCGTCGTGGCCGGGCATCAGTTCGAGCAGCAGCGGCAGGTCGCAGATGTCGCCCTGGACGAAGTCCAGCCGGGGGCCGGAGGCCGGCAGGTTGTCCCGGTTGCCGGCGTAGGTGAGCTTGTCGAGGACGGTGACCTGCGCGTCCTCGTAGCCGGGGTAGCCGCCCTCGAGCAGCGTCCGGACGTAGTGCGACCCGATGAAACCGGCACCGCCGGTGACCAGGATTCTCATGCTGCCACCTCGACCTGAGTGTGATCGCCGACCACCAGGCGGTGGTGACGCAGGGTGCTCTGCACGCTGGTGACGTTGGCGGAACGGCCGATCAACGAGCCGTGCACGCCGCTGACACCGCGGACGGTCGCGCCGTCCAGCGCGATGGAGTAGGACACGTGGGTGTCGCGCAGGACGCAGTCCCGGCCGATCGAGGTGTGCGGGCCGATGTGGCTGTCCTCGATCACGCTGCCCGCTCCGACCACCGCCGGGCCCTCGATCCGCGAGCGGATCACCTTGGCGCCGGGCTCGACCAGCACCTCGCCGATCAGCTCGCTGCTCTCGTCGACCTCGCCGGCGACCGAGCGGCGCAGGCCGTCCAGCAGTTGCCGGTTGCAGTCCAGGACGTCGTCGACCCGGCCGGTGTCCTTCCAGTATCCCCGGTACTCACTGGCGCTGACCTGCGCCCCTTCGGTGACCAGCCACTGGATGGCGTCGGTGATCTCCAGCTCGCCGCGGGGGCTGGGCTCGATCCCGGCGACCGCCCGGTGGATCGCCGGGGTGAAGAAGTAGACGCCGATCAGCGCCAGGTCGCTGCGCGGCTGCTGGGGCTTCTCGACCAGGCGCTGCACCGTGCCGTCGGGGGCGACCTCGGCCACCCCGAACGCCCGCGGGTCGGCGACCTTGTGGACCACCACCTGGGCGGCCGGCCGGTTGGCCCGGAACTCCTCGGCGATCTCCACGATCCCGTCCGGGAGCATGTTGTCGCCGAGGTACATCACGAAGTCGTCGTCGCCGAGGAACTCCCGGGCGACGGTCACGGTGTGCGCCAGGCCGAGCGGCTGCTCCTGGTGGAGGTAGGTGATGCGCACCCCGAGCCGGGCGCCGTCGCCCAGCACGGCCTCGATCTCCGGGCGCCGTTCGCCGACAATCACGCCGATCTCGGTGACCCCGAGCTCGCGGATGTTCTCCAGGACGTGTTCGAGCACCGGGCGGTTGGCGACCGGGATGAGCTGCTTGGGCATCGAATAGGTGAATGGACGCAGACGGGTTCCCGACCCGCCCGACAGCACCAGAGCCTTCATCGGGGTCCTCTTCCTCAACGGTCAATGGCGCGGACAGCCGGAGGATGGGAGCTCGCGGTGGAGAATCCCTCGAACCCGGCCGTCAGGATCGGTGGGCCGGGCCGCGGGCCGGCTCCAGCGGAAGTCGAGCGAATCACCGGCGGGGCACGCCAGGGCTGCGCGATGCTGATCGACATGTCCGCCACCACGCCCCCGCCCGGGTCCCAACTCCCGCCCCCCGCACTGCGGCTGAGGCCGCCCGAGCATTCCGTCGACCCGCGCGCGGTGCGCTGGTGGCGGCTGAGCGCGCTGCTCCGCTGGCTGCTCGCCGCCGCCGCGCAGATCGCGCTGCTGGTGCTGCTGCCGTCCTGGGCGACGGTCCCCCGGCTGGCCGCGCTGGCGCTGACCGTGGTGCTGGCCGCCGTCCACCTGGCCGTGATGCCGCGCCGCCGCTTCGCCGTCCACCGCTGGGAGACCACCGACAGCGCGATCTACACCCAGAGCGGCTGGCTGGTCGAGGAGCGGCGGATCGCCCCACTCGCCCGGGTGCAGACCATCGACCACGAGCGCGGGCCGCTGGAGCGCCGCCTCGGCCTGACCACCATCACCGTCACCACCGCGTCCTCGGCCGGCCCGTTGAAGATCCGCGGCCTGGCCGAGGACACCGCGAGCCGGCTCACCGCCGACCTCACCGCCGCCGTCAGGTCCGGCACGGGGGACGCCACATGACCGCCGTCCCCGCCCCGCCCGCCCCGCCCGCCGAGGCGCCGGCCGACCAGGACGGCTGGCGGCGGCTCGACCCGCGGATGCTGCTGGTCCACCCGGTGCACGAGGTGGTCAAGATGCTGCCGCTGCTGATCACGGCGCTCGTCTTCGGGCACAGCTCCGGGCACCACAACAACTGGGCGTACCTGGTGACGGCGCTGGCGGTCGGCGCCGGCCTGCTGCGCTGGTGGACCACCCGGTTCCGGGTCGCCCCGGGCCTGGTGGAGCTGCGGCACGGCCTGCTGATACGGCGTCACATCGCGGTGCCCGCCGACCGGGTGCGCACCGTCGACCTGCACTCCGGCGCCGTCCACCGGATGCTGGGCCTGGCCACCGTGTCCGTCGGCACCGGGCAGGCGGCGACCGCGCGCGGGGACCGGCTGAAGCTGGACGCGCTGCGGCGCACCGAGGCGCTGGCGCTGCGCGAGGAACTCCTCGCCGGCGCCCGGGCCACCCCGGTGGCCGCCCAGGAGCCCTCCACCGTACTGCTGCGGTTCTCGCCCACCTGGCTCCGGTACGCGCCGTTCGCGCTGACCGGTTTCCTGCCGCTGCTGGCGATCGGCCTGTCGCTGACCGGCCCGATGTCCAGCATCACCCAGCAGACCCCGATCGGGTCGACGGTGGAATGGCTGCTGCACATCGACGCGCTCGGCCCGAAGGCCGTCCGGCTGCCGCTGGTGATCCTGCTCGTCGGCACCGCGATCAACCTGCTGACCTTCGCCGAACGCACCGTCGGCTTCGCCCTGCTGCGCGGCTCCGGCGGGTCCCTGGAGATCCGGCACGGGGTGGTGAGCAAGCGGGCCATCGCGCTGGAGAAGCGCCGGGTGTACGGCGTCGAGCTGGCCGAGAGCCTGCCGGTGCGGCTGCTCGGCGGCGCGCGCTGCTCGGCCGTCGCGACGGTCGCGCACCGCGAGCGCGGCGGCCCGCCGCTGGTCCCGGCCGCGCCGCTGGCGACCGCGCTGGCGGTGGCCGAGGAGGTGGTGGGCGACGGGCCGCTGCGCGCGCCGCTGGTCGGGCACGGCCCGCGGGCCCGCACCCGCCGGCTGACCAGGGCGCTGGGCGGCTGGGCGCTGGGCCTGGCGCTGCTCGGCGCGGCGGCGGCACTGGACCTGCTGCCGGCCTGGTGCGCGCTCGGCTGGGCGGCGCTGCTGCCGTTCACCGTGCCGCTGGCCCTGGACCGGTACCGCTCGCTGGGGCACGCCGTGGCGGACGGTTTCCTGGTGTCCCGGCACGGTTCGCTGGTGCGCCGCCGGACGGTGCTGTCGGGCGAGGGCGTGATCGGCTGGAACCTGCGCCGCTCCTGGGGCCAGCGCCGGGCCGGCCTGGTGACGCTGACCGCGACCACCGCCGCCGGGCGCAAGAAGTACCAGGTGATCGACCTGCCCGTCGAGCAGCTGCCGGGCGTCGCCGACCAGGTGCTGCCCGGCCTGCTGACACCGTTCCTGGTCCCGGCGACGGACTGACGAAACGGAACGCCCGAAACGGAACGCCGAAGAGCGCCTCCCCGCGGGGAGGCGCTCTTCGTCTTCTCCGGGACCCGGTTCCGGGGCTCAGTTCCGGGGCTCAGTCGGTGAAGCACTCCTCGGCGATCCGCACCCGGCGGTTGCCGAACGCGATCCGGTCGAGGATCTTGCGCCCCAGCGGGGTGCGCTGGACGACCGCCGCCAGCTTCGGCCGGATCTTCGCGGCCAGTCCGCCCCGGGACAGCATGGCCTTGCTCTGCAGGCCCTGGAGCTTCATGGTCGCGGCGATGTCCGGCCCGCGCAGGGTCTCGAACTCGCTCAGCCGGGCCGCCGAGGTGTCCCCGTCGGCCAGTGCCCGCACCAGGATCGGGTGCAGCACCACGGCGTCCTGGACGGCCAGGTTGATGCCCTGCGCGCCGATCGGGCTGTGGGTGTGCGCGGCGTCGCCGATCAGCACCAGGCCGTCGGCGGCCCAGCGGTCGGCCCGGCCGGAGAACACGTCGAGCAGGGTGACGTCGCGGGTGGAGCGGATCTGTTCCCGGATCAGTTCGGCGTACGGCGGGATCGCCGCGGCCAGCTGCTCGCGGATGTGGTCGATACCGTGGACGGCGACCTGCTGGTAGCCCTTGTGCGGCAGGGTCCAGCCGATCTGCGCGCTGTCCGGGTACGAGTCGTACGCCAGCACCGGGTTGCCGCCGTCGCGGAACACCCGTACGTCGCGGCGCTCGCCCGGGCGGCGGCCGGGCAGCTTGAGCTTGAACCAGAGCACGTCCAGGTCGAACGCCTCGGTGCGGCCGGCCTCGATCCCGGCCAGCCGGCGCACCTTGGAGTACCGGCCGTCCGCGCCGACCACCACGGCCGCCCGGACGGTCAGTGTTCCCGCGCGGACGCCGGTGGTGCGGCCGCCGTCCTGGAGCAGCTCGCCGACCCGGTGGCCGTCGAAGTACGCGAAGCCCTCGAACTTCTCGCAGTGCAGCAGCAGTTCGTCCAGCAGGTGGGCCTGCGGCAGGCTCAGCAGGTGGTCGTACGGGGCGGGCAGGCGGCGGTAGTCGATGTCGAGCAGCACGCGGCCGCCCTCGACCAGCCGGAACCGCTCGTGCTCGTGCGCGCCGCGGGTGCGGGCGCCGGACAGCACGCCCAGCCGGTCCAGCAGCGCCATCGCGCCGGGCTGCAGGATCTCGCCGCGGAACTCCCGCTGGTGGGCGCGGGCCCGTTCGACCACCGCGACCCGCAGCCCGGACTTCAGCAGCAGCAGCGCCAGCACCAGCCCGGCCGGCCCGGCGCCGACCACGCAGACGTCCGCCTCGGCCTCCCGGCCGGTGTCCTCGCTCATGCCGTTCCTCTCCGGTGCAGGGGTTTCAGAGGAGTCCGAGGCCGCCGTCGGCGGTGACGGTCTGGCCGTGCAGCCAGGCCGCTTCGGGGCTGCACAGCAGCGCGACGACGTCGGCCAGGTCCTCGGGGGTGGTGAGCCGGCCGGCCGGGGTGCGGGCGGCGAGCATCGCGGCGACCTCGGGCTGCGGGGTGGCGGGGCCCTTGTCGATCTTCGAGGTGGAGACCGCGTTGACGGTGATGCCGCGGCCGGCCAGTTCGACCGCCAGGTAGCGCACCAGGGACTCCAGCGCGGCCTTGGCGACGCCCGCGGCGACGTACCGGGGCACCACGGAGCGGGCGCCGGAACTGGAGACGGCGACGATCCGGCCCGGTCCGCCGCCCATCAGCTCGGCGATCGCGGCGCCGCCGCGCAGCAGCGGGTCGAGCGCGGCGCCGACGGCGGCGGTGACGGCGGCGGCGTCCCCGCCGACGGCGGGGGTGGGCCGCCACGGTGCGGCGTTGTGCACGAACACGTCGAGCCGGCCGTACCGGTCGCGGACCTCGCCGAGCAGTTGGTCCAGGCCCGCCGCGGTGGTGATGTCGGCGCGGACGGCGTGCGCGCCGCCCCCCAGACCGTCGAGCTCCTCGACGGCCCGGGCGGCGTCCTGTTCGGAGTGCGCGTAGTTGAGCACCACCCGGGCGCCCCCGGCGCAGAGCCGGCGGGCGACCGCCAGCCCCACGCCGCGGGTCGCCCCGGTGACGACCGCGGTCTTCCCGGACAGCCCGAGGTCGGACGGCTCAGGCACCGTCGGCCGCCGGGGCGGTGCGGGTGCCGGCCACCGGCGCGGCGAGCTGCGTCTCGACGGTGGCGAGCGCGGCCAGGTCGGCGTACTCGGGCAGTTCGCGGGCGGCCTGCCAGGCCTGCTCGCTCGCCCAGCGGGTGAGCGCGGTGTAGCCGCCGGGCCGCATCAGCGCCTTGGCCAGGTCGGCGTGCCCGAGGCCGCCGGCCAGCGCCTCGATCCAACTGCCGTACGCGGCCTCGAACTTGTCGGCGTCCTCGGTGACGGTGAAGCGCTCCACGACCAGCACCGCGCCGTCGCCGGTGGCCTCGCCGTCCACCCGCAGCACGCCCATCGACGGCTCGGCCTGGACGTCCACGATCCGGTGGAACTCCTCGGCGTGCGCCTTGAAGGTGTCGCTGCCGAGTACCTGCTGGAAGTCGCCGGGGGTGGCCCACCAGCCGAAGTTGACGTACACCTCGGGCCGGTCGGCGGCCCGGACGGCCTGGTGCGCGCGGAACCCGAACTGGGCGCGCATCCACTGGACGTGGTCCAGGAAGCGCTCCTCGAAGGCGTCGCCGCCGGCCGGGTCCTTGAGGGTGAAGGTGTTGATGACGGTGAACTGCGGGGCGGCCATCTCCTGGCTCCCTTCGGTCGTTGGGTCGGCGAGGCCCAGGCGGGCGGCGAACTGCCCGGCCAGGACGCGTCGTTGGATCTTTCCGTTGCCCGAGCGAGGGATCGACCCGACCGCCTCGGCGTGCACCGGCCGCTGGTAGTACGGCAGTTCGCCGCCCACCTGCTCGAGCACCTCGGCGAGCCGCCCGGGCTCATCGAGCACCAGCAGGGCGCCGGCCACCCGGTAGCCCTGCCCGTCGGGCAGGCCGACCACGACCGCCTCCCGCACCAGCGGGTGCGCGGTGAGCACCTGCTCGACCTCGGACGGGGCGACCAGGAAGTTGTCGACCTTGAAGACGTCACCGAGCCGGTCGATCAGGAACAGCCGTCCCTGCTCGTCGGTCCGGCCGATGTCGCCGGTGGTGAACCACTCGCCGGGGGCCAGGTCGGGCCCGCCGAGGTAGCCCTTCATCACCTGCGGCCCGCGCAGCTGGACTTCGCCGGTCTGCCCGGCGGCCAGTTCGGCGCCGCTGTCCAGGTCCACCACCCGGCACTCGGTGCCCGGCACGGTCCGGCCGACCGAGCCGTGCACGGGGTGCTCGGGGTCGTCGCTGTGGGTCAGCGGGGAGGTCTCGGCCAGGCCGTAACCCTGGAACACCGGGATGCCGAACCGCTCGGTCAGCGTACGCGCGGCCTCCACGGGCAGCGCGGAGCCACCGGAGGCGATCCGGGTGACGGTGCGCAGAGCGAGCCCGTCGAGGGCCGGATCGGCGGCCAGCCGGGCCAGGCGCACCGGCAGGCTGTAGAAGTGCGTCGCGCCGTGGGCGTTGGCGGCGTGCACCGCGTCCACCGGCTCGGGGTCGGCGCACAGCACCTGGGTGGCGGCCGCGGCGACCGCCGAGTTGAGGTGCATCGGGTGGTAGGTGGGCAGGTGGTTGAGGGTGGTCGCGTCCGCGTCCAGCAGGTGCGCGGCGGCGATCTGAGCGGCGTTCACCGTGAGGTTGCGGTGGGTGAGCCGGACGGCCTTCGGCAGGCCGGTGGTGCCGCTGGTGAACTGCAGGCAGGCGGTGTCGTCCAGCTCGACGGCGGGCGGCTGCCAGCCGTCACCGTCCGGCGCGCCCGCGATCAGCGCGGCCAGCGTCTCCGCCTCGCCGTCCTCCGCGCCGCCGATCAGCACGACCTCGCGCAGCTCCGGCAGGTTGGCCCGCACCGCGTTCAGCTTGGGCAGCAGGCCGGCGTCCACGAACGCCAGCCGGGCCCGGCTGGTGGCCAGCACGTGCTGCACCCCGATCTCCGGGATCAGCGGGTTGACCACCGCGACCACCTGCCCGGCGCGGGCGGCGCCGTAGTAGGCGACCGCGAAGTCCGGGTGCAACGCGGAGGCGACCGCGACGGTGCCGGGCCCGTCCAGCCGCCCGGCCAGCGCCCGGGCCACCGCGGTGGCCCGGGCGTCCAGCGTGGCGAAGTCCAGCTCGGCGCCCTCGACACCCGCGACGGCGACCCGCCCGGGGTGGTCGGCGGCGGCCCGCGCCGGCAGCGAGTCCAGCCGCCCGGGGCCGGGCAGTGCCCGGTCAGACACGGCGGGCCTCCGCGAACGCCATCGCGTGCTTCAGCGTGGTGGTGCTGTTGGTGGACAGCGCCCGGTGCACGTACTCGCGGGCGTCGGCGACGGTCTTGCCCTCGCCGAGGATCTTCTCGATCGCCGACGGCTTCAGGGTGACGGAGTGCCGGGAGGTGACGTCCACGCCGCCGTCCACCTGGACGATGGTCCAGCGGCCGGTGTGCGCGGTCATCAGCGCGGGGACGGCGATCTGCTTGTAGACGATGCGGTCCTCGCCGAACACCACCCGGATCGACTTGGTGGTGTGCACCGAGCCGTCCGCGGTGCTGGTGTCCATCGACATCACCTGGATGCCGGGGACGTCCTCCTGGAGGTCCAGCGCGGCGACGTGCGGCAGCCGCTCCGGCCACAGGTCGGCCCGGTTGAGGAACTCGAAGACGTCCGCACCGGCGCCGGCCACGTGCACCGTGTCGTCGAAGCTGAACACCAACTCGTCCAGCTCGGAGCCCAGTTCGGCGATCTGCTTGATCCCGGCCAGCTCGGACGCGCTGTTGCGGTCCAGCGCCGCGTTGATCCACTCCACGTTCTCCGGCAGGTCGTCGACCGCGGTGAAGTCGTGGTGCAGCTCGAGCAGCGAGGTGCTCTCATCGATCGCGGTGACCGCCCAGGTGCCGCCCATCGACGCCACCGGCGGCGTCGAGATCTCCTGCCGGAACGTCACCTTCAATCCCTCGGCGTCCAGCTCGCGGCGCGACACCCAGGTCTTCACCTCGCCGTTCGCGGTCGCCCAGATCCGGATCCGCTCACTGCCCTCGGACTGCTCCAGGTGCTCGACGTGCACGTTCGGCGCGAAGTACAGCGGCCAGGTGGTGACGTCCGCGACGATCCCGTACACCGCCTCGGCGGGTGCGGCGACGGTGGTGCTGTGGACGGTGCGGTGCTGCTCGGCCATGTCTCTGTCTCCTTGTCCTGACCGGCTCAGTAGTTGCCCAGTCCGCCGCAGACGTTCAGCGCCTGCGCGGTGATCGAAGCGGCGGTGTCGGTCGCCAGGTAGCCGACCAGGCCGGCCACCTCCTCCGGCGACGAGTAACGGCCGAGCGGGATCTTCGCCTGGAAGCGCTCCCGGATCTGCTCCTCGGTGGCGTCGTACGCGGCCGCGTACCCCTGCCGGACCCGCTGCGCCATCGGCGTCTCCACGTAACCCGGGCACACCGCGTTGACCGTGACACCGGTCTTCGCCAGCTCCAGGCCCAGCGCCTTGGTGAAACCCACCACCGCGTGCTTCGACGCCGAGTACGGGGCACCCAGCACCACGCCCTGCTTGCCGCCGGTCGACGCGATGTTGATCACCCGGCCCCAGCCGCGCTCCTGCAGACCACCCCGGTTCAGCACCTCACGGGTGGTCAGGAACACGCTGTTCAGGTTGGTGTCGATCACGTCGTACCAGAGCTCGTCGGCGATCTGCGCGGTCACCCCGCCGCCGCTGCGCCCGGCGTTGTTCACCAGCACGTCGATCCGGCCGTACTGCTCCAGCGCCGCGTCCACCAGCGCCTTCACCTGCTCGGGCTTACGGATGTCGGCAGTCGCGCCGGCCACCTCCAGGCCCTCCGCCCGCAGCTCCTTCACGGTCAGCTCGACCGCGTCCGCGCTGCGCGCGCAGATGAACACCGCCAGACCGCTCGCCGCCAGACCGCGGGCCACCGCCAGACCGATACCGCTGGTCGCACCCGTCACCAGAGCCACCCGCTGCTCGCCGCTCATCGGCGCACTCCTCTCGCTTCGCTCGTCAACGGCGAACAGCGTGCCGACGCCGTCTCGACACCCGATCGAGCCGCGCTCGGACCCCGCGGCTCCAGTTCCGTTCGAGGCCCCCACGACCCCGGACGGCGACGCTGCGACAGACCGCACCGGCCAGGAAAGGACTTCCCCCATGACCGCGACGGAGCAGGTGCCCGCCACCGCCACCGCCGAGCTGTACTTCCAGGTCCAGCAGTTCCTCGCGTCCCAGATGCAGCTGCTCGACAGCGGCCGGGTCGCCGAATGGGCCGCCACCTTCACCGAGGACGGCGTCTTCGCCGCCAACGCCCACCCCGAACCCGCCGCCGGCCGCGCCGCCATCACCGCCGCCGCCCAGGCCGCGACCGACGCGTACGCCGCCAAGGGCATCCAGCGACGCCACTGGCTCGGCATGGTCACCGTCGAACCCCGCGACGAGAACACCGCCGCCGTCCGCAGCTACGCCGTCGTCGTCGAAACCCCCAAGGGCGGCCAGGCCGCCATCCGCGTCAGCACCCTCTGCGAGGACCTCCTCGTCCGCGAATCCGGCCACTGGCTCGTCCAGCACCGCCAGGTCACCCGCGACGACCTCTGACCCCACCCCCACCCCGCTGTGCCCGCCCGCCCCCTCCCCCGGCCGGCGGGCACAGCCACGCCCGGGACGGAACACCTGCTGGGCCGCATCGTCCGAAACACCGAACCCGCGAACGGGCCTCGCTGCCGGGCACGGCGAAGGGGCGCGAGGGCCCGCACCCGGCGGAAGGGGAGGGGGGTCCCTTCCGGCGGGTGCGGGCGCTCGCGCCCCTGGGTGGTGGGTGTCAGGCGGCGACGGCCGCGTTCTCGGTGAGGCCGGCGTTGATGAACTGGAGCAGCAGGCGCGGCGTGTGGGCCTCGGCGACGGTCTCCTCGGCGAGTTCGATGTTGTACTCGCGCTCGATCCGGCCGGTGGTCTGGAGGACCGCCAGCGAGTCGTAGCCGAGGTCGTCGAGCGGGGTGTCGAGGACGTCGCCGTCGAGGTCGACGCTCTCGTCCTCGCCGGCGCATTCGCGGAGCAGGGCGGTGAGTTCGGTCAGGGTCATCTCGGCCATGGCTGGTGGTGCCTTTCTGGTGTGCGGTGCGGGGTGTGGGGTGCGGGGTGTGGGGGAGGTTCAGGCGGTGACGACGGCGGCGGAGTTGAAGCCGCCGGCGCCGCGGGCGAGGACGAGGGCGGTGCGGACCGTCGCGGGTCGGGCCGTGCCGAGGACGAGGTCGAGGTCGAGGCCGTCCGCGACGTGTTCGACGTTGACGGTGGGTGGGATGACCTGGTCCCGGAGGGTGAGCAGCGCGGCGGCCAGGTCGAGCGAGCCGCCGCCGGCGTAGAGGCGTCCGGTCATGGTCTTGGGGGCGGTGACGGGGACGCCGCGCGGCCCGAAGACGGCGCGCAGCGCGTCGGCCTCCTGCCGGTCGGGTTCGGTCGTGCCGGCGGCGTCGGCGAACACCACGTCCACCTGGTCGGGGGTCACCCCGGCCTCGGCAAGCGCAAGCAAGATCGTGCGTCGCAGCCCGGGTTCGAGCCCGCTGCCGGGCCGCGGGTCGAAGGTCGCGGCGTATCCGGCGAGTTGCCCGTAGACGGTGGCGCCGCGTTCCCGCGCCGATTCGGCGTTCTCGAGGATCAGGATCGCCCCGCCCTCCCCGGCCACGTATCCGGCCGCGTCGGGCGAGAACGGCAGGTAGGCGCGGGCGGGGTCGGTCGCGGTGGAGAGCCGGCCGCCGGCGAGTTGCGCGGCCCAGCCCCAGGGGCAGATGGAGCCGTCGACGCCGCCGGTGACGATGACCCGGCTGCCCTTGCGGAGCTGGCGGCGGGCCTGGGCGACGGCGTCGATGCCGCCGGCCTGCTCGCTGACCAGGACGCCGCTGGGGCCGCGCAGTCCGTGCCGGATGGAGATCTGGCCGGTGTTGACGGCGTAGAACCAGGCGAAGGACTGGTACGCGCTGACGTGCTTGCCGCCTCTGCTCCACAGCGCTTCCAGTTCGCGCTGGCCGAATTCGAAGCCGCCGGCGGAGGCGGCGGTGACCACGCCCGCGGCGTATTCGGGGAGTTGCTCGAGGTCGAGGCCGGCGTGGCCGATGGCTTCCTGGGCGGCGACCAGGGCGAGCCGGGTCATGTGGTCGGTCTGCGGGAGCAGTCGGCCGGGGATGTGTTCGGCGGGTGCGAAGCCGGGGACTTCGCCGGCCAGGGTGGCCGGGTACTGGGCGGCGTCGAACCGCTGGACGGGGCGGATGCCGCTGCGGCCTTCGAGGGTGGCCTGCCACCAGGCGTCGGTGCCGAGGCCGTTGGGGGCGGCCACGCCGATGCCGGTGAACACGGCCGTGGCAGTCCCAGTACGTTCCAGCAGGTCGCTGCTCATGCGGTCCTCCGCTCGGGTCGGGTGAGCACCATGGCGCTCTGGAAGCCGCCGAAGCCGCTGCCGACGCTCAGCACGGTGTCGATCTTCCGCTCGCGGGCGGTGAGGGGGGTGTAGTCGAGGTCGCACTCGGGGTCGGGTTCGTGCAGGTTGGCGGTGGGGGGCACGACGCCGTGTTCGATGGCGAGGGCGCTGGCGGCGATCTCCAGCGAGCCGATGGCGCCCAGCGAGTGACCGATCATCGACTTGATGGAGCTGACGGGGGTGGCGTACGCGTGGTCGCCGAGGCTGCGCTTGAACGCGGCGGTCTCGTGGCGGTCGTTCTGCTTGGTGCCGGAGCCGTGCGCGTTGATGTAGTCGACGGCGGTGCCGGGCAGCCGGGCCTCGTCGAGGGCGACCCGGATGGACTCGGCCATCTCCTTGCCGTCGGGCCGCAGTCCGGTCATGTGGTACGCGTTGGAGCGGGTGGCGAACCCGGCGATCTCGGCGTAGATGTGGGCGCCGCGGCGGCGGGCGGCGCCGAGTTCCTCCAGGACGAAGATCGCGGAGCCTTCGCCGAGCACGAAGCCGTTGCGGGTGCGGTCGAACGGCCGGGAGGCGTGCTCGGGGTCGTCGTTGCGCGGGGAGGTGGCCTTGATGGCGTCGAAGCAGGCGACCGAGATCGGCGAGATGGGGGCCTCGGTGGCGCCGGCGATCATCACGTCGGCGCTGCCTTCGCGGATGAGTTCGACGGCGTGGCCGACGGCGTCCAGGCCGGAGGTGCAGCCGGTGGAGACGACTCCGGCGGGGCCCTGCGCGCCGACGCTCCAGGCGACCTCGGCGGCGAACGAGCTGGGCACGAAGTAGTCGAACAGGTGCGGGACGGCGTAGCGGTGGTCGACCAGCCAGCCGCGGCCGCCGTCGCTGACCACGTTGTACTCGGTGTCCAGGCCCATGGTGGCGCCGACCGCGCTGCCGACGGTGACGCCGGTGCGGAACGGGTCGAGCGCGGCCAGGTCGAGTCCGCTGTCGGCGACCGCTTCGCGGGCGCTGACCACGGCGAACTGGGCCGCCCGGTCCATCCGGCGGATCTCCTGCGGGCTCAGCCCGGCGGCGACCGGGTCGAAGTCGGCCTCGGCGGCGATCCGCGAGCGGAACGAAGAGGCGTCGAAGAGCGAGATCGCCCTGGTCGCGGTCCGGCCGTCGGTGAGCAGCGACCAGAATTCCTTGCTGCCGACCCCGCCGGGGGCGACCACGCCGATCCCGGTGATGACCACTCGCCGGCTCATGGCCGCCTCCCCTTAGTCGTGTTCAACGCCGTTCCTTCCTCTTGTGGTTCTGCGGTTTCGCCGCTCGTGGTTCCGCGGTCGCGCCGCGTTCGCCGGTGGCCTGCGTCGCCGTCCGCGGTCGCGCCGCGTTCGCCGGTAGCCTGCGTCGCCGTCCGCGGTCGCGCCGCGTTCGCCGGTAGCCTGCGGCGGCGTCCTCAAGCCGCGCTCGACGCCGGGCGGGGCAACGCTCGCGACCCGGCCCGCGGGCCGTCGAGTTGCTCGGCGAGCAGCCGCGGCGCGGCCCGTTCCCGGACGAAGAAGTGGCCGCCGGGGACGGTGCGCAGCTCGAAGCCGCCCGGCGCGTACCGGGCCCACTGCGAGACCCCGGACAGCGGGGCGATCGGGTCGCCCTCGCCGGCCACCGCCAGCACCCGGGTGTGCAGCGGCTCGCCGCCGCGTTCGCAGATCGCCCGGCCCAGGTACAGGTCGTCGCGGAGCGCGGGCAGCACCCGGCGCCGCCACAGTCCGGTCGCCTCGTCCTCCTCGACGGCGCCGGGCGGCAGTACTCCGTATCCGACCAGCCGGCGCAGCAGTTCGGGGTCGGGCAGGGCGGCGGCGGCGAGCACCGGCGAGCGCAGGTGCGGGGGCAGGACGGCGCCGAGCGCGACCAGTTCGGGTTGCGGGCCGCCGGAGCGTTGGCGTGCGGCGGCCCAGGCGTGTGCGACCAGTCCGCCCAGGCTGTGGCCGTAGAGGGCGAACGGGCGGTCGAGCAACGGTTCGATCAGGGAGTCGAGTTCGGCGATCAGCCGGTCGGGGTCGGTGATCCGCCGTTCCCTGATCCGCGGGCCGCGCCCGGGCAGCAGCAGCGGCACCACGTCGGCGGAGGGGCCGATGACGGACTGCCAGCGGGCGAAGGCGGAGATCCCGGCCCCGGCGTGGTGGAAGCAGATCAGCCGGGGTGGCGGGGTGCCGCTCACTCCTCGACCAGGGCGACGGCGCGGGTCCAGCCCGCTCCGGCGCCGGCGATCTTGACCGGGAAGCAGGAGACGGTGAAGCCGTGTCCGGGCAGCTGGTCCAGGTTGGTGAGCCGTTCGACCTGGCAGTACTCGCGGCGCCGCCCGGCGAAGTGGGCGGGCCACAGTACGGACTTGTCGCCGGTCTCCTGGTAGCTGCGGATCATGTGCCCGAACGGGGCGTCCAGGCTCCAGGCGTCGGTGCCGATCACCCGAACCCCGAGGTCGAGCAGGTGGTCGGTGGCCGGGCCGTCGAGTCCGGCGAAATCGGTGAAGTACCGCGGGGTACCGGCGTGCCTCGAGGCGCCGGTGTACAGCAGCACGATGTCCATCGGCGCGGGCCGGTGGCCGAGTTCGGCGAAGGCCTTCTCGATCCGTTCGACGCCGATCACCCCGATCCCGACGTCGGAGACGTCGAGCACCAGGGCCGGCCGCAGGAACCAGTCCAACGGCATGGCGTCGATGTGGCGGGGCGTCCCGTAGTCGCCGACCGAGCCGTAGTGCGACGGCGCGTCGACGTGGGTGCCGGTGTGGCTGGTGAGGGTGAGTGTGTCCAGGGACAGCAGCTCACCGCCGGGCAGGTCGGCCGGGTCGAAGTCGAGGCCGAAGTGCAGGCGCATCTCGTCGGCCATGTGACGGGCGCCCTCGGCGGGCGTCATGATCTCGTGGACGATCGGGTCCGGCTCCCAGCCGGCCGCGTCCACCGGTGACGACAGGTCGATGATCCGCAAGTTCTCCCCCACGGTCGGGTGCGGGGTTCCGCGCCAGGTGGGCGGCGGAACGCGTGGGAGCACTGTGCGGTCGCCGCCTCGAACCTCGTTCGAGGCGGGGCAGGGCGGCGCTGGGGCCGCCGGGCCGTCAGGCGGCGAACAGGTCGAGGACCGGGGTGCGGCGGCCGGACCGTCCGTCGAGGGCTGGGTCGGCGGCCAGCATCGCCTGCTGGAGCTTGCGCACCCGCGGCGACGGTTCCAGGCCGAGTTCCTCCACCAGGCGCCCCCGCAGCCCCTGGTAGACCTCCAGCGCCTGCCACTGCCGGCCGGACCGGTACAGCGCGACCATGGCCTGGGCGTGCAGCCCCTCGTGCAGAGGGTGACGGACCGTCAGTCCGGTGAGTTCGGCGACCAGGTCGGCGTGCCGGTCGAGCCGCAGGTCGGCCTCGATGCGGCGCTCCAGCACCCGCAGCCGGCTCTCCTCCAGCCGGGCCAGTTCGATGTCCAGGATCGGCCCGACCTTGACGTCCACCAGTGCGGGGCCGCGCCACAGCGCCAGCGCCTCGCGGTAGATCTCGGCGGCGGTCTCGTCGTCGCCGGCGTCGGTGGTGTCCCGGCCGAGTTCGGCGAGCCGGTCGTACTCGTGCACGTCGACGGCGCCGGGCTGGACCTCCAGCAGGTAGCCGCCGTGCCGGGTGACCAGGATGTCCTTGGCCCCGCAGGGGGCGTCCGGGCCGAGCGCCTGACCGAGCAGCCGGCGCAGGTGGAGGATGTACGTCTGGAGGGTGGTGAGGGCGCTGCGCGGGGCGTCCATGCCCCACAGCTCCTCCAGCAGGGTCGGCACCGGGACGACCTGGTTGGCGTACAGCGCGAGCAGCGCGAGGATCTGCCGGGGCTTGCCGGCGCTCGGCACGATGGAGCTGCGCCGCGTCTCGGCGCTCAGCGGGCCGAGCACTCTGATGTCCATGAGGGTTCCTCCCGTGGATTGGCCCGTCCGGCGACTGCCGGGACGCGCCGTGGGGGATGCGGGACCGGAGCGGTTCCGCTGCCGTCATCAGGCTCCCTCGGCCGGCTCCGCGGCGGCCAGTGCCAGGCTCCCGAGCGGGGCATGCGTTTCGGCACCCGGCGGACGTGAATCCTTCACATCCGGCTCGTGAGGCTGGCACTGGCTGCCACCGGGCCGCCGCCAGGAGACTTCTGGTCACATCGAGCGAACAGCGACTCGAACTCGACCACGGGAGAGACCATGGGCCCCCACGCCAGTGTCATCGGTCAGGACGACGACCTCTTCATCGAGGATCTGAGCCAGCACTCCTCCGCCGCCCGGCCGACCGGCCCCGGCATCTTCTGCTTCTGCCGCGCCGCCGACGCCTACCTGACCGCCCCGGCCGAGGCCACCTCCGGACGCCTGGCGTGAGCGACCTCCTCGACCCGGCCGGCCCCGGCCCGTTCCTCGCCTTCCGGCCGCACCTGAGCGTGCAGCAGGTTCCCGGCGAGGCGGTCTACCTGATCTCGGACCAGCAGGTCACCGCGCTGCACGGAGCGCAGATCGCCCGGCTGGCACCGCTGTTGGACGGGACGAGGAGTCTGCACGACCTCCAGCGGGAGACCGCCGGTCAGCTCGGCGCGGAGCAGACCGCCGCTCTGGTCGCCAAACTGCGCCGGGCCGGGCTGGTGTCCGAACGCCCGGCCGGGCCGGCCACCGCCCAGCACGGCTACTGGTCGGCCGCCGGGCAGGACGAACTCGCGGCGGGCGAGCGGCTCGGCGCGGCCACCGTACGGGCGATCGGCCCGGACGGCGCCGACCGGCCCGAGCTGCGCGGCGCGCTGGACGCCGCGGGCCTGCACACCGTCACCGAAGGCCTCCGCGCCGACCTGACGGTGGTGCTCTGCGAGGACTACCTGGACCCGGCGCTCGGCGCGATCGACGCCGCGCACCGGGCTGCCGGCCGGCCCTGGCTGCCGGTCCGGGCGAACGGCGTGGAGTCCTGGATCGGCCCGTTCTTCGGGCCCGACGGGGCGTGCTGGAGCTGCCTGGCCGACCGGCTGTGGTGCGGCCGGCAGGTCGAGGCGCACGTCCAGCGCGCCCTGGAGCGCACCGGCCCGGCCCCGCGCCGCGCCTGCTCGCTGCCCGCGGCCCGCACCGCGGCGCTGCAACTGTCCGCGCTGGAGGCCACCAAGTGGCTGGCCGGCCACCGGTATCCGGGCCAGCGGCAGCTGTGGACGCTGGACTCGCTCACCCTGGACGGCCGCCGGCACCCCGTCACCCGCCGCCCGGAGTGCCCGCAGTGCGGCGACCCCGGACTGGTCGCCGCACGCATCAACGCACCCGTGGTGCTGCGTTCGCGGCCCAAGGCGCAGACCGACGGCGGCGGGCACCGGGCGCTGACGCTGGAACAGATGATGGAGCGCTACGGCCACCACGTCGATCCGCTGACCGGCCTGGTCAAGGAGATCCGCCGCGACCCGCGCGGACCCGCCGAGCTGAACTGCTTCCACGCCGGGCTGAACCCGGTGGGCGGCGCCGCCGGCCTGGCCTCGGTCCGCGCCGGGCTGCGCGCCAACGCCTCCGGCAAGGGGCAGACCGCCCTGCAGGCCGAGGTCGGCGCGCTCGCCGAGTCGCTGGAGCGGCACTCCGGCCACCTGCAGGGCGGCGAGCCGATCGTCCGCGGCCGCTACCGGGAGCTGGCGGCGGACGCCGTCCACCCCGACACCGTCCAGCTGTTCGACCCGCGGCAGTTCGCCGGCCGCGAGGAGTGGAACGCCCGGGCGGGCGCCTTCCACCAGATCGCCGACCCGTTCGACGAGAACGACCCGATCGACTGGCTGCCGGTGTGGTCGCTGACCGAGCAGCGGCAGAAGCTGATGCCCGCCGCACTCCTCTACTACAACGCCCCGCAGCAGCGCGGCCGCCGCTACTGCCTGGCCAACTCCAACGGCGCGGCGGCCGGCGGCACCCTGGAGGACGCCGTCCTGCAGGGCTTCCTGGAACTGGTGGAACGCGACGCCATCGCGCTGTGGTGGTACAACCGCACCGCGCAGCCCGGCATCGACCTGGACGCCTGCCCCGACCCGTGGGTCGCCCGGCTGCGCGACCTGCACGCCTCGCTGCACCGCGAGGTGTGGGCGATCGAGCTGACCTCCGACCTGGGCATCCCGGTGGTCGCGGCGTTCTCCCGCCGCACCGACAAGCCGGCCGAGGACATCATGCCCGGCTTCGGCGCCCACCTGGACCCGGCGATCGCCCTGCGCCGCGCCCTCGCCGAGGTCAACCAGCTGCTGCCGAACGTGGTGGACGCCCGCGCCGACGGCACCGGCTACGGCTTCACCGACCCGCAGGCGATGGACTGGATGCGCACCGCGAAGGTCGCCGAACTCCCGTACCTGCTGCCCGACCCGGCCCGCCCGGCCCAGGGCCGCTCCTCGGTATTCGGCCCGCACGACGACCTGCGCGACGACGTCACGGCCGCCGAGCAGCTGGTCCGCCGGGCCGGAATGGAACTGCTGGTGCTCGACCAGACCCGCCCGGAGGCCGGCCTGCCGGTCGCCAAGGTCGTGGTGCCGGGCCTGCGCCCGCACTGGAACCGGTTCGCCCCCGGCCGCCTGTTCGACGTGCCGGTGCGACTGGGCCGCCTCACCGCGCCCACCCCGTACCACCTGCTCAACCCCGTACCGCTGTTCGTCTGAACAGCGCCCCGCTCACCGTGCTGGATGACTGATGCGTATCGAATGCCTGGCCGCCCCGCAGCTCAACGAGCTGTGGTCGCTGCGCGAGGACACCCTGGTCGACCCGGACGACGGGCCGGACGGCACCCTCACCGTCCAGACCCGCTGGGGGCCGGTGCACTTCGAGAACCCCGACCCGGTGCTGCGGACCGCACTGGAGCGGATGACGCTCGGCCCGGTGTCACTGAGCAACGTGCTGCCGGGCTTCCCCGGCCTGGAGGACCTCGACCGGCCCGAGGCCCACTCCCCCGAGGTGGCCGCGCTGCTGCGCGGGCTGCGCCGGATCCGCCACTGCCTGGTGCGCACCCTGGCGCTCGGCGGCACCCCGCTGCTGAGCGTCGTCCCGCTGGCCCGCGACACCTGGTTCGTCCCGCAGCCGGTGCCCGAGGACCGGCCGTGCCGGCTGTCCCGGTTCGCGGTGCTGCGCTGGGCCGAGGGCGGGCTGCGCCTGGAGTCGCCGCTCGCCCACCACCGGGTGCAGCTGCACCGCCCCGAGATGGTGCAGCTGCTGGGCCTGCTGTCCGGCGGCGACCGGCCGGTGGGCCTGCAGCTCGACCAGGAGGTGACCGAGGCCGCGATCGGCTACCTGCTGGCCTCCCGGATCGCGGTCGCCGCCGAGCACCCCGCCGTCGGCGCCGACGCGCCCCGGTACGCCGAGGACGACGACCCGACGCTGGCCGGCTGGTCCGCCGACGACATGATGGTGCACGCCCGCAGCCGGCTCGGCCGCAGCGACGGCCCGTTCGGCGCGACCTTCGCCCACCTGGGCCGGATGCCCGCCGAGCCGGCCGTCAAGCCGCTCGGCGCCCGCACCGCCGTCCCGCTGCCCCGCCCCGACCTCGGCGAACTGCGCACCTCCGACGAGCCGTTCAGCTCGGTGCTGGAGCGCCGCCGCTCGCTGCGCCGGTACGGCCCGGCACCGCTGAGCACCCGTCAGATCGGCGAACTGCTGTTCCGGGCCTGCCGGATCCGCGAGGGCGCCGACCGGGACCGGCGGCCGTACCCGAGCATGGGCTCGGTGTACGCCCTGGAGCTGTACCTGGTGGCCGGCCCGGACACCGAACTGCCGCCCGGCGTCTACCACTACGACCCGCTCGGCCACCTGCTGGAGCCGCTGGACGCGCCCGCCGCCGAGACCGCCGAGCTGCGGGAGGCCGCCCAGGCCACGCTGGCCGCCGACAGGCCGCCGCCGCTGCTGCTGGTGATCACCGCCCGGTTCCGGCGCGCCACCCAGGCCTTCAGCGGCATCGCCTACACCAGCCTGATGAAGGACGTCGGCGTGCTGATGCAGAACCTCTACCTGGTGTCGACCGCGATGGGCCTGGCCCCGTGCGCGCTCGCCTCCGGCAACTCGGACACCGCCGCCCGCGCCTTCGGACTGGACTGGGCCGTCGAGTCGAGCGTCGGAGAGTTCGTGGTCGGTACGAGCCCGCCGGCAGCAGACCTGGGCTAGGCATGTCCCGTACGATCCGGGAGCAGCGGCAAGCGGGAAACGTACGAGTCCGAGGGGGAAATCGTGAACGATGAGGCTTCATGGCCGAAACCCGACCCGGGCGGCAACCAGCTGGCACCGAAGGCCGCGGTGACGATCACCGCCCTGGTGTTCCTCGGCTACACCGGAGTGGCGACCAGTTACGTCCTCGCACTGCACCCCAGCGGCCTGCTGCTGTCCGGCACGCTGGTCCTGCTGGCGCTGCTGCTGGGCATCCAACTGGTGCATTCCTTCCCGCGGTTGGTCCCCTCGCTGGCCAGGCGCTGGCCGGTGACGCTGGCCGTGCAGGCGGTGATCACCTACGTGCCGTTCTGCTGGCTGGGCCCGCTGTGGATCGGCATCCCGAGCTTCCTGGCCGGATCGATGCTGCTGCTGTTGCGGCCGGTGGTGGCCTGGCCCGGGTTCGTCGGCGTGGTGGTGGGCAGCAACGTGCTGATGCTGCTGATGGGTGACCCGGTCGGTGAGACCTTCTACATCTCGGTCGCCACGGTCACCAACGGCCTGGTGATCTTCGGACTGTCCCGCCTGACCGACCTGGTGATCGAGGTGCACCGCTCGCGCGCCGAACTCGCCAACCTGGCGGTGGCGCAGGAGCGTCTGCGGTTCGCCCGCGACCTGCACGACCTGCTCGGCTACAGCCTCTCCGCGATCACCCTCAAGTGTGAACTCGCGTACCGGCTGGTGCCAGGCCAGCACGAGCTGGCACAGCAGGAGTTGACGGAGATTCTGCAGACGGCCCGTCAAGCCCTATCGGACGTCCGGGCGGTGGCCCGCGGCTACCGGGAGATGTCGCTCAGCGCGGAGGTGGAGAGCGCCAAGGCGATGCTGGCCACGCTCGGGGTGCGCTGCACCGCCCGGCTGGACTTCGGGCTGCTGCCGCAGCAGGTCGAGACGGTGCTGGCGACGGTGCTGCGCGAGGGACTGACCAACATGCTGCGGCACAGCAAGGTCGAGCAGTGCGAGATCTCGGCGGTCCGCGAGGGCCGGATCGTCCGGTTCCGGCTGGCCAACGACGGCGTCGGGCGCACCGTGCCCGGGCAGCCGCCGCTGGTGCGGGACACCGGCGGCGGCAGCGGCATCGGCAACCTCACCACTCGGGCGCGCGAGCTCGGCGGCACGCTGACCGCGGGCCCGCACGGCACCGGCTGGTTCGTGGTGGAGGCCGCGATCGACCTGGACGCGGCGACGCTGGCGCTGTCGGGCTCCGGCGGCACCGGCCGCCGGAACGCGCCCGCCCAGGCGGCCTGAGCGGGCGCGTTCCGGCGAACCGTCAGAGCCAGCCGGCGTCCCGGGCGATCCGGATCGCGTCCACCCGGTTGCGGGCGTTCAACTTGCCGACCACGGTGGTCAGATAGTTGCGGACGGTCCCGGCGGACAGGAACAGCCGGGCGGCGATCTGCCCGGCCTCCATGCCGTCCGCGGCGAGCCGGAGCACCTCCAGCTCGCGGCAGGTGAGCGGCGAGGGCTCGGAGTCGAGCGCGGCGACCGCCAGCGCCGGGTCGATCGCCCGCCCGCCGGCCGCCACCGTCCGGATGGCGGCGGCCAGTTGGCCCGGTTCGATGTCCTTCAGCAGGAACCCGGCGACGTGCGCGGCCATGGCCCGGCGCAGATTGCCGGGCCGGCCGAGACTGGTGAGGATCAGCGTCCGGCAGGCCGGCACTTCCCTGGCCAGTTCTCCGGCCGCGGTGATGCCGTCCATTCCCGGCAGGTCGATGTCGAGCACGGCGACGTCCGGCGCGCTCTCTTTCGCCCGGGTCACCACCTCCGCTCCGGACCCGGTCTCCGCCACCACGTCCAGGTCGGGTTCCAGCTGTAGTAGCGCGACCAGGGCTCTGCGCAGCACCTGCATGTCCTCCGCCAACAGCACGCGAATCATTGGCTTGCCCCCGTTATTTCCACAGACTTGACACACGATCAGGCTGAACAATAACGATCTCAGCGCAGCTTGTGATCTTCTGGGGCAAACGGATTTTCAGGGTCCGCGGCTACCGGGCACCGGCCTTCAACAGGTTCACCACCTCCGCGAGGAAGCCGCCGTCGAGCATGGTGGAGACCGCGGTGTCCGCCACCGCCTGATGCCCGGCGTCGTGACAGGCGATGCTCACCAGGTAGCCGCGTTTGAGGGCATACGTACCGAACGTCCACTCGCCGAACCCGGCCGCCGCACCGTCCGGGGTGTGCAGGGCCGTCCCCGGGCCGGAACCGAACTCGGCGAACCCGAACTCGGTGAAGCCCAGCCGCATGCCCTGCCCGAGCGCCTTCGTGTACGCCTCCTTCAGCGTCCACAGCCGCAGCAGCTGCTTCTCCTGCCGCCGCGCCGGCAGCCCGCCCAGCCAGCCCCGCTCGGCGGGCGTGCACAGCAGGCGCCGCATGTCCTGGTAGCGGACCTTGCGGTCGGCCAGTTCGGTGTCCACCCCGATCCGGCCGCGCCGGCTCAGCCCCACCACGATCAGGTCCCGGGTGTGGCTGATGCTGACGTCGATCTGGTCGCAGCCCCGCAGGTACGGCCGGCCGCCGGGCTTGTAGCCCAGCTCCACCGCGTCCGGCGGCACCTGCAACGCGGCCCCCGCCGCGTACCTGACGAGCAGCCGGGACGCCGCAAACCGCTCCCGGGTGCGGACCTGCTCCAGCGAACTGAGCCGCTGCCAGTCGCGGTTGCCGAGGAACTGCCGCAGGTCCGGCTCGGCCAGCACCGCGTCCTGCCACTGCTCGGTGTAGGCGTACACCACCGCGTGCCCGTGCCAGGCCATCGCCTGCCGCACCTGCAGCCACTTGGCGCCCGGCCCGGGCATCAGCAGTGGCGCGTTCACCGCCTCCTGATAGCTCGTCACTGCGCCCCTCCTCCGGCCGGCGGCGTGTCGTACAGGTCCAGGGAGCGCCCGCCGGCCACCCGCTCCAGCACCTCGTCGTGCACCCGCCGCACGCAGTCCGCGGACGGCGGCGGAACCGGCAGGCCGAGCCGGCGGGCCAGCCGGGACAGCGCCAGCGCCGGCCACGCCGGGTCGGCCGGGAAACCGCCCCCGCCCCGCCGGGCCTCCCAGCCGCCGAGCGCCGACCCCGCCGCCGCCAGCAGCGCGTACCGCTCCACCAGCGCGCACCAGGACGGGCTGGCCAGGGCGGCGGCGCTGTCCGCGGGCAGCGCCAGCGCCCGTTCCCGCACCGCCGACAGCTCCTCGGCCAGCACCCCGGCCAGTTCGGCCAGGGCCGCCCCGTCCGGCCCCGCGGGCGGGCGGGCGCGCAGCCGGGCCGCCGCGCCCGTCAGCGTGGCCGCCAGGAAGTCGGTGCCGCCGGCCACCCCGAGCCCGCCCAGGTCGAGCGGCGGCAGCGGCTCCTCCCAGGCGTACAGCGCGGCCGGCGGCTCGTCCGCCCGCAGCCAGGACTCCCGGGCCAGCAGCGGCAGTTGCGGGATCAGCACGGCCTGGCAGGCGGCCGTCCCGACGTGCCCGAGGCTCGCCGCCGGCAGGTCCCGCAGCAGCTTCTGCAGGCTGCCGGGCCCGCCCGCCCGGTCGTACCCGGCCGCGCCGAGCACCGTGGACAGCTCCTCCACGTCCTCCTGCAGCAGGTCGGGCACCAGGTACTTCACGGCCGCCGCACCCAGGTGGGCGCTGTCCGGCAGCAGGTGCAGGGCCCGCAGCACGGCGGTGGCCATCGCGTCGCACACCAGCAGATCGGCGAACACCCCTGCCAGCAGCGCCCGGTGGCGCGGCCCGCTGGCCGCCCGGGCGGCGGCCCGCAGCACCGTGTCGGCGGCGGCGACCACCACCGCCGGGATCAGCGTCCGGTTCAGCTGGAAGGTGCGCAGCGCCAGCCGGACGCCTTCGCCGTCCGGTCCGACCCGCGCGTCCTCGGGCACCGGGAGGTCGGTGAACTCCAGCCCCGCGAACCGGCATCCGCGCAGGCCCGTACTGATCCGCCGCGGCAGCACCGTCAGCGCGCCGCCGGCCTCCGCCGGGTCCACCAGCAGCACCGAGTGACTGCCGCCCTGCTGCCCGGTGCGGGCGTACACCACCACCGCACCGGCCCGGTCGGCGTTGATCACCACGTCCTTGCGCCCGCGCAGCAGGTACCCGTCGCCGTCCGCGACGGCCCTGAACTCCCCCTGCCACATCGCGTTGCCGTGCGCCAGCGAGTGGTGCGCGATCGCCACCGGCCGCCCGTCCAGCAGCAGCCGGGCCAGCCGGCGCCGCTGCCCCGGGCTGCCGGCCGCCCACACCGGGGCGGCGGCGAACAGCGAGGTGATCCCGTGCCCGAATCCCAGCGAGACGTCCCGCCGGAACACCGGCCGCAGCACCCGCGCCAGCACGTCGGCCCGCTCGAAGCGCCCGCCGAGCTCCACCGGCACCAGCTCGGCCCCGAACCCGCCCTCGTGCAGCACGGCCACCGCGCCCTCGGCGGGCTCGGCCCGCTCGTCGGCGGCCAGCAGCGCCCGGAACCCGGCCGGATTCTCCGGGTCGTCGGGATCCCCGAGCCGCCGCTCCCACTCCGCGACGCGCTCCCGGACCCGTTGCTCGGTGACGCCCACCGGGCCCGCGGCGACGGCGAGTTCGGCCCACTCGTCCTGCTGCTCGATCACGTTCACCGGACCACCTCCCGGGGCGGCGCCGGCAGCGTCTCGTCGAGTTCGGCGTACACCGGTCGCAGGTCTCCGCGCAGGAACAGTTGCCGCATCGTCGAGCGCCGGACCTTGCCGCTGGTGGTGCGGCGCACCGAGCCGGGGCGGACCAGCAGCACGCCGGCCGGCCGGGCGCCGAACTCGTCGGCCAGGCAGCCGCGCACCCGCGCGGCCAGCGCCGCCAGCGCGGCCTGGTCGCGGCCGGGGTGCCGGACCTCCTGGACGACGACCAGCCGGTCGGGCTGGTCGGCGCCGAACACCACGGCGGAGGCCAGGCGTTCGCCGCAGTCGATCAGGCGGCGTTCCATCTCCTGGGGGTGGACGCTCTGCCCGGCCACCACCACGGTGTCCTTGAGCCGTCCGGTCAGGTACAGCTCGCCGTCGCTGAGGACGCCGAGGTCACCGGTGCGCAGGAAGCCGCGGGCGCCGTCGGCGGTGACGGCGCCGAACACCTCGGCGGTCTCCAGCGGCCGCTGCCAGTAGCCGGCGGCGACGGCCGCCCCGCGCACCCACACCTCGCCCTCGGCGCCGTCGGGCAACTCGGCCCGGGAAGCCGGGTCGACGATCCGCACCTCGCCACCGCGCGGACGGCCGCAGCTGACCACCCGCCGGCCGTCGCCCGCGCCCACCGGCAGCCCGGTCCGGACCGCGACCGGGCCGCCGCCGGTGGTGCTGACCAGCAGGGTGGCCTCGGCCAGCCCGTACCCGGCGACCATCGCCCCGGGCCGCAGCCCGGCCGCGGCGAACCGCCCGGCGAACGCCTCCACGGTGGCGGCGGACACCGGCTCGGCGGCGTTCACGGCGGTCTCCCAGCGCGACAGGTCGAGTCCGGCGAGTTCCGCGTCGGTGACCTCGGCGGCGCACCGGGCGTACGCCGAGTCGGGGGCCGCGGCCACCGTCACGCCGTACCGGTCGATCGCCTCCAGCCAGCGCGCCGGACGGCCCAGGAACAGCCGGGGCGGCATCAGCACGGCGGTCGCGCCCAGCCACAGCGGGTGCAGCAACTGCCCGATCAGGCCCAGGTCGTGGTAGCAGGGCAGCCAGCCGCCGATCCGCGAACCGGCGTGGGTGCCGAGCGCCTGCTGGATCTCCCGCATGGTGGCCAGCAGGTTGGCGTGGGTGACCTGGACGCCGCGCGGGGCGGCGGTGGTGCCGGAGGTGTACTGGATCAGCGCGACCGCCTCCGGGCCGAGCCGGGCCGGCTGCCACCCGTCCGCCGCCGGCAGCGCCGTGTCGACGGCCAGGCAGAGCACCGCGCCGCGCCCCGCGTCGGACAGCCGGCGCGAGACGTCCGCGGCGTGCCGGGCGACGGTGAGCACCACGGCCGCGCCGGTCTCCCGGGCGATCGCGGTGGTCCGCTCGGCGGCGGCCGCGGACGTCGACGGCGGCGGGACGGGCACCGCGACGGCGCCCGCGTACAGGCAGGCCACCACCGCGACGGCGAGGTCGACGCCGGTCTCCAGCGCCACCAGCACCGGCCGGCCGGCCACCTGGCGTTCCGTCAGCCACTGGCCCAACTCGCGGGCCCGACGGTCGAGTTCGCCGTAGCTCGCGGAGCGCGCACCGGGAGCGGGATCGTGTGGATCGCCCGGTTCGAGGACCGCAGGGTCGGCGGCCGCACGGGCGAACCGCTCGGCCAGGGCCTCGGTCAGAGTCGCCGGCTCCCGCATTCCGCACCTCCGGAGGTTCCGCGCCCGGCCCGCTCGTCGGGCGGCGCTGCGTCCAGTCTCCGGTGGGCCGCTCAACCGCCTCTTGAAGCCCGCTCTCCTCCGGCTCGGCCGCTCCCGCACGGTCATCGCCGCACCCCGTCACCGGGCAGCAGCCGCCTCAGGTGCAGCAGTTCGGACCGCAGCTCGAGTTCGACCGCGCTCAGCGGAACGTCCGGGATCAGCTGCTCGGGGTGCCCGGGCGGCGGCGGCAGCAGCGTGATCGGCGGCTCCAGCGGCCACGGCCGCTCCACCGGCCGCCCCAGCAGCATCGCCTCGTACCGGGACGCCGCCGTACAGAGATACATGTCGCCGAGCAGCGACAGTCCCCACAGCAGCCGTCTCACGGCCGCCCCCAGCAGCCTCCGTCCCGAACGGGTCACCCCGGCCATTACTCCACCTCGCTTCGTCTCCGGCATATCGCGGTGGGCAGGATCCGGCCGACGGCTGGAGCGCCGCTCGAACCGCGCCGGAGAACGAACCGTGCCGAAAAACGACGGTGCCGGAAAACGACGGTGCCCGCCCCCGGTTCGGGGACGGGCACCGTACGGAGCAGCAGCCTCAGGCCAGCTTCTCCAGGATCAGGTCCTTGACCTTCGCCGCGTCGGCCTGCCCGCGGGTGGCCTTCATGACGGCGCCGACCAGCGCGCCGACCGCCTGCACCTTGCCGTCGCGGATCTTCGCGGCGACGTCGGGGTTGTCGGCGATCGCCTGGTCGACGGCCGCGCCGAGCGCCGAGTCGTCCGAGACCACGGCCAGGCCGCGCTTCTCGACGACCTGGTCCGGCTCGCCCTCGCCGGCGAGGACGCCCTCGATGACCTGGCGGGCCAGCTTGTCGTTCAGCTTGCCCTCGGCGACCAGCGCGCACACCCGGGCCACCTGCGCCGGGGTGATCGGCTGCTCGGACAGCTCGGTGCCGGTCTCGTTGGCGCGCCGCGCCAGCTCGCCCATCCACCACTTGCGGGCCTGGTCGGCGGGGGCGCCGGCCGCGATGGTCTCGGTGATCGGCTCGACCGCGCCGGCGTTCAGCACCGACTGCATGTCCTGGTCGTTCAGACCCCACTCGGCCTGCAGCCGGGCCCGGCGGACCCGCGGCAGCTCGGGCAGTTCGGCCCGCAGCTCCTCGACCCACTCACGGGCCGGGGCGACGGGGACCAGGTCGGGCTCCGGGAAGTACCGGTAGTCCTCGGCGTTGTCCTTGATCCGGCCGGCCGTGGTGGAGCCGTCCTCCTCGTGGAAGTGCCGGGTCTCCTGGACGATCGTCCCGCCGTCGGTCAGCACGGTGGCGTGGCGCATGATCTCGAACCGGGCGGCCCGCTCCACGCTGCGCAGCGAGTTGACGTTCTTGGTCTCGCTGCGGGTGCCGAACTTCTCGGTGCCGTTGGGGCGCAGCGACAGGTTGACGTCGCAGCGCATCTGGCCCTTGTCCATCCGGGCCTCGGAGACGCCCAGCGCCTTGATCAGCTCGCGCAGCTCGGCGACGTACGCCTTCGCGACCTCGGGGGCCCGGTGGCCCGCGCCCTCGATCGGCTTGGTGACGATCTCGATCAGCGGGATGCCGGCCCGGTTGTAGTCGAGCAGCGAGTACTCGGCGCCGTGGATGCGGCCGGTCGCGCCACCGACGTGGGTGGACTTGCCGGTGTCCTCCTCCATGTGGGCGCGCTCGATCTCCACGCGGAAGACCTCGCCGTCCTCCAGCTGCACGTCGAGGTAGCCGTTGAAGGCGATCGGCTCGTCGTACTGGCTGGTCTGGAAGTTCTTCGGCATGTCCGGGTAGAAGTAGTTCTTCCGGGCGAACCGGCACCACTCCGCGATCTCGCAGTTCAGCGCGAGACCGATCCGGATCGCCGACTCCACACCGACCGCGTTGACCACCGGCAGCGAGCCGGGCAGGCCGAGGCAGGTCGGGCAGGTCTGCGAGTTCGGTTCCGCGCCCAGCTCGGTGGAGCAGCCGCAGAACATCTTGGTCTTGGTACCCAGCTCGACGTGGACCTCAAGGCCCATCACCGGGTCGTACGAGGCGAGTGCCTCCTCGTAGGAGACCAGGCTCATGACGCTCACAGCGTCCCTTCTTCAGTCATGGGAGGTTCAGCCGAGCAGGACGTCGTCGTCGCCGAGACGCTTGAGCTCGCGGACGAGGAGCGCGGTCCCGGTGATCAGGGCGGCGGCCCCGACCACGGCGTTGATCAGCTTGAGGGTGTCGTTGTCCTCACGGGCGTGGCGGATGTCCTTGACGATGGAGATCGCCCCGAACGCGCTTCCGCCGATGGACAGCCACAGGCCGGGCTTCGAGTGCTTCCAGCCCTTGGCCTTCTCGATCTTGCTCATAGTGCCGGTGCCTCCTCCAGCAGGGTGTGACCCCACTTGTCGTTGAGCGCGGCCTCGACGGCGCCGCCCACGCGGTAGAGGCGGTCGTCCGCCATCGCGGGGGCGATGATCTGCAGGCCGACCGGGAGATTGTCCTCCGGGGCGAGCCCGCAGGGCAGCGACATGGCCGCGTTGCCCGCCAGGTTCGAGGGGATGGTGCACAGGTCGGCGAGGTACATCGCCATCGGGTCGTCCGCCCGCTCGCCGATCGGGAACGCGGTGGTCGGCGTGGTCGGGGAGATCAGCACGTCCACACCGGCGAACGCGGCGTCGAAGTCCCGGGAGATCAGCGTCCGGACCTTCTGCGCCGAGCCGTAGTAGGCGTCGTAGTAGCCGGAGGACAGCGCGTAGGTGCCGAGGATGATGCGGCGCTTGACCTCGTCACCGAAGCCGGCCTCACGGGTCAGCGCGGTGACCTGCTCGGCGGAGCGGTTGCCGTCGTCGCCGACCCGCAGGCCGTAGCGCATCGCGTCGAACCGGGCCAGGTTCGAGGAGCACTCGGACGGGGCGATCAGGTAGTACGCGGGCAGCGCCAGCGTGAACGACGGGCAGGACACCTCGACGACCTCGGCGCCCAGCTCGCGCAGCAGCTCCACCGACTCGTTGAAGCGCTGCATGACGCCGGGCTGGTAGCCCTCGCCGGCGAACTCCTTGACGATGCCGATCCGCATGCCGCGGATGTCACGCATCTTCGCGGCCTCGACGACGGCCGGCACCGGCGCGTCGATCGAGGTGGAGTCCAGCGGGTCGTGGCCGGCGATCGCCTCGTGCAGCAGCGCCGCGTCCAGCACGGTGCGGGCGCACGGGCCGCCCTGGTCCAGCGAGGACGAGAAGGCGACCAGGCCGTAGCGGGACACCGCGCCGTAGGTCGGCTTGACGCCGACGGTGCCGGTGACGGCGCCGGGCTGGCGGATCGAGCCGCCGGTGTCGGTGCCGATCGCCAGCGGCGCCTCGAACGCGGCGAGCGCCGCCGCGGAGCCGCCGCCGGAGCCGCCGGGGATCCGGGTCAGGTCCCACGGGTTGCCGGTCGGGCCGTACGCCGAGTTCTCGGTGGAGGAGCCCATCGCGAACTCGTCCATGTTGGTCTTGCCGAGGATGACGACGTCGGCGTCCTTCAGACGCCGCGTCAGCGTGGCGTCGTAGGGCGGGATCCAGCCCTCGAGCATCTTCGAACCACAGGTGGTCGGGATGCCCTTGGTGGTGAAGACGTCCTTCAGCGCCAGCGGCACACCGGCCAGCGGGCTGAGCTGCTCGCCCTTGGCCCGCTTGTCGTCGACCTTGCGGGCGGCGGCCAGCGCGCCCTCGTTGTCGACGTGCAGGAAGGCGTTGACCTTCTTGTCGACGGCGTTGATGCGGTCCAGGTGGGCCTGCGCGACCTCGACGGCCGACACCTCGCCCTTGGCGATCGCGGAGGCCGTCTCGGCCGCCGTGTACTTGATCAGGTCGGTCATCTCGGTCAGTCCTCCCCGAGGATCTGCGGCACGCGGAAACGCTGGTCCTCACTCGCCGGGGCGCCGGACAGCGCCTGCTCCGGGGTCAGCGACTGTCGCACCTCGTCCGCCCGCATGACGTTGCTCAGCGGGAGCGGGTGGGAGGTCGGCGGGACGTCCTGCCCCGCGACCTCGGAAACGCGGGCGACCGCGCCGATGATCACGTCGAGCTGCTCGGCGAAGTGGTCCAACTCCTCCGCCTGCAACTCCAGACGCGACAGCCGGGCGAGGTGGGCGACCTCCTCGCGCGTGATGCCAGGCATGCAGCGATCCTCAAGGGTGAGTTCCGGTAGACCGGGCGGCCCTGGGCACACCCGTCCTTTTTGGTCTTGAGGGCCATCCTATGTGCCCCTTCAGGGGCGCGGGGAACTGCGCGAGGCGGAAGGGGACCAACAGCAAGGTCCGCCCGGGGACAGAACTCCCTCCCCGGACGGACCTCGCGAACGAACAACTATCGCGGCAGCGAGGAAACCGCCCCCGTCCGCCGCACCTGCAGCCACGCCGTCGCCTGGTCGACCGGCAGCGCGGCCGACACCAGCCACCCCTGCACGGCGTCCACCCCGAGGTCGTGCAAGCGCTCCCAGGTCTCGTCGTCCTCGACGCCCTCGGCGACCACCGTCAGGCCCAGCGAGTGGGCGAGTTCGACGGAGCAGCGGACCACCGCCGCGTCGTGGTCGTCGGCGACCATCCGGGAGACGAACGAGCGGTCGATCTTCAGTTCGCCGACCGGGAGGCTGCGCAGCCGCACCAGTGAGGAGTGCCCGGTGCCGAAGTCGTCCAGCGACATCCGCACGCCGTAGCGGCGCAGTTCGGCCAGTGTGTCGGCGGCCCGCCGGCTGTCGTCGAGCAGCAGCCGTTCGGTGATCTCCAGTTGGAGCGCCTCGGCGGGGACCTGGTGCCGGGTGAGGTGTCCGGCGACCCGGGCGGCGAAACCCGGATTGAGGACGTCCCGCGGCGAGACGTTGACGGCGACCGGCACCATCAGGCCCTGGTGGCGCCAGCGGGCGATCTGCCCGACGGCGCTCTCCAGCACGTAGTCGGTGAGCCGGGGCATCAGGCCGGAGGACTCGGCGAGGCTGATGAACTCGTCGGGGGGCACCCGGCCCTGCCCGGGCCGTTCCCAGCGCACCAGCGCCTCCAGGCCGACCACCCGGCCGTCGAAGGCGACCTTCGGCTGGTAGTGCAGGGCGACCTCGTTCATCTCCAGCGCCCGCCGCAGGTCGCCGAGCAGGCCGATCCGGTACGGGGTCTCCAAGTCCCGTGCCTCGTCGTACAGTTCGACGCCGCTGCGGCTGTGCTGGGCGTGGCCCATCGCCACGTCGGCGCGCCGCAGAAGCGATTCTGCGTCCTGGGCGTGCGTCGGGTGCACACAGACCCCGGCACTGGCCTCCAGCACCAGCAGCAGCCCGTCCAGCCGGATCGGTGCGGCAAGTTCGGTGATCAGCGCCTTGGCGATCCGCTCCAGCAGTTCGGGACTGCCGACGCCGGGGAGCAGCACCGCGAACTCGTCGCCGCCCATCCGGGCCACCACCGGGCGTTCGCTGCGGCGGCGCACCTGCGGGGGCAGCACGGCGGTGTCCGGGCCCGGCGCGAAGCTGGGGCCGGAGCGCAGCGCCCGGTGCAGGCGGCGGGCGATGTGCACCAGCAGCCGGTCGCCGGCGGTGTGCCCGAGCGCGTCGTTCAGCGACCGGAAGCGGTCCAGGTCGAGCAGGATCAGGCCGACGCTGTAGCCGTCCTCGCCCTCGTGCGCGGCCAGCGCCTCCTGGGTGGCGATCAGCAGGGCCTGCCGGTTGGGCAGGTCGGTCAGCGGGTCGGTGAGCTGGTCCCTGGCCCGGTCCCGGGCGATCCGCCAGGCGGCGACCAGTACGGCCAGCGGAACCGCGAACAGCGGGAGCAGTTCGGGTTCGTAGCGGTACACCAGGACGGCCAGCGGGATCAGCGGCGCGGCCCCGGCCAGCAGGACGCCGAGCAGCAGCACCGCCCCCGCCATCCCCTGCGGCGGGCGTGTGGGCGCGCCGCCGGTCGTACGATCCATAAGCCCAGTCCTCCGTCGGGCCCGCCCCCGCTGGGCCGCCTCACGGTGAGGCACCCCCTCCTCGGGATGCCGGTGGACGTCAGACGAGGGCGTGTCCCCGGGGCTCCGGCAGAACCGGTGCCACACACTCCTGCTGACAGTTCGTAGCGCCCAGGGTAAGCCGGGGTCCGCCGTACGGGCGCACTTTCCGGTCACCTCCGAGCGCGACGTCATATCCGCGCGCTGCTCGATGACACAATGCCCGATTTCGCTCCCGAACACCCGACTGACGCGGCATCAGGACGGTAACGACCTGTCAGGAAACCTGCTCCTCCGGTACTTCTCCGGCATTTTCCCCACCGGCCTCGCCCTCTGCGCCGCCCCCCTCGACGTCCAGCCCGAGGTGCTTGCGGGCGGCGTCCGCGCCCTGCTCCAGCAGCACCGCGAACCCGGCGTCGTCCAGCACCGGGACGCCGAGCTGCACCGCCTTGTCGTACTTGGAGCCGGGGTTGTCGCCGACCACCACGAAGTGGGTCTTCTTCGACACCGATCCGGTCACCTTCGCGCCGCGCGAGGTCAGCGCCTCCTTCGCGCCGTCCCGGGTGTGCCCGGCGAGGGTGCCGGTGACCACCAACGTCAGCCCCTCCAGCGGGCGTTCGCCCTGCTCCTCGTCGGCCTCCTCGGTGAACCGCACGCCGGCGTCGCGCCACTTGCGGAGGATCTCGCGGTGCCACTCCTCCGCGTACCACTCCTTGATGGCCTTGGCGATGGTCGGCCCGACGCCCTCGACGGCGGCGAGTTCGGTCTCGTCGGCGGCGAAGATCCGGTCCAGGTCACGGAATTCGCGGGCCAGTTCCTGCGCGGCCACCGGACCGACGTGGCGGATCGACAGTCCGTTCAGGAAGCGCCACAGCGGGCGGTCCCTGGCCTTGTCCAGGTTGTCCAGCAGAACACCGGTGTTCTTCTTCGGGGCGCCGGCGGTGGTGGCGAAGAAGGACGTCCGCTTCTCCTTGCCGGTCTTGTCGTCCGGCTTGGGCATGCCGGTCTTCGGGTCGCGCACCAGCACCTTGATCGGCAGCAGCTGCTCCTCGGTCAGGCCGAAGATGTCGCCCTCGTCCTTGACCGGCGGGTCGGCGGGCTCCAGCGGCTGGGTGAGCGCGGTGGCCGCGACGTAGCCGAGGCCCTCGATGTCCAGGCACTGGCGGCCGCCGAGGAACGCGATCCGCTCGCGGATCTGCGCCGGGCAGTGCTGCGCGTTCGGGCAGCGCAGGTCGATGTCGCCCTCGGACATCGGGCGCAGCTCGCCGCCGCACTCCGGGCAGTGCGTGGGCATCTCGAACGCCCGCTCGCTGCCGTCGCGCAGGTCGTAGACCGGGCCGAGGATCTCCGGGATCACGTCACCGGCCTTGCGCAGCACGATGGTGTCGCCGAGCAGCACGTCCTTGGCCTTGACGATCTGCTGGTTGTGCAGCGTCGCGTACTGCACCATCGAGCCGGCCACCTTCACCGGCTCGGCCAGCACCGCGTACGGGGTGGCCCGGCCGGTGCGGCCGATGCCGATCTTGATCTCGGCGAGCTTGCCGGTGACCTCCTCCGGCGGGTACTTCCAGGCGATCGCCCAGCGCGGCGACTTGGAGGTGGAGCCGAGCCGGCCCTGCAGGGCGATCTCGTCGACCTTGACCACCACGCCGTCGATCTCGTGCTCGACGGAGTGCCGCTGCTCGCCGAAGTACTTGATGAACGCCCGCACTTCCTCGAGCGAGCCGACCACCTTGTTGTGCTTGGCGGTCGGCAGGCCCCAGTCGTGCAGCAGCTGGTAGGCGTGCGACTGGTTGTCGATGCCGAAGCCGACCCGGGCGCCGATGCCGTGCACCACCATCCGCAGCGGGCGGGCGGCGGTGACCAGCGGGTCCTTCTGCCGGAGCGAACCGGCGGCGGCGTTGCGCGGGTTCATGAACAGCCGGATCATCGCCCGCGGCCGCTTGCCCTCCTTGGCGCGCTCCTCGTTCTCCTGCCGGCGGCGCTCGTTCTCCTCGGCGAAGGAGGCGTTCAGCGCGTCGAACTCCTCGGTGGGGAAGTACACCTCGCCGCGGATCTCCACCAGCGCGGGGATGTTGTCGCCCTTGAGCCGGTGCGGGATGCCCTTGATGGTGCGGACGTTGGCGGTGATGTCGTCGCCCACCTGCCCGGTGCCGCGGGTCGCCGCGAGGACGAGGTCGCCGTTCTCGTACGTCAGGTTGACGGCCAGCCCGTCGACCTTGAGTTCGCACAGGTAGTGGTAGTCGATGCCGGACAGTTCGGTGGCGACCCGCTCGGCCCAGGCCGCCAACTCCTCGGCGTCCATCGCGTTGTCGAGGCTGAGCAGCCGTTCGCGGTGCACCACGGACGCGAACTGCTCGTTCGCCCCGCCGCCGACCTTCTGGGTCGGCGAGTCGGGCGTCACCAGCGCCGGGTGCTCGGCCTCCAGTGTCTCCAACTCGCGCATCAGGGCGTCGAATTCGGCGTCGCTGATGACCGGGGCGTCCTGGTCGTAGTACCGGGCCCGGTGCTCCTCGATCTCGGTCGCCAGTTCGGCGTGCCGGGTCCGCACCTCCGCCGGGATCTCCTCCCAGCCCTCCACAGCCGCCACCGCGCCGTCCTCCTCGCTCGTCACTCCGGGTTGTCCACCAGGCTCCGTGCCGCCCGCACCGCCGAGGCCAACGCCCGCCGCGCGTACACCGGGGACGCCCCCGCGAGCCCGCACGTCGGCGTCACCACCACCCGGCGGCCCAACAGCTCCGGGGCCAGCCCGAGCCTGCGCCACAACGTCCTGACACCCTGGACACTACCGGCCGGGTCTGACACGCCTTTTGATTGAACCGCAGTCGTGTCGGTGGAGGGCACCACACCGGCGAGGATCAGCGTCCCGCCCTCGACCGCCTCGCCCAGGTCGTCGTCGTCACGCTCCGTCAGGAACGAGAAGTCCAGGCTGATCCCGGCCGCACCGGCCCGGCGCAGCAAGGGAATCGGCACCTTCGGCGCGCAACTGTGCACCAGCACCGGCGTTTCCACGCCCCGGATCACCTCGCGCAGCGCCTGCTCGGCGAGTTGGCGGTCGATCGCGCGCAGCCGCTGGAAGCCGCTGGCGGTCTTCACCGAACCGGCGAGGACGGCGGGCAGCAGCGGCTCGTCCAGCTGCAGCACGATCGTCGCTCCCGGCACCCGGCGGCGGACGTCCTCCAGGTGACGGCGCAGGCCCTCGGTCAGCGACTCCGCGATGTCCCGGCAGGCGCCGGGGTCGCTGAGCGCCTTCTCGCCGTGCCGCAGCTCGATCGACCCGGCCAGCGTCCACGGCCCGACCGCCTGGATCTTCAGCAGCCCCTGGTAGCCCTGGGTGTACTCCTCCAGTGCGTCCAGGTCCTCGCCCAGCCAGGACCGGGCCCGCTTGGTGTCCCGCCCGGGGTGGTCGGTGAACCGCCACCCGCTCGGCTCGGTCTGCACGAACAGCTCGGTCAGCAGGCCCGCCCCGCGCCCGATCATGTCCGCACCGGGCCCGCGCCCGGGCAGCTCCGGCAGGTGCGGCAGCTGCTCCAGCTCGGCCATCACCCCCCGGACCATGTCCCGCACATCCCCACCGGGCATCGACCCCACCCCGGTCGCGGCCCCGGCCAGTTCTCCGAAAACGTCCACGTCAGTCACGGGACAGAGCCTACGCAGCCTTGCCCTCAGGCGGCGGCGAGGAAGCCGGTCAGGCTGCGCAGGTAGTCCTCGGGGTGCGAGACGTGCGGGACGTGGCCGGTTCCCTCCAGCGTCCTGACCTCGGCCCGGGGCAGCGCCTCGCCGAGCCGGGAGATGATGGCCGGGAACCACGGCGGGCTCTCGGTGCCGTTGGTCAGCAGGGCGGGGCCGGTGTAACCGGACAGCCCGGCGAGGTCGAGGAACAGCCAGTCGGGATCGGCCAGTTCGTCGAGAAAGGTGGGGGCGTTGGTGACCAGGGTGTCCCGGAGCCAGTCCGGGAGCTGCTCCCAGTTCCCGGGGCCGAGGGCGACCTCCTCGACGAACTGCTCGGCGCCCGCGAGGTTCTCGCCCGCGCGCAGATGCGCGCGAACGGACTCCAGCTTCTCCCCCATGGCCCGCATCAGCGGCCGGAGGTCCGGATCCTCGCCCACGATCCCCATCAGCGGGGGCTCGTGCGCCACCAGGCTCCGGAACAGCTCGGGGCGCCTCGCCGCCAGGCCCAGCGCCGTCGAGGCCCCGAAGGAGTTGCCGGCGACGTGCGCCGGCGCCAGGTCGAACGTCTCGATCAGCGCGGCGAGGTCCTGCTCGTCCTCGGTCCGGGTCCCCTGCCCGGCGGGGCGTTCGCTCTGGCTGTGCCCCCGCCGGTCGTAGGCCAGCACGCGGTACCGCTCGGCGAGGGCGGGCACCACGGCGCCCCACGTGGCATGGTCGGTCCAGGACCCGTGGACCAGCACCAGCGGATCGCCGTCCCCCGCCAACTCGTAGTAGAGACCGACTCCGTTCACCCGGGCCACAGGCATGCGACCGCTCCTCACGCCGTGGAGCCGCGACCACGGCCCCGTCCCTCCAGTGGACCGCAGCCGCGCTCCCCCGGCTACTGGCCGGGGCGGACGGTGATCTCGGTGATCTCCGCGTCGCGCGGCAGGTCGAGCGCGGCGGAGGCGCCGTCTGCTGGCCGTTCTGGTTGGACACCGTGCAGCGGCGTACTGTCGCACGCATGGCGAGCGATCACCTTGGGTGGCCGTCATCGAGGCCAGCGGCTTCGCCGTGGACGGCGAGCTGTGGGCCATGTCCGCCGACGGCTCCGAGGGCAGCGGTGGCGATGGCAGCGACACCAGCGGGAGCGGCAGTTGCAGCCAGTGCCATCGCGGTTGCCACAGCAGTTAGCGACCGACCAACCGGCCCGCTCCGCTCGCGACTTGACCGGGGCGGGCCGCACTCCGGAGGACTCCCATGGGCTACGCCTGGCACCAGCTGCCGTCCGAACTGCGAAGCGGAATCGAGGGACGGACCGGACCAGTTGCCCGCGCGACGCCGCCGACCGCCGGGACCGTCTCCGACTTCGCTGCGCTACTGGACGCGGCCGGGGGGCCGGTGTTCTGCAAAGCGGTCCGGGAGGACAACGCCAAGGCGTGGATGCACCGCCTGGAATCGGCCGTCAACACCGTCCTCCCGCCCGGCATTGGCCCCCGCCTGCTGTGGACGGTCGAGGCCGCCGGGTGGCTGGCCCTCGGATTCGAACGCGCGCCCGGGCGGCACGCAGACCTGTCCCCCGGATCGGCCGATCTGCCACTGATCGCCCGAACACTGGAAACCCTCGCCGAGACGCTGACCCCGGCTCCGCCGCTGCGAGCTCTGCGGCTGGCCGACCGGTGGTCCGGCCAGGACTTCTGGCACACGCTCGACGAGCGGCACCGGGACCGGCTCGACGCGTGGGCCGTGGAGCGGTTGAGTACGTTGATCGGGGCCGAACACGAAGCGCCGGCCCTGATCGACGGCGGGACTCTCGTCCACACCGACCTCACCGGCCCCAACCTCCTGGTGGACGGCGACACGGTCCGGGTCGTCGACTGGGCGTTCCCCGCACCCGGCGCGGCCTGGGTCGACACGGCGTACCTGGTCGTCCGGCTGATCCAGGCGGGGCACACACCCGAGAACGCGGAACGATGGGCCGACGGCGTGTCGATGTGGCGCGCAGCCTCACCGGGGGCCGTCACTGCGTTCGTCGCGACCCTCACCGGGCTGTGGACGCTGCGCGCCGACGCGCTCGGTGCGCACGGCCTGGCCTGGCTCCGCCACCGCCTGGGGTGACCTCCCTACTGGCCGGGGCGCACCGTGATCTCGGTGATCTCCGCGTCGCGCGGCAGGTCGAGCGCGGCGAGGATCGCGGTGGCGACCGACTCCGGGGCGATCCACTTCGAGGGGTCGTACTCCTTGCCCTCCTGCTGGTGCACCTTCACCTGCATCGCGGTGGCCGTCCGCCCGGGGTAGACGGTGGTGACCCGGACCCCGTTGGCGTGCTCCTCCTGCCGCAGCGCGTCGGCGACCGCGCGGACCGCGAACTTGCTGGCCGCGTACGAGCCCCAGGTGGGGTCGGCGCGCAGGCCGGCGCCGGAGTTGACGAACACCACGTGGCCGCGGGCGAGGCGCAGCGAGGGGAGCAGCAGGCGGGTGATCTCGGCGGGCGCGACGGTGTTGACGTTCAGCTGCTGCTGCCACGCCTTGACGGGGGTCTCGCCGATGGTGCCGAGTTCGACCACGCCGGCGATGTGCAGCAGCGAGTCGAGTTCGACGGGCAGCGCCTGGTGGCCGAACGCCCAGGACAGCTTGGCCGGGTCGTCGAGGTCGCCGACCAGCGTCCGCGCCTCGGGGTAGCGCTCGCGCAACTGGGCGGCGCGGCGCGCGTCCCGGGCGAGCAGCCAGACCTCTTCGCCGCGGGCGGTGAGCTTGTCGGCGACGGCGGAGCCGATGCCGGAGCCGGCGCCGGTGATCAGGTGGACACCCATGGGATTCCTCAGTTCTGCTTGGCGGTGGCGTGGGCGAGGGCTTCGGCGGGAGTCTGCGCGAAACTCACCAGCTCGGCGAGCGGACGCGGCAGGAACCCTTCGCTGTCCATCCGCTCGAGCTGGGTCCGCGTCCCGGCGTAGAACCCCTCGGTGTCGAGGAACACGATCGGCTTGTCGTGCTGCCCGTGCTTCTTCAGCTCCAGCACCTCGGTGACTTCGTCCAGCGTCCCGAGCCCGCCGACCAGCACCACCACCGCGTCCCCGCGCGCCAGCAACTCGGCCTTCCGCGTGGCCAGATCGGGCGTCACCACCAGCTCGTCGGCGCCTTCGTACGCCTTGTGCCGCAGGAACTCCACCGACACCCCGACCAGCCGCCCCCCGGCCTGCTGCACCTCGTCGGCCAGCAGGCCCATCAGCCCGGTGTGCGACCCGCCCCACACCAGGGTGTGCCCACCGGCCCCGAGCAGCCGGGCGAACTCCGCCGCCGGAGCGGTGTACTTGGCATCGAGCAGGTTCGCCGAACAGAAGACCGTGATGTTCATAGTGCAAACAGTCCTATCACCGCCCGCCACGCCCGGGTCAAACCAATAGTGGCTAGGGGCTGTCTTCAAACCCGCGGCGCAGCCCCGCGGCGTCTGGTGCGTGCTCTCGGCGTGCCGGGTGGAAGGCCTCGTACTGGGTGTACTTGGTCTTTCGCCCGGTGCGGCGAGAGTGCGTGCCTGGGGGTACCTCCCAGCCCCCAAGGGCTGGGGGCGCGCTGTGGGGCAGGCGGGGGTTTGAAGACAGACCCTAGGCCTCGATGGCCCGCTCGGTGCTCGCGATGGTCGCCGAGCCGACCACCCGGGTGCCGTCGTACAGCACTACGGCCTGCCCGGGCGCGATGCCGCGGGCGGGGGTGTCGAGGCGGACGTGCAGCTCGTCACCGGTCATCACCGCCGTCACCGGCACCTCTTCGCCGTGGGCGCGGAGCTGCGCGGTGTAGCGGCCTTCGCCGCTCGCCGGGGTGCCGCACCAGCGGGGGCGGATGGCGGTGAGGGCGTGCACGTCGAGGCCGCTGGCGGGGCCGACGGTGACGGTGTTGTTGACCGGCGAGATGTCGAGGACGTAGCGGGGCTTGCCGTCGGCGGCGGGGCGGCCGAGGCGGAGGCCCTTGCGCTGGCCGATGGTGAAGCCGTAGGCGCCGTCGTGCTCGCCGAGCTTGGTGCCGTCGGTGTCGAGGATGTCGCCGGTCGCGGTGCCGAGGCGTTCGGCGAGGAAGCCCTGGGTGTCGCCGTCGGTGATGAAGCAGATGTCGTGGCTGTCGGGCTTCTTGGCGACGGCCAGGCCGCGCCGGTCGGCCTCTTCGCGGATGACGTCCTTGGTGGTGTCGCCGAGCGGGAACAGCGAGTGGGCGAGCTGGTCGGCGTCGAGCACGCCGAGCACGTACGACTGGTCCTTGGCGCCGTCGACGGCCCGGTGGAGTTCGCGGGTGCCGTCGGGCAGGTCGACGATCCGGGCGTAGTGGCCGGTGCAGACGGCGTCGAAGCCGAGTGCGATCGCCTTGTCGAGCAGCGCGGCGAACTTGATCTTCTCGTTGCAGCGCAGGCACGGGTTGGGGGTGCGCCCGGCGGCGTACTCGGCGACGAAGTCCTCGATCACGTCCTCGCGGAAGCGTTCCGCCAAGTCCCAGACGTAGAACGGGATGCCGATCACGTCGGCGGCGCGGCGGGCGTCCCGGGAGTCCTCCAGGGTGCAGCAGCCGCGCGCGCCGGTGCGGAAGGACTGCGGGTTGCTGGCGAGCGCCAGGTGGACGCCGGTCACCTCGTGGCCGGCTTCGACGGCCCGGGCGGCGGCGACGGCGGAGTCGACGCCGCCGGACATCGCGGCGAGCACGCGCAGTCGGCCGGTGGACGGGGTGGTCGGGGCGCCGGGGAAGTCAGTCATAAGGAGTCCAGCCTAACGGTGGCCGGGCGCGCGCCGGACGGTCAGTCCGCACCGGGCTCCGACAGCTCGCCCCGGCCCCGGAGGGTCAGTTCGGCACCAGGACGGACGGCTCGGCGGCGCTCGGGACAGCAGCGGTCCGCGCGGGAAGTGCGGTGGCCAGCAGGAACGCGGCGAGCAGCAGCATCGCGCCCACGCCGAAGGCCAGGTGGAACCCGTCGACCGCATCTCCGGTGCCGCCGGCCAGCGCGGTCAGAACGGCTACACCGAGCGCCGCGCCGACCTGCTGGGTGGTGTTGAGCACGCCGGAGAGCAGTCCGGCGTCCTCGGGCCGGGCGTCGGCCATGCCGAGCGCGGTGAGCGCGGTGGCGGCGAGTCCGAAGCCGGCGCCGAGCAGCATGGTGGGCAGCAGGTCGGTGACGTAGTCGAAGTGGCCGGCGGGTAGCCGTACCAGCAGCCCGAGGCCGACGGTGAGCAGGGCCAGGCCGATCAGCAGGGTGCGGCGTTCGCCGAACCGGCCGATCGCGCGGGCGGCGGCCAGCAGCGAGACGGTGCCGATGGTGAGCGCGGCAGGCAGCATGGCCAGTCCGGTGCCGAGCGCGCCGTAGTGCTGGACGTTCTGCAGGTACAGCGCCACCAGCACCTGGAAGCCGAACATCGCGCCGAGCAGCAGGATCTGCACCAGGTTGGCGAGCGCGGTGGTGCGCCGGGCGAGGACCCGCAGCGGCAGCAGCGGGGTGGCGGCGCGGGCCTGCCGCAGGACGAACGCGGCGAGCAGCAGCAGCGCACCGGCCGCCAGGGCCCAACCGTGCGGGCCGCCCTCGACGATGGTGTACACGCCGAGCATCAGGCCGCCGGTGACCAGCACCGCACCGGGGACGTCCACCCCGCCCTTCGCGCGGCCGACCTGGTCGCGGGGCAGCAGGCGCAGCCCGGCAAGGAGTGCGGCGGCGCCGATCGGCAGGTTGATGAAGAAGATCCAGTGCCAGCCCAGGCCCTCGGTGAGCACGCCGCCGAGCACCTGGCCGAGCGAGGCGCCGGCCGCGCCGGTGAAGCCGACGGCGCCGAACGCCTTGGCCCGGTCGGCGGGTTCGGGGAACAGCCCGACCACCATGCCGAGGCCGACGGCGGAGGCCATCGCCCCGCCGATGCCCTGTAGGAAGCGGGCGCCGATCAGCATCGCGGGGGTGGCGGCGAGGCCGCACAGCACGGAGGCGGCGGTGAACGCGGCGATGCCGGCGAGGTAGATCCGGCGGCGGCCGAGCAGGTCGCCGAGGCGCCCGGCGAGCAGCAGCAGGCCACCGAAGGCGACCACGTAGGCGTCCACCACCCAGGCCAGTCCGGCCCGGCCGATGTGCAGGTCGTCCTGGATGGCGGGCAGCGCGACGGTGGTGATCGAGCCGTCCAGGATCACCATCAGCATGCCGGCGCAGACCACCGCGAGGGCCAACCAGCGGGCGCGTGACGGGTTTTCGGACATGGGTGTCTCCCTCCCCGGGGGCACGCGGGCGCGCGCTCCCCCAACAAGAGAGACCGTAACAGATAGTTTTGTAATAGACGATCCAGAACGGGATTGTCAGCTCTGCCGGAACCGCCGCGGCTTCCGCACCACGCCGCCCTCCCCCACCATCGGGAACTCCACGTCCTGCTGCAGCCGGTCCAGCGCGTCCACGAACACCTGCCGCTCCCCGGCCGACAGTTCGCCCAGCGCGTCCCCGTGCACCCGGTCGACGATCACCTCGCCGCGCCGCACCAGCTCCGCACCGGCCGGGGTGACCCGGATGACCTTCACCCGCCGGTCGGTCACGGACGGGTGGCGCTCGGCCAGGCCGTCCCGCTCCAGCTCGTCGGCGGTGACCACCATGGTGGTCTTGTCCAGCCCGGCGATCGCGGCCAGCTGCGACTGGGTGCGCTCGGCCTCCATGGCGTGCAGCAGCACGCAGTGCTTGCGCGGGGAGCTGTCGATCTCGGCCAGGGCCAGCGACAGGCGGGTGTTCATGGCGTGCGCGGCCTGGACCAGCAGCCCGGTGAGGTCACGGACGGTGCGCTCGGGCAGGGGTGCGTTCATCCCTCCAGAATAAGTCCGGCAGCAGATGGTTCCGCTACCGAACGAACCCGGTCAGCGACCGGCCCGCACCAGTCCGGCCCGGCGGGCCCGCTCCACCGCTCCGGGCAGCGCGGCGGCCAGCGCCTCGACGTCCGCCCGGGTGGAGGTGTGGCCGAGCGAGAACCGCAGCGAGGCGCGGGCGAGTTCGGGGGCCACGCCCATCGCCAGCAGCACGTGGCTGGGCTGCGGGACGCCCGCCGAACAGGCCGAACCGGTGGAGCACTCCACACCGGCCGCGTCCAGCAGCATCAGCAGCGCGTCGCCCTCGCAGCCGGGGAAGGAGAAGTGCGCGTTCGCGGGCAGCCGGCCCGCCGGGTCCGGGTCGCCGTTCAGCAGCGCCTCGGGCGCGGCCGCCCGGACCACCGCGACCAGGTCGTCACGCAGCATGCCGACACCCGCCGCGTACTCGGGCTGCCGCTCGACGGCCAGCTCGGCCGCCACCGCGAACCCGGCCGCGCCGGGCACGTCCAGCGTCCCGGAGCGGACGTCGCGCTCCTGGCCGCCGCCGTGCAGCAGCGGAACGGGCGTCGCGGAGCGGGACAGCAGCAGCGCGCCGACCCCGTACGGGCCGCCGATCTTGTGGCTGGTGACGGTGAGCGCCGTCAGCCCGGAGTCGGCGAAGGACACCGGGACCTGGCCCAGCGCCTGCACCGCGTCCGCATGCATCGGGATCCCGAACTCCGCGGCGACGGCGGCGAGTTCGCGTACCGGCTGGACGGTGCCGACCTCGTTGTTGGCCCACATCACGGTGACCAGCGCGACCGTCTCCGGCGCCCGCTCGATCGCCTCGCGCAGCGCCTCCGGGCGCACCCGGCCGACCTCGTCCACCGGCAGGTACTCGACCTCGGCGCCCTCGTGCTCGGCCAGCCAGTGCACCGCGTCCAGCACCGCGTGGTGCTCGACCGGGCTGCTCAGCACCCGGCGGCGGGCCGGATCGGCGGCCAGCCGGGCCCAGTACAGGCCCTTGACCGCCAGGTTGTCGGATTCGGTGCCGCCCGCGGTGAGCACGATCTCGCTGGGCCGCGCGCCCAGCGACTCGCCCAGCGACTCCCGGGACTCCTCGATCACCCGGCGGGCCCGCCGCCCGGCGGTGTGCAGGGAGGAAGCGTTGCCGACGGTCCCGAACTGCGCCGTCATCGCGGCGATCGCCTCGGGCAGCATCGGGGTGGTGGCGGCGTGGTCGAGGTAAGCCATAGCGGGTCCAGTGTAGGCGGCCCGCAGGTCACGATTTGGCCATTGCACCCTCTGCAACGCGCCGTTAGCGTTCCGGCCACGCCGCTGTGAGAGGGGGAGGGCCGTGTCCCAGACGGTCGACCGCGCGCTGACCATCCTGGCCTCGCTCGGCGAGGGCCCGGCCTCGCTGGAGCAGGCCGCCGCCCGGATCGGCGTGCACAAGTCCACCGCCCTGCGGCTGCTGCGCACCCTGCAGGAACACGGCTTCGTCACCCGGCAGTCCGACCACCGCTACCGGCTCGGCGGCCGGCTGTTCGCGCTCGCCCACCAGGCCCTCGAGGGCATCGACATCCGCCAGGTCGCCGCCCCCTACCTGGCGGTGCTCAACGAGCGCTACGGGCACACCGTCCACCTGTCGGTCCTGGAGGGCGACGAGGTTCTCTACCTGGACAAGGTGGACGCCAAGTACCCGGACCCCGGCCGCAGCTGGCTCGGCGAGGACAGCCGGATCGGCCGGCGCGCCCCCGCCGCGGCCACCGCGGCCGGCAAGGTGCTGCTGGCCGACCTGCCCGCCGACCGGCTCACCGCCTACCTCGCCGAGGCCGAATTCCCGGCCCGCACCCCGCAGTCGATCAGCGACCCGGAGCAACTGCGGGCCGAGCTGGTCGAGGTGCGGCGGCGCGGCTGGGCCGTCGACCAGGCCGAGTACCACCCGTCGGTGAACTGCATCGCCGCCCCGATCGCCGGCACCGAGGGCACCGCGATCGCCGCCTGCTCGATCTCCGCCCCGGTGCAGGTCGCCTCGGTCGTCGAACTCAGCAAACTGCTGCCGGAACTGCTCTGCACGGTCGAGGCGATCTCGCTGGCCTACGGCGGCTCCCCCACCCCCCGCTGGTGCGAGAACCGCTGCGGCGCCAAGCACGAGGTGCGCGCCGCACGCAGCTGAGGGCCTTACTCCTCACCGGCCCGCGAACCGTTGCGGTGCCAGGCCCGCGGCGCCCGTGAGGGCCTTACTCCTCACCGGCCCGCGAACCGTTGCGGTGCCAGGCCCGCGGCGCCCGCCAGCCGTACTTGAGCGCCAGCAGCCGCATCGTGAAGGCGGCCACCGCCGCCAGCGCGGCGTTCACCGGGGTGAGTTGGCCGACGGCGATCAGGATCGCCGTGATCGCCGCGCCGACCAGCGCCGGCACCGCGTAGATCTCCCGGTCCCAGCGCAGCAGCGAGGGCGGCTCCATCGCCAGCACGTCGCGCACCACGCCGCCGCCCGCCGCGGTCAGCATCCCGCAGGCCACCGAGGGGACCGCGCCCAGCCCGTAGTCGTGCGCCTTGATGGTGCCGGTGACGGCGAACAGTCCGAGGCCCGCCGCGTCCAGCACCATCACCGACCGGGTGATCCGCTCCACCTCCGGGTGCAGGAAGAACACCACCAGCCCCGCCACCAGCGGGGTCGCGAAATAACCGGCGTTGGTGAACGCGGCCACCGGCAGCGCCCCGATCATCAAGTCCCGCAGCACACCGCCGCCGAGCGCGGTGGCCTCGGCCAGGACACAGATGCCGAAGATGTCCATGTTCTTGCGGACCGCCATCAGGCCGCCGGACAGTGCGAAGACGAAGATGCCCACCAGGTCGAGGATCTGCTGGACGTCGTGCGGGAAGATCTCGGAGCTCACCTGGTCAGTGTCCATGCCGACCGACCGGCGCCGTTCGCCGGGCGGTCAGGCGAACGACTCGTGCGGCGCCGGCCCGCCCAGCGCGTTCAGCTTGGCCGGCATCCGCAGCGTGGTCATCCGCCGCCACCCGCCCGCCCGTTCGTACCCGTACACCGTGTGGATGCCCGCCGCCAGCGCCGCCGACTTCGCCCGCGGCCAGCGCAGCAGCTCCCCCATGTGCGCCATCACCGCCAGGCTGACGTCCCGGTAGGTGCGGATCTCCGCCCGCGCGGTGTCCTGCAGGGTGTCCAGGATCGACCGGCCGTGCCCGCGGTACGCGAGCCGCAGCAACTCCTCGTGGCAGAACGCCAGATGGTTGTCCTCGTCGTTGGAGATCATCCGCACCGCCCGGCCCACCTCGGGGTGCTCGCCGAAGATCCGCTTCAGCATCCGCATCTGCTCGGACGCCCGCTGCTCGGTCACCCGGCTGTGCGCCAGGTACGTGATCACGTCCTGCTCGGACAACGGCTCGTCCCGGCGCAGCCGGGCGTGCGCCAGGCCGATGCCCTGCCGTTCCAGGATCATCGTGTAGTCGGTCTCGTCCGGGACTTCGGCCGGATCCAGTCCCCGCTTGTGCATCAGCGCCTTGAAGATCCGCCCGTGCTTGTCCTCGTCCGCTCCGTGCCGGGCCACCTTCGGTGCCAACTCCTGGTCGGGCACCAGCCGGGCGATCCGGCCGTTCTCCCAGCCGCCCTGGTCCTCCCCCTTGGCCGCGATCGAGCAGAACAGCCGGAACGCCCGGTCGTCGTCGTGGATCTCCTGGAACAGACTGCGGGCCGACAGCATGGTGGACCTACCCCTCGCACGGGAGCCGGAACATTCCGGTCCAGCTCAAGGCACCCCCACCACCCGGGCAACAGCTCACGCCCCGCACTGCGCCGGACGAACGAAAGCCGTGCCGACTCGGACTACCCGACCAGCCGGCGCCGCCAGTCCAGGCCGGTGACCCGGATCGCGTCGTCCGGGCTGCCGTCCCAACTCACCCCCAGGCCGCACTCCTCCAGCGCCGCGACGACCTCCCGGCCGACCGCCGCCGTGGTGTCCGCCGAGTCGTCGAAGCCGCCGTACAGCAGCCACAGGTCCCCACCGGACGCCACGCCCTCGGTGCACTGGGAGTGGAAGTACACGAAGCCGCGCGCCTCCGGGTTCTCCGCCCAGATCTCCCCGTTGCCGCAATTGCGGCAACAGGTGAAGTTCTCCCGCGCCGTGATGCCGGTCGCTTCCAGCGCGGCGAACGCCTTGGCCACCCGCTCCGGGTCGGTCTCCCCCACCCACGACCGCTGCTCGGCGACCCGCTCCAGCCACATCCGGTCGACCAGCTGCTTCGCCTGCTCCTTCGTCACCGGACGGGAGTCCTTGTCCACCAGGCACTCCTCCGCGACCTCGGCCGCCTGCGCGCGGGTCGCATAGCCCGCCACCAGCAGCCGCCGGACCTCGTCGACCACGGTCGCCTCGTCCTGCGCGGACAGCTCCAGCGGCGCGGGCTCCGGGACTTCGAACTCGATCCGCTCCCATGCGACCCCGACGCCCCAGCCTTCGTCCTCCCGTGCCCACCCGAGCAGCAGCGCGGCGACCTGCTCCACGTCGCCCACCTGGGTCCCGTAGTGCCGCGCAGGGCTCCCCGCCCGGTACTCCACCGTCCACGCCCCGTACTCCGGACACGCCTGCGCATACGTGTGCGGCAGGTCGGGCACCCGTTGCAGCACCAGGACGGAGTCCGGCCATTCCCCCATGTCCCGCACCATGTCGAGGAGTTCGCCCTCCGACACCCGCACCCGGACCGCATCCGTCTGGTCCCGCACCGCAATCTCAAGCATGCCCGCCATCCTCCCAGCCGGCACCGTCAATTCCCGCGCCCGGTCAGGGGCGCCGGGGGTTCCCCCGGAACCGCGCGAACGCCCCCCGTAAACGGCAAGATCCGCCCGCGGAGGGAACTCCCCTCCACGGGCGGACCTCGGACAGCGAACTACTCGGCGTTCTCCGGGAAGTGGCAAGCCACCTGGTGCCCGGCCCGCGCAGCACTGAGCGGGGGCTCCTGGCTCGCGCAAATGTCCTGCGCCTTCCAGCACCGGGTGCGGAACCGGCACCCCGACGGCGGGTTGAGCGGCGACGGGACGTCGCCGGTGAGCAGGATCCGCTCGCGCCGCTCCTTGCGCTTCGGGTCCGGAACCGGCACCGCGGACATCAGGGCGTTGGTGTAGGGGTGCATCGGCTTGGCGTACAGGGAGTCGCGGTCGGCGATCTCCACCACCTTGCCGAGGTACATCACGGCGACCCGGTCGGAGACGTGCCGGACCACCGAGAGGTCGTGCGCGATGATCAGGTAGGTCAGGCCGAGTTCCTTCTGGAGGTCGTCCAGCAGGTTGACCACCTGGGCCTGGATGGAGACGTCCAGCGCCGAGACCGGCTCGTCCGCGACGATCATCTTCGGGCGGAGGGCGAGCGCGCGGGCGATGCCGATGCGCTGGCGCTGGCCGCCGGAGAATTCGTGCGGGTAGCGGTTGTAGTGCTCGGGGCTGAGGCCGCACAGTTCCAGCAGGTCCTGGACGGCCTTCTTGACGCCGTGCTCGGTCTGGACGTTCTGGAGCCGGAACGGCGCACCGACGATGGTGCCGATGGTGTGCCGGGGGTTCAGCGAGGAGTACGGGTCCTGGAAGATCATCTGGATGTCGCGGCGGTAGGGCCGCATCGCCGAGACTCCCAGGTGGGTGATGTCGGCGCCCTCGAACTCGATCTTCCCGCCGGTGGGTTCGTCGAGTCGGGTGACCAGGCGTCCCATGGTGGACTTGCCGCAGCCGGACTCGCCGACCACGCCGAGCGTCTCGCCGGGCATGACCTCGAAGTCGATGCCGTCGACCGCGCGCACCGCGCCGACCTGACGCTTCAGCAGGCCCTTGGTGACCGGGAAGTGCCGGGTCAGTCCGGTGACCCGCAGCAGGGGTTCACGGTCCTGGCCGGGTGCCTGGGCGGGCACCTTCGCGGCCTGCGGGGCCGCCGTCTGGCTGTCCGTCATCGGTTGTCTCCAAGTGGGTGGTACGTGCTCACAGCCGGGGCGCGATCTCTTCGGTGAAGATCCGGTGGCGTTCGGCGACCGGCAGGTGGCAGGCGGCGAGGTGCCGGGGGGCGGCCTCGGCCAGCACGGGCACCTCGCTGGTGGAGCGGCCGCCGGTGAGCTCGGCGTACGGGCAGCGCGGGTGGAACGCGCAGCCGGACGGCACGTTGATCAGGCTCGGCGGGGTGCCCTTGACCGGGATCAGCCGGTCCTGGAGCTCCCGGTCGAGGCGGGGCATCGAGCCGAGCAGGCCCCAGGTGTAGGGGTGCTCGGGGGCTTCGAAGATGGTGTCGGCGGGGCCGCGCTCGACGGGCTTGCCGCCGTACATGACCAGGATGTCGTCGGCGATCTCGGCGACCACGCCCAGGTCGTGCGTGATGATGATGACGGCGGAGCCGAACTCCTTCTGCAGGTCCCGGATCAGGTCGAGGATCTGCGCCTGGACGGTGACGTCCAGGGCGGTGGTCGGCTCGTCGGCGATCAGCAGCGAGGGGTCGTTGACCAGGGCCATGGCGATCATGGCGCGCTGGCGCATACCGCCGGAGAACTCGTGCGGGTAGTTGTCGACCCGCTTGTCGGGCTGCGGGATGCCGACCCGGTCGAGCATCTCGATCGCCCGGGTGCGGGCGACCTTCTTGGAGGTGCCGGGGTGGTGGGCCCGGTAGCCCTCGATGATCTGGGCGCCGACCGAGTAGTACGGGTGCATCGCGGTCAGCGGGTCCTGGAAGATCATCGCCATCTTGTGGCCGCGGAGCTTGCGCACCTCGTCCGGGTCGGCGGAGACCAACTCCTGGCCGTCCAGCCAGATTTCGCCGGAGATCTGCGGGGCGCCGCGCTTGGTGCCGGTGCGGTGCAGACCCATGATCGACAGCGAGGTGACGGACTTTCCGGAGCCGGACTCGCCGACGATGCCGAGGGTCTTCCCGCGCTCCAGGTCGAAGCTCAGGCCGTTGACGGACTTGACCAGTCCGTCGTCGGTCGGGAAGTGCACCTTCAGGTCGCGAACCGAAAGGAAGGACTTGTCTGCCTGGAGGGGCTTGTCCATGTTGCTCATGCCAGCTTCACCCGGGGATCGACGACGGCGTACAGCAGGTCAACCAGGAGATTGGCCATCACGATGAAGAACGCGGCGAAGAGCGTCACGCCCATGATCACCGGCAGGTCGCTGGAGGCGATCGACTGGACCGCCTCGTAGCCGAGCCCGCGCAGGTTGAAGGTGGACTCGGTGAGCACCGCGCCACCGAGCAGGCCGCCGAGGTCCATACCGAAGATGGTGAGGATCGGCGTCAGCGTGGAACGCAGCGCGTGCTTGCCGATGACCACGGGTTCCCGGAGGCCCTTGGCGCGCGCGGTGCGGATGTAGTCCTCACCGAGCACGTCCAGCAGGGTGGCCCGGCTGAGTCGGGCGTAGGTCGCGGCGAACAGGAAGGCCAGGGTGATCCAGGGCAGTACCAGCCCCTGGAACCAGGACACCGGATCGTCCGTGAAGTCGGTGTACTTGCTCGGGAACCAGCCGAGTTGGTGCACGAAGACGGCGAGCGAGACCAGGCCGGTGAAGTACATCGGCAGCGAGACGCCGGCCAGCGCGACGGACATCGAGATGCGGTCCAGCGCGGTGCCGCGGCGCAGCGCGGAGATGATGCCGGTGGCGGTGCCGAGCACCAGCCACAGGATCGAGGCGCCGGCGGCCAGCGAGAAGTCCACGCCGACCCGGTCGAGCAGCACCGGCCACACTTCGCGCTCGGTCTTGAACGAGTAGCCCAGGCAGGGGGCGTAGCAGTGGGTGACGTCGGTACCGGCGTTGTAGTCGCGGCCGACGACGATGCCCTTCAGGAAGAGCCAGAACTGTTCGATGATCGACTTGTCGAGGCCCATCTTGTGGCGGATACCCTCGATGGCCACCTTGTCCGCGATCTTGCCCACGTAGAGCATCGCGGGGTCGGTTCCGGTGAGCTTGGGCACCATGAAGAAGATGCCGAAGGTCACCGCAGCGACCACCAGCAGCATGAGGACGACGTTGATCAGTCGCCTGAAGAGATACACGAGCACTGCGGTCGGCCCTGCCACGGGCCGGCCGGGGTTCCCCTGTGGGGGTGCCCCCGGCCGGCCCGGGCAGGGCCTTCACCTGCCCTTCGGACTAGCGGTGCGAACTAAAGGGGGAAGGTCAGGTCACTTGCCGTCGGAGACGCCGAGGGCCTGGAAGTCCACCTCGCCGAACGCGTCGGAGATGTAGACGTTGGTCAGGCGCGGGTTGCGCCAGTTCAGGGCCTTGTCGGCGACGATCGGCAGGTAGTAGCCGCCGTCGATAACCTTGTGGTTGATCTTCTTGTACAGCTCGGCGGCCTTGGCCGGGTCGGTCATCGCGGCGGCCTGGTCGAACCAGCTGTTGATCTCCGGGTCGTTGATCTCGGAGTAGTTGCTGTTGCCGTTGCTCGGGATGAAGCGGCCGTCCATCAGCGGCTGCAGGTAGCCGGAGCCGGTCGGGAAGTCGGCGCCCCAGCCCATCACGATCAGGCCGTAGCTCTTGGCCTTGACGACGTCGGGCGCGCCGATCTCGGAGGCGATCAGCTTGCCGTCGTACTGCTGGACCGTGACGTCGATGTTGACGGCCTTGAGGGCGGTCTGCAGCGCCACCGCGGAGTTGACCTCCTTCGGCTTGTTGCCACGGACCGCGATGTTGGTCTTGAAGCCTTCCGGCTTGCCGCAGGCCTTCAGCTCTTCCTTGGCCTTCTCGACGTTCGGCTTGCCCTGGGTCAGCTTGTACGGGTCGTAGTCGTCCGAGCCGAGGATGTTCGGGGGCAGCATCGAGCCGTAGATCGAGCCGGCCACCGAGCCACCGCGGGCGGTCTGCAGGGCGGTGGTGTCGGCCGCGTACAGCACCGCGTTGCGGCAGTGCTGGTTGTCGAACGGGGCGACCGCCGGGACGAGGCTGATGTAGCGGATGAAGCCGTTGTACGGGTCGTCCGTGTTGGCCTTGAGCGCCTGGTCCTGCAGGACCTTGACCTGCGCGGCCTGCGACAGGCCGGTCTGGGCCCAGTCGAGGTCGGCGGTGTTCGCCAGCAGCTGGGTGTCCATGTCGTCGGCGTTGGTGGTGACGGTCAGCTTGACGACGTCCGGCAGCGCCTTGCGGAACGGGTCGGAGGCCGGGTCCCAGTTCTCGTTGCGGACCAGCTCGTAGCTCTTGCCGGCCTCGGCCGACTTGAACTTGTAGGGGCCGGAGGAGACCGGCTTCTGGCCGTACTGCGAGCCGGTGTCCAGCTTCTGCGGGACCGGGGCGGCGGAGCCCATGGCCAGCAGGTACGGGAAGTCCGAGTTGGGCTTGGCCAGCGAGAAGACGATGGTGTTGTCGTCCGGGGTGGTGACCGACTTCAGGCCCAGCTTGTTCGGGTCCGTGTCGGTGTAGGGGCCCTTGTAGCTCTGGCCCTGGTCGAGCTCGTTGATCAGGTAGGTCGGGCCACCCGAGATGACGTCCTGCGCGAAGATGCGCTCGATGCCGTACTTGATGTCCTTCGAGGTGATGACCGAGCCGTCCTCGAACTTCAGGCCCGGCTTCATCTTGAAGGTGTAGGTCTTGCCGTCCGCGGAGATCTCCGGCTGGGCGGCGGCCAGGTCGGGGACCAGCTTCAGGCCTTCCTTGCCCGGCTTGCCGTCGAAGGCCAGCAGGGTGCGGGTGTAGAAGCGCTCGAAGTTCCACACCGAGGCGTAGTACGCGCGACCGGGGTCGAGCGAGTCCACGTCGGTGGTGGTCCACATGTTGAGGGTGCCGCCCTTCTTGTCCGAGGCGTTCACCACCTTGTCGACCGCGGCGTTGAAGCCCGCGCCGCTGCCCTTGTTGTCGCCGCCGCCGTCGCCGCCCTTGCTGCCGCCGCAGGCGGTGGCGGTGAGGGCGAGGGTGGCCGCGAGGGCTGCGACCGCGAGCGTCCTGTTTCGCTTCATGGGTTTGGGAACCTCCAGGGTTGCGGGCTCAGTTGCCCTTGGGGTCGAGCGCGTCGCGCAGGCCGTCGCCGAACAGGTTGAAGGCGAGCACGGTGATGAAGATGGCGATACCGGGGACCACCATGTAGGTGGGATCCGCCTGGTAGATCCGGACCGCGTCGGAGAGCATCTGGCCCCACGACGGGGTGGGCGGGCGGACGCCGGCCCCGAGGAAGCTGAGTGCCGCCTCGCTGAGGATGTTGGTGGGGATGATCAGGGTCGCGTAGACCAGGATCGGCGCCACCAGGTTGGGCAGAAGTTCACGGAACAGGATGTGGGCGCGGCCGGCACCGAGGCTGCGGGCGGCGTCGACGAACTCCCGCTCACGCAGCGACATGGCCTGGCCTCTGACGATGCGTCCGATGTAGGGCCAGCCGAAGAAGCCGATGACCACCGCGAGGATGCCCACGCGGAGCCACTTGTCCGAAAGGCCGAACGCGGTGGTGGGCATCACCGACACGAGCGCGATGCTGAACAGCAGCTGCGGGAAGGCCAGCAGGATGTCCATGATCCGGCTGATGAACGCGTCCACCCAGCCGCCGAAGTAGCCGGCCATGACGCCCATGACCACGCCGATGCAGACCGACAGCACGGCCGCGCCGAGCGCCACCAGCAGCGAGATCTGCGCGCCGTAGAGGACGCGGGAGAACACGTCGCGGCCGAACACCGGGTCGACGCCGAGCAGGAAGTCGCCACTGATGCCGCCGAACGCGCCCTTGGGCAGGCCGAGGTCAGGGTTGATCTGGTCCGGGTGCGGTTCGTCGACCGGGTGGCCGAACAGCGCGGTCAGCACCGGCGCGAAGATCGCCGCGAGCACCAGGAGCAGCACCACGACACCGCCGGCCAGCGCGATCTTGTCGCGCTTGAGGCGGTCCCAGGCGATGCGGCCCGGCGAGCGACCCTCGATCTTCTTGGCCGGCTCGGAGTTTGACGCGCCGTCAGGCTGCGCGCCGGCCGGCGGACCCGAGGTCTCGGTGGGTGTGGTCATGAGTCAGTTCGTTCCCCTCGCCGACGGTGGCCGGCCCACGGAGTCGCGTTTGGTGCGGAAGGCAGAGCGGTTGCGGTGGTGCCGGGTGCCGTTGCGGCGGTGCAGAAGTGCGTTTGGCAAGCAGGGCGTTGCGGGGTGGTGCCGTTCGACGCCGGGCGGAGTGCCCCGGCGCGCATGGTGCTGCCGCACGGAGATGCGCATCGTGCGGTTCATGCTGTGGCGGCGGCACGTTCACCTTCGTGAGGATCGTCTCGCGCTCCGCATTGGGCAGCACTCTCTGTCATGGGATGTGCCGTACGGAAGACCCCCATGGCGAAGGATGCCTAACTGTGATCTGCTCGCATGCACTTTCGTTGCGCTGGCATATCGCTCTTCACACAGCCGTCACTCACACGTCAAGGGGCACACTGACGACACCCCGCCAGTGGCGGGGAAACGCCAGGTGACGCCGTGGTGGCGCGCGTAGAGGGCCGGACAGCGAAAAACCCCCGCCGACCTTCGAAAGAAGGTTCGTACGGGGGTCTTCCGGCGTTCTGTCGCGGTAGGGTCAGCGACCCGGATATCCCGGCCACTGGGGCTGCGGCCAGCCCGGCGCGGGCCCGGCCGGCGGTTGCGCTGCGTAACCGAAACCGGTGGTGTAGGACTGCGGCGGGCCCTGCCGGTCGAAGAACGGGCGGGCGTTGGCCCACAGCCACATCGCCACCGGGTCGAACTCGTCGGCCATCATCACGGTCGACACGGCCGGCCCCTCGGGGGCGTGCGCGGCGGCCCGCTGCACCAGCGCCCGGGCGGCCTCCACGGCCGGCGGCGAGGTGTCGTACAGGTCCAGACCGATCGCCAAGTACGGCTCGCCCAGCACCGGTTGCACCCAGGCCCGGCGCAGCGAGCGCAACGGGCGCACCTCGGCGGCCTGTTGCTCCAGCACGGCGAAGAACTGCGGTGCCTGCCCGGCCGGTTCGGAGATCCGCAGCGGCCCGGCCGGCAACCGGTCCAGGCCGACGGCGATCCGCCGCAGGTCGGCCCACGGTACGCCGATGCCGCCGCCCGGGCGGTGCGGGTCCAGCCACAGGCCCCAGCGGGAGCGGTACAGGGAGCCGGCGATCTCCGGCCCCGACACCACCTCGTGGCCGCGCGCCCAGCCGCTGGCCGCCAGCTGCCCCGGGGAGGTCACGCAGGGCGCGTAGCCGTGCCCGCCGACGTCCATGTTCCCGTACTGGGCGTCCGGGCTGCCCGGGCTGCCGTGCCACAGCAGCATCCAGACCTGCCCGCCCGCGAGGGCGCGCAACAGCCCCTCGTACGCCTCCCAGCGCTCCGGTGCGACCGCTGCGAGGGCGCGCTCGATCGCGCCCGGGTCGTCGGCTGCTCCCGTCACGTCGTCGCCTCTTTCTCGACTTCCCTCGTCCACCCGTCCACCGCGCGGCGGTGTGCCGGGGCAACCCTATGGGGCGCGCCCGACAACCGTCATGCCGCCGTCCCGGACATCCGGTGGATTCACGGTCTGACGTAGAAGGGCTGTACCCGCCCCAGCATCCAGTCCACCACCGGGTCGGCGACCAGGTCGAGCAGCACCAGGTGGACGCCCCAGCTCGGCGCCGCGGTTCCGAGTGCCCGGCCGAGCGCCAGATTGACGTCGCCGGGGTCGGCGGGGGCCGCCGGGTCCAGCTGGACGCCGACGTACAGCAGGGTCGACTCGCCCTCCACCCGGGCCAGCGCCCGGCGGGCCGTCAACACGCCCGGCAGCGCGGCGAGTTCGCCGGTCGCGGCGGCCAGGAAGGCGAGCGGCTCCTGGTGCGGCTCGGGTTCCTTGAGCGCCACCCTGGCGCCCTCGGTGACGCCCTGCGCCTCCCACTGGTCGCCGCGCGGCCCTCGCCGCAGCTCACCCACGCCCTCCGGCGGCACCGGGATGCCCACCGGCGCCTCGGGGTTGACCGCGATGCCGATGCCCAGCGGCAGCCCCCGGGCGAACTCCCACATCGGGGCGATCGCGAACGGGATGCCCGGCACGTGCCGCAGGTACAGCTCCTGCGAGCTGTACACCGGCACGTAGGGCGCGCCCGCCAGTTCGAGGGTCGGCAGGTCGAGTTCGCCGGACTGCGGATCGGCGCCCGACGGCAGCGGGATCCACACCTGGCTGCGGGCCAGCACCTCGATCACCCGGGGTGTCGCCCCCGGATCGCCCAGGGCCGCCATCAGCACCTGCTCCAGCTCGTTGGCCGGCCAGCTCCCGCCTTCCGGAACCTGCCCCAGCGGGATGCTCATCTCGCCCCTCCACACTCACGGTTGCGATCAGGTTAGCGGCGCGCACGGGTCCCCCGCGGCGGCCGCCGCCGAACCCCACTCCCACCAGCGGGTCCCGGCATGCCATGATGGGCCCGCCCAAACTTCATACCGGCCGCTCGAACCCGCGCGGGAGAGCCGGAACGACCGTCACCAGGTCGCGACCGGCGCCGAAGGAGCAAGTCCTCCCCGGAATCTCTCAGGCCCCCTAACCGCCCGGGCGAGGCAGATCTGGAAAGTGGACACGGCCGTGCCGTGCGCCCACCCACGGTGCAAACCGCCATCCTTTCGGATGGCGGTGAAGCTCTCAGGTTCGACGACAGACGGGGAGGTTCGCCCCAGCCTGCCCGTTTCCAGATCCCGGGAGTCCTGCCGTGTCCCTCCGCCTCACCGCACTCGACGCGCTGCACCGCTCGCTCGGCGCCACCATGACCGACTTCGCGGGCTGGGACATGCCGCTGCGCTACGGCAGCGAGCGCGAGGAGCACCTCGCGGTCCGCACCAAGGCCGGCCTGTTCGACCTGTCGCACATGGGCGAGATCACCGTCTCCGGCCCGCAGGCCGGCGAGCTGCTCGACCACGCGCTGGTCGGCTTCATCTCCGCGCTCGGCGTGCTGCGCGCCCGCTACACCATGATCTGCCGCGAGGACGGCGGCATCCTGGACGACCTGATCGTCTACCGCACCGCGGAGAACGAGTACCTGGTCGTCGCCAACGCCTCCAACGCCCAGGTGGTGCTGGACGCCCTGACCGAGCGCGCGGCCGGCTTCGACGCCACCGTCCGCGACGACCGCGACGCCTACGCGCTGCTCGCCGTCCAGGGCCCGGAGGCCAACGGCATCCTGGCCAAGCTCACCGACGCCGACCTGCCCGGCCTCAAGTACTACGCGCTGCTGCCCGCCACCGTGGCGGGCCGTCAGGTCTGGCTGGCCCGCACCGGCTACACCGGCGAGGACGGCTTCGAGGTCTTCTGCGCCCCCGCCGACGCCGAGCACCTGTGGACGGCGCTGACCGAGGCCGGCACCGCCGAGGGCCTGGTCCCGTGCGGCCTGTCCTGCCGCGACACGCTGCGCCTGGAGGCCGGCATGCCGCTGTACGGGCACGAGCTGTCCACCGAGCTGACCCCGTTCGACGCCGGCCTCGGCCGGGTGGTGCGCTTCGACAAGACCACCAACAACGGTGAGTTCGTCGGCCGCAAGGCGCTGGAGGAGGCCGCCGCCGCGGCCGAGGCCAAGGCGCCGCGCAAGCTGGTCGGCCTGGTCTCCGAGGGCCGCCGCGTCCCGCGCGCCGAGTACTCCGTGGTGGACGCCGAGGGCGCCGTGATCGGCCGGATCACCTCCGGTTCGCCGTCCCCGACCCTGGGCAAGCCGATCGCCATCGCGTACGTGGACGCCGCGCACGCCGAGCCGGGCAGCACCGTCGCGGTGGACGTGCGCGGCAAGGCCGAGCCGGTCCAGGTCGTCGCGCTGCCGTTCTACAAGCGCGCCCGCTGACCTTCGCTCAGCCCTTCACCTGCTGTCCCAGCAGTCGTTTCCGGTTCGTCCGCCCAGCGGACGGCCGCGCCCGCCCCTCTTGCGATCCTGGAGAATGACGTCATGAGCAACCCCACGCACCTGCAGTACACCAAGGAGCACGAGTGGCTGACCGCCGCCGTGGACGGGGTGTCGACGATCGGCATCACCGCGCACGCGGCCGACGCCCTCGGCGACATCGTCTACGTCCAGCTCCCCAATGTCGGTGACACCGTCACCGCCGGTGAGACCTGTGGCGAGCTCGAGTCCACCAAGTCGGTCAGCGACCTCTTCTCCCCCGCCACCGGCGAGGTCACCGAGGTCAACCAGGAGGTCATCGACGACCCGGCCCTGGTCAACTCGGAGCCCTTCGAGGGCGGTTGGCTGTTCAAGGTCCGGGTCGAGGCCACCGACGAGCTGCTCGACGCCGACGGCTACGACGCCCTCATCGGCGCCTGACCGGGAGATCCCCCTCATGACGGTTCTCAACCAGTCCCTCCACGCGCTCGACCCGGAGATCGCCGCCGCGGTCGACGCCGAGCTGCACCGCCAGCAGACCACCCTGGAAATGATCGCCTCCGAGAACTTCGCCCCGGTGGCGGTCATGGAGGCCCAGGGCTCGGTGCTCACCAACAAGTACGCCGAGGGCTACCCCGGCCGCCGCTACTACGGCGGCTGCGAGCACGTCGACGTGGTCGAGCAGCTCGCCATCGACCGGGTCAAGGAGCTGTTCGGCGCCGAGCACGCCAACGTGCAGCCGCACTCCGGCGCGCAGGCGAACGCCGCGGCGATGTTCGCGCTGATCCAGCCGGGTGACACCATCCTGGGCCTGAACCTGGCCCACGGCGGTCACCTGACCCACGGCATGAAGATCAACTTCTCCGGCAAGCTCTACAACGTGGCCGCGTACCACGTCGACGAGAAGACCGGCCGGGTCGACATGGCCGAGGTCGAGCGCCTCGCCAAGGAGCACCAGCCCAAGCTGATCATCGCCGGCTGGTCCGCCTACCCCCGCCAGCTGGACTTCGCCGAGTTCCGCCGCATCGCGGACGAGGTCGGCGCCCTGCTGATGGTCGACATGGCGCACTTCGCCGGCCTGGTCGCCGCCGGACTGCACCCCTCCCCGGTGCCGTACGCGGACGTGGTCACCACCACCACCCACAAGACCCTGGGCGGCCCGCGCGGCGGTGTCATCCTGTCCAAGGCCGAGTTCGCCAAGAAGATCAACTCGGCGGTCTTCCCCGGCCAGCAGGGCGGCCCGCTGGAGCACGTGATCGCCGGCAAGGCGGTGGCCTTCAAGGTCGCGGCCACCGACGAGTTCAAGGACCGCCAGCGCCGCACCCTGGAAGGCGCGAAGATCCTCGCCGAGCGCCTGCTCCAGGACGACGTGACCGCCTCCGGCGTCTCCGTCCTGTCCGGCGGCACCGACGTGCACCTGGTGCTCGTCGACCTGCGCAACAGCGAGCTCAACGGCCAGGACGCCGAGGACCGCCTGCACGAGGTCGGCATCACCGTCAACCGCAACGCCGTCCCGAACGACCCTCGCCCGCCGATGGTCACCTCGGGTCTGCGCATCGGCACCCCGGCGCTCGCCACCCGCGGCTTCGACACCGAGGACTTCCGCGAGGTCGCCGACATCATCGGCGAGACCCTCAAGCCGGGCTTCGACGCCGCCAAGGCCGAGTCGCTGAAGGCCCGGGTCGCCGCGCTCGCCGCCAAGCACCCGCTGTACCCCGAGCTGTAACCCCTCCTTGTGACCGCCGACACCTGGCGGTCGCCCGGAACCCCCGGGGCACCACGCACACTGGAACGTGCGCGCGGTGCCCCGTTCCATGCGCAGCCCCCGTCCCACCGGACGTACCACTCCACGAGACCAGACAAGGACGTCACCCCGTGGCCATCAGCGTCTTCGACCTCTTCTCCATCGGCATCGGACCGTCCTCCTCGCACACCGTCGGCCCGATGCGGGCCGCCCGGATGTTCGCCCGTCGGCTCGCCACCGAAGGACTCCTCGACCAGGTCGCCTCGCTCCGCGCCGAGCTGTACGGCTCGCTCGGCGCCACCGGACACGGCCACGGCACCCCCAAGGCCGTCCTGCTCGGCCTCGAGAACAACTCCCCCCGCACCGTCGACGTCGACCAGGCCGACGTGGACGTCGAACGGATCCGGGCCGCCAAGCGGCTCAACCTGCTGGGCCGCCACGAGATCGCCTTCGACCCCGACACCGAGCTGATCCTGCACCGCCGCAAGGCCCTGCCCTACCACGCCAACGGCATGGCCCTCTGGGCCTACGACGCCAACGGCGAGGTCCTCCTCGAGAAGACCTACTACTCCGTCGGCGGCGGATTCGTGGTCGACGAGGACGCGATCGGCGAGGCCCGGGTCAAGCCCGACGACACCGTGCTGCGCCACCCCTTCCGCACCGGCGAGGAACTGCTCCGCCTCACCCGGGAGACCGGCCTGTCCATCTCCGGCCTGATGCTGGAGAACGAGAAGGCCTGGCGCACCGAGGCCGAGATCCGGGCCGGGCTGCTCGAGATCTGGGAGGTCATGAAGGAGTGCGTCGCCGCCGGCATGTCCCGCGAGGGCATCCTCCCGGGCGGCCTCAAGGTCCGCCGCCGCGCCGCGTCCGCGGCCCGCGCCATGCGCGCGGAAGGCATCGGCCCCGGCAACGCGATGGAATGGGTCACCCTCTACGCGATGGCCGTCAACGAGGAGAACGCCTCCGGCCGCCGCGTCGTCACCGCCCCCACCAATGGCGCCGCCGGCATCATCCCCGCCGTCCTGCACTACTACCTGAACTTCATCCCGGGCGCGGACGAGGACGGCATCGTCCGCTTCCTCCTCGCCGCCGGCGCGATCGGCATGCTCTTCAAGGAGAACGCCTCCATCTCCGGCGCCGAGGTCGGCTGCCAGGGCGAGGTCGGCTCCGCCTGCTCGATGGCCGCCGGCGGCCTCGCCGAGGTCCTCGGCGGCACCCCCGAACAGGTCGAGAACGCCGCCGAGATCGGCATCGAACACAACCTCGGCCTCACCTGCGACCCCGTCGGCGGCCTCGTCCAGATCCCCTGCATCGAACGCAACGGCATGGCCTCCGTCAAGGCCGTCACCGCCGCCCGCATGGCCCTCCGCGGCGACGGCCGCCACCACGTCTCCCTCGACAAGGCCATCAAGACCATGAAGGAGACCGGCGCCGACATGAAGATCAAGTACAAGGAGACCTCCCGCGGCGGCCTCGCCGTCAACGTCATCGAATGCTGACACCTGCCCCCACCAGGGGCCGGCCACCCCACTGATCCCCCACGGGCGCCAGCCAGGAATTCCCGGCCACCCCCGAGCCGGCCCCGGGCAAGCCCTGCGAACCCGGGACAGCCGCCAGAACCTCCCCGAGGGGACTCCCGATGGACCCGGAGTCCCCTCGGCAAGCCCCCGCAAGCACTGAGCCCCTGCGTGACGTCCCCGCAGGGGCTCGTGCGTCTACCCGAAAGCTCCCCGCAGGGGGCTTCCCGGCTGCCGCCAGGCCGGCCGCACAGAGCCTGCCGACTCAGGCCCCCCCTGGACGCTCCCCGCAGGGGCTCGTGCGTCTGCCCGAAAGCTCCCCGCAGGGGGCTTCCCGGCTGCCGCCAGGCCGGCCGCACAGAGCCTGCCGACTCAGGTCCCCCCTGGACGCTCCCCGCAGGGGCCGCTCGGGGCTCCGCCCGCGGCGGGGTTTGGGTATAGCTAGAAGGTCCCTGTTCGCGGGACCTTCGGGACTGTTAGTGCGTGTCCGGATTATGAGATGATTTACGAGTGGCCTGAGATCCTAAGGTTTAACGGGATGCAGACCTTGGTTTCGACTTGTTTTTGGCACCACGGCGTGCGATAGTTATGGGTGTCGGGCGTTACGGCCCGGCCACTTCCATCCGGCGGCACGCACCCCCTTGGCTGCCGGATGACGCGCAGGGGCCCCGGACCGCGAACAACCGCGGACAGGGGCCCCGCATCGTTTTTGCAGAGGGTGAAAAAATTAGGGGGCCATTCGGTCCCGGGTCCTCATCTCGAACCAGACGCCCTTGCCGCGTGGCAGCAGGTCCGCTCCCCAGCGGTCGGCGAGGTCGTTGACCACTTGGAGGCCGTGGCCGTTCTGGTAGCCGATCTCGGGGGCGACTATCAGGCAGGGCATCGCCCGCGAGGAGTCCCGGACTTCGATCCGTAGCCACCCTGGTCGCCGGACGAGTTTGAGTCCGATCATCCGCCCGCCGGCATGTCGCACGGCGTTGGCGACCAGCTCGCCGGTGAGCAACTCCCCGACTTCCAGCAGGTGGTGGAGTTTCCAGGAGTCCAGGACCGAGAGCACCAGCCGCCGCGCGACCCCTGCCGACTCCGGCCGGGAGGGCAGTCGCACCTCTTCCGCGGTCTCGGTGTCGCGGAGCACGCCCAGGAAGGCGTGCTCCATCTCGTCCGCGGTCATCCGTTCCAGTTCGGCGAGCACGACCGCGGTGCCGGCCCCTGGCGGGCCGTCACCGCGGGTGTCGACCAATGGAAGTGATGCCTGTTCCGCTTCGCCCCATCCCGCCATGGCGCCCATCATTGCGGAACGTGGGCAGCCGCGTACGGACAATGAGCAAACGATCACCGCGCATTTGGCATATGCCGTCAGCAACCGAACAGGCGCCCGACGATCACCACTTCGCCCAGTCGACGTTCCAGCCGCCGAGTCCGTTGACCGGGTCGACCACCGCGCCCTTGGAGTTGACGACCGTGATCACGTCTCCGACCAGCGTGGAGGCGTAGAACTTGCCCGCCGGGCTGCTCGCGCTGCCGGCCTTGGTGTCGGTGAGGCCGATGCAGCCGTGGCTGCCGTTGGAGTAGCCGATGACCCCGTCGCTCCAGGAGTTTCCGTGCACGTAGGTGCCGGTGTCGGTCAACCGGATGGCGTGCGGGACCACCAGATCGTATTCGTCCCCGGAACCCGCCTTGGTGACGCCGGCGGAGGTCATCCGGGTGGTGCCCTCCATGGCCTCGACCACCATGGTGCCGTTCCAGGTGTCGTAGCCGGGCTTGCCCGCGGTGAACGCGATGGAGTCGGTCTGCTGGCCGTCGCGGACGACCGCCATGCGGTGGGTCTTGACGTCGACGGTGGAGATCTGGGAGCGGCCGATGGTGAACGGCTCGTCCTTGTCGACGCCGCCGTACACGCCGGGGGCGGTCTCCACGTCCTTGAGCTTGTAGTGGATGGTGACCTTGGTGTTGGGGTTCCAGTACTTCTCGGGGCGGAAGTCCAGCCGCTTGTCGTTGAACCAGTGGCCCTTGACCACGGTGCCGTCGGAGGCCTCGAAGGTGATGCCGGCCAGCACGGCGTCCTTGTTCTTCACCGCCCGGTTGAACCGGACCGAGACGATCATGCCGACGCCGTACTGCTCGTTGTCGGCGACGTTGTCGTTGACGCCGGCGTCCTTCTCCGGGGTGAGGGTGGTGAAGGTGGAACGCGCGTTGGCGACCACGCCCTGGGAGTCCTCGGCGAGCGCGTCCACCGTGTAGGCGGTGGATATCTTGAGGTTGCCGGACGGCGCCCACCCGGCGCCGTCGGAGGTGAGCGCGCCGGGCACCTCGACGCCGTCGGGGCCGGTGACCTTGACGGAGGTCAGCTTGCCGCCGGTGGCCGACACCTTGACGGTGCCGTTGGTCTTGACGTCGGTGGCGCCGCTGGCGGGCTCGATCGCGATGGTCGCGGCCGACACGCTCGGCTTGGCCGAACTCGCGGCCGCCGCCGGGCTGTCGGCCTTGGCCGGGTTCGTGCTGCAGCCGGCCGTGGCCATCAGCACCAGGGCTCCTGCGAGTGCCCCCACCGCGTAACCCCCGCGTATAGCCTTCACGTTCCGCTCTCCCCAACACCCTGCCTGTCGGCTGACAGGTCTTTCGGTTGATATGACGGGTCGGCGGCGGGAAACGTTGCGCGCCAAGTGTCCCGGTACGGTCACGAACGGTCGACGGCCCGGCGATCGCACGATCGCCGGGCCGTCCCACTGCCGGTTGAACCGATCGGCTACCACTGGCTCCACGGGATGGTCCAGCCGCTCAGACCGTTGTCCCCGGAGACGGTCTTGCCGTTCTTGGAGTTCACGATCTTGACCACGTCGCCGACCATCGACGTGTTGAAGAACTTGCCGGCGTTCGAACCGTCGCTGCCGCCCTTGACGTCGGCGATGCCGACACAGCCGTGGCTGGCGTTCGACTTGCCGAACGCGTCGCCCCAGTAGTTGCCGTGCACGTAGGTGCCGGAGGTGGTCAGCCGCATCGCGTGCGGCACGTCCGGGACGTCGTACTCCTTGCCCTTGATGTTGGACACCGTGGCGGAGTTCATCCGGGTGACCTTCTCCTTGGTGGCGATCACCATGGTGCCGTTCCAGGACGGGTTCTGGTCGTCGCCCGCCGTGATCGGAATGGTCTGGTTGTCGCTGCCGCCGCGCGAGACCGTCATCTGGTGGGTCGCGGCGTCCACCGTCGAGACCTGGTAGCGGCCGATGGTGAACGGCTCGTCCTTGTCGACGTCGCCGTACACGTCGGGCGCGATCTCGACGTTCTTCAGCCGGTACTTCACCGTCACCTTGGTGCCGGGCTGCCAGTACTTCTCCGGCCGGAAGTCCAGCCGGGAGGTGCCGAACCAGTGGCCCTTGGCCACCGTGCCGTCCGAGCCCACCACGGTGATGCCGGCCAGCACCGCGTCCTTGTTCTTGACGGCCTTGCTGAAGTTCACCGAGACGATCATGCCGACGCCGTACTGGCCGTTGTCGGCGATGTTGTCGTTGGTGGCGACCTTCTTGGCCGGCGTCAGCGTGGTGAACGAGGTGGTGGAGGCGGCCACCAGGCCGGCCGAGTCCGTCGCCTGCGCGTTCACCGTGTACGTGGTGCCGACCGTCAGCTGCTCGGTGGGCTTCCAGCTCAGGCCGTCGGCGGCGATCTCGCCGGCCACCGCCTTGCCGTTCTTGTCGGTCACCGCGACCGTGGTCAGCTTGCCGCTGGCCACCGTCACCTGCAGACCGTCCTTGGGCGCCACGTCGTTCGCCCCGTCGGCCGGAGTGACCGTCAGCTGAGCGGTCGACACCTTCGGCGTCGCGTCCGAAGCGGACGAGGAACCGCCGCCGCCGCCCTTGGCGTCGCTCGAGCCGCCGCCGCCGCTGCTGCAGGCCGTACCGAGCAGCAGGACACCGCCCACCAGCACGGCTGTCGCGGCCTGCCGCGCCCGCCGTCCGCCCCCGACTATTCCGCCCTCGGCCTTCTGAACCGCCTTCACCGCGCTGCTCCCCTCCGGTATGCACAGCCACCGCACTCCCGACCGTGTCGGGCGCGCGGGCAACAATAACCGTCAAAGCTGAGTGAATCTTCCGAGGTAGCCGAGTGCCCGTTCAGTGAACCGGCGCCGACCGCCCGACCGTCCACTGCGACCAGGAGAGGTTCCAGCCGTTCAGGCCGTTGTCGGGCGAGACCCGGTCGCCGTGCGAGCCGCGCACCTCCATCACGTCGCCGACCTGGATGTGCTGGTAGAGCCAGCCGGCCGGGGTGTTGGGGCTGCCGTCGTTGGTGTCGGCCAGGCCGATGCAGCCGTGGCTGGTATTGGCGGCCCCGAACACCTCGCGGCCGGTCCAGTAGTTGCCGTGCACGAAGGTGCCGGAGGTGGTGAGCCGCAGCGCGTGCGGGACGTCCTTGATGTCGTACTCGTCGCCGAGACCGACGGTCTGCGAGTTCATCCTGGTCACCTCGTAGCGCTCGGAGACCACCATGGTGCCGAGGTAGGTGGAGTGCTCGGGGCTGCCGCCGCTGACCTCCAGGGTGCGCAGCAGGCGGCCGTCCTGGCGGACCGTCATGGTGTGCCGGTCCAGGTCCACGGTGGCGATCAGTGAGCGGCCGACGGTGAAGTGGATGTCCTTGTTCTGGGTGCCGAGGAAGCCGGGCGCGCCCTCCACGTCCTTGAGCCGCAGCCCCAGGGTGACCTTGGTGCCGGTCGGCCAGAACGCGTGCGGGCGGAAGTCGAGCCGCTGGTCGCCGAACCAGTGGCCGGCGATCTCCTCCGGCGGGTCGGCGGTGACGGAGACGGCCCGTTCGACGGCGGCCCGGTTCTCGGCCGGGACGGGGCGGGAGAAGCGCAGCGAGACGGGCATGCCGACGCCGACGGTGGAGCCGTCCTCGGGGGTGAAGAAGGCGACGAAGGTGCGGTCGGGTGGCACCGTGGCGAACCGGGCGTGCTGGACGGCGCGCAGGCCGCCGGCGTCCTCGGCGGTCACGTCCAGGGTGTAGGCGGTGCCGGCGGCCAGCCGGTTGTCGGGCGTCCAGCCGGTGGCGTCACCGGTGAACGTGCCGGGCGCCCGGGCGCCCTTGTCGTCGGTCAGTTCGACGTCCAGCAGGCGGCCCTGGGTGACGTTCACCCTGACCGCGCCGTCCACCGCGACGCCCTGCGCGCCGTCGGCGGGGCCGATCGTGAGCTGGGCGCGGGAGACCGGCGGCCCGGCGTCGCCCGACGAGAACACGCCCGAGCAGCCGGTCAGCAGGACCAGTCCGGCAGCGGCCGCCCGCCGAGCCCAGAGCCGTACCGCGGCGCGCATGCCGTCCTCCCGCTGTCGTGCGAACCACCCGATGCCGGGGACAACGACCGATCGCACTCCCCGGACACGACCGGATGGTTTCCCCACCCGGCCGCGCTGGGCACAGGATTGATCACGGTGCGTCACGCATTCCGACCCGGGGTGACGAGCGCCGTCGCACAGGGAACAACCGGAAGAACGGGGACAGGCCCCCGGATGGCTGGGAGGGTCGCCATGACGGCGTGGCAGGAGCTGGGCAGGAGCACGTCCCGGGAGGCACGACCGGCCGCCGGGCCGAACGGCTCGGCGCCCCGGCCGGCCCCGGCGCCGCCCTGGCCGGGCAGCTGGCAGCCGCTCGGCGCCCGGTTCCGCACCGACGGCGAGGGCGGCCGGGGCACCAACTTCGCGCTCTGGTCACCGGGCGCGGAGGCGGTCGAGCTGTGCCTGTTCGACGACCGCGGCCGGGAGAGCCGGCACTGGCTGACCGAGCAGACCTACCAGACCTGGCACGGCTACCTGCCGGGAGTGCTGCCCGGCACCCGCTACGGCTTCCGGGTGCACGGCCGGTGGGACCCGTGGACGGGCGCCCGGCACAACCCGGCGAAGCTGCTGCTCGACCCGTACGCCCGCGCCATCGACGGCGGCTGCGTGACGCACGACGCGGTGAGCTCGGCCGTCCGCCACTGGCCGGAGCGGGACGTCGCGGACACCGTCCGGGACGACCGGGACTCGGCGCCGTACGTGCCCCGGGCGGTGGTGGTGCACGACGCCGACGACTGGTACGACGACCACCGCCCGAAGACGCCGTGGGCCGAGACGGTGCTGTACGAACTGCACGTGCGCGGCTTCACCAAGCGCCACCCCGACATCCCGCCCGAGCTGCGCGGCACCTACGCGGGCCTGGCGCACCCGGCGGCGATCGCCCACCTGACGGGGCTGGGCGTGACGGCGGTGGAGCTGCTGCCGGTCCACCACCACGTCAGCGAGGACCACCTCCAGGAGCGCGGCCTGGTCAACTACTGGGGCTACAACACGCTCGGCTTCTTCGCCCCGCACGCGGGCTACTCGTCCTCCGGCAGCCGGGGCCAGCAGGTCGGCGAGTTCAAGCGGATGGTGCGGGCGCTGCACGCGGCGGGCATCGAGGTGATCCTCGACGTGGTGTACAACCACACCGCCGAGTCGGGCGTGATGGGCCCGGCGCTGTCCTTCCGCGGCATCGACAACGCCGGCTACTACCGGCTCGACCGCTCCCGCCGCGGCTACGCCGACTACACCGGCTGCGGCAACACCCTGGACACCCGCCGCCCGCAGGTGATCCGGCTGATCACCGACTCGCTGCGCTACTGGGTGCAGGAGATGGGCGTGGACGGCTTCCGCTTCGACCTGGCGGCGGCGCTGGCCCGCGGCAGCGACGCGGTGGAGATGGAGCACCCGTTCCTGGCCGCGGTGTCGCAGGACCCGGTGCTCAGCCGGGTCAAGCTGATCGCCGAGCCGTGGGACGTCGGCCCGGGCGGCTACCAGCTGGGCGGCTTCCCCCCGCTGTGGGGCGAGTGGAACGACCGCTACCGGGACACCGTGCGCGACTTCTGGCGCGGCATCCGGCCGGACGTGCGCGAGCTGGCCACCCGGATCGCCGGCTCCTCCGACCTGTACCAGCGCGGCGGGCGGCGCCCCTACGCCTCCGTCAACTTCATCACCTCGCACGACGGTTTCACCCTGCGCGACCTGGTCTCCTACGACCGCAAGCACAACCTGGCCAACGGCGAGGACAACCGGGACGGCACCGACGACAACCGGTCCTGGAACCACGGCGCGGAGGGCGACACCGACGACCCGGCGATCCGCGAACTGCGCGTGCGCCAGCTGCGCAACCTGCTGACCACCCTGCTGCTGTCCAGCGGCGTGCCAATGCTGACGGCGGGCGACGAACTCGGCCGCACCCAGCGCGGCAACAACAACGCCTACTGCCAGGACAACGAGACCGGCTGGCTGGACTGGTCGCTGCTGGACGACCCGCAGTGGCGCTCGCTGGCCGAGCTGACGGCCCGGCTGATCCGGCTGCGCCGGGCCCACCCGGTGCTGCGGCAGCGGGCGTTCTTCTCCGGCCGCCCGGCCGGGCCCGACGGCCCGCGGGACTTGAGCTGGCTCACCCCGGACGGGCGGGAGATGACCGAGGCGGACTGGTTCGCCCCGGGCCACGCGCTGGCGATGCGGCTGTCCGGCACCGCGATGGCCGAACGCGACCAGCACGGCCACGCCGTGCAGGACGCCGACTTCCTGCTGCTGCTGAACGCCGGCCCCGAGCCCCGGCACTTCACCCTGCCCGGCCCGCACCGCCCGCTGATCGACACCGCGCTGGCAGGCCCGCCGGCGCCCGGGCCGGTCGCCGAAGTCACCCTGGCCGCCCGCTCGGCCGTGCTGCTGACGGCATGACGGGAGGCCCGGGCACCGGCCCGGGCCTCCCGCCGAGGCGGCCGTCAGACCCGGTCGGCGACGATCATCAGGTAGTGGAAGCTGCCTTCCTTGTACGCCGTCAGGAACGGGTCCTCGATGCCGGTGGCCACCGAGGACTGCGCGCGCAGCTCCCAGTACGGGATGGTGTCGGCGGTCAGGTCGACCACGCTGATCGGCACCAGGTTGTTGGCGGCCAGCGCCTTGAAGTACTGGCTGCGCGGGTGGATGTTGCAGATGTAGTGCTCATCGATCCGGCTGACGGCCTTCGAGCGCAGGCCCATCACGTCGTTGGAGCAGCCGGTGATGCAGACGTAGCGGCCGCCGGGGGCGAGCAGCCGGGAGAACTCGCCGAACGCCTCGAACAGGTCCACGTACATGGTGGTCTCGTTGGTCCAGATCGCCCGGCGGGAGGCGGTCTCGAAGCCGGTGTCCAGCATGTTGCGGAAGTGGAACCGGACCCGGTCGGCGATGCCTCGCTCGTGCGCCTGCCCGTTGGCGAACGCCACCTGCTGCTCGGAGATGGAGACGCCGTCCACCTCGCAGCCGAACCGCTGGTTGGCCATGATGCTGGTGCCGCCGCGGCCGGAGCCGGCGTCCAGCAGCGCGTGGGTGGGCGCGATGTCGCCGAGGTGGTCGAGCAGCACGTCGGCCTGGGCGGTCTCCAGCCGGTGCATCTCCTTGATCATGCGCTCGTCGCGGGTCTCGTCCGGGCCCTCGAACACCGAGGGGTCGACCGGGCCGAGGCCGTAGTGGTGGTGGTAGAGGCCGTCGACCTCACCGAGCTTGATGTTGACCGGGTCCTTCTCCAGGTTCCAGTAGTTGGCGACCGACTTCTGGAACGCGGTGCGCAGCACGTTGGTGGCGCTCGGGACGGCGGTGGTGGTCATGTACGGCGTGCTCCTCAACTGGCGGGGACGGTGGGATCAGTCGGTCTGGTAGCGGGCGCTGCCCGCATGCCACTCGCGGTTGCCGCCGACCCAGGCCCAGGTGCCGGCCAGGAAGCGGCGCAGCTCGGGCGAGCCGGTCAGGGCGAGGGCGGAGGCCTCGGCCTCGAAGGTGTGCATCAGTTCGTCGTGGATCGCCACGCTCTGCCGGACGGCCTCGTCCAGCGAGCAGCCCTCCTCGGTGGCGATCAGCATCGGCAGGCTGAAGTCGCTGGGGTCTTCCTTGCCCATCGAGTACAGGTCGTTCATCAGCACGGTGGCGGTGCCGGCCAGGTTGAACGTGCGGCGCACGGCGGGGTCGGCGAACTCGGCCTGTGGCACCTCGTAGCCGGCGATCGCGTCGACCAGCACCATGCACGGGATGAAGGAGTTCTCGTGGCGGTGCATCAGGTACTCCCATACCGGCGGGCGGTGCCCGGTGGTGTGCCACATGCCTTCCTGGCCGTACGCGACGAACATGATCGCCAGCTCGTGCCGCAGCCGCCGGACCTGGTTCCAGCTGGCGTACGCGGCCAGGTCTCCGAGGGAGGAGCGGAGTGCCATGGCGACCGGGTCGCGCTGGACGTTCTCCTCCAGCTGGGGGGCGTAGCGCAGCGGCAGTTGGGCCTGGTCGATGACGGAGTGGCAGATCGCCAGGCGCTGGCCGATCACCTCGTGCCGGGGTTCCTCGACCTCGGCGTCCACGATGTGGTCGTCCACCGACCATTCGGCCAGGCCGCACTTGGCGGCGGCGAGCAGCCGGTCGGGGTCGTCGGTCTCGGGGTGGCCGAGCATCATCAGCCGGCCGAAGTTGGCCTTGCGCAGCATGTCGGTGCGGCCGGGGTAGATGCCGATCCCCTCGGCCCATTCGATCAGCCGCTCGTTGACCAGGTCGCCGAGCGCCGGGTCGTCGCGCACCGCGGGCGGGCAGTACAGCGCGGGCGCCTTGCCGTTGGTGATCGGCCTGGCCCTGGGGGCGTCCCGGACGATGTCGTCGGTCGCCCCGGTGGCCTGGTTCGGGACGGTCGGGCGGTGGGTCAGCAGGCCGCTGGTGCCGAGTCCGGTGGGGCCGGGGGCGTGCCAGGTGAGCCGGCCGGGGGCGGGGCGCTCGGGGTGGGTGAGGATGGCGGAGACCAGCGCCGCCAGCTCGTGGGTGCCGTGCGGGGCGAGCGTCCGGGTGAGCAGTGAGGGCATGTCGGTCGTCTTTCGGCGTGGGGGCGGTCAGGACCGGGGGTGGTCGACCTCGACGTTCTCCAGCACGCCCAGCGCGTCGGGGACCAGGATCGCGGCGGAGTAGTACGTCGAGACCAGGTACTTGACGACGGCCTTCTCGTCGATGCCCATGAAGCGGACGTTCAGGCCGGGTTCGACCTCGTCGGGGATGCCGACCTGGGTGAGGCCGACCACGCCCTGGTTGTGCTCGCCGGTGCGCATCGCGAGGATCGAGGTGGTGCCGCCGCGGACCGGGATCTTGCCGCAGGGCAGCAGCGGGACGCCGCGCCAGGCGGGCACCCGGTGGCCGTGCACCTCGGCGGTGGAGAAGTAGACGCCGCGCCGGTTGGCCTCCCGGCCGAACGCGGCGATCGCCTTCGGGTGGGCGAACAGGTAGTCGGTGTCGCGGCGCATCGCGAGCAGTTCGTCCAGGTCGTCGGGGGTGGGTGCGCCGCTGTGGGTCTGGATCCGCTGGTCGAAGGCGCAGTTGGAGAGCAGCCCGAAGTCGGGGTTGTTGACGATCTCGTGCTCCTGGCGCTCGCGCAGCGCCTCGATGGTGAGTTGGAGCTGTTCCTGGGTCTGGTCCATCGGCTTGCTGTACAGGTCGCCGACCCGGCTGTGCACCCGCAGCACCGTCTGGGCGACGCTCAACTCGTACTCGCGGGGGCCGAGTTCGTAGTCGACGAAGGCGGTGGGCAGGGCGTACTCGCCCTCGTGGCCGGCCGACATGCCGATCTCGGCCTCGCCGTGCTCGTTCTGCCCGGCGGCCTGTCCGGCGAGGAAGAGCGCGATCTGTGCCTGGAGGCCCGGGGAGCGGTCCACGACCTCCTGGAAGGCCGGCCAGGCCAGCGACATGGCGGTGCCCGCGGTGGCGGCCTTCACGGTGTACGGCCAGTGGCCGTCGGGGACGTTGAGCGCCTCGTCGCCGAGGTGGTCGCCGTCGGCGTGCACGGCGAGCACGGTGTCGTCGCCGTACTTGCCGGTGCCGATCCGCTCGACCTTGCCGTGCGCGATCAGGAAGACCTCGGTGATCGGGGTGCCCGCCTGGACCAGTACCTCACCGGCGCTGAAGCCGCGCTGGACGAAGCGCCCGGCGAGCTCGTTCAGTACCGCGTGGTCCTCGAAGCCGCGCAGCACCGGGACCTCGCGCAGGCTGGGCGCCAGCACCTTGACCTCCCGGCCGGTCTGCACGAAGCTCACCCGGCCGCGGCCGACCGCATAGGAGAGCCGCCGGTTGACCCGGTAGGTGCCGGCCGAGACGTGGACCCAGGGCAGCTTGCGCAGCAGCCAGCGCGAGCTGATCTCCTGCATCTGCGGCTTGGACTTGGTCGTGGTGGCGAGGTTGCGCGCCGCCGCGGTGCTCAGGCTCTGCTGTGCCGGGGCCTGGACTTCGGGGGCGTGCTCGGTCTCGACCGACATGCGGGTCTCCTGGCTGCTCCGGTGATCCACCGCGATCACTCGGGCCAGATCACACACCCCGGTGCCCGGGGGCCTGCAAGGAGGCGCTCGTTGCGTGTTGTCGGCCGGTCCGCGCCCCCTCACGCCGGTCTCCGATGGTTGCGCGCTCCCTGCGCCCGGAGGCGGCGCACACCGTTCCGAGCGACCCGAACGGCGCAACGGGGAGCGCCTTCGGCCGGCCTGACGCCCCGTCCGGCCTGGCCGGATCTCGCCGACAGGGGCAAAAAACCGGATGAGAAATGTCGGTGGCAGCGCCTACCCTCTCGGCGATGGCCGAGAACCAGAACCCCGCTCCGCCCACCCCCGCGGATTCGAACACTCCGTCAACGGACGACACCGGAATTTCGCCCGAATCGGTACCCCGATCACCGGTGCGATCCCTGCTGCGCCTGTGGCCGTACGCCCGGGAGGCCCGCTGGCGGATCTTCGGCTCGATGGCCGCCGCCGGGCTCGCCTCGCTCAGCGTGCTGGCCGTGCCGATCGTGCTGCGCAAGATCGTGGACGGGCCGGTCGCCCACCACGACCTGGCCGGGCTGTGGCCGCTGGCCGTCGCCCTGCTGCTGCTCGGCCTCGCCGAGGCCGGCCTGTTCGGCATCCGCCGGATCATCGTGGCCCGTCCGCTGGCCAAGGTGGAGACCAAGCTCCGCGGCGACCTGTTCGCCAAGCTCCAGCGGCTGCCGATCTCCTTCCACGACCGCTGGCCGTCCGGGCAGCTGCTCTCCCGGGCCACCTCGGACCTGTTCGTGATGCGGCTGTTCCTGGCCTTCCCGCTGGTCTTCCTGGTGGTCAACTCCACCGTCTTCCTGACCGGCACCGCGCTGATGTTCGCGCTGGACTGGCGGCTCGCCCTGATCACCTTGATCCCGGCCATCCCGCTGATGATCTTCACCCGCCGCTTCGAGGCCGGGTACTCGGCCGCCTCCCGGCTCGCCCAGGACCAGAACGGCGACCTCGCGACCGTGGTCGAGGAGTCGGTGCTCGGCATCCGCATCCTCAAGGCCTTCGGCCGGCACCGCACCATGGCCGAGGAGTTCCGCCGGCACAGCGCCGACCTGCGCGACACCGAACTCCGCAAGGCCGGCCTGCTCGGCGACCTGTGGGCGGTCATCGTCGGCCTGCCCGAACTCGCCCTCGGCGGCGCCCTCGCCACCGGCGTCTACCTGGTCGCCCACGACGAACTCTCGGCCGGCACCCTGGTCGCCTTCCTGTCCACCGCGCTCGCCCTGCGCTGGCCGGTCGAGTCGATCGGCTGGCTGCTCGGCTTCGCCGCCGAGGCCGCCAGCGCCACCAACCGCTACTTCGAGGTGATGGACGAGCCGGAGCCCACCGACCCGCCCTCCGGCGAAAGCCCCACCGACGACCGCGGCATCCGCTTCACCGGCGTCCGCTTCCGCTACCCCGACGCCCCGGCCGGCACCCCCGACCTGCTGTCCGGCATCGACCTGCACATCCGCCCCGGCGAGACCCTCGCCCTGGTCGGCGCCACCGGCAGCGGCAAGACCACCCTCACCGCACTGCTCCCCCGCCTGTACGAGCCCACCGCCGGCTCGATCACGCTGGACGGCACCGACATCCGCGACCTGTCCCGCGAGGAACTCCGCCGCGAGGTCGCCGTCGCCTTCGAGGAACCCACCCTGTTCTCCGCCACCGTCCGGGAGAACGTGCTGATGGGCGCCCCGAACGCCGACCAGCAGCGGCTCGCCCGCGCCCTCGACACCGCGCAGGCCGGCTTCGTCGACCGGCTCCCCGAGGGCCTGAACACCGAGGTCGGCGAGCAGGGCCTGAGCCTGTCCGGCGGCCAGCGCCAGCGCCTCGCGCTGGCCCGCGCCGTGGTCGGCGAACCCCGCTTCCTGGTCCTCGACGACCCGCTGTCCGCGCTCGACGTGCACACCGAGGCACTGGTGGAGCGCGCCCTGCGGCAGGTCCTCGCGGACACCACCGCGCTGGTCGTCGCGCACCGCCCGTCCACCGTGCTGCTGGCCGACCGGGTCGCGCTGCTCGCCGACGGACGGATCACCGCCGTCGGCACCCACCAGGAACTCCTGCAGTCCTGTCCCGCCTACCGGGCCCTGATGTCCGGCGAATCCGACCTGGAAGGGGCGCTGGCCCGATGACCACCGCCGTCGCCGAACCCGCCGTCGAAGAGGACGACCTGGTTCCCGCGGCCACCGACGACCAGGACATCCCCGTCCCGCCCGGTGCCCCGCGCGCCCTGCTCGGTTCGCTGCTCGCCCCGCACCGCCGCCGGATCGCCGTCGCCGTGCTCGCCGTCCTGGTCCAGCAGGCCGCCCTGCAGGCCGGGCCGCTCCTCGTCGCCTACGCCATCGACCGCGGCATCCCCGCGCTGCGCGGCCACGACTCCGGCCCGCTGATCGCCGTCACCGCCGCGTACCTGGGCTGCGCGCTGGTCGCCACCCTGCTGCAACGAGCATTCATCCGGGTCGCCGCCCGGATCAACCAGGACATCCTGCTCGACCTGCGCGGCCGGATCTTCAAGCACGCGCAGCGCCTCAGCCTGGACTTCCACGAGCGCTACACCTCCGGCCGGATCATCTCCCGCGCCACCAGCGACGTGGACACCCTGCGCGAACTGCTCGCCGAGGGCCTCCAGGAACTCCTGATGGTCTGCCTATCGGTCGGCTACATCACCGTGGTGCTGATCCTGATGGACTGGCGCCTGGGCCTCGCCGCCCTGGTGTCCTTCCTGCCGATGTACCTGATCATCCGGTCCTTCCGGCGCCGCTCCCAGCAGGTCTACCGCCGCTCCCGCACCGTCACCGCCGGACTGATCGTCCGCTTCACCGAGACCATGAACGGCATCCGCCCGGTCCAGGCCTTCCGCCGCGAGTCCGCCAACAACAAGGCCTTCGACACCGTCAACCAGCAGTCCGCCACCGCCACCGCGGACGGCCTGCTGGAGATGGCCCGGTACGTCTTCCTGTCCCGGGTCACCGCCAACACCTGGATCACCGGCGTGGTCGTCCTCGGCGCGCTGCTGGTCAGCGACGGCAGCCTCGAACTCGGCGTCCTCACCGCCTTCGTGCTGTACCTGCGCCGGCTCTACGACCCGATCGACCAGCTGGCGATGTTCCTGAACAGCTACCAGTCGGCCGCCGCCGCCCTGGAGAAGATGGCCGGCCTGCTCGCCCACGAGCCCTCCGTCCCCGAGCCCACCGAGCCCACCCCGCTGCCCGCCGCCACCGGCAAGGGCCGCGAAGTCGCCTTCCGCGACACCCGGTTCGCGTACGCCAACGGCAAGGAGATCCTCCCCGAGTTCGACCTCGTCCTCCCCGCCGGACAGACCACCGCCGTGGTCGGCGCGACCGGCGCCGGCAAGTCCACCCTCGCCAAACTGCTCGCCCGCTTCTACGACCCCACCGCCGGCGCCGTCACCCTCGACGGCGTCGACCTCCGCGACCTCACCACCACCGACCTGCGGGCCGCCGTCGTGATGGTCACCCAGGAGTCCTTCCTGTTCTCCGGCACCGTCGCCGAGAACATCGCGGTCGGCAAGCCGGACGCCACCCGAGCCGAGATCGAAGCCGCGGCCCGGGCCATCGGCGCCCACGAGTTCATCACCGCCCTCCCCGACGGCTACGACACCGACGTCCGCAAGCGCGGCGGCCGCATCTCCGCCGGCCAGCGCCAACTCGTCGCCTTCGCCCGCGCCCTGCTCGCCGACCCCGCCGTCCTCATCCTCGACGAAGCCACCTCCTCCCTCGACGTCCCCGGCGAACAGGCCGTCCAGCACGCCATGCAAACCGTCCTGGCCGGCCGCACCGCCGTGATCATCGCCCACCGCCTCTCCACCGTCGAGATCGCCGACCGCGTCCTCGTCATGGACCAGGGCCGCATCGTCGAAGACGGCACCCCCGGCACCCTCATCGCCGGCGAAGGCCGCTTCGCGACGCTCCACCAGACCTGGAAGGACAGCCTGGTGTGAGTTTTCAGGGGCTGGGGGAGAACGGCGGGGCCGAGTCTGCTGACGATCAGCAGGGCGCGAAGAGGTCCCGCCGTTTCTGGTCCCCGTCTCTGACCCGACCCCCGATCAACCGATCTCCCGCAGCACGGCAGCCACCCTCTCCTCCCGGTCCCCCCGCACCTCGATCCACCGCTGCCCCGAGGCAATGAGCACCTCGCGGAAGCGCCCCGTCATCCACTCCCGCAGATGTTCCCCGTCCCGCAGCCCGTCGTCCTCGAACGCGACGCCCTCGTGCGACGTCAGCACATACAGCGCCCGCGGCACTTGCGCCTCGGCCGCCGCCCACGTCTCCGCCGTCGTGCCCCCGCAGTACCGCTCCTCCCACACCGCCGTCGCCAGCAGGTCGGTGTCGCAGACCAGCACCGGCCCTCCGGCCCTCGCGGCCCGCTCCTCGGCCTCCGCCTGCCGCTTCCGCACCAGAGCGAAGTCCCGCCCGTCCCACGCCAGTTGATCGACGGTCGGCAGTTCCGCACCCGCCATCGCCGCTTTCCCCCGCGCGACAGCGAGTTTCGCGGCGGTGAGCTCCCGCCCGTACTCGGCGACCCACCCGGTGAGCGCGTGCACGCCGCCCCGTGCCCGCATCGCGCGAGCGAGGTCGCGCGAGAGCGTCGTCGTCCCGGTCGACTCGGCCCCGAGGACGACCACCCGCCGGACCAGCCCGGCCCGGACGGCCGGTTCGAGGTCCGCCCAGTACGCGGCCGGGTCGGCCCGCACCTTGGTGCCGGACACCGGGAACGTGGCCCGGTCGACGTCGAGCACCACGGGTGCGGCGTCGAAGCGGCGGGCGAGTTCGTGCCCGTAGTCCTCGGACGAGAACACCGCATCCACGGTCTCCCCCGGCCGCAGCGCCTCCCGCATCAGCGCGACGTGGCCGTCCCAGATGTCCGGGTCCTCGTAATCAATGGGGATGTTGTCGACGGTCCCGACCACCCGCACATGCGCCTCGCCCTGCCACACCTCGCGGATCCAGCGGACCCGATCGTCGAGCGACATCGTCTCGGCATCAGCGGCCATCACCACCACGGTGACGCACTCCGCGGCATCTGCGGCGCTGCGGATCAGGAAGTGGTGCCCGGCATGCGGCGGGTAGAACTTGCCGATCACCAGGGCATGCCGGAACAGGCTCATGCGGCCACCGCCAACCCGCCCGGGCGGACGCCGAGTTCACGGCGCCAGGTGCGCAGGCCGTACAGGCACAGGCCGAGGAACAGCACGTACACGGCGGCGGTGGGGTACAGGCCCTTCCACGCGTACATCGGGATGTAGATCAGGTCGGCGACGATCCACAGGTACCAGTTCTCGATCCGCTTGGTGTTCAGCAGCCACTGGGCGGCGAGCGAGAGCGCGGTGGTGAGCGCGTCCCAGAACGGCGCGGCATCACCCACAACCGTCAGCAGCCACGTCAGCAGAACGGTGACCGGCACCACGGCCGCGAGCGCCAGGCCGACGACGCCCAACCCGCCGCGTCGCACCACCAGCCGTTCCCCGTCCGCGCCGCGGCGCAGCCACTGCCACCAGCCGTGCGCGCCGAGCGCCAGGAAGACCACCTGGAGGCCCGCGTCCGCGTAGAAGCCGGCGGTGCCGAACACCGCCAGGAAGAACACGTTGTTGGCGATGCCGACCGGGAAGGTCCACACATTGGTCCGCACCGTCAGCCATACGCATATCGCGCCGGTGACGAACCCCAGCCACTCCGTCATGTGTGCCCTCCTCCAGGCTTTACGTCGAAGTGACGATAACCATCCCCGCCCCACCCGCACAACCGCGTTTCCCATGACTTGGGAAAAACGCCCCGCCCGTCAGCCCGCCACCCATCAACCGACTCACCGCCGGGCCCCGCCCCACCGCCGGGGCCCGGCACCCAGGTGCACCGGAAACCGATCGACCCGCTCCGGCCACCGCCACTAGCCTCGGTCCGTGGACGACCCGACCGCCGGCCGAGCCGGCCCCCCTGACGCCCGCAGCCCGCTCCGTTTCCTGTGGTGGCTGGTCCGCAGCCAGCGCCGCCGCTCGCTGGCGGGCACCTTCTACGGCACCGCCTGGATGCTCGGCCTGACCGTCCAGCCCTATCTGCTCTCCCGCGCCGTCGACGACGGCCTGCGCCCGGGCCGGACGGTGGCGGTGCTCGGCTGGTCGGCGGCGATGCTCGGCTTCGGCCTGCTGAACCTGGTGCTGGCCTGGTGCCGGCACCGCACCATGACGATGGTCCGCAACGACGCGTCCTTCCGCACCATCACCGTGGTGCTGCGGCACGGCGTGCGGCTCGGCGCGGCGCTGCCCCGCCAGGTGACGGCCGGCGAGGTGGTCACCATCGGCATCTCCGACGTGTCCAAGATCGCCATGGCGCTCACCTTCATCGGGCCCGGCGTGGGCGCGGTGATCTGTTACCTGACGACCGCCGCGATCCTGTTCACCCTCGCCCCGCTGCTGGCCCTGATCGTGCTGCTCGGACTACCCTTCCTCGCCCTGGCACTGCGGCCCTTGATGTCCCGTCAGCAGGTCGCCGAGAGCCGCTTCCGCGACCACCAGGGCCGCCTGACCGCCCGGTTCGAGGATCTGGCGGGCGGCCTGCGGGTGCTGAACGGCCTGGGCGGCAAGGACGTGTACGCGGCCCGATACCGGTCCGACTCCCAGGCGCTGCGCGCCGAGGGCTACCGGGTCGGCGCGGCCGTCAGCTGGATCCAGGCACTGGGCGGCGGCCTCCCGACGCTGCTGCTGGCCGCCGTCACCTGGCTCGGCGCCCGGCTCGCCGTCGAGGGCGATCTGACGCCCGGCCAGCTGACGGCGGTGTTCGCGTACGCCGCGGTGCTGGTCGCCCCGGTGTACTTCCTGATCGAGAACAGCCAGGACATCGGCCGCGCCCTGGTCTGCGCCCGCCGGGTCACCGACTTCCTCAACCTGGCCCCCGACCCGGATCACGGCTCCGCCCAACTCCCGGCCTCCTCCGCCGAGTTGATCGACCACGAGTCCGGCGTCCGAATAGCCCCCGGCGAACTCACGGTGCTCGCTGCGGCCCGCCCGGCCGACACCGCCGCCGTCGCCGAACGCCTCGCCCGGCTCGCCCCGGCCACCACCGCCGACTGGGGCGACACCCCGCTCACCGACCTGCCCCTGGCCGGCGTCCGGGCCCGGATCACCCTCGCCGAGAACGAGGCGACCCTGTTCGCCGGCGCCCTCCGCGAAACCGTCCGCGGCCGCACCGACGCCCCCGACGACACCCTGCTGGTCGCCCTGGAGGCCGCCGCCGCCCTCGACGTGCTCGGCTCCCTGGGCGGCAAGCTCGACGCCCCGATCGCCCCCGACGGCCGCAACCTGTCCGGCGGACAGCGCCAACGCCTGCGCCTCGCCCGCGCGTTGACCGCCGCACCGGACGTCCTGCTGGCCGTCGAACCGACCTCCGCGGTGGACGCCCACACCGAGGCCGCGATGGCCGCCGGACTGCGCGCCGCCCGCGCCGGCCGCACCACCGCCCTCACCAGCACCTCCCCGCTGCTGCTCGACCAGGCCGACACCGTCCACTACCTGGTGGACGGCAAGGTCGCCGCCAGCGGCACCCACCGCGAACTGCTCCGCACCCAGCCCGGCTACCGCGCCCTGGTCACCCGAGGCTCCAACTCCCCCGCCGAGGTGGCCGAATGAGCACCCTGCCGATCGCCACCGCCCGCCAGGTCCGGCAGGCCGCCACCCGGCTGGTCCGCGAGGACGGCCGGGCATTCGCCACCGTCCTCGCCCTCAACGGCCTCGCCGCCCTGCTCGGCCTGGCCGGGCCCTGGCTGCTCGGCCGGATCATCGACCGGGTCACCCACGGCGCCACCACCGCCGACATCGACCGCCTCGGCCTGCTGCTGCTCGGCTGCGCCACCGCGCAGGTCCTGATGAACCGCCAGGCCCGCTACCTGGCCCACCGGTTCGGCGAACGGGCCGCCGCCCGCATCCGCGAACAGCTCCTCGACCGGGTCCTCGCACTGCCCGCCGCCACCGCCGAACGGGCGGGAACCGGCGACCTCACCTCACGCGGCACCACCGACGCCACCGCCGTCGGCGAAACCCTCCGGGACGTCGCGCCCGAACTCTTCGTGGCCGCCGCCCAGGCCCTGTTCATCCTCGTCGCGATCCTCACCGTCAGCCCCCTGCTGGGCAGTTGCGGCCTGCTCGGGGTCGTCGGCGTCGTCCTCGGCGCCCGCTGGTACCTGCGCCGAGCCCGTCCCGCCTACCTCGCCGACCGGGCCGCCAACGCCGGCCTCGCCGAGACCCTCTCCGCCACCGCGAACGGCGCCCGCACCATCGACGCCCTCGGCCTCCAGCAGCAGCGCCTCGACGCCGGCCGCCACGCCGTCGACACCGCCAACCTCGCCCGGCTGCGCACCCTGAACCTGCGGCTGCGCTTCTTCGCCGTCATCAACCTCTCGTACACCGTCCCCGTCGTCCTGGTCCTCCCCCTCGGCGCCCTGCTGGTCGCCCACCACACCGTCACCCTCGGCGCCGCGATCTCCGCCGTCCTGTACCTGCGACGCGTCGAAGAACCCCTCGACACCATCGTCGTCCTGCTCGAATCCGTGCAGAGCAGCACCACCGCGTACGCCCGCGTCGAAGGCCTCGCCGCCGCCCCCGCGCCCACCCCGACCGCCGACCGCGAACCCACCGACGACCGCATCCGGGTCACCGACGTCCGCTACGCGTACCCGGACGGGCCCGACGTGCTGCACGGCCTCGACCTCGACCTGCGCCCCGGCGAACGCCTCGCCGTGGTCGGCCCGTCCGGCTCCGGCAAGACCACCCTCGGCCGCCTGCTCGCCGGCATCGACCGGCCCCGCACCGGCACCATCACCGTCGGCGGCGTCCCGCTCGCCGACCTCTCCCCCGAGAGGCTGCGCCGCCAGGTCGTCCTGGTCACCCAGGAACACCACGTCTTCCTCGGCACCCTCCGCGACAACCTGCGGATCGCCGCCCCCGACGCCGACGACCCCACCCTCACCGCCGCACTCGACGCCGTCGGCTGGCACCACGACCTGCCCCACGGCCTCGACACCGACCTCGGCCCCACCCACCGCCTCGACGGCGCCCAGGCCCAGCAACTCGCCCTCGCCCGCGTCATCCTGGCCGACCCCCACACCCTGATCCTCGACGAGGCCACCGCCCTCCTCGACCCCACCGCCGCCCGCAACACCGAACGTGCCCTCGCCGCCACCCTCACCGGCCGCACCGTCATAGCCATCGCCCACCGCCTCCACACCGCCCACGACGCCGACCGCGTAGCCGTCCTCACCCAGGGCCACCTCACCGACCTCGGCCCCCACGAGACGCTCGTCACAACGGACGGCCCGTACGCCCGCCTCTGGCACTCCTGGCAGGGCTAGCACTCGCGGGTGCGCATCCAGGGGCCGGAAGGTGCGCACCCAGGGGCCCGGGGAACGGCGGGGCCGAGTCTGCGGGTGATCAACAGGGCGCGAAAGGTCCCGTAGTTTCGGGTCCCCTTCTCCGACCACCCACAACTCGGCCCCGCCGTTCCCCGGGCCCCTAAATGCACTTACCTGAGCACGCCCGCCTCCAGTCCCCCCAGCTCCACCGGCACCGCCACCAGCCCCAGCTCCGCGATCGACGCGAGCCTGGCGTGCGCGGGAAGCACTCGAACCGTGTACCCGAACGGCCCGGTCCGTGCCAGCTCAAGGTGCCCCTCGTACCGCAGCCGCCCGTCCAGGTCCGGCCCGCCCACCGCCGGCTTCAGCGCCAGCGTCGTCGCCTCGGAGATCCGGTCACTCTCGTCCACCCGCCCGGAAACCACCTGCACCTCGACGTCCTCCGGCCCGAGCCGCCCGAGCGCCACCTGCACCCGAAGCGCCAGCGTCGCCCCGAGCTCCTGCGCCTCGCCAACCCCGTCCGCCTCGACGTGCTCGACCCGCACCGAGGGCCACGCGTCACGGACCGTCGCTTTCCAGCCCGCAAGCGCCTTCGCCCCGGCGTAGTCCGAAGCCGAACCCGCCAGCCGCCGTCGCGCGCCCGCAGCCGGAACATAGAGCCGTTCGACGTACTCCCGGACCATCCGCCCGGCCAGCACCTTCGGCCCCAGGGTGACCAGCGTGTGCCGGACCATCGAGATCCACCGGTGCGGCAGCCCGTCCGCGCCGCGGTCGTAGAAGCGGGCGGCGACCTGGTGCTCGATCAGGTCGTAGAGCGCGGCGGCCTCGATGTCGTCGCGCCGTTCGGCCTCCCGGCTCTCCGGGTCGAGCACGCCCTCGCCGGTGCCGCCGTCGGCGGTGGGGATGGCCCAGCCGTTCTGGCCGTCGTACCACTCGTCCCACCAGCCGTCGAGGATGGACAGGTTGAGGCAGCCGTTCAGCGCGGCCTTCATTCCGGAGGTGCCGCAAGCCTCCAACGGGCGCAGCGGATTGTTCAGCCAGACGTCGCAGCCGGGGTAGAGCGCCTTGGCCATCGCCATGTCGTAGTCCGGCAGGAAGACAATCCGGTGCCGCACCGCGGGGTCGTCCGCGAAGGCCACGAGTTGCTGGATGAGCCGCTTGCCCCCGTCGTCGGCGGGGTGCGCCTTGCCGGCGACGACGATCTGCACGGGCCGTTCGGGGTGCAGCAGCATGGCGCGCAGCCGGGCGGGGTCGCGGAGCATCAGGGTGAGCCGCTTGTAGGAGGGGACGCGCCGGGCGAAGCCGATGGTGAGGACGTCGGGGTCGAGCACGGTGCCGGTCCAGCCGAGTTCGGCGTCGCCGGCGCCGCGCTGCTGCCAGGAGGCGCGCAGCCGTCGGCGGGCTTCGTCGACGAGTTGGGCGCGCAGGGTGCGGCGCAGTTCCCAGACTTCGGCGTTGCCGATGCGTTCCAGGCCGGTCCACTGTCCGGTGGTGCCGACGGCCATGGCCTCGTCGGCGCGTTCCTGGCCGATCTCGGTGGCGCCGAGCCGGACCACGGCGGGGTCGATCCAGGTGGGGGCGTGGACGCCGTTGGTGATCGAGGTGATGGGGACTTCGGGGGCGTCGAAGCCGGGCCACAGGCCGCTGAACATTTCCCGGCTGACGGCGCCGTGCAGGGTGGAGACGCCGTTGGCGCGCTGGGCGAGCCGCAGGCCCATGGCGGCCATGTTGAACAGCTTGGGGTCGCCGCCGGCCCAGCTCTCGGCACCGAGCGCGAGCACCTGGTCGACGGGGACGCCGGGCAGTGCGGCGTCGCCGCCGAAGTGGCGGGCGACCAGGTCCCGGTCGAAGCGGTCGATGCCGGCGGGGACGGGGGTGTGGGTGGTGAACACGGTGCCGGCCCGGACGGCTTCCAGCGCGTCGGCGAAGCCGAGGCCGGGGTGTTCGGTGGTGAGTTCGGCGATGCGTTCCAGGCCGAGGAAGCCGGCGTGGCCCTCGTTGGTGTGGAACACCTCGGGTGCGGGGTGGCCGGTGAGCCGGGCGTAGGTGCGGACGGCGCGGACGCCGCCGATGCCTAGCAGTATTTCCTGCAGCAGCCGGTGTTCGCTGCCGCCGCCGTAGAGGCGGTCGGTGACGTTGCGTTCGGCGGGGCTGTTGGCCTCGATGTCGGAGTCGAGCAGCAGCAGCGGGACCCGGCCGACCTGGGCGCGCCAGACCTGGGCGGCGAGGGTGCGGCCGCCGGGCAGGGCGAGGTCGATCCGGCAGGGGGTGCCGTCGGTTTCGCGGAGCAGGGTGACGGCAAGCGCGTCGGGGTCGAGCAGGGGGTAGCGCTCCTGCTGCCAGCCGTCCCGGCTGAGCGACTGCCGGAAGTAGCCGTGCCGGTAGAAGAGTCCGACGCCGATGATCGGGACGCCGAGGTCGGAGGCGGCCTTGAGGTGGTCTCCGGCCAGGATGCCGAGGCCGCCGGAGTACTGCGGGAGGGCAGCGGCGATGCCGTATTCGGGCGAGAAGTAGGCGACGCCGACGGGGAGCTCGCTCTCGGCGTCGTTCGCCGACTGGTACCAGCGCGGGCCGGTGAGGTAGTCGCGCAGGTCGTCGGCGAGGTCGCCGAGCCGGCGCAGGAATCGCCGGTCGCCCGCGAGGGCGGCGAGCCGGGCCGCGGGGACCTCGCCGAGCAGTCGGACCGGGTCCTCTCCGACGGCGGCCCAGACGTCCGGGTCGACGGAGCGGAACAGCTCTCTGGTCTCGGGGTGCCAGGACCAGCGGAGGTTCAGCGCGAGCTCGTGCAGTGGCTGCAGTTGTTCGGGCAGGACGGTGCGGACGGTGAACCTGCGGATTGCCTTCACGGCTTGAAGGGTAGTCCCGACCTTTCGCCTGACTGGGCGTCAACTTGCGGGCGCCACACCCGTTCGGAGCAGCGTTGAGATCGTTCCGGGCGCGTGGTGGCAAATCACGGCGCACGTAGGGCGCAAGCAGGTAAAACATGCGCCGTCGGGTGTGAACTCCTGGGATCCGAGGTGTTGCGGGGGCCTGTTTCACCCTTGTATACCGGCTGAAACCACGCGCTTGCCCGCCCGGTCCTCTTGCCCGTGGTGCGAGGATGCAACAAGGTCGTGGGTGCCGCTGGTGCACGATCGGACGGTCGTCCCCCCGCTGCCTCCGGCTGGTGCAGGTCCGGTTTTGACGTGCCCTCACTTCCCCTTAGCCCATTCGGCCTCAGTAGGCGTGTCTTTGCGTGTCCTCATTCCCCGACCGGTCGTTTTCCGGTGGGCTGGGTCACGCGGGGGCGCGCACCGAGCGACGCGCGCCGGGACACGTGCGTTCGCCGCGGCGGGTCCCGCTGCGGCGGTCGGCGGGCGGGGTGGCCGGGTCCGTCGGCGCGGGGCCGGCTCCGGCCGCGCGTCCTTCCTCACCCAGCAGTCCTCCCGGTACTCTCCCGGCGTCGCCCGCCGGGCAGAGCTGCCGCCGATCTCGGGCAGGAGCTTGGCATGCACGGCGACACGCGGGACCAGTCCACGGTACCGACGGACCACACCCCTGACGGACCGTCGACCGGGGAACCCCCGGTGCCGGCCCCGCGCACCGCGGCGGCCCGCAAGCGGGCGGCCGCACCGGCGACGAAACGTGCGGGCACCCCGCGCAAGGCCGCGTCGAAACGGACCACCACCGTCAGGTCCGCCGCGGCCCCGCCCTCCGGCGCCCCATCGGCCACCGCCGTCACCGCACCCACTGCGCCTGCCCCCGGCACCACGTCGTCCCCGCGTAAATCACCGACCCGCCCCACCCGCACCACGACAGAGAGCGACACCGTGATCGGCCGCATCCCCGTGCTTGACGTCACCCCGCTCGTCGACGCCGGCCGGCGTCCGGCCAAGGCCGTGGAGGGCGAACGCTTCCTGGTCTCCGCCACGGTGTTCCGCGAGGGCCACGACGCGGTGGGGGCCAATGTGGTGCTGCGCGACCCGCGCGGCCGTTCCGGTCCGTGGACGCCGATGCGCGAGCTGTCCGAGGGCAGCGACCGCTGGGGCGCGTACGTGACGCCGACCGCGCCGGGCCGCTGGTCGTACCTGGTGGAGGCGTGGGGCGACCCGGTGGCGACCTGGCGCAAGCGCGCGGCGGTGAAGCTCCCGGCCGGGATCGACACCGCGCTGGTGCTGGAGGAGGGCGCCCAGCTGCTGGAGCGGGCGGCGGCCGGGGTGCCGAAGAAGGAGGGCCGGGCCCAGGTGCTGGCCGCGGTGGACGCGCTGCGCGACTCCGGCCTGCCGCCGTTGAGCCGCTACGCGGCGGCGCTGGTGCCGGAGGTGACGGCGCTGCTGGCCCGTTTCCCGCTGCGCGAGCTGCTCTCGGCGACCCGTCCGCAGCCGCTCCAGGTGGACCGCAAGCGGGCGCTGTTCGGTTCCTGGTACGAGTTCTTCCCGCGCTCGGAGGGCGCGGTGGTGGACCCGAACGGTGTGGAGGCGCCGGTCTCCGGCACCTTCCGGACGGCCGCCGAGCGGCTTCCCGCGGTGGCCGCGATGGGCTTCGACGTGGTGTACCTGCCGCCGATCCACCCGATCGGCCGGGCCCACCGCAAGGGTCCGGACAACTCGCTGGAGGCCGGCCCGCAGGACGTCGGCTCGCCGTGGGCGATCGGCTCCCCCGAGGGCGGCCACGACGCCGTCCATCCGGACCTGGGCACCCTGGAGGACTTCGACCACTTCGTCGCGGAGGCGGGCGCGCTGGGCCTGGAGGTGGCGCTGGACTTCGCGCTCCAGTGCTCGCCGGACCACCCGTGGGTGCACAAGCACCCGGAGTGGTTCAGCCACCGCGCGGACGGCACCATCGCGTACGCCGAGAACCCGCCGAAGAAGTACCAGGACATCTACCCCGTCAACTTCGACCAGGACTTCGACGGGATCGTCCGCGAGACGGTGCGGATCCTGCGGTTCTGGATGGGCCACGGGGTGCGGATCTTCCGCGTCGACAACCCGCACACCAAGCCGGTGAACTTCTGGGAGAAGGTGCTCTCGGACATCGCCCGCACCGACCCGGACGTGCTGTTCCTGGCGGAGGCGTTCACCCGTCCGGCGATGATGCACACCCTGGCCAAGGTCGGCTTCCACCAGTCCTACACGTACTTCACCTGGCGCGACTCCAAGGCCGAGCTGACGGAGTACCTGACCGAGCTGACCGGCGAGGCCGCCGCCTGGATGCGGCCGAACTTCTTCGCCAACACCCCGGACATCCTGCCCGAGTACCTCCAGCAGGGCGGCCCGGCGGCGTTCGCGGTGAGAGCGGTGCTGGCGGCGGCGCTCTCACCGACCTTCGGGATCTACGCGGGCTTCGAGCTGTTCGAGAACGAGCCCGCGAAGCCCGGCTCGGAGGAGTACCTGCACTCGGAGAAGTACGAGCTGCGGCCGCGCGACTGGACCCGGCAGGACTCCCTCGCGCCGCTGCTGACCGCCCTGAACCGGCTGCGCCGCCGGCATCCCGCCCTCCAGCAGCTGCGGGACCTGCGCTTCCACCCCGTCGACAACGAGCGGATCATCGCGTTCTCCAAGTGCGCCGTCACCGAGGACGGCCTGGAGGACCAGGTGATCTGCGTGGTCAACCTGGACCCGCACCACGTCCAGGAGGCCACCGTCACGCTCGACGTGCCGGGGCCGCTGACGGTGCACGACGAGCTGACCGGCGCGACGTACGCCTGGGGCCGTCACAACTACGTCCGGCTCGATCCCTCTTCCGGGCCGGCCCACCTCCTCACGGTTCGGAGGAACCCGCAGTGACAGTCAACGAGCCCGTCCCCGACACCTTCGCCGACACCCCCGCCCGGGACCGCGACCCCGAGTGGTTCAAACGCGCGGTCTTCTACGAGGTCCTGGTGCGTTCGTTCCAGGACAGCAACGGCGACGGCGTCGGAGACCTCAAGGGGCTCACCTCGCGGCTCGACTACCTCCAGTGGCTGGGTGTGGACTGCCTCTGGCTCCCCCCGTTCATGAACTCCCCGCTGCGGGACGGCGGTTACGACGTCTCGGACTACCAGTCGGTGCTCCCGGAGTTCGGCAACCTGGCCGACTTCGTGGAGTTCGTCGACGCGGCGCACGCCCGCGGCATGCGGGTGATCATCGACTTCGTGGTGAACCACACCAGCGACCAGCACGCGTGGTTCCAGGCCTCCCGGAGCGACCCGGAGGGCCCGTACGGCGACTTCTACATGTGGGCCGACGATGACAAGCAGTACCCGGACGCCCGGATCATCTTCGTCGACACCGAGACCTCCAACTGGACGTACGACCCGGTCCGCAAGCAGTACTACTGGCACCGCTTCTTCAGTCACCAGCCGGATCTCAACTACGACAATCCGCGGGTGCAGGAGGAGGTGATGGCGGCGCTCCGGTTCTGGCTGGACCTCGGCATCGACGGCTTCCGGCTGGACGCGGTGCCGTACCTGTACGCCCGCGAGGGCACCAACTGCGAGAACCTGCCGGAGACCCACGACTTCCTGCGCCGGGTCCGCAAGGAGATCGACGCCAACTACCCGGACACCGTGCTGCTGGCGGAGGCCAACCAGTGGCCGGAGGACGTGGTCGACTACTTCGGCGACTTCGGCTCCGGCGGCGACGAGTGCCACATGGCGTTCCACTTCCCGGTGATGCCGCGGATCTTCATGGCGGTCCGCCGGGAGGCCCGCCACCCGGTCTCCGAGATCCTGGCGAAGACCCCCGAGATCCCCTCGGGCTGTCAGTGGGGCATCTTCCTGCGCAACCACGACGAGCTGACCCTGGAGATGGTCACCGACGAGGAGCGCGACTACATGTACGCGGAGTACGCGAAGGACCCGCGGATGCGGGCCAACGTGGGCATCCGCCGCCGGCTCTCCCCGCTGCTGGAGAACGACCGCAACCAGGTCGAGCTGTTCACCGCGCTGCTGCTCTCGCTGCCGGGCAGCCCGGTGCTGTACTACGGCGACGAGATCGGCATGGGCGACAACATCTGGCTCGGCGACCGGGACGGCGTACGCACCCCGATGCAGTGGACGCCGGACCGCAATGCGGGTTTCTCCTCCGCCGACCCGGGCAGGCTCAGTCTGCCGCCCATCATGGACCCGGTGTACGGCTTTCAGGTGACCAACGTCGAAGCGCAGCAAAGCAGTTCGAGTTCGCTGCTGCACTGGACGCGTCGCATGATCGAGATCCGCAAGCTCAATCCCGCGTTCGGCCTCGGCAGTTACACCGAGCTGCCCTCCAGCAATCCCGCGGTGCTGGCCTTCGTGCGCGAGTACGAGGGCGACCTGGTCATGTGCGTGAACAACTTCTCGCGGTTCGCGCAGCCGACCGAACTGGACCTGCGGCAGTACGGGGGGCGGTACCCGGTCGAGCTGATCGGCGGCGTGCGCTTCCCCACCATCGGCGAATGGCCGTACCTGCTGACGCTGGCCGGCCACGGCTTCTACTGGTTCCAGCTGCGCCAGTCCCCGGCGAAGGCGTCCGCGAAGTAGCACGCGGGGGCCGACACGCCCACGCACCAGCGATTCACCGGGCCCCGATCCGGGACACCTCTTCCGCGGGCGCGCGAGTTGCTCCGCGCGCCCCCGGAGGTCTTCGCACCACCGCGTACGGAGAACAGCCCAACGGCCATCCACACGAAGGCGTGACACCGGGCCCCGGCTCGCGTGCCGTCGCCGACGCGCCGTCGAAATCCGGAAGAGTGAAGGGCCCGGCCACGATCCCGTCGGGCAGTCGCCCGCTTCCGGGGAAAGGGAGTCATGTCCGAAACCTCCCGTTCTCAAGCCCACCTGCACCGTGATCCGTCCGCCGCCCCGGCGCCGGTCGGGACGCGGACGCCGGGGGTCCGGAGAACCGCCGCGGGAGTCAGCGAGCTGGTCCATGCGGCCCTGCCGCTGATCGCCGAATGGCTTCCCACCCAGCGCTGGTACGCCGGCAAGGGCCGGCCGATCGCCGCCCTCACCCCCGTGATCGGCACGCCGCTCCAGGTCGGCGACCCCGCGCTGCTGCACCTGCTGCTGCGGGTGGAGCACGGCGGGGCGGCCACCGGCCCCGGTGACGTGTACCAACTGCTGCTGGGCATCCGCTCGGACCGGCCCGCGGCGGTCGGGCAGCGGGCGGTGCTGGGCCGATTGGCGGGTGGCACCTACGACGGCGCGGTGCTCTACGACGCGGTGCACGACCCCGAGCTGACGGGCCGCCTGCTGGAACACCTGGCCACCGGCGACCGGTTCGGCTCGCTGTGCTTCCGCCGCACCCCGGGCCCGGGCCTGCCGGGCAACCTGCCGGGGCGGGCGTCCACCGCCGAGCAGTCCAACTCCTCGGTGATCTACGACACCGCGTTCATCCTGAAGCTGTTCCGCCGGATCAGTCCCGGGACCAACCCCGACCTGGAACTGTCGCTGGCGCTGTCCCGGGCCGGCTCGACCCGCATTCCCCGGGTCGCCGCCTGGTTCGAATGTCGCCTGGAACGCTCCGAGCCCGCCACCCTGGGCCTGCTGCAGCGCTACCTGCCGGACGCCGAGGACGGCTGGGAACTGGCGCTCGACCAGGTCGCCCGGCTGAAGGGCGATCCGTCGCCCGGCAACTTCGCGATCGAGGCGCACCGGCTGGGCCGGGCCACCGCCGAGGTGCACCGGGTGCTGGCCCGCTCGATGCCCACCACCCGGCTGGACCGGCCGCGGATCGCCGAACTGGCCGGCGCGATGGCCGACCGGCTGGACTCCGCCGTCACCGCCGTCCCCGGCCTGCTGCGCTACCGCTCCGCACTGCGCTCCGCCTTCCAGCAGCTGACGGCCGCCCACCTGGACGGGCTGCTGGTCCAGCGCATCCACGGCGACCTGCACCTCGGCCAGGCGATGCGCACCCCGCAGGGCTGGGTGCTGCTGGACTTCGAGGGCGAGCCCGCCAAACCGCTGGCCGAACGCCGCCTGCCGCAGCCCGCGCTGCGGGACGTCGCCGCGATGCTGCGCTCCTTCGACTACGCGGCCGCCCACCTGCTGGCCGGCGCCCCCGCCCAGGACCCCGAACTGGCCCACCTGGCCTCCGCCTGGGCGGCCCGCAACCGGGCCGCGTACTGCGCCGGCTACACGGCGGGCGGCGGCTGCGACCCGTCCGAGTCGCCCGAGCTGATGCGCGCCCTGGAGATCGACAAGGCCGTGTACGAGGTGGTGTACGAGGCCCGGCACCGGCCCAGCTGGCTGCCGATCCCGCTGGCCGCGATCAACCGGCTGGCCGACTCCGTCTGACCCTCCGCCCGGCCGGGCACCCCAGCCGGGCGGTCCGTTCTCCCGGCACTAACCCCGACCCGTTCGCAGGAATCCTGGAGGCCTCCGCCGTGACCCCGCTCGGTCCGCTCGACCCGCCCCTTCCGGCCGACCGCCAACCGGCCGTCCCGGCCACCTTCCGGAACGGCGAGCGCGGCAGGGGGGCCGGCTGGCAGCCCCCGGCGAAGCCCGCACGGCCGTCCGGCGCGACGCCCCGTCCGGCGGCGACCAAGAACCCGGTGGCCAAGAGCCCGGCGGCCAAGCCGGCGAACGCCCCCGCTTCCGGGAAGGCCGGGCGCCCGGCGAAGTCCCGCCCCGCGCCCGTCCGGCCCGCACCGGGCGCGGCGCTGCGGCTGCCGGAGGCTCCGCTGCCGCCCGCCGAGGTGGAGCGCCTGGTCTCCGGCGCGCACCACGACCCGCACGCCCTGCTGGGTGCGCACGCGCTGCCGACGGGCACCGCGATCCGGGTGCTGCGCCCGTTCGCCGAGCGGGTGGTGGTGGAGACCGCGCTCGGCCCGGCCGAACTGACCCACCAGCAGGCGGGACTGTTCACCGGCCTGCTGACCGGCCAGCGGTTCCCGGACTACACGCTGAGGGTGACGTACCCGGGCGGGACGCCGCTGGAGCAGCACGACGGCTACCGGTTCGCCCCGACGCTCGGCGAGCTGGACCTGCACCTGATCTCGGAGGGCCGGCACGAGCAGCTGTGGCACGCGCTCGGCTCGCACGTGCGCACCGTGGACGGGGTGGCCGGCACGTCGTTCGCGGTGTGGGCGCCGAACGCGGTCGGGGTGCGGCTGATCGGCTCGTTCAACCACTGGAACGGCACCGCGCACCCGATGCGCTCGCTGGGCTCGTCCGGCGTGTGGGAGCTGTTCGTGCCGGGCCTCGGCGAGGGCGCGCAGTACAAGTACCAGATCCTGACCCGCTCCGGCCGGGTGGTGGAGAAGGCCGACCCGCTGGCCCGGGCCGCGCAGTGCCCGCCGGACACCGCCTCGGTGGTGACGGTCTCCCGGCACGAGTGGCAGGACGCCGAGTGGATGGCGGCGCGCGCGCAGACCGTCCACCACCGCGCCCCGATGTCGGTCTACGAGCTGCACCTGGCCTCCTGGCGGCCCGACCTGACGTCCTACCGGCAGATCGCCGGGGTGCTGCCCGGCTACTTGAGCGAACTCGGCTTCACCCACGTCGAGTTCATGCCGGTGATGGAGCACCCGTTCGGCGGTTCCTGGGGCTACCAGGTGTCCGGTTTCTACGCCCCGACGGCCCGACTCGGCACCCCCGACGACTTCCGGTACCTGGTGGACACGCTGCACCGGCACGGCATCGGCGTGCTGGTCGACTGGGTGCCCGCGCACTTCCCGAAGGACGACTTCGCGCTGGCCCGGTTCGACGGCGAGCCGCTGTACGAGCCGGCCGACCCGCAGCGCGCCGAGCACCCGGACTGGGGGACGCTGGAGTTCGACTACGGCCGTACCGAGGTGCGCAACTTCCTGGTCGCCAACGCGGTGTACTGGTGCGAGGAGTTCCACGTGGACGGCCTGCGGGTGGACGCGGTCGCCTCGATGCTCTACCTCGACTACTCCCGCGAGGGCGGCGACTGGTCGCCCAACCAGTTCGGCGGCCGGGAGAACCTGGACGCGGCGTCCTTCCTCCAGGAGATGAACGCCACCGTCTACCGGCGCTGCCCGGGCGTGCTGACGGTTGCCGAGGAGTCCACCGCCTGGGACGGCGTCACCCGGCCCACCGACTCCGGGGGCCTGGGCTTCGGCCTGAAGTGGAACATGGGCTGGATGCACGACTCGCTGGTCTACATGTCCAAGGAGCCGGTGCACCGCAGGTACCACCACAACGAGATGACCTTCTCGATGGTGTACGCCTGGTCGGAGAACTACATCCTGCCGATCTCGCACGACGAGGTGGTGCACGGCAAGCAGGCGCTGGTCTCCAAGATGCCCGGCGACTGGTGGCAGCAGCGCGCCAACCACCGCGCCTACCTGGGCTTCATGTGGGCCCACCCGGGCAAGCAACTGCTGTTCATGGGTCAGGAGTTCGCCCAGGGCGCGGAGTGGGAGCACGAGAGCGGCCCGCAGTGGTGGGTGCTCGACGAGGCGTGGGCGGCGCACGCCGACCACCGCGGCGTGCAGCGCCTGGTCGGCGACCTGAACCGGGTCTACCGCGCCACCCCCGCGCTGTACGAGCAGGACACCGTCCCGGCGGGCTTCCGCTGGCTGGACGGCGGCGCGGCCGACGACAACGCGTTCTCCTTCGTCCGGTTCGCCGCCGACGGCAGCCCGCTGGTCGCGGTCAGCAACTTCTCCCCCGTGGTCCGGCGCGGGTTCCGGGTCGGTCTGCCCCGGCTGGAGGGCCGCGAGCAGCTCTGGGAGGAGGCGCTGAACACCGACGCCGAGCGGTACGGCGGCAGCGGGATCGCCAACTCCCGGCCGGTGAAGGCGGAGGGCACGCAGTGGAACGGCCAGCCGCGCTCGGCCGAACTGGTGCTGCCGCCGCTGGCCACCGTCTGGCTGCGCCCGGCCCGCACCACCTGATCGAACCGAGGACCTCCGGCCCCCCGAGCAGCCCGAACGGCAGTGCCGCAGCCCAGTCCGAATGTCATACGAAGGTATGGTCAAGATGACCTCAGCCTGAGAAAGACGGACGGAGAGTTCCACCGTGGCGAGCAGCGTGTACGTGACCGGGATCGACCGGGGGGACGGCCGGCAGGCCGTGGAACTCGGGGTCATGGAACTGCTCACCCGTCAGGTGGACCGGGTCGGGGTGTTCCGCCCGCTGGTGCACGCACCCGACGGGGCGGCACCGGCCACCGACCACATGGTGGAACTGCTGCGCAGCCGGTACCGGCTGGACCTGCCGACCGCCGAACTGTACGGGCTGACGTACGACGAGGCGGCGGCCCTGCAGGCGGCCCGCGGCCAGGACGAGCTGGTCTCCGTCCTGGTCGACCGGTTCCACCAGCTGGCGCGCCGCTGCCAGGCGGTGCTGGTGCTGGGCACCGACTACGCGGACACCAACATCCCGGACGAGCTGGCCTTCAACGCGCGGCTGGCGAACGAGTTCGGGGCGGCCGTGCTGCCGGTGGTCGGCGGCCAGCACGACGACCCGCAGACGGTGATCGCGGAGGTCCGCAACGCGCACCGGGCGTACCGGGACCTGGGCTGCTCGATCCTGGCGATGATCGCCAACCGGGTCGCGCCGGGCGCCAAGCAGCAGGTGCAGCGGGCGCTGACCGAGAAGCTGCCGGTGCCGGTGTACGTCGTCCCGGAGGAACCGGCGCTGGCCGCGCCGACCGTGGCGCAGCTGGTGGAGGCGACCGGCGCGCAGGTGCTGCTGGGCGACGCGGCGGGCCTGGCCCGGGACGTGCGGGGCTTCGTGTTCGGCGGCGCGATGCTGCCGACCTTCCTGAACGCACTGACCGAGGGCGCGCTGGTGGTGACCCCGGGCGACCGGGCGGACCTGCTGATCGGCTCGCTGGCCGCGCACGCCGCGGGCTCCCCGCCGATCGCGGGCGTGCTGCTGACGCTCGGTCAGCACCCGGGCCCGGACGTGATGGCGCTGGCGTCCCGGCTCGCGCCCGGCACGCCGGTGGCGGAGGTGACGGAGGGCTCCTGGCTGACCGCCGCGGCGCTCACCCACCTGGAGGGACGGATCGGCCCGGACAGCCCGCGGAAGGCGGAGATCGCCCTCGGCCTGTTCGAACTGCACGTCGACACCGCCGAGTTGACCAGCCGGATCGAGCTGACCCGCTCCGAGCGGGTGACCCCGATGATGTTCGAGCACGCGCTGCTGGAGCGGGCCCGCGCCGACCGCCGGCACATCGTGCTGCCGGAGGGCACCGAGGAGCGGGTGCTGCGCGCCGCCGAGGTGCTGCTGCGCCGCAACATCTGCGACCTGACCCTGCTCGGCGAGCCGGAGGCGGTGCACCGCCGGGCCGCCGCGCTGGGCATCGAGTTCCCGCAGGCCGGCGAGTCCGGCGCGCAGCTGCGGATCGTCGACCCGGCGGCCAGCCCGCTGCGCCAGCAGTTCGCCGAGCTGTACGCGAAGGCCCGGGCGCACAAGGGCATGACGGTGGAGCGGGCGCTCGACGTGGTCACCGACGTCTCGTACTTCGGCACCCTGATGGTGCAGGAGGGCATCGCGGACGGCATGGTGTCCGGCGCGGTGCACTCGACGGCGGCGACCATCCGCCCGGCGTTCGAGGTGATCAAGACCTCGCCGGGGGCGTCGATCGTCTCCTCGGTGTTCTTCATGTGCCTGGCCGACAAGGTGCTGGTGTACGGCGACTGCGCGGTCAACCCGGACCCGGACGCTCAGCAGCTGGCCGACATCGCGATCCAGTCGGCGGAGACGGCCGCCCAGTTCGGGGTGGAGCCGCGGGTGGCGATGCTGTCGTACTCGACCGGCACCTCGGGCTCCGGCGCGGACGTCGACAAGGTCCGCAAGGCCACCGAGCTGGTCCGCGCGCTGCGTCCGGACCTGCTGGTGGAGGGGCCGATCCAGTACGACGCGGCGGTGGACGCGCACGTCGCGGCGACCAAGCTGCCGGGCTCGCCGGTGGCGGGCCGGGCCACCGTGCTGGTCTTCCCGGACCTGAACACCGGTAACAACACCTACAAGGCGGTGCAGCGCTCGGCCGGCGCGATCGCGGTCGGCCCGGTGCTCCAGGGTCTGAACAAGCCGGTCAACGACCTGTCCCGGGGCGCCCTGATCGAGGACATCGTCAACACCGTGGCGATCACCGCGATCCAGTCCCAGACCCAGTCCGCCGAGGGAGACGCGCAGTGAGCACCGGTACCCGTGTCCTGGTGCTGAACGCCGGGTCGTCCTCGGTGAAGTACCAGCTGATCGACATGCTGGACGGCGCCCGGCTGGCGTCCGGCCTGGTGGAGCGGATCGGCGAGAGCGAGGGGCGGCTGCTGCACCTGCCGCTGGCCGGGGAGCCGCGCGAGCAGGTGCGGCGGTTCGCCGACCACGACGGGGCGCTGCGGGCGGTCGCCGACGAGCTGGCCGCGGACCTGATGGGCCTGGACTCGCCCGAGCTGGCGGCGATCGGCCACCGGGTGGTGCACGGCGGGCTGCGCTTCACCCGGCCGACGCTGATCAACGACGCGGTGGTGGCGGAGATCCGCCGGCTGATCCCGGTGGCGCCGCTGCACAACCCGGCGAACATCACCGGCATCGAGGTGGCCCGCGCGATCCGCCCGGACCTGCCGCAGGTCGCGGTGTTCGACACCGCCTTCCACGCCACTCTGCCGGAGTACGCGGCCCGGTACGCGATCGACCGGCGGACCGCCGACGAGCACCGGGTGCGCCGTTACGGCTTCCACGGCACCTCGCACCAGTACGTCTCCCGGGCCACCGCCCGGCTGCTGGGCCGCGACCCGGCCGAGCTGAACGTGATCGTGCTGCACCTGGGCAACGGCGCGTCGGTGTCGGCGGTGGCCGGCGGCGTCTGCGTGGAGACCTCCATGGGCCTCACCCCGCTGGAGGGCCTGGTGATGGGCACCCGCTCCGGCGACGTGGACCCGGGCCTGGTGTTCCACCTGCACCGGGTGGGCGGTCTGAGCATCGATCAGATCGACGACCTGCTGAACCGCCGCAGCGGCCTGCTCGGCATGTGCGGCGACAACGACATGCGCGAGGTGGTGCGGCGCGCCCAGGGCGGCGATGAGGATGCCAAGCTGGCCTTCGACTCGTACGTGCACCGGATCCGCCGCTACCTGGGCGGCTACTACGCGGTACTGGGCCGGGTGGACGCGGTGGCATTCACGGCGGGTGTCGGGGAGAACTCCGCGGAGGTCCGGGCGGCGGTCTGTGCCAATCTGGAGGAACTCGGTATTTCGGTGGAGCCGGAGCTGAACGCGACGCGTTCGCGCCGGGCCCGGACGATCTCGCCGTCCTACGGCCGGGTGACCGTCGCCGTGGTGCCCACCGACGAGGAACTGGAGATCGCCCAGCAGACGTTCGCGCTGGTCCACGAGGTATAGGGCCGACGCGGGATGACTACCCGTCAGTATCCCATCCCTCGGAATGTTCGTTGGCGATATCTGACGATTCGAGTCGAATACACCGATAACACGAACGGATAGACTGACGGATATGCGCCGAGCGAAAATTGTCTGCACCCTGGGTCCTGCCACGGACTCCTACGAACAGCTGAAGGCCATCGTCGAAGCGGGCATGAACGTCGCCCGACTGAACATGAGCCACGGCTCCCACGCCGAGCACGAGGACCGGTACCGCCGCGTCCGCCAGGTGTCGGAGGACACCGGCCGCACCATCGGCGTGCTGGCCGACCTGCAGGGCCCCAAGATCCGTCTGGCGACTTTCGCCAACGGCCCGGTGACCGTTGACAACGGCGACACGTTCACCATCACCACCGAGGACGTCCCCGGTGACCAGCACATCTGCGGCACCACCTACAAGGGCCTGCCCGGCGACGTGAAGCCCGGCGACCCGATCCTGATCAACGACGGCGTCATCGCCCTGGAGGTCGTCAGCGTCGACGGCCCGCGGGTGAAGACCGTGGTCGTCGAGGGCGGCGTGCTCTCCAACAACAAGGGCATCAACCTGCCCGGCGCGGCGGTCAACGTGCCCGCGCTGTCCGAGAAGGACAAGGACGACCTGCGCTTCGCCCTGCGACTGGGCGTCGACATGATCGCGCTGTCCTTCGTCCGCAACGCCGCGGACATCGAGGACGTCCACAAGGTCATGGATGAGGTCGGCATTCGTGTGCCGGTCATCGCCAAGATCGAGAAGCCGCAGGCCGTCGAGGCGATGGAGGAGATCGTCCTCGCCTTCGACGCGATCATGGTGGCCCGCGGCGACCTGGCGGTCGAGTACCCGCTGGAGAAGGTGCCGCTGGTCCAGAAGCAGCTGGTCACCCTGGCCCGCCGGAACGCCAAGCCGGTGATCGTCGCCACCCAGATGATGGAGTCGATGATCCACGCCTCGCGCCCGACCCGCGCCGAGGTCTCCGACGTCGCCAACGCGATCCTGGACGGCGCGGACGCGGTGATGCTGTCCGCCGAGTCCAGCGTCGGCAAGTACCCGGTCGAGACCGTCAAGACCATGAGCAGGATCGCCGAGAAGGCCGAGGAGGAAATGCTCTCGCAGGGCCTCCAGCCGCTCAACCCGGGCCGCAAGCCGCGCACCCAGGGCGGCTCGGTCGCCCGCGCCGCGTGCGAGCTGGGCGACTTCCTCAACGGCCAGGCGCTGATCGCCTTCACCAAGTCCGGTGACACCGCTCGCCGGCTGTCCCGCTACCGCTCGCCGATCCCGGTGATCGCGTTCACCCCGGACGTCGCCACCCGCAACCAGCTCTCGCTGAGCTGGGGCGTCGAGGCGTACGTCACCGAGCAGGTGGCCACCACCGACGCGATGGTCGAGCAGGTCGACCGCGAGCTGGTGAAGCTCGGCCGCCTCACCGAGGGCGACACCGTGATCGTCACCGCCGGCGTGCCGGTCGGCGTCCCCGGCACCACCAACATGGTCCAGGTCCACCACCTGGGCACCCGCGGCCGCTGAGCCGCAGCGCGGAAAACCCGCAGGGGCGGGACCCGGGAGACCGGGTCCCGCCCCTGCGGGCGTCCGCGCGACAACTGTGACGACGGCTCAACCGTCGTACGGCTCCTTGTCGTTGAAGAGCCGCATGCCCGGAATGTTCAGGTCGCCACCGAACTGGCCGGCCTGCACAGTCTTGGCGCCGGTGAGGGTCAGGTCCAGCGGGATCGGCACCGCGCCCAGCAGGTCCCACAGCCACTTCGGCAGGGTGTCCGGGGTCAGCGTGATCTGGCCCAGGTCGATCGGTATCGGCAGGCCGTAGATCTCCGCCAGGTGGCCGGACAGGCTCTCCACGTACATGGTGATCGGGCCGTTGCGCATGGTGGAGGTCGATCCCTGACGGCTCTTCACGTGGAAGGTCAGGCCCGGGATCTGGATGGTCGACATGTCCAGGTTCTCGATGTCGACGCTGTCGGTGGTGAACTTCAGCACCCGCTTGGTGCCGCTCTCCGTGGTGACGTCGTAGACGCCGTTGAACACCGAGCCGTGCAGCGCCAGCCGGGTCGAGTGCAGCACCCAGTTCTGGTCCGGCACCACGTGGCCCTTGGGCGCGGCCTTCGCGGCCAGGCCGCGGGTGCTCACCAGGCAGTTCGGGTCGTCCGAGGCCGAGGCCGAGCTGGACGGCTTCGGCGCCTTGGTGGACGGCGCCTTGGTCGACGGCGCCTTGGTCGGCGCCTTCGAACCCTCGGTGGCCGGGGCCTCCGGCGTGCCGGGCGTCTCGGCGGCCGGCTGCCCGGTCGCCGAGGGGCTCGGCTCGGCGGACGGCTTCGCGCTGGGGCTCGGGGTGGCGGGCGCGGTGGTCGCGGCCCCGGGCGTGGCCGACGGGGCGGTGCTCGGGTGGGTCAGCTTGTTCCACCAGTCGTCGATCACGCCGGCCTGCTGCACCCCGCCGCCGGCCGCGCCGCCGGTGCTGGGCGTCACGAAGGCGGCGGACTGCACACCGGCCGAGCCGGTGAACACCGCCGGCACCGCGGCGGCGCTGCCCGCGGGCGCCTGCCCGGACTGCACGACCGCCGCCTCGCTCACCGAGGAGTCCGGCTGCACCTTGATCTCGCTCTTCGGGACGGGCGTCTCCTTGAGCACGGTGTCCGGGCTGCTCGCGCAGGCGCCGGACTGCGGGTCGGCCGCGACCGCCAGGGTCGGCGTGTAGGCGGCGCCGACCAGCAGCGCGGTCGGCACGGCGGCGATCGCCAGCGCCCGCCCGCGCAGCCGGGACCGCACGCCCTCCCGTGGCACCGCGTGCCGCGGGCCGGGAACCGCCGGCTTCTCCGAGTCGGTCACGGCCGCTCCCCCTCCGGACTCGCTGTCGGTGTGGTGCCCTGCGCCGGCGGCTGCTCGGCGACGGCCTGCGCGGGCAGCTGCGCGGTCGGCGCGGCGTCCGCGACGGTCGCCTCGGCCGCCATCTCGGCGGTCTCCGGCCCGGCGGCCGGCTCCGGCAGCGGCGCCCAGGAGGCCAGCAGGCCACCGGCGATCAGGCCGGGCACCACGCCGAATCCGAAGCCGCCCAGGTTGGAGACCGGGATGGAGATCAGCGCCAGGATGGTGGTCGCCACCCCGCAGAAGATCCGCACCATCGGCTGGAACCAGACGGTGATGCCGAGCACCATCATCAGGATGCCGATCAGCAGCGAGCCGGCGCCGGCGGTGGTGGCCATCGCCACCGTCAGGCCGTTCAGGCTGAGATGGGCGTACGGGAAGTACAGGATCGGGACGCCGGCGAACACGGCCAGCAGGCCACCCCAGAACGGCCGGGTGCGCCGCCAGGCGCGGAACCCTCGCCGGCCTCGGCTGGCCAAGCCGGCCGGGCCCTCGGGCCAGGCCTCGACGGTTGCGCTGGACATGGTGCGACTCCTCGATGGTGGGTCCGAGGGGGAAATACGGATGGCCCCGGGTATGCCGGGGTGCGGCCCGAGGGAGCGGCGCGCTGCCGCTCCCTCGGACCGGGGGTCCGCCGTCCGGCCCGACTGACGGGCCGTCAGTCACGGACTAGTAGCACTCGTTGACACCCTGGTTGATGTTCAGGTGCAGGTTCGGCAGCGTGAAGGTGCCCGCCGAGGTGGCCCAGGCGGTCTGCTGGACCTTGGACAGGTCCGCGGACTTGGCGGACTGGGCAAAGCCCTGCGCGCCGGACGGCAGGGAGCCGCCGTCCTTCTTCAGCTTGTCGATGGCCGTACCCTGCAGGGTGCTGGCGTCCTGGCCGATGTTGATGCTGTGGAACTCGGCGTCGGCGTTCAGCTGGTTCATGTCGATCAGCAGCTGCTGCGCGTCGACCGGCTTCTGGTCGCCGGCCTTGAGGACCAGGGTCCACTTGCCGAGCGGGCCGAGGTCGGTGACGACCGACTGGCACAGGTTCTGCAGGGTCGCGTGGTCGAACGCCGAGATGGCGACCGGGTGCGGCGTGTGGTTGGCCTCCATGTCGACGCCACCGAACTGCGAGAAGTTCTCGCCGTGCAGCTGGTCGACGGTGACCTTGAACTGCTGGCCGGAGACCGCGAACGAGGCCGCCAGCGCGGAGTTGGCCAGGGAGATGCCGATCGCGGCGGTGGCCGCGACGCTCGGCACCATCACCAGGGCGAAGCGCTTCCAGCGGGTCTTGCCGTAAGACGTGGACATGCGAGTCCTCCTTCTAGGACGTACATCTCCGGCCGGTCCGGTGCGTCCCGCACATGGTTCGGCCCGAAATGGGAGAGAGCTACGTCCTCGGTAGCGGAGAGCGCCTGATGCCGTGGGGACGGCGTCGGCGATCACCCCCGAGCGACAACCGTGCGAACGCGCGGGCTGCGCGACCGCCGAGGCCAGGAACCGCCGCGTGGGATCTGCGGTTACCCCCCTGCCCTCACCCGGTGGGGACCCTTCGTGACGAAGGGACCGGGCGTCGCCGATCGTGCTCGAATACCGGGCGGAGCACAAGGGGTGCGTTACTGACGGGTAATCCAACAGTGAACGCGTTCGCTCAGGGGATCGAAGGCGCGACTGCGCAGAGTGACGGAAGACGCAGGCCGCCAGAGCCGTGACCCTGGCAAACGAAGGCAAAACACCCCTCCTTCATCACTCGCCGTGACGAAGGAGGGGTGTTATCAAGATTTGGTAAACCTGCCCGGATTACCCGTGAAAGTCGTCAAATCACCGACGACACCGCAGGTCACCGAACGTGTCACCCAGTGCCGTCGGAACGGCTGTCAGAACAGCACCCGGGCCAGCGCCTGACGGGCCGCCACGGTGCGCGGGTCGTCGGGGCCGATCACCTCGAACAGCTCCAGCAGGCGCAGCCGCGCGGCGTCCCGGTCGTCGCCGAAGGTCTTCGCGACGGTGGACACGAGGCGGCCGAAGGCGTCCTCGACGTGCCCGCCGACCAGGTCCAGGTCGGCCGCCCGCAGCTGGGCCTGCACGTCCTTCGGGTCGGCCGCCGCGTCCGCGCGCACCTGCTGCGGGTCGAGCTTCTCCACCCGCTGCAGCAGCTGCGCCTGGGCCAGGCCGAGCTTGGCCTCGACGTGGCCGGGCCGCTCGCTCAGCACGTTCCGGTACGCCTGCACCGCGCCGCCCAGGTCGCCCCGGTCCAGCGCGTCGTGCGCGGCCTCCAGCGCCGGGTCGGCCGGCACCCGCGGGGCGGCTTCGGCGTCCGAAGCGCCCGCACCGGAGCCGCCGACGATGCCGAAGCGCTGCTCGGCGACCGCGATCAGCTGGTCGATCACCTTGCGGACGTTCGACTCGTTCTCGGCGCCCTGGAACAGCGGCACCAGCTGGCCCGCGACCACGGCCATCACGGCCGGAATGCCCTGGATGCCGAACTGCTGGGCGATCAGCGGGTTGGCGTCCACGTCGATCTTGGCGAGCACGATCCGGCCGGCGTACTCCTCGGCGAGGCGCTCCAGGATCGGGCTGAGCTGCTTGCACGGGCCGCACCACTCGGCCCAGAAGTCCACCACCACGGGGACCTCGGCCGAGCGCTGGACCACCTCCGACTCGAAGGTGTCCTCGGTGACGTCCAGCACCAGGGGGTAGTCCGCGAGCGCCGGGCCGTCGCCCGCCGCCGCCTGCCGGGCCCGCTCGGCCCGGGTCTGCTCCGCCTTCTGGGCGGCCTCTCCGGCCGCCTTCACCGCGGCGAGGTCCACCGCACCGCGCAGGGCGGAGCTGTTGAGACGCGAATTCCGTGACTGCATGGCTCTATCCTCCCCCGCCGGAGCCGGTACCGGACGCCATCCGCCCGGAAATGCCGAAACCGGGACGCCCGCCTCTCCCGGCGGAGCCCGGTCCGTTCGGGCGCGGATCCCCATCCGCGCCCCGCGCCAGCCCGATCCCAGAGGGCAGGGCGCGTTGGTCGTCGCTCTTTCGCTACTGGTCGTAGCGTATCTGCCGGACGGGCTCCCCCCGCAAGCCCCAACCGCCCTCCCGGAGCGTGAGCTGCCCCACTTTCCGACCCGGGGCGGGTATCGGGCAGCGCCGCAGGTCGCTACCGTGGGGCCACCAAGTTACTTCTGAGTAAATTCGCTGAGGAGGCGCGGTGGCCCCCACCACCCGGCAGCCCGCCGAGCAGCCGGACCCACCGGCCGTCACCCCGCCGCCCACCCGCGGCAAGGGCCGCCCCCGCAGCGCCGCCGCCGACCAGGCCATCCTGGACGCCACCCGCGAGGCACTCGCCGAACTCGGCTGGGGCGGACTCACCATGGGCGACGTCGCCCAGCGCGCCGGCGTCGCCAAGACCACCCTCTACCGCCGCTGGCCGTCCAAGAGCGAACTCGTCGTCGACGCCATCGCCAGCCTCTTCGACCAGCTCGAATGCGCCGACCTCGGCAGCCTGCAGGCCGACATCGAGGCCGTGGTCGCCCGGTTCGCCGAGCTCCTCAACCGCCCCGAGACCCAGGCCGCCCTGCTCGCCCTGTTCGCCGAGGGCTCCCGCGACCTCCAACTGCGCCGCCGCATCCGGGAACGGATCGTCCAGCCGCAGAAGGTCCTCGTCCAGCTCGGCCGGGCCAACGCCCAGGCCCGCGGCGAGATGGACCCCGACCGGGACCCGGCCAGCGCCGACGAGGAGACCGACATCGTCTTCGACATCATCGCCGGCACCGTCGAACACCGGCTGCTGGTCAGCGGCGAACCCGTCACCGAGGATTGGATCCGCCGCTTCACCACCCTGCTGCTCAACCCCTTCCCGGGGCTGCTGCGTTGACGGACGCTCAGCCCGGCAGCTCCAGGGACGCCAGCCGCTCCGGGTCGATCAGCACGTCGATCCGCGCCACCCGGCCGCCCACCACGGTGAACGCCATCACCGACACCGGACGGCCCTCCCGGACCGTCAGCACGCCGTAGGCGCCGTTCACCAGCACCAGCCGCGCGAACGGCGCCAGCTTCCGGAACCCCACCGCGGAGGCGGCGATCGCCGCGCCACCGCGCAGCACCCTGGTCAGCTCCGCCAGCGCGCCGCCGTCCGAACGCAGCACCGCGTCCGGCGCCAGCACCCGCACCAGGCCGTCGAAATCACCCTCCCGGGCCGCCGCCAGGAACGCCTCCACGGCGCCGCGCTGGGCCGCCGGGTCGCGGTCCGGCTCCGGCGCCTGTTCCTTCACCTTCTTGCGCGCCCGACTCGCGAGCTGCCGCACCGCCGCCGGGGACTTCTCCAACAGCGCCGCGATCTCCTCGAACGGCACCGCGAACAGGTCGTGCAGCACGAACGCGAGCCGCTCCGACGGGCCCAGCGTCCCCAGCACCACCTGCAACGCCAACCCGACCTGGTCCCCCAGCAGCGCCGCCGTCTCCGGATCGTCCCGCTCCGGCGCGGCCAGCACCGGATCCGGCACCTGGGTGTCCAGCTCCTCCTCCCGCCGCCGCGAGCGGCTGCGCAGCTCGTTCAGACACACCCGCGACACCACCGTGGTCAACCAGCCGCCGAGGTTCTCCACCTCCTCCGCATGGCGGTCCAGCCGCAACCACGCCTCCTGCACCGCGTCCTCGGCCTCACCCAGCGAGCCCAGCATCCGGTACGCGACGGCCCGCAACCTGGGCCGGTGCGACTCGAAACGCGCGGCGAGAAGTGTTTCTGCGGTCATTCGTCACGTTCCTTCCGAAGGCAGCCGGAGCACAACCGGGGGCGCGGGGAACTGCGCGACAAGCGCAAGTCACATCCGCAAGGTCGCGAGCAAGTGCAGGTCCTTGTCCTGCGTCGCGATCTTGCTGGTGGGTGCCTCCCGCTGCGCGCAGTTCCCCGCGCCCCTGTTTGCCTGCTCCACTCAGAAGCTGGCGTTCTCGCGGTACGTGCCCCACTCGTCGCGCAGGGCGTGGCAGATCTCGCCGAGGGTGGCTTCGGCGCGGACGGCCTGGAGCATCGGTTCGATCATGTTGGTGCCGGAGCGGGCAGCGTCGAGCATCGCGTCGAGGCCGGCCCGGACGGCGGATTCGTCGCGCTGCGACTTGCGGGCGCCGAGGACGCGGACCTGCTCGCGTTCGACCTCGTGGCTGACGCGGAGAATTTCGAGTTCGGGGGTGACGCTGCGGGGGTGGCAGTTGACGCCGACCACGCGCTTGTCGCCCTTCTCGACGCCCTGCTGGTAGCGGAAGGCGGCCTCGGCGATCTCGCCGGTGAACCAGCCCTCCTCGATGCCGCGCAGGATGCCGGAGGTCATCGGGCCGATCGGGTGCTCGGCGCTGCCCTTGTCCAGGATGCGCTGGAAGATCTCCTCGACCTGCGCCTCGATCTTGTCGGTGAGCGCCTCGACGTACCAGGAGCCGCCGAGCGGGTCGGCGACGTTGGTGACGCCGGTCTCCTCCATGATCACCTGCTGGGTGCGCAGCGCGATCTCGGCGGCCTGCTCGCTGGGGAGGGCGAGGGTCTCGTCGAGGGCGTTGGTGTGCAGCGAGTTGGTGCCGCCGAGGACGGCGGAGAGGGCCTCGACCGCGGTGCGGACCACGTTGTTGTACGGCTGCTGGGCGGTGAGCGAGACGCCGGCGGTCTGGGTGTGGAAGCGCAGCCACTGCGCCTTGTCGGTCTTGGCGCCGAAGTGGTCGCGCATCCAGCGGGCCCAGATCCGGCGGGCGGCGCGGAACTTGGCGATCTCCTCGAAGAAGTCGAGGTGGGCGTCGAAGAAGAACGACAGGCCGGGGGCGAAGACGTCCACGTCGAGGCCGCGGGAGAGGCCGAGTTCGACGTAGGCGAGGCCGTCGGCGAGGGTGTAGGCGAGTTCCTGGGCGGCCGTGGCTCCGGCTTCGCGGATGTGGTAGCCGGAGACGGAGAGCGGCTTGTAGGCGGGGATGCCCTTGGCGCAGTGCTCCATCAGGTCGCCGATCAGGCGCAGGTGGGGCTCGGGGGCGAAGAGCCACTCCTTCTGCGCGATGTACTCCTTGAAGATGTCGGTCTGCAGGGTGCCGTTGAGGACGGCGGGGTCGACGCCCTGGCGTTCGGCGGCGACCAGGTACATGCAGAAGATCGGGACGGCGGGGCCGGAGATGGTCATCGAGGTGGTGACCTCGCCGAGCGGGATGCCGGCGAACAGCACCTCCATGTCGGCGGCGCTGTCGATGGCGACGCCGCAGTGGCCGACCTCGCCGAGCGACTTGGCGTCGTCGGAGTCGTAGCCCATCAGGGTCGGCATGTCGAAGGCGACGGAGAGGCCGCCGCCGCCGGCGTCGAGGATCATCCGGTAGCGCTCGTTGGTCTGCTGCGCGTTGCCGAAGCCGGCGAACTGGCGGATGGTCCAGGCGCGGCCGCGGTAGCCGGTGGGGTGCAGGCCGCGGGTGTAGGGGTATTCGCCGGGCCAGCCGATCCGCTCGAAGCCCTCGACCTCCTGACCGGCGGGCGGGCCGTAGACGGGTTCGACGGTCTCGCCGCTCAGCGTGGTGAAGTCGGCGTCGCGCTTGCGCGCCTTGTCGTACCGCTGCTGCCAGCGCTGCCGGCCGGCTTCGATCTGCTCGGCGTCCATCGGCTCCGACTCCGCTCCGTGCGGCCGCCCCGGTGGGTGGGCGGCACAACTACTTGGATGTCCTACTAATTTACTCGGACGTCCTACTACCTGTCGATGCCCGTCCTCCGAACGGCAGTCCGAAACGCGAAAGGGCGCCCCTCCCGGTGTGGGGAGGGGCGCCCGGCAGAGCTGGTGCGCGCGGTGGCGGTCAGGCGGCGGTGGGCTCCGGCGCGGCGATCAGCGGGGCGACCTCGCGGCTGACCTTGCGCTCGACGAAGAACACGGCGGTGGGGATGGTGCCGGCCAGCAGGACCCAGGCGAGCTTGCCGATCGGCCACTTGGCCTTGGTACCGAGGTCGAAGGCGAGCACCAGGTAGATCACGTACAGCCAGCCGTGCGCGACGCCGACGGCGGTGGTGAAGCCGGCGGCGCCCGACATGTCCAGGGCGTACTTGGCGATCACCCCGATGGTGAGCAGGATCAGGAGGACGCCGGTGATGTAGGCCATGGCACGGTAGCGGGTGAGCACACTCTGCTTCATGCCATCGAGGGTAACCGGCCCTACGGGTGCTCCCGGTCGTGGCCCTGCGGCTGTGGCAGGTCGAAGTCGCCGGCCGCCACCCGCAGCGGGCGGAACAGTTCGAACACCTCGCGGCAGTCGTCCTCGTCGTAGCCCTCCAGGCCGAACTCGACGGCCATCAGGTCGCGGGTGGCGCGTTCGACGACCTGGCGGCCGCGCCCGGTGATGGCCGCGAGGACGCCGCGGCCGTCGAGCGGGTTGGGGCGGCGGGCGACGAGTCCGGCGCGCTCCAGGCGGTCGACGGTGTTGGTGACGCTGGTGGGGTGCACCATCAGCCGCTCGCCGATCTTGGACAGCGGGAGTTCGCCGGAGCGGCTGAAGGTGAGCAGCACCAGGGCCTCGTAGCGGGCGAAGGTCAGGCCGTAGGGCTTGACCACCGCGTCGACCCGGGCCAGCAGGATCTGGTGGGCGCGCATCACCGAGGTGATCGCCGCCATCGCCGGCACCTTGCCCCAGCGGCGGGTCCAGAGTTCGTCGGCGCGGGCGATCGGGTCGAAGTCGAGAGCGAGGGGCTTGGGCACGACCCCACCGTACCTGCGGTCCGGGGCGCGGGTAGCAGGTGTCCACGATGCTGAACAAGGCCACCCGTTGGCGGGATCACGCCAAACAGACAACCGCCACCGTACTCCCGCAATTAACACCGGATAATCCGTCACTATTCAGTGAAAACACGGGAGTTGGGCCGAGTCCCAGCCCGCACCGCATGGTTCGCGGCGAAACCTCCGATTTCCTGACCGTTCCATTGCCGGGGGTCTGGCGAGAGTTTGCCAATTGTTGCCGGGGTCCTGTTCCGGGATTTGAACGATTGTCATGCTTCTGCCCAGCCCCGTTCGACAAGCCGGCCCACCCCACCGGCGACGTCGCCAGACCGCACGGAGCTGCACGTCAGCACCCGCCTCCGCCCCAGCAGGCACTACCCCCAGTGCCCCGGAACGTGGTGCGACCGCACATGCGGTTCATCCCGGAAGGAACCCGTACGTGAAGCGAAAGCTCGCTGTCGGAGCCGTTCTCTCTGCCTCTGCCCTGCTGGCCGGTGCGATCCAGGTGAGTGCCGGGATCGCCCAGGCCGCCCCCAACCCGGCCGCGCAGAACGCCCCGGGCCAGCAGCGCGCCGAACTGCTGGCGATGGCCGCCGGGCAGGCTCCCTCCGCCGCCAAGGCCCTCGGCCTCGGCGCCCAGGAGAAGCTGGTGGTCAAGGACGCCATCGTCGACGCCGACGGCACCCGCCACCTCCGTTACGAGCGCACCTTCAACGGGCTGCCCGTGCTCGGCGGCGACCTGGTCGTGCACCAGGACGCCAAGGGCCAGGTCCGCTCCTCCGACAAGGCCGTCTCCGGCAGCCTGGCCCCCGCCTCGCTGAGCCCGAAGCTGACGGCCGCCCAGGCCGCCGGCAAGGCGACCGGCGCGGTGCAGTCCACCGTCGGCATCACCAAGGACGCCGACGAGGCCGCCCTGACCTCGGTCTCCGGCGCCACCGGCAACTCCGAGCTGGTGGTCTGGGCCGCCGACGGCGCCCCGCGCCTGGCCTACCGCACCACCGTCGAGGGCATGCGGGCCGACGGCACCCCGAGCCGCCAGAAGCTGGTCACCGACGCGAACACCGGCGAGATCCTCTCCACCCACGAGGAGATCCAGACCGCCAACGCGACCGGCACCGGCAACGGCGTCTTCGTCGGCAACGTCTCGCTGACCACCACGCTGACCGGCAGCACCTACACGCTGAAGGACGCCACCCGCGGCAACCAGTACACGACCACGCTGGCGGGCAAGACCTCCGGCAGCGGCACCCTGTACTCGAAGACCACCAACTCCTGGGGCAACGGCCTGGCCTCCAACAAGGAGTCCGCGGCGGTGGACGCCCAGTACGGCGCGGCCGTCACCTGGGACTTCTACAAGAACACCTTCGGCCGCAACGGCATCCGCAACGACGGTGTCGGCGCGTACAGCCGGGTCCACTACGGCAGCAACTACGTCAACGCCTTCTGGGACGACAGCTGCTTCTGCATGACCTACGGCGACGGCGCGTCCAACACCCACCCGCTGACCGAACTGGACGTCTCCGGCCACGAGATGAGCCACGGCGTCACCTCCAACACCGCCGGCCTGAACTACTCGGGCGAGTCCGGCGGCCTGAACGAGGCGACCTCCGACATCTTCGGCTCCATGGTGGAGTTCTACGCCAACCTGTCGAAGGACGTGCCGGACTACCTGATCGGCGAGCTGATCAACATCAACGGCAACGGCACGCCGCTGCGCTACATGGACAAGCCCTCCAAGGACGGCGCGTCCGCCGACTACTGGTCCTCCACCGTCGGCAGCAAGGACGTCCACTACTCCTCGGGCGTCGCCAACCACTTCTTCTACCTGCTGGCCGAGGGCAGCGGCGCCAAGACCATCAACGGCGTCAGCTACAACTCGCCCACCTACAGCGGCGCCGCCGTCACCGGCATCGGCCGGGACCAGGCCGCGCAGATCTGGTACCGGGCGCTGACCGTCTACATGACCTCCACCACCAACTACAAGGCCGCGCGCACCGCGACCCTGAACGCGGCGAAGGACCTGTACGGCGCCACCTCCACCCAGTACAACGCGGTGGCGGCGGCCTGGACCGGCGTCAACGTGAACTGACCCCCACCGGGTAGCACAAAAGCTCGCGGCGGTCGGGCCTCCCACGAAGAGGCCCGACCGCCGCGCACCACGTTGTCCTGACGTCAGGCGGTGGCCGGCTTCGCCGCGTCCAGCTCGCCGCGCTCCTCCTTGGCGAGCATCCGCTCGGCGAAGAACCCGCCGGTGGGCAGCACCGACAGCACGAACATCAGCAGGGCGCGCTTCGGCTCCCAGCGGCGGGCCTGGTACGCCTGCACCAGGAAGACCACGTACAGCACGAACAGCACGCCGTGCACCATGCCCATCACTGGCACCGCGTTGAAGCTCGTGGTGCGCTTCAGCACCGAGCAGATCAGCAGCAGGATGAAGGACAGCCCCTCGGGGCCGGAGACCAGGCGCAGACGGTGGACGGCGGCGATGCTCTTCACGGGGATTCCTCACAGGCACGTCGGGCGGCTGGGTTTGTGAACGGATGCACAAACCAGACCTATTATCACCGACCCGCCGTCGCGGCCGACCCCGGACCCCCTATCCTGCTGTGCTGCGCGCGGCCTGAACAGCAGGCCCGCAGAGCAACGGGGGGAAGCACACTATGCTGAGACGAGACTGGGACCGGCACACCTGTGCCCGGCGCGGCCACATCACCTACGCGCCCGACGAGACCGACCTGCGCGAGCGGCTGCACGCCACCACCGCCCTCGGCACCGCCTGGCGCTGCCTGCGCTGCGGTGACTTCGCGCTCGGCGAGCCGCACGGCTCCGGCCCCGCCGACGAGGCGCCGCTGGTGCCCCGCGGCAAGGCCCTGCGCGACCTGTTCATCCTGCGCTTCCTGGCCGTCGAACGGCTGCTGCGCGGCGTGCTGATCGTGATCGCCGCCTGGGCGGTGTGGAAGTTCTCCAACAGCCAGGACGCGGTGCGCCGGATCTTCGACGAGAACCTCACCGTCTTCAAGCCGGTCACCGACCACTTCCACTACGACCTCGACCACTCGCCGATCGTCGACACCATCCGCAAGACCTTCGACTACCAGCACAACACCCTGATCTACGTCGCCGCCGCGCTCGTGGTCTACGCGCTGGTCGAGATCGTCGAGGCGTTCGGCCTGTGGTGGGGGCAGCGCTGGGCCGAGTACCTGACCGTGGTCGCCACCGCCGCGTTCCTGCCGCTGGAGGTCTACGAACTCACCGAGCACGTCAGCGTGCTGAAGATCTGCACGCTGCTGCTGAACATCGCCGCGGTGCTCTGGATCATGCTCTCCAAGCGGCTGTTCGGCCTGCGCGGCGGCGTCGTCGCGTTCGAGGCCGAGCGGCACTCCGCCTCGCTGCTGGAGGTCGAGACCTCCGCCGGGGCGCTGCCGCAGGCCGCCTGACGACGCGTCCGATGTGCCGGTTCCGTACCGGCTCGCCCGGCCCTCTCCCCACACCGGGGCGGGGGCCGCTACATTCCCCAACGTGGCACAGTTCCGACTCCAGGGGTCAAAGGTCCTCGCCGTCGATCTCGCCGGGGACACCGTCAAGGCACGCAACGGCTCGATGGTCGCCTACACCGGGCAGATGGGCTTCAAGAAGCTCACCGGCGGCGGCGACGGCCTGCGCGGCATGGTCACCCGCCGGCTCACCGGCGAGCGCATGGAGGTCATGGAGGTGAAGGGGCAGGGCACCTGCTACTTCGCCGACAAGGCCACCGAGATCAATCTGGTCCGGCTGAACGGCGAGACGCTGTTCGTCGAGTCCGACAACCTGCTCTGCACCGAGGCGTCGCTGCGCACCGGCACCTCCTTCACCGGCCTGAACGGGATGGCGAGCGGCAACGGCCTGTTCACCACCAAGGTCGAGGGCCACGGCTGGGCCGCCGTCACCTCGCACGGCCCCGCGGTGATACTCCGGGTCGCCCAGGGCCTGCCGCTGCGGGTCGACCCCGGCGCGTACGTCGCGCACACCGGCAACCTGAACCGCGCCCTCAAGTCCGGCGCCGGCTGGACCACGCTGATCGGCGAGGGCGGCGGCGAGGCCATGCAGGTCGAGTTCACCGGCGACGGGCTGGTCTACGTCCAGCCCTCCGAGCGCCTGACCTTCGGAGGCGACGCCTGATGGCCTTCACCCTGATCAACCACAAGATGGTCTCCGCCCAGGTGTTCCCGGGCCAGCGGATCCTCTCCCAGCGCGGCGCGATGCTCGGCTACACCGGCGAAGTCACCTTCAAGCCCAACCTGATGGGCGGCCAGGGCGGCGTCATGTCGATGATCGGACGCCGGGTGGCCAACGAGGACACCCCACTGATGACCGTCGAGGGCCACGGCACCGTGATGTTCGGCCACGGCGGCCACCACGTGCACGTCGTCGACCTGGCCGGCGACACCCTGTACGTCGAGGCCGACCGGCTGCTCGCCTTCGAGGGCAGCCTCCAGCAGTCCACCATGTTCATGGGACAGCAGGGCGGCCTGATGGGCGTGGTCCGCGGCCAGGTCACCGGGCAAGGGCTGTTCACCACCCAGCTCAGCGGCAAGGGCGCGGTCGCCATGCTCGCCCACGGCGGCGTCGTCGAACTCCCCATCTCCCCCGGAGCACCCGTCCACGTCGACCCGCAGGCCTACGTCGCACACCGCGGCCAGGTCACCAACAAGCTCTCCAGCGCGCTCGGTTGGCGCGACATGATCGGCCGCGGCTCCGGCGAGGCCTTCCAGCTCGAACTCTCCGGACACGGCATGGTGTACGTGCAGGCCAGCGAGGTGAAGCTCTGATGTCCTACCCCCCTCCCCCGTCCCACGCCCCGCTGATGCAGCCCCCCGGCGCCGACGGCCCGCAGGTCTGGGACCCGCACACCCTGCCTGTCAACGACAACGTCAACCCGTACTGCTTCTCGGTGGACCTGAACGGCGCGTACTACCTGCAGAAGGGCAAGATGATCGCCTACTACGGCGAGATGCGCTTCTCCGGGATCGGCCGCGGAGTCCTCGACCGGGTCCTCGAACAGAACTTCAACTCCCCACTGCACGCGTCGGATTGGGTCGTTGCCGAGGGACGCGGCAAGCTGCTGCTCGCCGACCGCGCGTACGACCTCAACTCCTACGACCTGGAGGACGGCAACCTGACCGTCCGGTCCGGCAACCTGCTGGCTTTCGAGCCGACGTTGCGACTCAAGCAGTCGATCATCCCCGGGTTCCTCACCCTGATCGGCACCGGCAAGTTCGTCGCCGCGTCCAACGGCCCCGTGCACTTCGTCGAACCCCCGCTACGGGTCGACCCCGAGGCCCTGGTCGGCTGGGCCGACTGCCCCGCCCCCTGCCACCACTACGACCACAGCTACCTGCACGGCGTCCTCGGCGGCATCCGGCACCTGACCGGGATCGGCGGCGCGAGCGGCGAGGAGCACCAGTTCGAGTTCATCGGGGCCGGGCAGGTGCTGATGCAATCGTCGGAGACGGTGATGGCCGAGAAGTCGGTCGGCGTCGTCGGCGAACAGTCGGCGGTCCCGCACCAGCAGCACACCACGCAGGCGATTCCGGGGCTCGGGGAGCTCGGCCGCCGATTCGGGCTGTAAGGGCGCGAGAACCAGGGAGAGCACCACCAGGGGCGCGGGGAACTGCGCGACAAGCGCCGGCCCCACGGTCAGGTCGCGAGCACGTGCAAGTCACTGTCCTGCGTCGCGATCTCGCGGTCGGATCCTTCCGCTTCGCGCAGTTCCCCGCGCCCCTGGTGGTGCATCCCCCTTACAGGGCTGTGAACTCGACCGGGAGGGAGACCAGTGCCCGGTGGACCGGGCCCTGGCGCCAGAGGATCTGGTCGGCGGGGACGGCGAGCCGGAGGTCGGTGAGGCGGCTGATGAGGTGTTCGATCGCGGTGACGGCCATCAGGACCGCGGGCTGGCGGGCGGGGCAGCGGTGCGGGCCGGCGCCCCAGGCGAGGTGGGCGTAGGAGCCGCCGAGGGACTCGCTCTCCGAGGGAGGGAGCGCGGCCTGCGCGTTCGCGGAGGCGTAGGAGATCAGCACGGGCTGGTCGGGGGCGATCGGCGTGCCGTGGAAGACGATGTTGCGCCGGGTGTAGTGCGGGGCGAAGTTCGAGAGCGGGGGGTCGGTCCAGAGGACTTCGTTGACCGCGTCGTGCGCGCTGAGCGCGCCGCTGTGCAGGGAGCCGGCGTAGCGGTCGTCGGAGAGCATGCGGAGCAGCGCGTTGGCGGTGAGGTTGGCGGTGGGTTCGTGGCCGGCCATCAGGGTGAGGGTGATGTGCCGGACGACCTCGTCGTCGCCGAGTCGCGCGGGGTGGTTGATGAAGGCGGAGATCAGGTCGTGCCGGGGTGCGGTGCGGCGTTCGGCGACCAGGCCGGTGATGACGGCGACCAGGTCGGCGTACGCGGCAATGGCGCCGGTGGAGGATTCGAAGGAGTCGTTCATCGCGGCGCTGATCCGGTCGAGGTCCTGGTCGGGGATGCCGTACCAGGAGCAGAGGATGAGCAGCGGGAGCCGGTAGGCGTACTGGGCGAGGATGTCGGCCTTGCCCGTGTGCGCGAATTCGGAGATGAGCTGTTCGGCAACGGCGGTGGTGTCGCGTTGCAGCAGGTGGGGTTCGATGATGCCGACGCTGTCGGTGATGACCTGCCGGTAGCGGGCGTGGGTGGCGCCGTCGTTGAAGAGTGCGGTGGGGCGCCAGCCGAGCATCGGCATGATCGGGGAGTCGGCGGGCTGGGTGGCCTGCCAGACGCGGGAGTCGCGGGTCCAGGTGTCGGTGTCGCGGAGGACTTCCAGGGCGACGTGGTAGTCGGTGACCAGCCAGGCGTCGATGCCGGGGGCGAGTTCGACGGGCGCGAGCGGGCCGCGGTCGCGCAGCCGGGCGTAGTGGGCGTGCGGCTGGGCGGCGAACTGCGGCCCGTAGAGGGCGGTGCGGGTCATTGGGCGGTCTCCTGCGGGAGGCGGTCCAGGACGTGCTCGGTGAGGGCGATCAGGGCGTCCAGGCAGCCTGCGCGTTCCCGGGCGTCGCATTCGATCAGCGGGGTGGCCGGGTCGAGGTCGAGCGCGGCGCGGATCTTGTCGAGTTCGATCGGCGGGGTGTCGGGGAAGCGGTTGACGGCGACCGCGTAGGGCAGGCCGGCTTCCTCGATGAGGTCCATGGCGTCGAAGGCGTCGGCGAGGCGGCGGGTGTCGGCGAGGATCAGTGCGCCGAGGGCGCCGCGGGCGAGGTCTTCCCAGAGCGGCAGGAAGCGGCGCTGGCCGGGGGTGCCGAACAGGTAGAGGACGAGGTCGCCGCCGGGCAGGGTGAGTCGTCCGAAGTCGACGGCGACGGTGGTGGCGGTCTTGCCGGGGATCCGGGCGGTGTCGTCGACCGGGATGCCCTGGGCGGTCATGGTCTCCTCGGTGTGCAGTGTCGGGATCTCCGACAGCGAGCGCACGAAGGTGGTCTTCCCGACCCCGAACGGCCCGGTGACCATGAGTTTCATCAGGATCGGGTCGGTGGCGGGGAGGTAAACGGGGCTGCTGCCCGTGCTACTTGAGGGCGCGAAGTCCACTGAGGAGCCTTTCGGCGAGGTCCCGGTTGACCGGCTGGGCGGAGGGAATCGGCGCGCGCACCTTGAGGGCGCCGCGCTCGGCCAGGTCGGCGACGATGAAGACGGTCGCGCTGACCGGGAGCCGGAGGTGGGCGGCCGCCTCGGCGACGGTCAGCGCGCCGGGGCGGACCAGTTCCCATAACTGGCGGTGTTCGCCGCCGAGTCCGGCGGGGAGGTCGGCGGCGGCGTGCAGGATGCTGAGCCGGTCCAGGCTGTGCTTGCCGGGCGCGAGGTCGCGGCCCTGGGTGGCGAGGTAGGCGGGAACGAGTCGGCGGTGCGGTCCGCTGGGTGTGGTCATGTCCCGCTCGCCTCCCGGGCGGGGCTGGCGAGGGCTCTGGCGAGCGCGGCGACCTGGACCTGCATCTGGTAGGCGATGGTGCCGAGGTCGGCGCCGGGGACGGCGAACACCGCGAGCGAGGAGTTGGCGCCGGCCGGGGTGACGACGGCGTAGCCGAGGTCGGACTCGACGACGGTCTGGGTGAGCCGGACCTGGTCGGCCTCGGTGAAGGCGACGGTGAAGGCGCGGGCGGCGGCGTGCAGCGAGGCGGTCATCGCGGCGACCCGGTCGGCGCTGTCCCGGCCGAGGTCGGCGGAGTGGCCGGTGACCAGGCCGTCCCCGGTGGCGATGACGGCGTTCTGCACGCCGGGCAGGTCGAGCAGCGGGGTGAGGACCCAGGAGAGGTCCTCGGTGTGGCGGCGGAGCTGGGTGGTCACGGGGCTTCGACTCCTTCGGGTGCGGCGGGTCCGTCGGGGCCCGGGTTGTGGTGGACGGCGCTGCGGCCTGCGAGGGTGCCGGACTGCAGGGCCGACCACGCGGATCGGGCCCGGTCGGGGGTGCTGCCCGCCGGGGACGGGAGGGGGGACGGCGCGTCCTGCTGCGGGACGCGCGGGCTGCGGCGCTTGCGGGTGGGCAGCGCGTCGCCGGCGTCGAACACCGGTGTGGTCTGGGTGATCGGGCGGGGGGCGAGCGCGGAGAGCGGGGCGGCCGGGTCGGTCAGGGTGAGCAGGTCGGCGGGCAGTCGCAGGATGGCGCGCACCCCGCCGTACGGGGACGGTTCGACCCGGCAGCCGAAGCCGAACTGTCGGCAGAGCAGGCCGATCACGGCGAAGCCTGCCTGCGGCGGGTCGCCGAGTTCGGTGAGCAGGACCTCGGCCTGGCCGTCCAGCAGGTCGCCGGACCGCTCCAGTTGGTCGGGTTCCATGCCGACGCCCATGTCGTCGACCACCACGAGGGCGCCGGAGCTGCCCTGTTCGATGGAGACCACCACCCGGGTCTCGGGGTGGGAGTAGGCGGTGGCGTTGCCGAGGATCTCGGCGAGCGCGATGGCGACGGGTTCGGCGGCCCGCGCGGCCACCGCGAGGCGGGGTTCGCGCAGGTGGTTGGTGATCTCGATGCGGGCGTAGCCGGCCACCCGGGACTGCGCGCCGACGCAGAGTTCGGCGAGCGGCGAGGCCTCCCGGGTCATGCCGGGCCAGGCGCCGGAGAGCACCGCGAGGGACTGGACCCGGCGCAGCGTCAGTTCGTTGCGGAAGTCGAGCGCCAGCAGTCGCGGGTCGTCGACGCTGAGCTGGATCTCCTCCAGCAGCGAGCGGACCTGGATCAGCAGGGCCTGGATCTTGGACGCGGCGCCGCGCAGCGCGGCCCGGGCGGCGGCGTCGGTGCGGTCGCGTTCGGCGAGCACGGCCCGGACGGCGGCGGTGAGCGCGGTGTCCAGGGCGTGGTGGAGTTCCTCGGTGCCGCCGGTGGTGTCGAGCGGCCCGGGGACGGGCGTCCGGGGGTGGGTGAGCGCGGTGGTGGCGGCGGGCAGCCGCTCGTGCGCGAGGTGGCCGAGTTCGCGCAGGGCGGCGGCGTACCGGGTCTCGGCGACGGTGCGCTGGGCCTCCGCGGTGCGGGCCGAGGTGTCGGCGGCGCGGGCGCGTTCCTCGGCCGCCTCGGCGCGGGCTTCGGCGGCCGAGGCGACGGCGTCGGCGGCGCGGGCGGTGCTGTCCGCGGCGCGGGCGCGCTGTTCGGCGGTCTCGGTGCGGGCGGTGGCCGCGCGGGCCGAGGTGTCGGCTTCGGTGGCGCGCCGTTCGGCGGCCTGGGTGTCCTGGGCGGCGCGGCGGAGGAGCCAGAGCAGGGGTCCTGCGGCCAGGGCGGCGCCGGCCAGGACGTACAGGATCACGACCATCGGGTCCTCGGGGGGTGTCGTCGGCGCGGGGCGGGGGTCAGGCGGTGCTGGCGGCGGTTTCGGCGCCGCGCTGCCGGGCGAAGCCGGCCATCCGGCCGAAGACCTCCATCATGGCGGGCGGTTCGCTGCCGTCGAGGTGCCGGTATTCGGTGGCGATGGTGATCAGCAGCCGTTCGGGCAGGCCGAGTTCGGGGTAGCGGCGTTCGTCGATGACGGTGCGCGCGGCCTCGCCGGCCGGGATGCCGGCGGCGTGCAGGGCGTGTGCGCGGTCGCGGACGTGGCCGAGGTATTCGGCGTGCGCGCGCAGGTCGTAGCGGGTGAGCAGCGGGCCGTGGCCGGGGACGATGGTCTCGGCGCCGGTGGCGAGGACGCGTTCGACGGCGTCGATGACGTTGCCGAGCGGGCCGGCCCAGTGCACGGGGTGGTCGCCGGGGCGGTCGGCGGTGGAGCCGAACACGATGTCGCCGGTGAACACGGTGGAGCGGGTGGGCAGGTGGACGATCAGGTCGCCGCTGGTGTGGGCCGGCGGGAGGCTGCTGATCTGCACCGGGATGTCGCCGACGCGCAGTTCGAGTTCGCCGGTGAAGACGGTGTCGGGCTGGATCGGCGGGGTGTCGGCCCAGTCGAAGCACCCGAAGTGCTCGTGCAGGTAGGAGCCGGTGTCGGTGGCCGGGTCGAGGCTCTGCAGCAGGGCGTGCTGCTGCTCGGGGCTCGGCTCGTAGGCGATGTGGTGCAGCGCCTCGTGGGTGGTGATGAGTTCGGCGTCGGGCAGGACGCCGGCGCCCCACATGTGGTCGCCGTTGGCGTGGGTGACGACGATCCGGTCGACGGTGACGCCCTTGGGCAGGACGCCGCGGGTGCGGTCCAGGAACTGGCCGGCGAGCTTGCGGTCGTACGGGGTGTCGATCCACAGCGCGGTGCGGCCGGAGGCGACCAGGCCGCAGTTGGCCAGGCCCCATCCGCGCTGCTCGGGCTGCCAGGCGTACACGCCGTCGGCTATCGAATGGAAGTTCGCGCTCCGCGTCGTCATGGGCGCGATTATGCCTAACATGCCGTCACCGGCCGAGTGCACCCCGGTAATTGAGCATGTTCGTTTCAACCCCGGCCAGGCGGCAGGGCGGTGGTGCGGGTACGTATCAGTCCGCCCGCAGCACACCGTCCTTACACGCTTCCGCCACGGGTGAATTTGTACAACATTGAACAATGTCGGCTATACTCGATCACATGAATACTCCTGTGACCGAAGCGCCGGCGGTCCCCGCCTCCCCCACGGAGGAGGACGCGCCCTGGCTGGACGCGCGTGAGCAGCGGTTCTGGCGCGCCCACCTGGAGGTCGGCAAGCTGCTGGAACACCAGCTGAGCCGGGAACTGCAGGCCCACAACCTCGCCATCAACGACTACGAGATCCTCGTCGTCCTCTCCGAGTCCCCCGAGCGCCGGATGCGGATGACCGACCTGGCCACCTCCACCATGCAGTCCAAGAGCCGCCTCTCCCACCAGATCACCAGGATGGAGACGGCCGGCCTGGTGCTGCGCCAGGAGTGCCCCGGAGACCGCCGCGGTCTTTACGCACACCTGACCGAGCACGGCTGGGAGACGCTGCGCAAGGTCGCCCCCGACCATGTGCGCAGCGTCCGCGAGCACTTCGTCGACCGGCTCACCGACGAGCAGCTGGACGCGATGTACGCCGCCCTCGCCCCGATCGCCGAGCACCTGCGGGCGCTGCGCGGCCGGAGCTGAACAGCCTCGCTCAGCCGGTCAGTTCGGCGACCAGCCGGTCGGCGGCGGTGTACGGGTCGAGCGTGCCGTCGGCGACCTGACCGGCCAGCGCGTCCAGGTGGCGGTCGCCGCGCAGGTCGCCGATCCGGGCCCGCAGCGCGGCCAGCGTGATCGCCTCGACCTCCTGGGCGGCCCGGCGCCGGCGGCGGGCCGCCAGCTCACCGGTCTCGGCCAGCCAGCCGTGGTGCTTCTCCAGCGCCTCGACCAGCTCGTCCACGCCCTCGCCGCGGGCGGCCACGGTCTTCACGATCGGCGGCCGCCAGTCACCGGCCTGCCGGGACTCGCCCAGGCCCAGCATGTGGTTGAGCTCCCGGGCGGTGGCGTCCGCGCCGTCCCGGTCGGCCTTGTTGACCACGAACACGTCGCCGATCTCCAGGATGCCCGCCTTGGCGGCCTGGATCCCGTCGCCCATCCCGGGCGCCAGCAGCACCACCGAGGTGTCGGCCTGCGCGGCGATCTCCACCTCGGACTGGCCGACGCCGACGGTCTCCACCAGGATCACGTCGCAGCCCGCCCCGTCCAGCACCCGCAGCGCCTGCGGGGCGGCCCAGGACAGGCCGCCGAGGTGGCCGCGGGTGGCCATCGAGCGGATGAACACCTCCGGGTCGGTGGCGTGCTCCTGCATCCGCACCCGGTCGCCGAGCAGCGCCCCGCCGGAGAACGGCGAGGACGGGTCGACGGCGAGCACCCCGACCCGCTTGCCGAGCTTGCGGTAGGCGGTCACCAGCGCGGACGTCGAGGTGGACTTGCCCACGCCGGGCGAGCCGGTCAGGCCCACCGTGTACGCCCGCCCGCTGTACGGGGCCAGCGCGGCCATCACCTCGCGCAGCTCGGGGGCGGCGTTCTCCACCAAGGTGATCAGCCGGGCCACCGCCCGGGGGTGGCCCTGCCGGGCCTGCTCGACCAGCGTCGCCACATCGGCCATCGGGTTGCTCCTCGCAGCACAAAAGACGGGAGCCCCGTGAAGCGGCAGGCGCCGCCTCACGGGGACTTGAGGATCGGTCAGCCCTGCGCGGGGACCTTGACGATCAGGGCGTCGCCCTGGCCGCCGCCGCCGCACAGCGCGGCCGCGCCGACGCCGCCGCCGCGGCGCTGCAGCTCCAGCGCCAGGTGCAGCACCACGCGGGCGCCGGACATGCCGATCGGGTGGCCGAGCGCGATCGCGCCGCCGTTGACGTTGACGATCTCGTCGCTGACGCCCAGGTCCTTCATCGACTGGTGGGCGACGGCGGCGAACGCCTCGTTGATCTCGATCAGGTCGAGGTCGACGACCTCCAGGCCCTCCTTGGCGAGGGCGTGCTTGATCGCGTTGGACGGCTGCGACTGCAGCGAGTTGTCCGGGCCCGCGACGTTGCCGTGCGCGCCGATCTCGGCGATCCAGGTCAGGCCCAGCTCCTCGGCCTTGGCCTTGCTCATCACCACGACGGCGGCGGCGCCGTCGGAGATCTGCGAGGAGGTGCCGGCCGTGATCGTGCCGTCCCTGGTAAATGCCGGGCGCAGCTTGGCCAGGCCCTCGACGGTGGTGTCGGCGCGGATGCCCTCGTCCTGGCTGAACAGCACCGGGTCGCCCTTGCGCTGCGGGATCGCGACGGGAACGATCTCGGCCTCGAACACGCCGTCGGCCTGCGCCTTGGCGGCGCGCTGGTGGGAGGCGGCGGCGATGGCGTCCTGCACCTCGCGGCCGATGCCCAGACGGGTGTTGTGCTTCTCGGTGGACTCGCCCATCGGGATGTTCTCGTAGGCGTCGGTCAGGCCGTCGTGGGCCATCGCGTCGAGCATCTCGATGGCGCCGTACTTGAAGCCCTCGCGGGACTTCGGCAGCAGGTGCGGGGCGTTGGTCATCGACTCCTGGCCGCCGGCCACCACGATGTCGAACTCGCCGGCCCGGATCAGCTGGTCGGCCAGTGCGATGGCGTCCAGGCCGGACAGACAGACCTTGTTGATGCTGAGCGCGGGCACGCTCATCGGAATGCCGGCCTTCACGGCGGCCTGGCGGGCGGGCATCTGGCCGACGCCGGCCTGCAGCACCTGGCCCATGATCACGTACTGGACCTGCTCGCCGGAGACACCGGCCCGCTCCAGCGCCGCCTTGATCGCGAAGGCGCCCAGTTCGGCGCCGGAGAAACCCTTGAGCGAGCCGAGCAGGCGGCCCATTGGAGTGCGCGCACCTGCGACGATCACAGAAGTAGTCATGGACGAGCCCCTTCGCGCGTCGGACCAGAGGGTATGGGGATGCGGTCAATGTACTGATCCGTTACCGCCGCGTCACCGCCGCGAGGATGTGATCAGCGCTACTGGCACCTTCCAGTGAACACCGTGCCAGTTCCGGGAAGTTCCACCACGGGAAACTCCGATGTGAGCAGACTCGCAAGGCGTGCTGCTGGCGTGCGGTCGCCGCCATGCGCTGCACTGAGTGCCACCCCTCAACGCCTTCGGAGGCCCCCGTGCTGACCCGCATCGACCACATCGGCATCGCCTGCTTCGACCTGGACCGGACGGTCGAGTTCTACCGCAGCACCTACGGCTTCGAGGTGTTCCACTCCGAGGTCAACGAGGAGCAGGGCGTCCGCGAGGCCATGCTGAAGATCAACGACACCGGGGACGGCGGCGCCTCCTACCTGCAGCTGCTGGAGCCCACCCGGGACGACTCCACGGTCGCCAAGTGGCTGGCCAAGAACGGTGAGGGCGTGCACCACATCGCCTTCGGGACGGCGGATGTCGATGGGGATGCCGCCGACATCAAGTCCAAGGGCGTGCGGGTGCTGTACGACGAGCCCCGGCGCGGTTCGATGGGCTCGCGGATCACCTTCCTGCACCCCAAGGACTGCGGCGGCGTGCTGACCGAGCTGGTCACCAGCGCGGAGCCGGGCGAGCACTGAACGGGCAGACGGGCTCTGAGCCGTACGACCCCGAACGGGGCTGGTACAGGGCCCGGCCGACGCCCGTACGGAACCTGACGGGGCGGTAACGAACTGGGCGGTAACTTCCGAAAAGGACCTCGCCCCCATTCCCCCCGCCACCGCTCCCACTACAATGCCCAGGTGCGCAGGTACCTCCGGTCCGCGCACCGCAGGGGAGTCCACGACGCGGGCACGGCCGAACGGTCGCCGTTCGGATCTGTCACCATTCTCCAGAGGCAACAGATCGCTCAGGAGTCCACCCGGACGGCGGAGCGATGGCAAGGACCGAGCCGGTCCGGCCCCGGCAAGGCCAGGGGGCGGAACGGAGCGGTCGAGGACGCGACCAGGAGATGGGCGGGACCGCGGAGTGCGGGGCTACGACCGCGTTGAAGATCACCTCTCCAAGTTCGAGGCCGAGCTGGAGAAGGCCCGCAAGGAGCGGGACAAGACGATCGAGCACGCCGACGACCTCGCCTACCAGGTCGAAGTGCTCCGGGCCAAGCTCCACGAGGCCCGCCGGCAGCTCGCCCAGCCGCGTGCCTTCGACTCCGTCTCCGGCCAGGCCGAACAACTCCTGCGCAACGCCGAGATGCAGGCCGAGGCGCTGCGCGCGGACGCCGAACGCCAGCTCCGCGAATCCCAGGCCGCGACCCAGCGGATGATGGCCGAGGCCGCCGAACGCACCTCCCAGCTGGAGGCCGAGTTCAACGCCCGGCGCCGCCGGCTGGAGGAGGAACTCGCCGAGTTCCGGGCCGCCGCCGAACGCCACGTCAACGAAAACGTCAACTGGGCGGAGCAGACCCGCGCCGGTACCGAGCAGGAGGCCCAGCGCCTGCTCCAGGAGGCCCGCGCCGAGGCCGACCGGATGATGGCCGCCGTCCGCGCCGAGGCCGCCGCCCTCGCCGACCAGGCCCGCGCGCAGACCGCCGCCGACGTCGACGCCGCCCGCGGCGAGGCCCAGGCCCGCGCCGAAGCCGCCCTGATGCGCGCCCAGTCCGACGCCGAACGCCTGCTGCGCGCCGCCTCCGAGCAGGCCCAGCAGACCGGCGCCCAGGCCGAAGAACAACGCGTCGCCGCCGCCACCGCCGCCCAGCAGCAGCTGGCCGAGGCGCACGCCGCCGCCGAACAGAAGCTCGCCGCCGCCGAAGCCGAGATCACCGCCCTCAAGCGGCAGGCCCTCGCCGACCAGGAGCGCGCCGAAGCCGCCCTGGTCGGCGCCCAGACCGAGATAGAGCGGCTGCGCGCCGAGGCCCTCGCCGAGGCCGAACGGGCCCGCACCGAGGCCGCCCGGATGCGCGAGGAGGCCCTCGCCGCCGCCGAACGCCTGCAGGCCGAAGCCGCCGCCGAAGCCGAACGCAAGGTCGCCGACGGCGACGCCGCCAGCGAACAGCGCTCGCAGACCGCCAAGGCCGAGATCGCCAAGATGGTGGCCGCCGCCACCCGCGAAGCCGTACTGATCAAGGCCGCCGCCTCCACCGCCCAGGCCGAGGCCGACGCCGCCAAGGCCGCCGCCTCCGAGGAGAGCGAACGCCTGCGCGGCGCCGCCGAGTCCGTCGCCAACGAGCTGCGCGCCGACGCCGAGAAGGAGATCGCCGAGCACTGGGCCACCGCCGAACGCAACGCGTCCGAACTGCGCGAACAGGCCGCCGCCGAAGCCGAACGCCTGCACGCCGAAGCCGCCGAGACCGGCCGCGCCGAGGGCGCCAAGGACGCCGCGCTGCGCCTGGCCCAGGCCGCCGAGCAGGCCGAGGAGGTGCTCGCCCGCGCGAACACCGCCGCCGAGGACACCCGCGGCGAGGCCGCCGCCGAGGCCGAACGGCTGGTCGAGCACGCCAAGTCCGAGGCCACGACGCTGCTGGAGCAGGCCCGCGAGGCCGTCGAGCAGGCGCAGAACGCCGCCATGGAGGACGCCGCCTCCATCCGCGAGCAGCTGGAACGGATGCAGGCCGACGCGGCCAAGGCCCGCGAGCAGGCCGAGGAACACCGCTCCGCCTCCGAGGCCGAGGCCGGCCGGGTCCGCGCCGAAGCCCGCCGGCAGGCCGCCGTCCAGATCGAGGAGTCCGCCAAGCAGGCCGAGGAGCTGCTCACCGGCGCCAAGACCGACGCGGACGCGCTGCGCGCCGGCGCCGCCGCCGAGGTCGAACGGCTGCGAACCGAGACCCGCGAACAGGCCGCCGCCATCCAGGGCCGCGCCGAGCAGACCCTCACCCGGGCCCGCGCCGAGGCCGAGAAGCTCACCACCACCGCCGCGCAGGCCCGCGACGAACTGCTCGCCGCCGCGAACACCGCCGCCGAGGAGCAGCGGGCCACCGCCGAACGCGACGCCGCCCTGGCCCGCGAGCAGGCCGAGGCCGCCGCCCAGACCGTCCGCGCCGAGGCCGACGCCATCGCCGAAGCCACCCGCGCCGACGCCGCCCAGTGGGCCGAGCAGCACCGCGAGCAGGCCGAGGAGGCCGGCCGGGCCGTCCGCGCCGCCGCCGAGGACGCCGCCCGCACCCTCGCCGAACAGGCCGAGGCCGCCGCCCAGGCGCTCCGCGACGAGGCCACCGCCGCCCGCGAGGCAGCTCGCGCCGACCTGGAGAGCGAGCAGGCGCAGACCGCCGAGAAGCTGGCCGAGGCCACCGCGATCCGCGAGGCCGCCGACGGTGAGGCCGCCGCCGTCCGCAAGGCCGCCGCCCAGGACGCCCAGCGGGTCCGTGCCGAAGCCGACCAGCAGCTCGCCGCCGCCCGCGGCGAGGCCGAGGCGCTGGCCGCCGAAGCCGCCGCCGACCGGTCCGAGGCCGCGCAGTTGCGCGCCGACGCCGAGACCTACGACAGCGAGCTGCGCGCCACGGCCGAGCAGGAGACGGCCGAACTCCGCGCCGTCGCCGACCGGGAGACCGCCGAGCTGCGCGCCGTCGCCGAGCGCGAGGTGGCGGAACTCCGGGCCGTCGCCGACCGCGAGACCACCGAACTCCGCGAAGCCGCAACCGCGTTCGACCAGGAACTGCGCGAGAGCGCCGCCACCTACGACCGCGAGCTGCGCGCCACCACCGACCGCGAGACCACCGAACTCCGCGCCGACGCCGAACAGGACGCCGCCCAGCTCCGCGCCGTCGCCGAACGCGAGACCACCGAACTCCGGGCCGACGCCGAACAGGACGCCGCCGAGCTGCGCGCCGTCGCCGAGCGCGAGGTGGCCGAGCTCCGGGCCGTCGCCGACCGCGAGACCACCGAACTCCGCGAAGCCGCAACCGCGTTCGACCAGGAACTGCGCGAGAGCGCCGCCACCTACGACCGC
>NZ_JBIALR010000016.1:168696-176078 GCF_042873675.1 Kitasatospora sp. NPDC004614
CCGCGAACTGCGCGCCACCACCGACCGCGAGACCACCGAACTCCGCGCCGACGCCGAACAGGACGCCGCCCAGCTCCGCGCCGTCGCCGAACGCGAGACCGCCGAACTCCGGGCGAGTGCCGAACGCACCGCCGAGGAGCTGCGGGCGCAGGCCGAGGCGCAGGCCGCCGAGCTGGTCGCGCAGGCCGAGCAGGAGGCCGCCGAGGTCCGGCAGTCGGTGGCGGGCATGCACGAGGCCGCGACCAAGCAGATCACCGAGAAGCGGGCCGCCGCCGAGCAGGAGGTCGCCGAACTCCGCGCCGTCGCCGAGCGCGAGACCACCGAGCTGCGTGCCCTCACCGACCTCGAGACCACCGAGCTCCGCGAGACCGCCGCGCGCGACGTGGCCGAGCTCCGTGCCGTCGCGGAGCAGGAGACGTCCGAGCTGCGCGTGACCGCCGACCGCGAGGTGGCCGAACTCCGCGCCGTCGCCGACCGCGAGACCACCGAACTCCGCGAAGCCGCAGTCGCGTTCGACCAGGAGCTGCGCGAGAGCGCCGCCGCCTACGACCGCGAACTGCGCGCCACCGCCGAGCGAAACGTCGCCGAACTCCGCGCCGCCGCCGAGCAGGAGGTGGCCGAACTCCGCGCCGTCGCCGAGCGCGAGACCGCCGAACTGCGTGCCCTCACCGACCTCGAGACCACCGAGCTCCGCGAGGCCACCGCGCAGAAGATCGCCGAGCTGCGCGCCACCACCGACCGCGAGATCGCCGAACTGAGCACCTCGGCGGCCGAGTTCGCCGAGCAGCAGCGGGCCGCCGCGGAGGCCGCGGCCCAGCGCACCCTCGCCGAGGCGGACGAGCTGGCGGCCGCGGCCCTGATGGACGCCGAGGAGCGGGCGACGGCGACGCGCACGGAGGCCGAGGAGTACGCGCTGGCGACCCGCACCCTGGCGGAGGAGTTCGACGCGGACATCCGGGCCCGCGCGGAGGCCTTCGACGCGGAGCTGCGCAAGTCCGCGGAGTCGTACGACAAGTCGACCCGCGATCAGGCCAGGTCGGTACTGAAGAAGGCGTTCACGGACGCCGAGCAGCTCGCCGAGCAGGCCCAGGCGGAGGCGCTGGCGGCGGCCGCGGCGGCCGAGGAGCAGGCCGACGCGCTGGTCACGGCGGCCCGCAAGGAGGCCGAGCGGCTGGTCGCGACCGCCGAGGCGCAGGGCCGGGCCGAGGTCGAGAAGGCCCGTTCGGACGCGGACGCGATGCTGAAGGAGGCCCGCCGGGACTCCACCGCGATCCGGAACCGGGCGGAGGAGCTGCGCGAGCGCACCGATTCCGAGATCGAGGCGCTGCACGAGCGGGCCCGCAAGGAGAACGCGCAGGCGATGAAGTCCGCCGGCGAGCGGGTGGACGCGCTGGTGACGGCGGCCCAGGAGCAGCTGACCGAGGCCGAGGAGCAGGCGCAGGCCCAGGTCGCGGAGGCCGAGGAGCGGGCGGCGGAGCTGATCGCCGCGGCCGAGACGCGGGCGTCCGACCTGACGTCGGAGGCGTCGGCGGAGGCCGGCCGGGTGCGGATCTCGGCGGTGCGCAAGGCCGAGGGTCTGCTGAAGGAAGCGGAGAACAAGCTCGCCGACTCCACCACCCGGGCCGAGGCGCTGATCATCAAGGCCGAGGCCAAGCTGAAGGCCGCCGAGATGGAGTCCGAGGAGAAGCTGGAGGCGGCTGCCGACGCGGCCGCGTCCCGGCTCAAGCGCGCCGACGACGAGTCGGAGAAGCGGCTCCGGCGGGCCGGCTCGGATGCCGAGGAGCAGCTGCGGCTTGCCGCCGAGGAGGCGGAGCGGCTGCTCGCCGAGGCAAAGGCCGAGGCGAAGCGCGTGACCGACGAGGGCCAGCGGGAGTTGGACGAGTTGGTGCGCCGCCGGAAGGACATCAACACCGAGATCTCTCGGGTCCAGGACGTGCTGTCGGCGTTGGAGGCGTTCGAGGCGCCCGCGCCGGTGGTCCACAGCAACGGGGGCAACAAGAAGGACGGAGGACCCAAGGCCGGTGCCGGGGTGGGCTCTCCGCGATCGGGAGGCAATCGCTCCGGGGGCGCGCCACCCGATTGAGCGGACATTGTCCGCGAACCAACGGCGTTTCGTCGTTGACACTCCGGTACCGTGTCAGGATTCCCTCAACCATCTCAGCGGTTTGACGACAGGAAGCCCAGAAATCCCATGAGCGACAGTCACTCCCCGCACGGCTTCGACCTGGTACGCCGTGGGTACGAGCGCGCCCAGGTCGACGAGCGGATCGCCAAGCTGGTGGCCGACCGAGACAGCGCGCTTTCCCGGATCAGCGCGCTGGAGAAGCGCATCGAGGAACTCCACCTGGAGACCCAGACCGCGCAGGCCGCGGTCACCGAGGCGGAGCCCTCCTACGCCGGTCTCGGCGCCCGCGTCGAGAAGATCCTCCGTCTCGCCGAGGAGGAGGCGAAGGACCTGCGCGACGAGGCGCACCGCGCCGCCGAGCAGCACCGCGAGCTGGCCGAGGCCGCGGCGCAGCAGGTCCGCACCGAGGCCGAGAACTACGCCAAGGACCGCAAGGCCAAGGCGGAGGACGAGGGCCTGCGCATCGTCGACAAGGCGAAGTCGGACGCGGCGCAGCTGCGCGCCGAGGCCAACAAGGACGCGCAGAACAAGCGCGAGGAGGCGGACGCCCTCTTCGAGGAGACCCGCACCAAGGCCGCGCAGGCCGCCCTGGAGTTCGAGACCAACCTGGCCAAGCGCCGGGAGCAGTCCGAGCGCGACCTGGCGGCCCGTCAGGCCAAGGCGGAGAAGCGCCTCGCCGAGATCGAGCACCGCGCCGAGCAGCTCCGCCTGGAGGCGGAGAAGCTGCGCACCGACGCCGAGCGCCGCTCCCGTCAGACCATCGAGACGGCGCAGCGCCAGGCCGAGGACATCGTGGCCGACGCCAACGCGAAGGCCGACCGGGTCCGCAGCGAGTCGGAGCGCGAGCTGGCGGCGCTCACCAACCGCCGCGACTCGATCAACGCGCAGCTGACCAACGTCCGCGAGATGCTGGCCACCCTGACCGGTGCGGCGGTCGCCGCGGCCACGATGCCGAACGACGACTCGCTGGGCGTTCCGGCGCAGCAGTCGCGCTGACGGCGGCCCCGCGAGGGGCAGCCCGCTGAGAACAGTCGCAAAGGGCCCGGAGGAGGTTGCCTCCTCCTCCGGGCCCTTTCGGCGTGTCAGGAGCCGTGCAGCTTGAGGCGCTTGAGGAAGGAGCGGACGGCGGCGTTGAAGGTCTCGGGGGCCTCCAGCGAGGACAGGTGGCCGACCGCTGGAATGACCGTCAGTTCGGCGTCGTGCAGGGCGTCCGCCATCATCCGGGCCTCGGCGAGCGGGGTGACGGTGTCGAGTTCGCCGACGATGACGGCGGCGGGCACCTCCAGCGCGGCCAGCACCTCCAGCGAGTCGGGGCGGGCGGCCATCGCGCGCTGCGCCCAGGCGATCGCGGCCGGGTCGGCCTCGGCGATCATCTGCCGGACGGCGTCGGTGAGTTCGGGGTCGGTGCCGGGGGCGAGCAGGTTCTCCGCGGTGTTCTCCTCGTTCAGCAGGTCGACGCTGCCGCGTTCGAGGACGGTGGTGGCGATGCGTTCGCGGTTGGCGCGGGCGGCGTCGGTGTCGGGGGTGGCCTTGGTGTCGGCGAGGATCAGGCCGGCCAGCCGTTCGGGGTGGCGGCGGGCGAAGGCCATCGCCACGTAGCCGCCCATGGACAGGCCGCCGAGCACGGCCTGTTCGATGCCGAGTTCGTCCAGCAGGTGCGCCAGGTCGTCGGCGGCGGTGTCCAGCGACGGCGGTTCCTCGCCGAGCGGGGCGGTGCCGAAGCCGCGCTGGTCCGGCGCGACCACCCACGCATCGTCCCCGGCCGGGCCGGGTACGCGTTCCAGTTGTCCTTCCCACATGCGCGCGGAGAGCGGGAAGGCGTGCAGTAGGACGAGCGGGGTGCCGGTGCCGTTCGCGCGAACGACCGGCGCGCTGGGGGAGGTCATGGCTCCACCGTAGGCCCCGGGCGCCGCGCCCCGGACGACGATCGCCCGATTAATCCACTTCTGCCCTACCCTGGCCCCAGACCAAGGAGTGGCACATGATCGAGTTGCACCACCTGACGAAGCGTTATGGCGACAAGTTGGCCGTGGACGATCTGAGCTTCCGGATCCCGGAGGGCGTGGTCACCGGATTCCTCGGCCCGAACGGCGCCGGCAAGTCCACCACGATGCGGATGATCCTCGACCTGGACCGGCCCACCGCCGGCGAAGTCACCATCGACGGCCGCAGTTACGCCTCCGTCCAGAACCCGCTGCGCGAGATCGGCGCGCTGCTCGAGGCGAAGGGCGCGCACCCCGGGCGGACCGCCTACAACCACCTGCTGTGGATGGCGCAGTCGAACCGGATCCCGCGCGAACGCGTGGACCAGGTGCTCGAACTGGTCGGCCTGACCGCCGTCGCGAAGAAGCGCGCCCGGGGGTTCTCGCTGGGCATGGGCCAGCGCCTGGGCATCGCCTCGGCGCTGCTCGGCGACCCGAAGATCCTGATGTTCGACGAGCCGGTGAACGGGCTCGACCCCGAGGGCATCGTGTGGATCCGCCGGCTGATGAAGTCGCTGGCCGCCGAGGGCCGCACGGTGTTCGTCTCCTCGCACCTGATGAGCGAGATGGCGCTGACCGCCGACCACCTGGTGGTGATCGGCCGCGGCCGGCTGCTCGCGGACCTGCCGATGGCCGAGTTCATCAAGCGGAACTCTCGCTCCTCGGTGCGCCTGCGCACCCCGCAGCCGGAGCAGCTGCTGGACGCGCTGCGCGGCGCCGGCCTGACCGCCGAGCCGGGCCCGGACGGGGCCTGGGAGGTGGTCGACGGCGACCCGGTGTTCCTCGGCGACCTGGCCGCCGCGCACGGCGTCACGCTGCACGAGCTGAGCCCCCAACAGGCCTCGCTGGAAGAGGCGTTCATGCAGATGACCGCGGACTCCGTGGAGTACCGCACCGACGTCCCAGAGGCCGGCACCACCCCGCCCCCGCCGCAGCAACAGCAGCCCGCGTGGGGCGCCGACTGGGATGCCCGCCGGGCCGGAAAGGAGAGTTGAGATGGCCGCGTTCCCCGCCGTCCTGCAGTCCGAGTGGACCAAGGTCCGCACCATCCGCTCCACCGTGTGGACGCTGGTCGCCACGTTCCTGGTGGTGGTCGTGATGGGCTTCGTGATCTCGCTGCTCACCCGACTGAACTTCGTCCAGTTCACCGAACACAACCGGAACCCGTTCGACCCGACGACCACCTCGCTCGCCGGGATCACGCTCGGCGCGCTGGCGATCGTGGTGTTCGGCGTATTGGCGGTCGGCAACGAGTACGCCAGCGGCATGATCCGGGTGTCGCTGGCGGCCGTCCCGCAGCGCGGCCCCCTGATGGGGGCGAAGACGGCGGTGCTGGGCGTCCTCGCGCTGCTGGTCTCGCTGGCGACGGTGTTCGCCGCCTTCTTCCTCGGCCAGGCGGCGCTCGGCCAGTACAACACCGATCTCGGCCAACCCGACGTGCTGCGGGCGGTGTTCGGCGCGGCCTGCTACCTGACGCTGCTGTGCCTGTTCTCGATCGGCGTCACCATGATGCTGCGCAACCAGGTGCTGTCGCTGGGCATCCTGGTCCCGTTCCTGCTGCTGGTCTCGCCGATCCTGTCGATCGTCCCCAAGGTGGAGAACGTGGCCCGCTACTTCCCGGACCGCGCGGGCTCGGCGGCCTTCCAGGTCCACCAGACCTCCGACCACCCGTACGGCCCGTGGACGGGCCTGGCGATCTCCGCGGCCTGGGCGGCGGCCGCCCTGCTCGGCGGCTACCTGGTGCTGAAGCGGCGCGACGCCTGACCCGCCGTCAGTACCTCGGAGCGCCGCGGCCCCGCAACAGGTTGGAGCCGCGGCGCTCCCGCGCTCCCCAGCACGCCCGGTGCCAGTGCCGCCGGTCGTCCACCCCACTGCCGTGATCCGGCCACGCCACCACGTGCCCGACGCCCGGCGGAATCTCCTGATCGCACCCCGGGCACCGGTAGAACCGCCCCGCCGTCCCGGCCACGGTCTGCACGATCCAGTCCTCGCCCCGGTACGACTCCACCCGCCGCAGCCCACCGCCCATCGGCGCGGCGCTCTCGCGGTCCTCGGACTTCTGGATCCGGTTGCGGCGCGGTGACACGTGACTACCCCTCGTTCCGGCGCGTTGTCCCTCAAGGGTACGGGCCACCGCGCCGGCAGTGGGCGGACAGGCTCCCATCCGCTGTCTCCCGGGGGTCTCGGCGGCCACACCGGCCCCACTCGCGCCACTAGATGCAATACCGGTGACTTTGTGTGGTTTTGGTCGTTGGGCTGGTTGTGCCAAGGCCTGGACAGGTGAAGTCGTCGGCGGGTGAGCGGTTCTCGGACCGGATCGCGCTGGGAGTGCTGACGCGGGCGTTCCCGCCCGAGCTGGTTGATGAGGTGATTGCCGGGTGCGGCCGGGTCGAGCGGCGTCATCGGCTGTTGCCGGCACGGGTGGTCGTGTACTTCGTCCTGGCGATGTGCCTGTTCTGCGGGCAGGGCTACGAGGAGGTCGCGCGGCTGCTGACCCAGGGCCTGGAGCGGGAGGGCGGGCGAGGGGCTTGGCGGGTGCCGACGACGGCGGCGATCGGTCGGGCCCGGCTGCGGCTGGGTCCGGAGCCGCTGCGGGCCCTGTTCGACCGGGTCTGCCACCCGGTGGCCACGAAGGGGACGGTCGGCGCGTGGTTTCGCGACTGGCGGCTGGTCGCGGTGGACGGCACCACCTTCGACCTGCCGGACACGGCGGCGAACGCGGAGTTCTTCGGCCGGCCCGGCACCTGCCGGGGGCAGGGCAGGAGCGCCTACCCGCAGGCGCGGGTGGCGGCCCTGGTCGAGTGCGGCACCCATGCGGTGTTCGCGGCCGAGGCCGCCCCGCTGGCGGTCCACGAGACCGTGCTGGCCCGGCAGTTGTTCACTTCGCTGTCCGAGGGGATGCTGCTGCTGGCCGACCGGGGCTTTCGCGGGTTCGACCTGTGGCGGGCCGCCACTGGCACCGGTGCGGACCTGTTGTGGCGGGCCAGGAGCGACGCCGTGTTCCCGGTCGTGACCTCACTCGACGACGGCTCCTACCTGTCGGAGATCGTCGCGGCCCGGGACAAGAACCGCCGCGCCGACCCGATCCGGGTCCGCGTCATCGAGTACACCCTGGGCCCGCGCGGCAAGGACGGCACCGTCTACCGGCTGGTCACCAGCATCCTGGACCCCGCAGCCGCACCGGCCGCGGAACTCGCGGCGCTCTACGCCCAGCGATGGGAGATCGAGACCGCACTGGACGAGATCAAGACCCACCAGGGCGGCAGGAACCTCGT